>CALFPJ010000090.1 GCA_937919655.1 uncultured Gemmatimonadales bacterium
AACTCGGCTGTCGAGTCATCACGCTCGACATGAACATGCGCGGGCTCTCCGCGATCCGCCATGTAAAAGAAGAAGCGGTAAGGCCCGCTTCGAAGAACGGTGGGCAGACGACCTCCGGGCTCAACACATGCGAGCCCGGAGTCTCATATACGTCTCAGGGCGTTCCCATGGCGAGATGGGTCGTGAACGTGCAGTGACGACTGACCGCACCTCTGCCGCCGATATCGTACCGGCGCACCCGGCTAACCCACCCCCAACCGATCAACAATCCAGACCTTGATCACGGCCTGGCGGGACAGCCCCATGCGCTTTGCCTCGCGGTCAAGCGAATCGACCATCCAGGATGGGAAGTCGACGTTCACGCGTCGGGGCTCGAGACCCGGGCGTCGGAGGGTCCCTAATTCCCAAAACTCGGAGAGGTCCTCGCCCGAGTCGAATCGGCGGTCGAAGTCTTCGGCTGAGATGGACGGAGCTACCATCTTCAAATCGCGTCGCTCCCATTCTTCACTGCTCATAGATCTCGATCTCCCGAGGCCGAGAACGCCGAGCCGAGATAATCCGGACTCGATCGCCGCGGTAGGCAATGATACATGTCCAGCACCTCTCCCCGATCTTGGCCACCGCGTGCATTCACCAGAGAAGTGTCGGAAGGGGCATGGGGCGCCAGAATGGGCCGCAGGGACGTGGCAGCGTTACCCCGGCAACAGCCGCCGATCGAAGCGAAGCTCTTCTGCGGGTCCGATGACGAGGGTCCGAAAATTTCGGTGCGCTGGGTTGAGCACAAAGTTGAATTCACCAGGGATGAGCGGGCTGGGCACACGAAGGACAGCCGAGGTGCCGCGGGAAAGCCACTCGTCTCCGATCGACTGGGTACCCGGTCCCGGCGGCGATGCAAACCAATCGTTAGGAAGCGCATTCACGTCGACCGAAGTGACGAACGCTTCATCGATGTCGACGGGGGCCACGATGTAGACCGACATCACGGCGGGCGCTCCGAGTCCGGCGAGCACCTCGAGTGCGGCCAAGGAGCGGCTTTCGGAAACGTACACCGCCGCGCGACCGGGACTGTTCCACCGTCCGCCGAACTGACGAGCACCCTCGCCATCGAATGCGGCCTCGACGTACCGGCGCTTCATGATTCGCCACGCACGAAGCACTAGAGCGGGATGCCGTGCTCTATTCGCCCAATCAGCTTCTCGACCTCGCGGGCGCCGACCTCACTGACCGCGAGATCAAGCGGGACGTGGCCTCCCAGCGCCTGCAGCGGCGTGAATAGCCAGGCGCGAGCGTCATCGAGCCCTCCCGCAAAGAGCTTAAGGGCCAGGCCGGCGATTCGGGCCAAACGGAAGAGCCGATCGGACTCATCGGACTGGAGACGGTTTGCTTCTTTTCTGCGCGCGAGCGTCCGCAACGGAATTCCGACTAGAGCGGCGAAGCGCGGCGTCGGGCACGCCAAGGCATCTTGAAGCGTCTCCAACGCATCGAACGGCAATCCCTCCGTGACCCGTTCGTGGAGCGAAGCCATGTCGTAGTAGCGCAGACCGAGCAACTCGACATAGAAATGCTCAGGGGGCACTTCGTTGGCGAGGTGTTCGCGGACGCGAGAGACTGTCGATTCTGGAGGGGCGTAGGTCATCGTGAGCCTTGTTTGGCGTATGGCGTAATTCCTTCTACCAAATGGCCGCCCACAAGGGTTGCCCTCCTGGATCGATCCATAGGAGGCCGAAGCGCCCATCCCCACGTAGATTCCGACCCGAGTTCACCTCGAACGGCAGGAATCCCGTGTCTCTGCGCAAAACCAGCTTCTTCCTCGTGCTGGCCCTCCTGGCCGCACCCTTCGCCGCAACAGCCCAGCAGGCGGAGCTTACGCTCGAGCGCATTTTCGCGTCGGGTGATTTTTCTTCGGACTTCTTCGGCCCCGCCCGCTGGCTCTCCGACGGTTCCGGATACAGCACGGTGGAAAGGTCCCCGACCGTTCGCGGACTGGACCTGGTCAATTACGATCCGAGCACGGGGTCCAGTGAAGTCCTCGTGCGCGCCGAGCTCCTGATTGCGAGCGGGAGAAACCAGCCGCTCATCCTCGAGGACTACGCCTGGTCGGACGACGGCTCCAAGCTGCTCGTCTACGCCAACTCAGAACGCGTATGGCGCCTAAACTCGCGGGGAGACTACTGGGTACTCGATGTCGCGAGCGGAAAACTCCAGCAAGTTGGTGCGGACCGCCCGGAGTCGACGCTGATGTTCGCCAAGTTCTCACCCCAAGGAGACCGCGTCGCCTACGTGAGCGAGAACGATCTGTTTGTGGAGAGGATCTCCGATGGGTCGGTGACCCGTCTGACCACCGGCGCGTCCCCGACGCTCATCCGAGGAAATTTCGACTGGGCGTACGAAGAGGAATTCGGCATTCGCGATGGCTTCCGGTGGAGCCCTGACGGCACCCGGATCGCCTATTGGGAAAGCGACGCGAGTGACGTGAGGGACTTCCTTCTGATCAACGACACGGACTCGTTGTATCCCACGCTGACACATATCCCCTACCCGAAGGTCGGCGAGACATTGTCATCCGTGCGGGTCGGCGTGATTTCCGCCGAGGGTGGCGAGACGGTCTGGGCTCAGGTCCCCGGCGACGCGCAGAACAACTACATCGCGCGTATGGAGTGGGCGCCCAACGCCCGTGAACTCGTCATTCAGCACCTAAATCGGGCGCAGAATCGCAATGATCTGATGGCGATCGATGCAAGCACTGGCGCGACTGAAGTGGTCTTTACGGACTCGGATCCGGCCTGGGTCGACGTCGTGGACGACATGTTGTGGCTCGACGACGGCGCCCGCTTCACCTGGGTCTCCGAGAAGGACGGCTGGCGGCACGTCTACGTCGTCGATCGCGCGGACGGGAGCGAGAAGTTGATCACGCCATGGGCCTTCGACGTGGTCAGCATCTCCCTGATCGACGCCGAGGGCGGCTGGCTCTACTACATCGCGTCTCCTGAGAATCCCACGCAGCGTTACCTGTACCGCTCCCGCCTGGACGGCTCTGGTGAGCCTGAGCGACTGACCCCGGCCGAGAGCACCGGGTGGAACGCCTACCAAATGGCAGCGGATGGGGCATGGGCGTTCCAGACGCACTCCGCGTTCGGCGTGCCGCGCACGGTGAAGCTCGTGTCCCTGCCCGACCACCGGGTCGTGCGGACGATGGCGGACAACACGGAGCTCAAGGCCACGGTGGCGGCTCTAGACCGCGGAGCGCAGGAGTTCTTCCGTCTCGAGGTCGGCGACGGAGTCGAGCTCGACGGATGGCTCATCAAGCCTCCAGGCTTCAACCCCTCGCGCAGTTATCCGCTGGTCTTCTTCGTGTATGGGGAACCCGCGGGTACGACGGTGAACGACAACTGGGCGGGCGACAACTACCTGTGGCACCTCTATCTGGCGCAGCAGGGGTACCTCGTCGCGAGCGTCGACAATCGAGGCACTCCGGCACCCAAGGGCCGTGCGTGGAGAAAGAGTGTCCATGGTGACATCGGTACGATCGCTTCGGCAGACCAAGCCGCCGCAAATCGCATCATTCGGGAGTGGGACTTCGTAGACGAGGAGCGAATCGGGATCTGGGGCTGGAGCGGCGGCGGGTCGATGACGCTCAACATGATGTTCCGCCACCCGGAGTTGTACACGACCGGAATGTCGGTGGCACCTGTTCCAGACCAACGCTTATACGACGCGATCTATCAGGAGCGCTATTCCGGCACGCTTGAGCAGCACGCGGGCGGGTACCTCACCGGATCGCCGATTCACCACGTAGACGGCCTCACCGGAAACCTCTTGGTCGTGCACGGAAGCGGTGACGACAACGTGCACTACCAGGGCACCGAACGACTGATCAACGAGATGGTGGCGCGCAACAAACAGTTCACGATGATGGCGTATCCGAACCGGAGCCACGGAATCTTCGAGGGCGAGGGCACTTCCCTTCACCTGCGCACGCTGCTTACCAAGTATTTGATGGAGCATGTGCCCGTGGGGGCGCGGCCGATTTCGTGACGGGACGGGGAGTCAGACCAGCGACCCACCCCACTCCCGCGGCTCTGGAATGGCGCGCCCTAGCTCTTGCGCGGTTTCCAGCCACAATGCGATGGCCTCCTCCGCGTTCTTCAGCGCCTCGAACCGTGTCGCCCCGTGCGTCATACACCCGGGTAACTCAGGCATCCCGACGACGAAGGCGTCGTCCTCAGTGCTCCAAGAGATCGTGATCTCGTATCGATCCATTTTCATCGCGCCTCCCACCGCAGTCCGTTCGCGCGAATGACATCTCGCACCTTTCGACCTTGATAGCCCCTGAGTTGCGACTGGCCCCGAGCCAACACAACGAGTTCACGGACACCGTCTACATGGCGAAACGGGAAGGTCGCCGCCTAGCGGTTCCCACCCCCCGGCCGCCGATATCTCACCGGCGCGGCCGGCTCCGCCTTCAGCTCGATCCCCTCGGTGACCACCAACCGCAAAGCCTCCGCAACAGCCGCCTCAAGCTGCGGATCTCCACCCGCCAGCACCTGAGCCGGGTCGTTCCGCACCTCGATATCCGGAGCCACGCCGGTCGCCTCAACGGCCCACTCGCCGTTCACGTCATAAAAACCACCTCGAGGCGCCACAAAACTCCCACCATCGATCAGCGGCGGGGTGTCCCACGTGCCGACCAGGCCGCCCCAGGTGTTCGTCCCCACCAGCGGCCCGACACCCTTGGCGCGGAACAGATACGGCATCAGGTCCCCGCCTGAGCCCGCGCGTTCGTTGATGATCATGACCTTCGGACCCCACAGCCCGGCGATCGGCTGCGTGAACGGCCGGTGGTCGCCGACCTTGGAGTTGAAGTAGCCGAGTAGGTCGCGCGCCATGACGTCCACGATGTAGTCGGCGGCGCTTCCGCCTCCGTTGTTGCGCTCGTCGATCACGGCGCCTTGGCGGTCCTGCTGTGCAAAGTACATGCGGTTGAAGTAGGTGTAGCCGCCCTGCCCCGTGTTCGGCAGCCAGACGTAGGCGAGCTTGCCTCCGCTCAGCTCGTCGACGCGGCGCTGGTTATCCGCCACCCATGCCCAGGTGCGGAGCTGGCCTTCGTTGTCGGTGGGCTCCACGACGACGTCACGCGTGTTCGTACCGCGCGCGTCATCGGCGACGGTGATCGTGATGGTTCTACCTGACGTTCCTTCGAGCGCGGCATACGGGTTCTGCCCGGCGCCTACATCTCGTCCATCGATGGCGAGCAGGAAGTCGCCTTCGCCCACGCGCATTCCGGGGATGCTGAGCGGACCCGTGAGCCCCGGAGTCCAACCCTCACCCGAATAGATCCTGCTGATGCGGTACTTGCCGTCCAATTCTCGCAAATCCGCCCCCAGCAGGCCCGCCCTTGGGTTGTCGAGATCGGGATAGTCGCCGCCACGTACGTAACTGTGCCCCACCGCGATCTCACCACTGACCATGTCGAGCAGGAGGTTGAAGTCCGCCCGGTGCCGTACGTCCGGGAGCCACGCGCTGTACCAATCCCACACGTCATCCCACGGCGCGCCGTGCTGGTTGTCCACGTAGAGGAAGTCACGCATGAAGCGCCAACCGTCGCGCAGCATCTGGCGATATTCCGCGGTCGGTTCGATCTGGACTCGCAGATCCAGCGTTAGCCGTCCATCTCCGCCCGATGGTTTACTGCCCGTTCCCACCACGCTCCAGTTTCCGCCGGAGCGATAGAGCAGCTTCTTTCGGTCGTGCGAGATCTGCACATCCTGGAAGCCTTCGAGGAAAGTCTCGGCTTCGGCATCATCCAGCGTGTACTTGTGAAGCACCGCGCCCTCGTTCGGCACAACCTCGGCCACGAAGACCGTGCCTTTGGGCCCATCGCGGAGGCCCGTGTAGTTGCGGAGCGGCAGCCCAGGAGCGTCGACGATGCGTCGGTCGATGCCATCGAAGTCGATGGTGATGGTGACGTCACCGTCACCGGCATCGGCATCGGAGTCGCGATCTCCGCCCGCACCTCGACCCTCCCCACCCGGCGTTTCAGCTGAAACGTCCGCCGCCGGCTCCTCATCTGACTTGGGCATGAACGGCGACACGCCATCCGCCTTCAGGATCGCCACATAGAGCGCGCGTGTGACCGGGTGGTCGAACGACGACATGTCGAGCCAGCCCGTGCCGAGCCCGACATCGGTGGACGCCAGGAAGTAGAGGTAGTCGCCCGATGTATCCCAGACCGGCGTGATGGCGTCTGCCATGCCGTCCGTGAGCTGATGCGCCTCGCCTGCCTCGGTATCGAATACGAAGATCGCGCGCAGATGGCTGTCCAGCTGGCGCGAGTATGCGATCCAACGCGAGTCCGGCGACCACACGGCCTCCAGCGAGCGCTCGGGGTGCGCGTAGCGCTCCGTGTCCGCGTGGGTCAGCGCGCCCGATGCCACATCGACGACCAGCAGTCGGTAGTCCGTGTCGGTGAAGGCGATGTGCGTGCCATCCGGCGACCACTGCGGCTGGAAGTAGAAGGTGGGGTTGGGGATGTCGATGCGACGCTGGTTCGCACCGTCCTGATCGGCGATCACCAGCGCGTACTCGTCCCCCGCGTCGTTGAACCAAGCGATGTGTGCCCCGTCCGGCGACCAGGCCGCATGGCGGTCCGCTACGCCCGGGGAGCGGGTCAGGTTGCGCCATGAGCCTTCCTCGGCCGGGACGCTGAACAGTTCACCCCGGTACTCGAAGAGCGCGCGTTTACCCGTCGGCGAAAGGCGCGCGTCCCGGAGCCGCGTGGCCGATACGTCTTCCCAGCGGGTGAGGGCCCAGTTCTGATCACCGTCTGCGCTGATGTTCAGCTGCCGGGTCGCGTTCGTGGCCGGGTTCAGCTCATGGAGGTAGCCCGCCTGTTCGTAGACCACAACGCCATCGCCTGCGCCCAGCGACTTCACATCGAAGTCCGAGTGGAACGTGTGCTGCGTCTCTGCACCGGTCGCGGGGTCGAACGACCACACGTTGGCAGCATAGTCGCGCTCAGACATATAGAAGACTTTGTTGCCCAACCACACGGGCGCGAGGTGCCGTTCGCCTTCCCACGGGGGCGTGATGCGCTCGTTGGTTGTCGTGCTGACAAGGGAGACGGGCTGCGCCTGGCCGCCGCGGTGGTTTCGCCACTCCGGGTCCCACAGGCCGATCTCCTGGTAGGCGAACCATGAGCCGTCGTCGTTCAGCTCACCCTCGTAGGCCTGCGCAGACATCTTGGTCGGGAGGCCGCCGCTGGTCGGCACCGAATACATGTGCCAGAGCTGGGTGGGATGGCCTTCTCTTCCTGACTGGAAGAGGACTTGGCCGTCCGGGGTCCAGCCTTGGACGACGTCGGCACCGGGGTGCCAGGTCAGCCTGGTTGGCTGGCCGCCTGTGGCGGCTACCACGTACACGTCGGTGTTGCCCCCGTACTCGCCGCTGAAGGCGATCATCCGCCCGTCGCGGCTGAAGTGCGGGTTGGTTTCGGCGCCCTCGGATGATGTGAGCCGGAACGCTTGGCCGCCGTTGCGGGCGACCGTCCAGACGTCGTTGGCGTGGACGAAGGCGATCTGGCCGTTCGCGACGTCGGGCTGGTGGAGGAAGCGGGTTTGGGCTTCGAGGTCGGTTGGCGTCAGGACCAGCCAGGGGGCCGCCCCGAGGGTGACGACGAGGGCGGCGACAAGGGCGCCGACAGGGGCGCCGACAGGGGCATTCGGGAGGGCGGCGAACAACGACGGCGGCGAGGGAATCCGGGACTGCATCGCATGACTCCGTGGATATCGGATCAGATCGGGCCTAGGCGCCCCATTCGGGCGTCAGAGACGGCTTCTCGCATGGTATCCGGCACCAGGGGCTGGCGCTATTGCCGCGCCGAGCCTCACCCGCAACTGCTACTCAGCGGCTCCGGCTCCTCGGGCTCCGCCGTCGGGTCACCCACCAGCCCCATGAACAACACCGTGCCCGACAGCCGTTCCCGAATCGCGAAGACGAACGGACGATCCACCACCATCGCATTGAAGGACGTGGGCCTGACCCCGACCGCGGTCACCGCCGCAGCCCTCGTGCCTCGTTCGTTCACCTCGATGAACGACTTCTGGCGCACAAAGTCGATGCACACTTGGTCGCCGAGGGGGGACATCTTCGTGAAGTCCGCGCCGGGTCGAAACGCCACACCCATGCCCATCGTATCCAGGGGAGCGTTGAGGAAGCCGTCATAGGAGAGCGTGAAGCGGGGGAGCGACAACAGGTCCAGCGTGGAAGGTCGAAGCCCGTCGATCACCTCGTCCCAAGCGGCCTGGTCGAGTCCCGCCATGAAATCGCGCGCGGACATCGTGTGAGGCACCACAACGACCATCGAGAACGCTTTGCCGCCGTAGGGTAGTTCCACGGAGACGTAGTCGTTTCTCGCGCCCACGGACAGTTCGGCGTCGGTGAGCTGCATCATGTCCACGTTCACGGTCGACCCGTCCGCGCGCGTGAAGGGCTGCGACACGGTCTTTTCCGGATCAAAGCGGGACGTCCATGCCCCGTCGAAGAAGATCGCGTTGATCAGGACCATGACCATGTCGGGATCCAGGGAGTCGACGATCGACTCGATGAGTCCGTCGGTGTTCGCTTTCACCCAAGAGTTGATCGCCCCGACCGTGGCCGGGTCCGCGAAATCACGGGACTCCGCCGTGGCCTGGAAGGCCGCGGTCACCGCCGCGACGAAGGCCGGGTGGATCGGGAAGTCCTGGTTGGCCCACAGCGAATTCGCGATCTCGAAGCGGACGGCGGGGTCCAGGTCACTCAAGAGCTCGATCAGTCCCGAGTAGGCCCCGTTGATCTCATCCTGCGACATCCCCGCGAAGCCCAGCGTGTTGCGCATCGCATCGAACGTCGCTCCGTCGGCGCCGTTCAGGGTCATGCCGAGGGCCATGGATGCGCTCAAGGGAGACAGTACCACGTTGGGTCGGGTATCCCCGGCAACGGTGTGGCGCATCAGGGCGAGCCCGAACGTGTTGCTGGCCGCGATGACCTGCTGCTCGGACACGGAGAGTGCGCGCGGCAGCCTCGTGATCGCGTCAGGCGTCGGTCCTAGGCTGTCACCGCAGGCTGTGGAGACCGCTGCGGTGGTGGCTACCAAGAGGGCAGTACGAACTACCCTGGACGCGATTCGCGACGAGTTCATCGGACTCCTCTGTGTGAGACGTGCGGCTTGGGCACTCGGGGCTTGAGTAATACGACTCAGAGGTGGTTTTGTGACGGAGCGAGGCGGGGAGCGGGGGTGGCCGCCCGTTCGTCCTCTCTACCGCGCCAAGAGGATCGTACTGTCATACCGGAGGAACCCGTTGC
>CALFPJ010000091.1 GCA_937919655.1 uncultured Gemmatimonadales bacterium
GTCGATGGTCAGCGCCAAGCGACTGAAGCGCTCAGCGCGATCCGCCTGACCCCACTCTGAGTATATCCTAGCCAACAACCCCGGGGCCAAGGCAAACGCCGGTTCGGCCCGCCAGGCGTGCCGCAGGAGTCCCTCCGCGGCGCGTTGCATATCGTGGCGCATGAGCGTCTGGCTGATATCGGTCACTAATTGGTAGTGCGAGTCCAACAGGTCCATAGCAAGGCCATAAGACTTCAGAGCTTCACTGGTGTTGCCGAGGTCCATGAAGGCGTCACCCAAGATCCATTGGGAACGTCCAGATTGGGGGTAGTCGCCCACCATGGCTTGGAGCATGGCGGGATTGTCCCGCCAAGTCGGGTTGCGCAGCCAGGTTCGTGTAGCGCCCAGGGTGAGCAGCGTAGCAAGGAGGACAGCAGCCCCGGTGGGTCGACGGGCCAAGCTGACCACCAGCCATCCTGACGCGGCTGCCAACCCGACCGATGGCAAATAGAGGGTTCTTTCGGCCAACAGCACGCCGGCCAAGAAGAACACATTGGCTACCGGAGAGATCGTCAACATGAACCAAACGACTCCGAAGCCAGCGACCCTCGCGGAGTCCCTCCCCTTCCGCATCTTTCCATTTCGCCAGGACGCCAGCGCCCCCATGAGGACCGCGATCGTCAAGAGGAGCGGGGTGGTATTGGCGATGTTCCACCTGAGAGAGATGGGAATCACGTGCGGCGCATAGTCGGACGAAAGGTCGAGCGGTAGAATTCAGAGGCGCGCGTAGTTCCCCCAAACTTCCGCGACGGTCCAGATGCGAGGGACATCGATAAGGAGATCCGTGCCCAGCGGCCCGATCGGATTCGCTATGGTGCCCAGAATCTCCCAACGCACCAGCAGCAGCGCCCCCGCGACAATCACCATCGCCGCATAGGCCCGCCAGCGCTCCTCCAAATACTGCGGAAGGTCCCTCCAGCCCAGGCGGCCGCGCGCCGCATCCAGCAGGAAGATCACTGCCGGAAGGGTTACCGCTCCTTCCTTCGACCCAAACGCAATCGCATACAGGGCCCCAAGCGCCGCTGCTCTCGGCAGGGCCCCGTAGGTGCAGAAGGCATGCGCCCAGGAAGAATCCTGCGGAGGTAATTTCGGACAACCCGACGATATTGGCGACCGCCTCCACATGCACCGGATGTACCGTAAAGATCAACGCCCCATGCAGCGCGACGGCCCCTGACATCAACTCGAGAAGCACCAGAAACACCAACGCCGTAACCGCCGCGTGTCCGAGAAGATTCACCCAGTGGAACAACCAGGGCGCTCCGTCACCCACGATCCACTGAAGTCCAAAGAGCGCCTGGGTCGTGGGTCTCCATAGGCCCAATTCTCGTGCAAACATGCCGGGCTAATAAGCCGAGAACACGGCGCTCGGCAACGTCTCCATCGACTGAATCGCCGTGTTGTTGACGATGATATGGTAGTCGTCGTAGGCGAACTGATTCGAAAGTGTGTTGGCGTAGACCAGGCCGGCAATCAAAGCGACGAACAGCGCTGCCCGCCGATGATCACGCAACAGCACTTCGAAGTATTTCATAAGACCACACCCAGTGGGGCCAACCGACTAGCCGTCTTGCCTAGGGGCGGACTCGTCCTTGACCGCCGGGACCGACCCGGCTGGGAGACTTCTTTCCGTCATCGACGCGAATCTCTCGGGCGTATCCCATGGGTCCTGAATCGGGGGGATCCACCTCGGTACTCGCGGCGGCAGGACGTTGTACTTGAGAATGGACCACAACGCCGATACGCCGTCCTTCCATCCGATCTTCTTTCCCTCGGCGTAGGAGCGACCGTTGTAGCTAATCGGCAACTCATAAATGCGCGCCCCTGCCTGCGCGAGGCGCGCGGTCAACTCGGGTTCGATTCCGAAACGAAGCGCGGACAGTGGAAGCGACTGAAGCAGTTCCGTCCGCACCATCTTATAGCACGTCTCCATGTCCGTGAGGTTCAGGTCGGTGAACATGTTGGACAGAAGCGTGAGAAAACGGTTCCCCACGGAGTGCCAGAAGAGGAGCACCCGATGCGGACCGCCAAGGAACCGCGAGCCGTACACGGCGTCAGCCTTGCCGCTCAAGATGGGCTCAAGGAGAATCGGGAGCTCGTGGGGATCGTACTCCAGGTCGGCGTCCTGGACGACTACGACGTCCCCGGTGGCTCTTTCGAAGCCAGTCCGTAGCGCCGCCCCTTTCCCTGCGTTGCGTTCGTGGAAGACCAACTGATCGATGAGTCCGCCCTTGAGCTCACGCAACAATTCGCGCGTGCCGTCTGTTGATCCATCGTCGACGACGATGATCTCCAGCCTGATGGGCACCTCGCGGACCCTTCGGAGCAGCCCTTCAACTGTAGTGCGCTCATTGTAGCAGGGGATCACGACCGACAAGGTGACTCGGTCCCACGCGAGGTCCGGCTGCGGCGAGCCCGGGATATTACTCCGTGTCATGGCTGCACGGATTCGTTGAGGTCAAAAACCTTGGTCATAGGAATCACTCTCCCACTCCGTACCTATTGAGTTTGCGGTACAACGTCGACGGATCGATTCCCAACACTTCGGCGGCTCGACTCTTGTTTCCGCCCTCGGACTGCAGGACCCATAATATGTAGGCCTGTTCTATGGTTTCCATCGTGGGATTCTGAGCATGGGGCTCGACCACGAGCCGGGCCGCCGGTGCCTCCCGAACACGTTCCGGGAGTGCTGCAACATTGACCTCACTTCCCGAACTCACGACGACCGCCCGCTCGAGGGCGTTTTCAAGCTCCCGCACGTTGCCCGGCCAGTCGTACTTCATGAGCGTCTCAAGTGCGGCTTCGGAGATCCGGGGCGCCGGCACCTCGCCTGTCGCGCAGGCCCCTAGGAAGTAGCGGACGAGGAGTGGAATGTCCTCCTTGCGTTCACGCAGAGGAGGGAGGCGCAACTGAATGACGTTAAGTCGATAATAAAGGTCACTGCGGAAGCCACCCCTCTTGATCTCCATTTCCAGGTCGCGATTCGACGCGGCGATGATGCGCACGTCCACGGAAACACTTTTTGTAGCACCTACCGGGATGACCTCCCGTTCCTGAAGCGCACGCAGGAGTTTCACCTGTGTTGCCGGACTCGTTTCCCCAATCTCGTCCAGGAAGAAAGTACCGCCCTCAGCGGCAACTAGGAGTCCATCTTTGTCCTTCACCGCACCGGTAAACGACCCTTTGACGTGACCAAAGAGCTCACTCTCCAGGAGACCTTCGGGAAGCGCGCCACAGTTGATGGAAAGGAACGGTCGCTCACAACGGTCCGATAGCCTGTGGAGATAGCGCGCGAGCACCTCCTTCCCTGTCCCGCTTTCACCGGAGAGCAGGACGGTCGAGCCCGTCGAAGCGACGGTTTCTGCCAGTTCCAATACCTCGACAAAGTTCGGTGCGGATCCGATGGGTCGGTCTCCGTCTCCGCCGCGGCGCTTCCGAATCTCCTTCTTCAGGATTCGATTCTCAACACGTAATTGCCGCGCCTCTGCGGCTCGTTTGCAGATCGCCAACAACTCATCATTTCTAAACGGCTTTTGCAGGTAGTAGTAGGCCCCTTCGTTGACCGCCCGAACGGCGGACTGCAGCGATGCCTGGGCCGTCATCAAAATCACAGCCATTTCAGGGTCTATTTCGCGAGCCTTCTCGAGTACCTCCAGGCCTGTGGCCCCCGGCATGCGGATGTCCGTGAGCACGATGTCCGGCTTATCCGTTGCAAGCGCCTCCAAGGCCCGCAACCCAGAATCCGCAACTGAAACGTCATAGCCGGCACTCCGAAACAAGATCGACAATGTTTCGAGGATGGCCGTCTCGTCGTCGACAAGTAGGATTTTGACCGTGTCATTCATGCGACGTCCCCGGAAGCCTCGCCGGGAATTCCCGGCACGTAGATCACGAATTGGGCCCCACCCTCGGGCGCGCGCTCGACAAGCGTAACGCCTTGATGTGCCTCTATCGCCCGATGGACGATCGCAAGCCCAAGCCCGCTTCCACCCTGACGTGTGGTGAAGAACGGATCGAAAATTCGAACGACTTCTTCCTCATTCACCCCGGGCCCGTTATCGCGCACAGCGATTCGCACCGCATGCTCAATCTCGGCACCGCGCGGACGGATATCGCCGCCCTCCCTCAGGGCTGAAACCACCACGATCCCTCCGGATCCCGCCGACTGCCCGGCATTGAGGACTAAGTTGAACAACGCCCGATGGAGCAGGTCGCCATCACCCATTACACGAAGTGGATCACCGTCCATCTCGATCGCGACCGACACACCTTCGAGGTCCGGGTGGCGTTCGACGACCGCCACACAATGTGAGATCAGCTGAAGAAGGTCGATCTCCCGTCTCGGCCCCATCTTTAGGGTCGAAAATTCAAGGAACTCTGACAGCAGCCTGCTGAGGCGATCCGATTCCGTGAGAACGAGGCGCTCAAGCACTCCTCGATCATGGCCATCAAGCCGCCCGCCGCTCAACTGCTCCACGGAACTCCGGATTGAGGCGAGCGGGTTCTTGATTTCGTGAGCCAACGACGCAGAAAGCTCCGCCACAGCTTCGAGTCGCTCGGCCCGGAGGTTCAGTTCGTCGATACGCTCCAAGTCCGTGATATCCTGGAAAATGGCGGTCGCCGAGTTCGCCTCGCCGACTGACCGCTCCAACACGGCCGTACTCACGCCGAGTCGCACCCTGCGCGCGCCGGGAAGGGTCGAAGTGGTCCTGAAGCGAGCCACAGACCTTCCGTCCCGGATCGAACCCTCCAAGACACCACCCATCCCCGGGGCCAGTCGCTCCAGTTCTTCCAGGACCGGCTCACCGACCAACTCCTGAAGGCTGCGGCCGATGAGGCTCTCGGCCGCCGGGTTCGCATAGGCGAGACGCCCGTCTCCGTCCACAGTGATTACGCCAGTCCCGAGGTTCGCGAGGATGTCCCCCGTGTCTAGGCGGAGCTGCATGAGTTCGGAGGCGACTTCACCCAACGCGAGACCGGCTTGTCGGAGACGGTCTCCGATCAGTCCGGTGATCAGCGCCACGATCGTGAACAAGCCGATCTGGGCACCCACTTGCGGAGTCAGATTCTCCTGGAAGGCCCAAACCAAATCGGCGAAGTAGGCGATACTCGCCAACCCGCCGATGAGCACACCCCCGGGAAGTGGGAGCAGAAGTGCCCCGGCGCTGATCACCAGGATGTAGACAGGAGAGAAATTGCTTTCCGGGCCAAGCGTGATATGAACGACACCCGTAACCAGGGCCACGTCCAGGACTACTTGGGCGTAAAGGAAGTTCTGGTTCGGCTCCCGCCCTAGCAGGTGCGTAAACCAGAACGATGTCGCGGTGACAGCCAGGGCAATCAGGAACATCACGACCGCGATCAGCGTCTGCTGCGCCGTTGCCGCAAACCACGAATAAAACGCCCCCGCGAGAATTCCGGTCAGGAGCACCAATCGACCCAAGTAGACCCACCGCAGAATATCTCGCCGGCTGAGCTGTCGCCGCTGTCCGTCCTTTTTGTGCAACACCGTTATCTGTGCCGACAGAGTGTGATCCCGGAAGCTGGGGAAGTCAGGTCACCTACACCCAAGGTATTCGACTTTCGCAAATTGCGACAGCGCGAATGCCGCACATTGCGAACGGCCCCGAGCGGGATAGGCACCACCCGGATCGACTAGGGTGCGGCCATGAGCACACCCTTCGGGGTCACTAGCGATGCGGACTAAGGTGCCGAGCAGCTGCAATCATATCGCGCATGCGACGCAGCTGGGTCTGCGCAACCTCAAGTGACTCGCGGACCTCAGCGTCCTCCACGTCGAACAACAACAGTTGGACCTCCGCGAGGGCCGACGTGAGCGGGTTGTTCAAGTCGTGACGTAGACGCGCGACGTCGGCTAGCACGCCGTCCAGATCCATGAGCACATGGCTGGATTCGGATTCCGAGGCTGCCCACCCGGCCACCTCTTCAACAGAATGGGGCGCGCCAAGGCTCACGGTTCGTGCCGACTTCTCGTCATTGGCCGCAAGCATCGCCAACACCCATCCGGGACCAGCTCGAGATACGCGCTCAGCGAGCGCCAGAGCATCCTGCTCAGAAGTCGAGGCTCGGTCGATGAGAATGACCCCGGGCTCCTTTTCCTCAAGCGGACCCAATCCAGGCAGATCGTCGAACGTCGCAGCTTCAACGCCAGCGCCCGTGAACACCGCCGACACGTCGGAAGACGCGGCGATTAGGTAGACAGGTCCGGACATATCACTCCATGAGAGGCAGGTGCGCTGGCCTGGAAGTTGGTCCTCGTCCACATTGTCGTCCATGCCTGCCGTCACCTCATCTCCCCGAGAAGGCCCACCTCACCGCCCCCAAGACCTTCGGCATCGATGCGCCTAAGCACTGCACGCCTAACGGGCTGGATGCTTCTTGGCCTGTCGCTGACACCCCTGCACCGGCTGCTGAGCCCCATTCGGGCTGGGCCGGCTGGGGTCGCGACCCGAGCGAGTGCCGAGGCAACCTGGGCCTCAGGATTGTTCGGCACGCTGATCATAGTCGGCCTCGCGGTGATTCTGAGCGGTGCCGGTGGCGCAGAAAGAGTGAGAAAAGGAGTCGGAGCTGCCGGCGACTGGCTTTGTAGGCTACGGACTACTCAGTTCGCGGCTGCGATGGCTGGACTGTCAGGGCTGCTGTGCGCGGGAGTGGCGATCGCGATCCACGGTGGACTGCCCACTTCTGTGGACGAGATGGTGCAACTCCTGCATGCTCGCGCGATTGCCGGTGGTCACCTGACGCTGGGCCTCGAGTACACCGGCGGTGCCTGGGCCGTGCAGAATGGGGTCTTTACCGACTCCGGGTGGGCCTCGATCTACCCTCTCCCCTCCATACCGTCTTCCTCGCCGTCGGTCTTCTCACCGGGGCCCCTTGGCTGATCGGCCCACTCATGATCGGGTTAGCGACTGGGCTCATGGCAGCCTCTTTCCAATTGGTGCTCGCGAATAAGCGAGTGGCACGCTTCGCCGCTCTCGCGTTAGCCGTTACACCGTTCTGACTCTTGTTGGGCGCGACCTACCTGAGCCACTCCACTGCGGCCGCGGCCGTCGCGCTCGTGTTTTGGACTGCGCTGCGCGCGAGAGAAGGCAGTTGGACCTGGGGGATTGCGCTCGGGGGTGCGATCGGGGCCGCAATCTGCGCTCGCCCATGGACCGGCCTGGCGCTGTCGTTGGTGATCGTTCCAACGCTCTTCTTTGCGGGCCGCTCCTCCAGCAGGCCCCAGAGCGGATGGAGATCGGCCATGGGCGTATGCGTCGGCGGCGCCCCGTTTGCTGGCCTCCTGTTTTGGTGGAATACAAATCTGTTTGGGCGACCCTTCACCTTGGGGTACTCCCGCGCATTCGGCCCCTCCCACGCGCTCGGCCTGCACATCGACCCCTGCGGCAACGTTTATGGGGTCGTGGAAGCGATCGCCTATATGGGCGCCGATGTCGTCCAACTTGGTGCGCATCTGCTTGAGTCCCCCTTGCCAGTCGTGCTGCTCATCGCCGCGGGACTTTTGCTTCGGGGCGCTACCCGTGACCTGTCGGTGTTCCTGGCCTGGATCGGGGGCGGCTTGCTCGCGAACGCCCTGTACTGGCATCACGGGGTCCACATGGGCCCTCGAATGCTGTTCGAGACGGTGCCAGCTTGGATCGTGCTCGCCGTCAGTTCCGCGAGCGCACTGACCGCGGCCGACTCGAGCCTCCCGGCACGGGTCCGCGACGCTGTAACGTGGGCGCTGGTGCTCGCTGCGGCAGGCTCCATCCTCCTCGCTCCGGGGGTGATGCTTAAACAGCGACTGAGTTCGGAAACACAACTCATTCTTCGGGCCCCAACACCGCCGGCCACGCCAGCGCTGGTGTTCGTCCACGGTAGCTGGTCCTCTCGGGTCACCGCGCGACTAGCCCCGGCTGGC
>CALFPJ010000092.1 GCA_937919655.1 uncultured Gemmatimonadales bacterium
CCATGGCGGAATTCCAACTCGTCTCCCCCCACCAGCCCGCAGGCGACCAGCCCACCGCGATCGCGGAGTTGACGGCCGGCGTGCTCCGTGGAGACGCCAACCAAGTCCTTCTCGGTGCGACCGGCACGGGCAAGACGTTCTCGATCGCCAATGTGATCCAGAACTATGGGCGTCCCACGCTCGTCATGTCGCACAACAAGACGCTTGCCGCGCAGCTATACGGCGAGTTGAAGTCGCTTTTTCCGCACAACGCGGTCGAGTTCTTCATCTCGTATTACGACTACTATCAACCGGAAGCGTACGTCGCCTCGACCGACACCTTCATCGAAAAAGACGCCTCAATCAACGAGGACATCGAGCGTCTGCGACTGAGGGCCACCTCGTCGCTCATCGAGCGCGAAGACGTGATCGTAGTCGCCTCCGTGTCGTGCATCTACGGCCTGGGCAACCCAGACGACTACCGCAGCCTGATGCTGCACCTCGAGGTCGGCGGAGAGTTCCCTCGCCGGGACATCCTCAAGGGCCTCGTCGACATCCAGTACAAGCGCAACGACTATCTATTCGAGCGAGGCACGTTCCGGGTGCGAGGGGACACGGTCGAGATTTTCCCCGCCTACGACGAGCAGGCGATCCGGGTCGAGTTGTGGGGGGACGAAGTCGAGCGCATCACCCGCTTCGAGCCACTGACCGGGGAGATCATCAGCACGCTCGAGCGCACCGCGATCTACCCCGCAAGTCACTACGTCACGCAACGCCGCACGGTCGAACAGATGGTGCCACTCATCCGCGTCGAACTAAGCGAGCAGCTCGAGGCGTTCCGGAATGCGGGCAAGCTGCTCGAGGCACAGCGCATCGAACAAAGGACCAACTTCGACCTAGAGATGATGATGGAAATCGGGACCTGTCCCGGCATCGAGAACTACTCTCTCTATACAAGCCGAAGGAGTACCGGCGATCGGCCTTCCTGCCTCATTGATTATTTCCCGGCTGACTTCCTCACCGTGGTCGACGAATCGCACGCGTCATTGCCCCAGATCAGCGGCATGTACAAAGGCGATAGGTCGCGTAAGGAAACTCTGATCGAACACGGCTTCAGGCTGCCGTCAGCGCTAGACAATCGGCCGCTCAAGTTCGACGAGTGGAGTGACCTGATCCCGAAAGCGATCTTCGTGTCAGCCACGCCGGCGGACCGTGAGTTGGATCGGGCTGGCGGAGTGGTGGTCGAACAGATCATCCGCCCGACGGGCCTCGTGGATCCCGAAGTCGACATCCGCCCCGTGAAAGGGCAGGTAGACGATCTGCTCGCTGAGATCCGCATAAGGGAGAAGCGGAACGAGCGCGTTCTCGTCACGACGCTTACCAAGCGAATGGCCGAAGACCTTTCTGAGTACCTGCAGTCCGTCGGTGTGCGCGTGCGTTATATGCACTCGGAAGTCGACTCGATCGAGCGCATGACCATCTTGCGCTCCCTGCGCCTCGGCAAGATCGATGTGCTGGTCGGAATCAACCTGTTGCGGGAGGGATTGGATCTACCCGAAGTGTCGCTGGTGGCCATCCTGGACGCAGACAAGGAAGGCTTCCTTCGGGATGCGCGTTCGCTCATCCAGACCATTGGTCGCGCGGCCCGCAACGTGAACAGCCGCGCCATCATGTATGCCGACAAGATGACCGACTCCATGCGTCGTTGCCTGGACGAGACCAACCGTCGCCGCGAGATCCAGGTCGCTCATAACAAGAAACACGGGATCACGCCCGCGTCCATCCAGAAGTCCATCGAGGAGATCGGTTGGGCGACGCGCTTCGCGGACGCTCGCGAGGTGCCCGCCCGGGTCGCCGAGACCGGCGATAGCTACGCGGACGAGGTCAATCGTGAGGAATACGTGAAGATCTTGGAGAAGGAGATGGAGGACGCGGCGGAGGCGCTGGACTTCGAGAAGGCGGCGCTGCTGCGCGATCAGCTGTTTGAGTTGCGGGTCCCGAAGGCCGGGAAGGGGTCGCGATGAGTCAACCTGCCATGCACTTTCCGACGACTTTTGTTCTATTTGAGGCTTGGCGTAAGGGAGTACTCCTTTTGGTGCAGGTAGCAGCCCCCACGATGCAAGCGAATTCATGAAGATTGCCGTAATAGGTTCCGGCTACGTTGGGCTCGTCGCCGGCGCGTGTTTCGCCGAATCAGGCAACGACGTCGTCTGTGCGGATATCGATCAAGCGAAGATCGATGGACTTAACAACGGCCACATTCCGATCTATGAGCCCGGCCTTGAGCCGCTGATCCTTAGCAACCTCGCGTTGAAGCGCCTTCTTTTTACGACCGATGTGGCGTCGGCGGTGCGCGCTTCGCACGTGATCTTCATCGCCGTAGGGACCCCGCCAGGCGAAGACGGCTCGGCCGACCTCCAGCACGTCCTGGCCGTAGCGCGCACAATAGGTCAGTCGATGGACGGGGAGCGCATCGTCGTCACGAAGAGCACCGTGCCCGTCGGTACAGCGCTGCGGGTTCGTGAGGAAATCGAGGCTCATACCCAACACACGGTCCATGTGTGTTCGAATCCGGAGTTCCTGAAAGAAGGCGACGCGATCGACGACTTCATGAAACCGGATCGTGTGGTGCTCGGCGTGGACTCAAAGTACGCCGGGGAGGTTCTTGCGGATCTGTACGCGCCGTTCGTGCGTAGCGGAGCCTCGGTCTTGCTCATGGATGTGCCCTCTGCCGAGATCACGAAATACGCGGCCAATGCGATGCTGGCCACGCGGATTTCCTTTATGAACTCGATCGCGCAGCTGTGTGAAAAGGCAGGTGCGGACGTGAACGCCGTGAGGAAGGGGATCGGTTCGGACAGTCGTATCGGCTCGAGTTTTCTCTACCCTGGCATCGGCTACGGGGGCTCTTGTTTCCCGAAGGATGTAAAGGCGCTCGCGAGGACCATGGCCGAACTCGGGGCCGACCCGTCCATCATTCAGGCGGTGGAGGACGTGAACGAACGGCAGAAGCACGTACTCGTGGATCACCTGGTAGCGCGACTGGGCGAGGACCTCTCGGGTACGACAGTGGCCGTGTGGGGCCTCGCGTTTAAGCCGAATACGGACGATATGCGAGAAGCACCCAGTATCGTCACCATCGAAGGGCTGTTAGCGCGTGGAGCCCGGGTTGTCGCTCACGATCCCGTCGCGATGGGAGAAGCCAGGCGTCACTTCGGCAGTCGCGTTGAGTACGCGGACAGCAACTACACTGCGTTGGAGGGCGCCCGCGCGCTCGTGATCCATACCGAGTGGTACCCATACCGCCGCCCCGATTTCGATCGCATGCAGGCCGCAATGGAGCGCCCGCTGATCCTAGACGGCAGAAACCTCTTCGACCCCGCGCTAATGGCGGCAAAGGGCTTCGAGTACGTGTGTATCGGTCGTGCAAGCCTTCCCGTGGGCGGCTGAGCGTGCGCGTCCTCATTACCGGCGCCGCCGGTTTCCTTGGGTCACACCTCGCCGAGCGCTTCCTCAAGGAAGGTCACGAGGTCATCGGCCTCGACAACTTCGTAACAGGTTCGCGAGAGAACTCGGCGGCCTTGGAGGCGTACGACGGCTTCAGGTTGATCGAGCACGATATTTCCGACTCGATCTTCCTGGACGAGGACCTCGACGGCGTGCTGCATTTCGCGTCTCCCGCGAGCCCCGTAGACTACCTTGAGATCCCCATCCAGACGTTGAAAGTAGGAAGCCGCGGCACCCAGAATGCACTCGGAATCTCGTTGGCGAAGGGTGCCCGCTTCTTTCTCGCGTCGACTTCAGAAGTATACGGGGATCCCTTGGTGCACCCCCAACCAGAGACGTACTGGGGCAACGTGAACCCCATCGGTGTCCGCGGGTGCTACGATGAGGCCAAACGTTTTGCAGAAGCGATGACGATGGCGTACCACCGGCATCACGGAGTGGACACGCGCATCGTTCGGATCTTCAACACGTACGGGCCGCGCATGAGGCCTGGTGACGGTCGCGTCGTGTCGAACTTTATCGTGCAGGCGCTGCGAGGGGATCCCCTATCGATCTACGGGGACGGTGAGCAGACCCGCTCGTTTTGTTATGTGGACGACGAGGTGGATGGCATCTTTCGATTGTTCCATTCAGAGCGTACCGAGCCCACCAACATCGGCAATCCGAATGAGTTCACCATCAAAGAACTCGCGGAAGTGGTCTTGGAAGAGACCGGCAGTACCTCCGTGTTGGAACGGCTTCCCCTACCGCAGGACGACCCGAAGGTTCGCAAACCAGATATTCGCGTCGCCAGAGAAGTGCTGGGCTGGGAGCCACAGGTCCAGCTGCGCGAGGGGATCCGCCGCACGATCCCCTTTTTCGAGGCCGAGTTGGTGCGTCATGACGCCAAGGCTCGGACCATTTGATGGTATTCACTCCGTTAATTGAAGGGATGTCCATTCGTGCTTGAGCGTCCGCGTCGTGTCGAAAAGCCCTGGGGCTACGAGTTGATCTGGGCTGAGACGAGCGATTACGTGGGGAAGATCCTCCACGTAAAGGCTGGCGAGGCCCTGTCGCTGCAGTATCACGAGATCAAGGATGAGACGTTCTATTTGCTGAGCGGCCGAATGCTATTCCAGGCTGGTCCGTCCGTGGACGCTCTTGTCGACTATCAGATGCAGGCCGGCGAGCGAGTGCGCGTTACGGCTGGGACGATCCACCGAATGATCGCCCAGACAGACGTCGACATTTTGGAAGCCTCCACCCCCCACCTGGACGACGTGATCAGGCTGGATGATCGGTACGGACGCACGGGGGCTGTCTGAGCGCTCGATGACAGTCAGTCGACGCTCTCACCTCGGGCACCTAGAGTTCGAGTCGATCTTCGTGATGCGAGAGGTCGCGGCGCAATTTGAGCGTCCCGTCCTTCTCTTTTCCGGAGGAAAGGACTCGATCCTCGTCCCTCGGGCGCGGCGGCGAACGCACCTGCGCCCCCCCTTCGCACGGCGCCCGCGCTAGCGACCGTTCTCCATGAACCGCGACCAAAAAGAAGCCCGTCAAATCGTCTCCGTCGGCGTCAGCGCTTAGGAGCGCGACGACCACGCGATGCTCAATCGGCCGGAAGACGCGCTCGCACACTTCGACTTGGCACTAGCGGTGAACGATGCCTATGCCGAGGCGCACCTCAACCGGGGCATTGTCCTGAATGAGTTGGGGCGCCACGAGGAGGTGCAGAGCGCGTTTGAGAGAGCGAGTGAGTTGGACCGTCGGGACTCGAAGACCTTCCCGTCTGACGTGGGTAACCGGCTCGCGATCACGCATGCCCAGCTCGGCGATCTCTACTTGTTGGCGGAACATCCAGAGGAGGCGGCAGAGCACTATGAGACGGCTCTGGGAATTCGCCCGCGCTTTTTGGATATCCGCACGAAGTTCTCTGAGGCGCTTATCGCTCTGGGTCGGGTGGGGTAGGCCATTTCTGAGCTTGAGTTGATCCTCGAGGCCAAACCGAGCTTCGTGGGTGCGCGTGTGCGGTTGGGGGTCGTGTTCAACAGGACGGGGAACACGGCGGGCGCGATTCGGGAGTGGCAACAGTGTTTGGTCGATGACCCCGACGACATGCGAGCACGCGCCTATTTGGCGTCCCTGGGGGTCATGTTCCCCCACGCACACGGTGCCGATGCCGAGAAAGACGCCGCGTAGGCCCGATCCTTGCTGCTATATTCGACGCTGGGCCCGCGGGCCCTGAATCGACCCTCAATCGCCCGAAACTTCACGATGCGTAGACTCCTACTGATCGCCGCAGTGACATCCGTCGGTGCGGCTGCGTGCACGACACGCGGCACCGAGGAGAACGCCCTGCGGCGTGGAGACGAGGCGTTCGCGTTTGGCAACTACACGGAGGCCCTCGCGGAGTACCGGCTCGCAGTGCGCCAGGGTTCAGATGATCCGGCGGTCGCGGCCCGGGTGGCACACACCTATGCGATGATCGGCCGGGTCGACGATGCGGGTGCCTATTACCTCGAGGCGGCCTCGAAAGACCCGGGGTTGGCCGACCAGGCAGTTTCGGACCTGATGCACCTCGCGCGCGAGGCCCAAAAGACCAACGACAACTTCGCCATGGCGACCGCGGTCGAGACGGCGCTCCAACTCCGGGCCGGTATCGGCGTGGGGGATATGTCACTCCCCTTGGCGCGCCACTACTTCCGCAGCGGCGAATACGGGCGCGCACTGCCTTTTTATCAGAAGGCGATGGCAGAGGCAACCGACTCGGCTCCTGAGATCGTCTTTGAAGTGGGGCAGGCGTACGAGGAGATCGGCGATTGCCAGAAGGCCCTCATCTACTTCGAGCAGTTTAGGGGGATGGTCCGCCGCTGGGAACGCGGCGAGGTAGACTGGTACATCGGCACGTGTGCGTTCAC
The DNA here is from genome assembly GCA_937919655.1 of uncultured Gemmatimonadales bacterium. Lineage (GTDB taxonomy): Bacteria > Gemmatimonadota > Gemmatimonadetes > Longimicrobiales > Gaopeijiaceae > CALFPJ01. The sequence continues at coordinate 6,384 of CALFPJ010000092.1, forward strand.
GCGGGCTCGCGATCTGCGCAGCCGCTCGGCGCTTGCTCCGGAGGAGCTGACCGAGGCGCTGACGCTCATTGAACGCGCGATTGAAGTGGGCGAGCCCCGCAACATCCAGGCCCAGGCCTGGTTCGAGAAGGGAGAGATCCTCTCAGGGATGGGTGAGTGTGAGCTTTCTATGGACGCCTACGCCCAAGTCCGCTTCGCCGACCAAGGAGGGGCACTCATCGAGCGGGCTCAGGCCCGGCACGATGAGATCCGTTTTGGCAGAGGCCTTGAGGGGCTCCGCGACGGGCGCTGTCGCTGACTGCCGAGCAGGACTCGGTCGCGCTTGTGCGACCAGAACATCATTTCTAGGAACACCCTCGTTGAACCCAGGGTATCCAGCGCCGATGCAGACTATGACACGACGTTTCTCCGTTTTCGCCCTGACGCTCGCGCTCGTCGCGTGCGGCAGCACGGCCAGCCCCTATCAAGGCATGGACGCGCCGGTCCTGTACGCCACGGCCACTCAGGAGTATGAAGAGGGCGAATTCAGAAACGCAGCAGAGGCGCTCGACAGACTGCTCCTTTCCTTCGGTGACTGGGACAGGGTTCCGGAGGCGCGCCTGCTCTTGGCCCACGCCCACTTCGGTGCTGGCGACTTTCTGACCGCCCGTGCGGAGTACGTGCGCTTTCTAGACCGTTATTCGGGCCACCCCGAGGCCGCTTTGGCGGCGTTGGGTGTATGCCGCTCGTTGTCGTCGTTGTCACCTGAGACGCAGCGCGATCAGACCTTCACTGGCGATGCGATCACGGTGTGCCGGAACGTGGTCATCGACTACTCCGGATCTCCGCAGTCCGCAGAAGCGGCTGAGATTTCGAACGTGATGCGCTTGAAGCTTGCCGGAAAAGAGTTCGCTACGGCGGAGTTCTACTTCCGGCGCAAGATCTGGGACTCGGCCATTAAGTACTACGAGTTCGTGGCGAACCTTTATGCCGAGACGGAATACGCGCCCCGGGCGCTAGCTGGCATCTACTGGTCCAACGTCGCGATCGGCTATCAGGACCTTGCCGACGAAGCCAAAGAGAGGCTTCTGGCCCGCTATCCCGACTCCGAGGCCGCAGCCTTGATCCGGGCCGATGGTTCGGGATCCTGACGGACCGGCCGCCGCACCTCTCCGCATAGGCCTCTTCGGAGGCACCTTTGATCCGCCCCACAACGGGCACGTCGCGGTCGCCGCGGACGTCGCGTCTGCCCTCGCGCTCGATCGAGTGTTATGGATTGCCGCTGGTGAGCCGCCTCACAAGCCGACGCTCCCTCTGACGCCTGCGCCGATCCGTCTCGACATGGTCCGCGCCGCCACAGAGCACGATGTCCGCTTCGTGGTCAGTGCCGTCGAGATCCTCCGCGAGGGGCCCTCCTTTACGGTCGATACGCTGCGGGAAATTCGGAGCACCCATGTCGGGGCGGAGCTATTTCTGATCATTGGCGCCGATCAGTTCAGCCAATTTGCGAGCTGGCGCGACCCCGAGGTGATCCTCCAGATGGCGACGGTCGTGGTCATGGATCGGGCAGGGGTTGATGCCTCCGCAGCGGCACCGAACGTGGGGGGGGTCGACAGCGCTCGCTTTGTCCAAGTCCGCCGTGTGGACCTGTCTTCCACAGAACTGCGCGCGCGGGTCGCCGCAGGCGTGGACGTATCGGCAGACGTCCCCCTGGGGGTCGCCCGCTTGATCACGAGTGAGGGGCTGTATCAACGCTGAGAATCGCTAGATTCCGCTAACAAATTGAGCTTATTGCCGCGGGACTCCGGTAGCGGACCGGTCGCGGCTGCCCTCTATATCCACGACTCCATGACGCTCTCAGACCGCTCGTTTCTCGTGACCGGTGGCGCCGGCTTCATCGGCTCCCACCTGGTGGAACGCCTTCTCGCGGAGGGTGCCTCCGTGCGTGTCATCGATGACTTCTCCACGGGCAAGCGCGAGAACCTGGCTCCTTTCCTGGATCGCATCGATCTGCACGAAGCCACGATCATCGATCCCGACGCGTGCGCGACCGCCTGCGCCGACATCGACTACGTCTTTCATCAAGCGGCGCTCTCGTCCGTAGCTCGATCGGTGGAGAACCCGACGACCTCGCATCATGTGTGTGCGTCCGGCACCCTGAACATGTTGGTCGCGGCGCACGCGGCCGGGGTACGGCGCTTGGTCTATGCGGGCTCGTCCTCGGCCTACGGCAACACGGCGACGTTGCCCAAGATCGAGACGATGTCTTCGATCCCGCTTTCGCCTTATGCGGTCGCGAAGCTCGCGGGGGAGCACTACGTGCAGGTCTTCCCTGGGCTCTTTGGGCTTGAGACGGCCGTACTGCGCTACTTCAACGTTTTCGGTCCTCGGCAAGATCCGGCCTCCATCTATTCGGCCGTGATCCCGTTGTTCATCACCGCCGCGCTGGAGGGACGCGCGCCGACCATCAACGGCGATGGAGGGCAGACCCGCGACTTCACGTACATCGACAACGTGGTGCAGGCCAACCTGCTTGCGGCGACGGCCCCGCCTGAGGGCGTGAGCGGTGAGGTCTTCAACGTCGGCTGTGGCGGTCGCATCAGCGTGACCGGCCTGTGGGACGCGATCCAGGAAGCGCTCGGCGTTCGCATCGACCCGACGTTCGGACCAGGGCGGCCAGGCGACGTGCGGGACTCGCTGGCAGACCTGACGAAGATCCACGAGCGGCTCGGGTATGAGGCGAAGGTGTCCCTGACGGAGGGCCTGCGCCTCACCGCCGACTGGCTCAAGCTAGAAAGCAAATGAGGCTCGACGAGGCTAGCCTGACCCGCTGGGGCAAGCGAATTGGTGCTACCACGACCACACCGGTCGTCATTGGCCTACGTGGCCAGCTGGGGGCGGGGAAGTCTGTCCTGGCCCGCGCGATCGGGGAGGGTGCCGGCGTCACTGTGTCCATGCCGTCGCCGTCGTACAACCTGCTGTTGCGTCACCCGGCGGACATGGGCCGCGAAGTCGTCCACCTAGACCTGTATCGCATCGAGTCCAGTGACGAACTTTGGGAGTTGGGTTGGGAGCAGCTCGGCCTCAATCACGAGATCGTTCTGGTCGAGTGGCCGGAGCGCGCCGAGGGTTTGATGCCCGCGCACTACTGGGTGATTGACCTATCCGTGCCCGTGGGCCACCCAGATCTGCGCGATGTCGGCGCGGAGCGGGTCGGGGCTCCGCCGGATCTCGCAGCGTTCCCGATGTCGCTGTCGGGATCATGAGCACGTTTTCTCAAGAAGGCTTCTACGTCGCCTTCGACACCTCCGGGCAGGTCGCGTCGGTTGCCGTCGCGAAGGGTGCTCAGGTGCTCGCGCGCACCACACTCGAACGCCAGGGCGATCAAGCTGCGCGTCTCGTTCCGTCGATCCGTGACATCCTCTCAGAAGCCGGAGTCGACCGTAGCGACATCTCCGGGGTGATCGTCGGAGAGGGACCCGGATCCTTTACGGGTGTTCGTATCGCGGCAGCCACCGCCAAGGGCCTGGTTCACGCGCTTCATTGCCCCCTGTGGGCCATCTCGAGTCTTGCGGCCACGGCGCTGTCTTTGGAGGGAAGCGGTATTCGCTACGTCCTCTTCGATGCCCGTGCGGACCGAGTTTACGGCGCGTGCTACGGTATCGGGGGGATCGGAGTCGAGACCTTGGTGCCGCCGCACGGCGGTTCGCTGCGCGACGTGCTCGACGACGAGGTGCCGGCGGGTGCGGTTTTCGTCGGGGAAGGCGCCGCCCAGCATCGTGCCGCGATCGAAGGGGCTGGATTTCCGGTTACGCCTGACCCGGTCGCGCACCCTTCGGGCGAGGGTCTGCTGCGGTATTTGGCGCTGCATCCGGATGCAGCGCCGGTGGCGTCCGTGCCGACCTGGGAGCCTCGCTACATTCGCGAATGGCGACCGGACGCAGCATGGAAAGGGTAGACACGGCCGCAGACGCCACGATGCGGCCCATGAGGGCTGAGGACGTGGACGCGGTGATCGGCATCGAGAACCGGCAGTTCACGAGCCCGTGGGACGCCTCGACGTTTCTGGATCTCATCGACCGACCCAGTGCCGAATTGTGGGTCGCCGAGCACCCCGAGGCGGGCGTGATCGCCTACGCCGTGCTCTGGTGCATTGTGGATCAGGGCGAGTTGGCGAACGTCGCGGTCCGGCCTGAGTACGCGGGACTCGGTTACGCGCGCCGGCTGCTCGACGGCATGTTCGTCCTCGCCAAGGGGAGGGGCATCGAGACCGTGTTCCTCGAGGTGCGCAGCTCGAACGCACGCGCCACGGAGCTGTATCGGTCGTTTGGGTTCACAGACGTCGGTCGGCGTAAGAACTACTACGAGAAGCCCCGCGAAGACGCGGTGGTGATGCGTTTGACGCTCTAGCCTCATCTGAGCATGTCACCGCCCGGCGGACACCGTGATCGTCATGCGTGTCCTTACAGAACCCCGACCGACCGCGAGAACGACTGCGCTCCCTGGGCCCACGCGGCCTTACCGTTAGAGAATTGCTTACGGTGGTAATCGGGAGCGGGGTGGCCGGTGTCCCTGCCGCAGATGTTGCGCAGGCCATCAGCGAGCGCGTCGACGGATCGCTCCGTCGCCTGGCCTCCCTCGACGTCTCTGAACTTGAAGGCCTTTCGGGCGTGGGGCGCGCGACCTCGGCACGGATCGCTGCGGCGCTCGAACTGGGCCGGCGTGTCGCCACGGAGCCCGACGGCGACGACGATCGCGTGCGCGGCCCGGCGGACGTGTTTCGCCGCATGGGTCCTCGACTTCGCGATCTTCCTCAAGAAGAGTTTCATGCGCTCCTGCTCAACACGCGCCACCGCGTCGTGCGCGAGGTCTTGGTGACGAAGGGCATCTTGGACGCCTCTTTGATCCATCCGAGGGAGGTGTTCCGTGCGGCGGTGGCGGAAGGCGCTGCCGGGCTGATTTTGGTCCATAACCACCCCTCCGGAGACCCCATGCCGTCCGCGGAAGACCGCGCGGTGACAAGGCAGTTGGTCGAAGCAGGGCGGCTGCTGGGGATCCCTGTGCTCGACCACGTGGTGGTCGGGCGGGGCCGGTGGCGCTCGGTCATGGAGACACAATAGGCCGCTGGGCGAGGGCCCAGAGAGGCTGCCGACTTGGCGGCCTTCGGAAACATTTGAAGTCAATTTGAAAAAACGCGTTGACCTCAGGAGTGGATGACCCGTATCTTGGGCAAGTGTTCACCGGGAGAAAAGCCCTGTCCTACTTGCCGAAGGAGCCCATATGGTTCGCTCGGCTGCGGCCATTCTTGCATTACTGATTCTGCCAGGAATTGCCCTCGCCCAGCAAGCTCAGGGAACCCATCGTGTCGTTGATGGTGACACTTTGTGGGATCTCTCAGCGCGGTATTACGGGAGTCCGTTTGATTGGCGTCGCATTTGGAACGCCAATCAGGCGAACATCGCCGATCCTAACCTGATCACTCCTGGTCAGGTTCTGGCGATTCCCGGTACCGAGGCGCCCACCCCGACCGAGACGATGCCCGTTGCCGAGCAGCCGTCTCGGCCGGCGACCACGACTCAAGAGGCCTCTGTGGGTAGTGGCCCTCGAACGATCTTCTTCCAAGATACTTCGGTCGCTCGGGCAGGAGTCGTCCGTGGGGAGGAAATTCAGCACTTGGCGGTTCCCCCGGATCTCGTCTACTCGGCTCCGCGCGTGGCTGGATTAACGGATGATCCCGACCACACGGGTGTGCTTACAGGGGCAGCTGGGGAGCGTAACCGGAACAACACGGTGCGCTCTTACGATCGCGTCCACGTGGCCATGAACTCCCCGGCTCGTGTTGGGGATCGTCTACAGATCTTCAAAGTCGGCGACACGATTGAGGACGTCGGTCGGGTGCTGGTGCCCACAGGGGTCATCGACGTGACGGATATCGTCGAGGACGGCGTGATCGGTGTGATCATCAAGGAGTACGGGCGCATCCTACCGGATCAATTTACCGGACCGATGCCGAATTATTCCCTTTCTGTCGGTCAGTATGCGCAGGCCGTAGCAGGGGATGAGGCGGCCATGGTCGTCGGATTCGCGAACACGTCAAGCCTCCAGGACGTGGGTTTCGTCGCGTTCCTCGACGTCGGCACCGAAGACGGTGTCGCTCTAGGAGACGAGTTCACGCTCTTTAACACGGTCGATCACGACGACTCGGAGGGCTTCCTCCAGGTGGTTGGCATTCAGGACGGGATCGCAGCCGCCAGGATCGTGAACATCGTCGACGCCGTCTTTGAAAAGGGCGTCATTGTACGCCTAACAAAGAAAATGCGGTGAGCTGCTGCGCGATGAGGCTTTATGCCCTTCGCGTTCCAGCTGGAATCCGAGAGTCCCCGCTGGTTTGGACCGGTGGGGACTCTTTTTGCTATCGATCCTCATCGAACCACAACACTGAACTGACATGACTGCAGCGAAGAAGCGGGTACTGGTGACGGGGGGGGCTGGCTTTATTGGCAGCCACATCACCGAAGCGTACCTGGCCAAAGGCCACGAAGTGTGGGTCGTCGATGACCTGTCGTCGGGGCGCCGGGCTAACCTGCCGGCTGATGCCACGTTCGTGGAGATGGACATTCGGGACGGAGATGGCATTCGCAATCTGTTTCGTGAGGTTCGCTTCGACCTGGTCAATCATCACGCGGCTCAGCTCGACGTCCGCGTTTCTGTTGCGGACCCGGCTAAGGACGCCTCAATCAACATCATGGGTCTCCTCAACTTGACTGAGTCGGCCATCGAAGTCGGTACGAGCCGATTCGTATTTGTCAGTAGCGGCGGCGTGATCTACGGTGAGCCTGAGCAGATCCCAACGGACGAGACGGCGCCGAAGGCGCCGTTGTCCCCCTACGGTGTCACGAAGCTGTCTGGTGAGTTCTATCTGAACTACTACCGACAGGTCAGGGGGCTGGACTACGTGGCACTTCGGTACTCGAACGTATATGGGCCGAGACAGGATCCGTATGGAGAGGCGGGTGTAGTAGCCATCTTCTGCACTCGGCTCCTTCTCGACCAACCCCTGACAGTCTTCGGCGACGGCGCACAGACCCGTGACTACGTCTATGTCGGCGACGTTGTAGCCGCGAACATGCTTGTGTCCGAACTCGATCTCGCGGATGACAATGAGCTAGACAGCCGGGCGTTCAACGTGGGGACCGGGGTAGGTACGAGCGTGGTAGGTCTGGCCGATGCCATCCAAGGTGTGTCGGGCACGAGTCCAGGCTGCAAACATGAGAAGGAACGACCGGGTGAGCTTCGCCATAGCACGTTGAATACTGAGAAGATCCGGGCATACGGATGGGCCCCCGCCCATTCGTTGGAACAAGGCTTGCACGCTACCTACACACACATCGCGAACCAGAGGGCCGGAGCCCCCGAATGACACCAGCTTTGCTTCTTCTCCAAGCCCGTCCCCCGCTGTCCGTTTTCGGCATGATCTTCGGCGGTTCACTGCCCACGAAGATTGTTCTGATGGCGCTAGCCGGGGCGTCCGCGGCCTCCGTCTACATTATCTATCACAAGTGGAAACAATTCCGCGACGTCCGGTTGCAAGGCGATGAGTTCCTTCAGCATATGGAACGCGCTCAGCGGCTTGAGGACGCCTACAAGGCCATCCTCACACTCCCTGAATCCCCTTATGGTCGGGTGTTCCGCCAGGGCGTGAACTTCTTCAGTGAACTCCGTCCGGGCGCGCTGCGGGAAGGCGCTGCGCCCAGCCAGGGTTTGTCGCTGACGCAGTTGGAGGCCCTGCGCCTCGTTCTGGAGAAGGAGGAAGCGGAGGAGCGTGACGAGCTCGCACGGGGCATCCAATGGCTCGCGACGATCGGGTCAATATCCCCGCTGCTCGGGCTCCTTGGGACCGTCATCGGAATCATGGAAGTCTTCCTGGGGATCACGTCCGCAGGGGGCAGCAACATCATGGCTGTGGCCCCGGGTGTGGGCGCCGCGCTCATCACGACGGTGGCCGGGCTTTTTGTGGCCATTCCCGCGGTCATCGCCTACAACCACTTCGTGGGACAGCTCAACCTCGTGAGCGGGGAGCTAGAGGGCTTCTCCAGCGAGTTCATCGGTACCCTGGCCCGCGAGGGTAGGGTCTAGTGAAGCTGGCGTTTATAGAGCATATCACGGCCCCGTGCGGCCGGGTGGGGTGCGCATGAGCCTCGGAACTCGCCGCCGCGCACGCGGACGCCGCGCCGACCTCCCCGTAAGTTCGGAAATCAGCGTGACCAGCCTGGTCGACGTCGCGTTCACGTTGTTGGTGATCTTCATCATCACGGCACCGATCATGCAGGGCGGGATTGAGGTGTCCATTCCAAAGGCTGACGTGCAGCCTCTGACGTCTCAGGACTCGCCTTTTTTTATCACCGTGACCGCGGATGGGACCATCTACATGGAAGAGACCCCTGTCACGGCTGAAGACCTCCAGTCTGGACTGGGTCAGTTGCTGGGCGGCGGCGCGATCGAGCGCGTGTACATCCGCGGGGACTCACTCGCCCCGTTCGGACCGGTGGTGAGGGCGATGTCGAGCGCGCAGAACAGTGGTATCAACTGGTCGATCGTCGCTGAACCGTATCGGGGAAATTGACCATACCATGGCACGCCGGCACGACCCCTTCGATAAGCAGAGCGCGGCCTTCTCAGTCGTCTTCCATCTCCTGCTCTTTGTCCTAGCATGGGTTACCACGCTGGGTGGTGAGACCGAATTCGAGTTCCTGACGTACGAGATCGAACTCGTCTCACCGCCGACCACAGTGCAGGCAGAAACTCAAAAGCCTGCCACCGAAGAGTTCGTGGTCGAGCAGCCGGACCCGACACTAACGCCGCCAGAGCCGGAGCCCGAAGAGGAAGAGGTCGCGATTGAAGAGGCTGTGAAGCCCGATCCGCCGAAGCCCGAACCCGAACCCGTGGAAGAAGTCGCGGAAGAGCGCACGGCTGCGACGACCACCGAGAAGCCCACGAAAGATGCCGCCGAGTCGGGAGAGGACATCAACGTACGCCTCGAGGGCGTTCGTAGGGACTATCCGGTGTACTACAACAACATCATCCGCCAGATCGGGAATTGCTTCCGGCCACCGCGAGGCGTGAACGTGGAAGCGACGGTCCGCTTTTACATCAATGCGGACGGCTCCGTCGGGGGCATGGAGTTCGTCACCCGCTCCGGGAACTCGGACTTCGACTTTGGCGCGATGGGTGCGATCGAGTGCGCCGGAGGCGGCCGGTTCGGCCCGCTCCCGGACGAACTCCCATTCGATCGTCTTCCTGTCCAATTCAACTTTAGGCCCAGGGGCGAACCGATGAGTTTTAGCCTGGGGTCGGAGCCCTCCGCCGTGGGAACTAACCAATGAGGATGAGCATGACGAAGGTGTGGAAGGGTGGGTTGGTTTGTGCTGTGTATGCCTTCGGGCTCCCTGCCGTCGGGCTAGTGACTGTGGCGACGCCTGCACAGGCTCAAGACCGGGATTCGATTCCCGGCGTGAGCCTGGGGCTCGTCTACGAAAACCAACTGCAGCCGACGTTGGCGATGCAGCCGTTCACCGGTCGCTTTGGCGGGGCCGGGCTCGCGGCTGAGGTCGAGGCGATCATGGGACGCGACCTGCGGAACTCAGACCGGTTCGAGGTCATGGATTCCCTCCCGGCAGGGCTCGTCGGCGACGTGCTTGACTACCGCCTCTGGGATCGCCTAGGTGCCGTCATGCTCGTCACCGGCCAGGTGGAAGGGACGGGTGACGGCTTCATACTCATCCTGGAGTTGCACGACGTCGTCTACGGGCAAGTCACCGAGCGCGGTCGCTTCCGACTTCCTGACGCCGCCGACCCCGACTACCGGATGGCGGTACATCGCGCCTCCGATGACATCGTGCGTTGGGCAACCGGCGCTCCGGGGATGGCCGCGACCCGAATCGCCTTCACGATGACCGACGCGGACTACAATTCCGAGGTTTACGTCATCGATTCGGACGGCGAGAACCTCACCCGTCTCACGAACTTCCGCTCGATTACGAATTCGCCGGCGTGGTCGCCGGATGGCTCCAAGTTGGCATACTCGTCCTTCAAGACAGGTCTGCCCAGGATCTACCAACTCGACCTCGCAACTGGGGCCGAGTGGACGTTGCCCGACGTTCGTGGAGAGGGCGACTACATGGCGCCTTCCTATAGCCCGGACGGGCAGACACTGGCGTTTTCGATTCTCGGGAACGCCCGCAGCGGTGTGTTCACCTACAACATCGCGCGTGAGTGCTGCTTGACTTCCCTCTCGGGAGGGCAGCACTATGACCTCTCTCCCACGTATTCTCCGGACGGCCTAAAGATGGCCTTCAATACCAATCGATTCGGGGACAACGTGCCCCAAATCATGGTGATGCCCGCGGGAGGGGGAGACGCTGAAACGCTGTCGCCTTATGAGTATGGCGGCCGCGGATATTACACGTCGCCGGACTGGTCACCCGTGGGTGATCTGGTCGCCTTCCACGGCGCCGTGCGTCGCGGCACGCACCACATTCTTGTGGCTGACATGGCCAACGACGGTCGGCGGCTCCTCCAGCTGACATGGGAAGGAAACAACGAAGATCCGAGTTGGGCGCCGGATGGACGACATATCGTCTTCGTGGGCGAGCGGCGTTGGGGTTTTGGGCTGTTTGTCGTTGATGTGGCGTCGGGCCGTTTGCGGCCGATCGTGTCCGGTCGCAAGGTCGGATTGCCGGACTGGTCCCCGCCCATCGGCGCATCGAACTGAGCCCCGCGGCTGGGGTACGTCAGTACGGGTCCGACTGGGAGCGCTCGGCCCGGCTGGAAAGCGTTGCGCCCCAATGTGTTTTTCCCCAGATGGCAGGGGGCTTTTCGTGAGTCAGAAAGCGCGTTAGCTTCGTTGCTAGGCCTCCAGTCACGCCTGAATGCCTCCGCCTCATTTTACCATTGTTCGTTCAACCCGGGAGTAGGGATGATCGTCCGTCGTTTTTCTGTAGCGGTTCTTGCCGCCACACTCGCCGTGGGTGCCTGCAAGGGCGATCCGCCGCCGCCACCACCGCCTGCGCCACCTATGGCGAATCAGGACTCACTGCAGGCCTATCGGGATTCGGTAGCGCAGGCTGAAGCTGACGCACGTGCGGCTGCTGCCCGCGTGGCGGCCGAAAGAGCTGAGGAAGCCGCTCGCACCCGTGCGATGGCCGCTGCTCGGGCCACGCTCGAAGCTAAGGTCCTGTTCGACTACGATGTGGCCACGATCCGCAGTGACCAAGAAGCGCTACTGCGCCAGAAGGCAGACATCCTTCGTGCGAGCCCGACGGTTCAACTGCGAATTGCGGGACACGCCGATGAGCGTGGGTCAACCGAGTACAACCTCGCGCTTGGCAACCGACGTGCTGCGGTGATCCGGGACTTCCTGATCGGGTTTGGCCTGGCAGAGAGTCGGTTCAGCATCGTCTCGTTTGGTGAGCAGCAGCCGGCAATGACGGGTTCAGGCGAGGCCGCGTGGGCTCAGAACCGACGTGGTGAGTTCCAGATCACTGCGGGCGCAAACGCGATCAACGCCGGTAACTAGCGGCATGACCTTTGCGGGACCCCTCCTCCGGGACAACCGGGGGAGGGGTCCCTGTATATCATGACACTTAGAACAAACTCAGCGGCGGCCCGCGTCTGTGCGATGGCCGCCCTTGTCACGCTCGGTGGCTGTGCCACGAAGAGCGACATCCGCGATTTGCAGGTCGAGTTGCGTGCGCTTGCGGCACGTCAGGACTCGGTACTCGCTGAAATGCGCCTTGGAGCGGTGTCCACTCAGGACACACTTCGGACACAGGCCGACCAACTCTTCGATTTCCGGGGAGACGTCACCCGTCAGCTCCGGTTGGTTGTTGAGAGCTTGTCGCGGCTCGAGGCGCTCGCTGGCGAGAATCAGAGAGGATTGGTGGGTGTCCGAGATCAATTGACGAACTTGAGGCGTCAGACAGGATCGTCGCAGGCGGGTCCCGGGGACGACGGGTCTGAGGGTGCCACGGGCGGAGCCCCAGCAGGTGGTGATGCGCAGCAGCTGTATCGGACCGCGTCCGACCTGAGGATGCGGGGGTCCCTGACCACGGCGCGGATGGCCTTTCAGCAATTCCTGGACAACTACCCGAATCATGAATTGGCACCAGAAGCCCAGTTCTTCCTAGCCGACATTCTTGATCAGCAGAACGAACGGGAGGGTGCACTTGAGGCCTTCCGCGCGATCCAGGAGCGTTTTCCGACCGCCGACAAGGTGCCCGACGCGTTGTACCGAATCGCTCTGATCCAGATTGATCAGGAGGACACCGAGGCAGCTGTCGCCACGCTTGAGCGCATTATCAATACCTATCCCGATACCATCATGGCCGAACTCGCTGCTGAGAAGCTCGACGAGATCCGATGATGTTTCCGGCTCGTGTCGGACGTTCGGGGACGGGACACTAACCCATGCGATGCCCGCAGTGCGATGCCACGGAAGACCGTGTGGTCGACACACGGGCGAGTCGCGGTGGACGCGCGGTTCGTCGTCGGCGTGAATGCACGGTCTGCGCCGCGCGCTTCACCACCTATGAGTACGTTGAAGAGCGCCCGATTCAGGTACTTAAACGTTCCGGTGCTGTAGAGGACTTTGATCGCGACAAAATCCTGCGCAGCATCAAGGTTGCGTGCGCGAAGAGGCCGGTTTCGGCTTCCGACATGGAATCCCTCGTGGACGACGTCGAGGACGGCCTGTCGCGGCAGGCCGGCTTAGAGGTTCCCAGCGTCCAGTTGGGTGCGTTGATTATGGAGCGCCTTAGTCCAATCGATCGCGTCGCCTACGTCCGTTTCGCTTCTGTTTACCGGAACTTCCAAGAGGCGGGTGAGTTTCAAGAGTTCGTCGACGAAATGACTGCGGCGCAGGAGCGCGAGGCGCTCCGAAAGAACCAGGTCGAGTTCCCGTTCTAAGCCGGCGTTCACACTTGTAGCGAACCTTTTAGATGGCCCCAATGCGAACCTTACGCGGTGAGATGCCGTTCCTCGACCATCTTGAGGAACTGCGCTGGAGAATCGCGTGGTCCGTGCTTTCGGTCGCGATCGGAGCGGGCCTCGGCTTCTGGCTGGTCTATCACTACGATGTGCTTGATCTCTTGATCGCCCCGGTCCGTTCGGCCTCTGGGGATCCAGACTTCCAGCTGCAATATCTTGTGCCGGGCGGGGCCTTCTTTATCACGCTGAGGCTCGCGATCTACTCGGGCATCATCATGGCCTTCCCCATCGTGGCTTACCACGTGTGGTCGTTCCTGTCCCCCGCTTTGGACAAGAGAGAAAAGCGCGCGATTGTGCCGGCGCTTTATCTCGGAATGGTACTCTTCGTCGCGGGTATGGCACTGGCGTATTTCTTTGCGCTTCCGGCCACGCTCAAGTTCTTCCTGCTCTTTGAGACCGAAGCGCTTAAGTCAGCGTTGGAAATCAACGAGACCATAGGCTTCATCGTGAAGATGTTGCTCGTCTTCGGGGCCATGTTCGAACTCCCGATCGTCGTCATGCTCCTCAGCGTGATGGGTCTGGTGACGCCGCGCTTCCTGCGGGAAAAGCGCCGGCATGCGATCGTTGTGATTACGATCGTCGCGAGTTTCATCACGCCGGGAGATCTCATTGTCCTGACCGTGATGATGATGGTCCCCCTCGTTCTGCTTTACGAACTCGGCATCTTCCTGTCGGTTCTGGTCTATAGGGGCAAGGACAAAAGGGCAAAGGAGTTTGAGACTAGCCTTGATGCGCCGTCCAACTCCGTCGAGAAAAAATAGAAGTGAGCCGAGTTCAGTGGCGTAGGGTCGGATGGCTAGCGGCGCTGGCGCTTGCTGCGGCGAGCGGTCCGGTTGCTGCTCAGGAGGCGGTCGACTCCACGCGCCTTCGCGTGCTGGAACGGCTCCAACGGCTAGGGCGAGCACCGGGTGCTGACAGCGTCCTTTTCGTGATGGATTCGACGCGCATGGAGAATGCTCGCCAAGGTCAGCGGCAGCTGACTCAAGCCGGTGACTCGGTCACCGCGGCCCTGCTCGCCATGCCGGGGTTCACGCTGACGGAGTACGAAGCCGGCGCCGCCACCTTCGAGGCCGCAAGCCGGATCTTGGTGCTCACGGCCGCCGAGGGCGGGCGAGCCAGCGTGAATCGCGAGGGCATGGCGATCGAGGCCGACACGTCGATCACCTTCGACGACGCCTCGGGACGCCTTAGGACCGTCGGCATGTCGACCTTGACCCCTCCGGAAGGCAACCCTACCGAGTCGGCTCAGATGGTGTATGACATGAGCCAGTCGCGCGGGTCTGCACGTGAGGCTCGGACACGGTTCAACGAGGGCGGAGCGAACTGGAACGTCACAGGGGACATGCCCTATGCGTCGGCCGACTCTTCGTTCATGTCACACGCTCGCTTCACATCGTGCGAAGAAGAGGAACCGCACTACCACTTCGAGACAGACGAAATCAAGATCGTCGGCGGCAAAGTGCTCGTGGCTCGTGGTGTTCGCCTCTACTTCGCAGACGTCCCGGTGGTCTGGCTCCCGTTTATCGCCCAGAGCCTAGCTCAGGGCCGCTCTTCAGGGCTGCTGACGCCTCGGTTCAGTGTGAATGACATCATCCGCACGTCAGGCGGCTACCGGCGGCGCGTGAGCAACATCGGATGGTATTGGGCCATGTCTGACTACTCAGATGCGCTCGTGGCGTTCGATTGGTTCAGCGACAATTTCCTGAGCATGACGAGCTCAATTCGCTACAAGTTCAACAAGCAGTTCTTGGACGGTGACGTGAACTTCCGTCGCTACTGGAGACAGGACGGCTCCAGCGAGTTGGCCCTCGATACCCGTCACAACTGGGAGTTGGACGAACGCACGCAGCTGCGGGTCTCTGGCAGATATGCATCGAGCAACGACTTCGTGCGGGAAAATTCGTTCAACCCGGCAGAGGTCACCCAGTCCATTGACTCCGACGGTGGTATCAACCGCCGTTTCAGTTGGGGCTCGGTGTCGTTGGGGGCGAACCGAAAGCAGTATCTGTCCGACGACCGCACGGAGTGGACGCTTCCCTCGGCCAACCTATCGTTGTCCACGATCACGCTGTTTCCGGCGCCGTCCAGTCGGGAGCGTTTCTACAACAACATGACGTGGTCGGGGAGCTCCAGCTTCTCCAGGAGGACGCTGGACCGCATGCAGGCCGACACGTTCAGCTTCGCGAATGCCAACACAGCGAACACGACTGGCTCCGTTCGCAGTAGCCTGAGCCTTGGCAATTTCTCCTTTGCTCAGGGGGTAGAGGTCCGAGAGAGCTCCACGCTGGGTGTCCCCGAAGCCCTCCTTATGTTGCCCGACTCCGCAGGGCCGGGAACGTTTCTCACCGGCAGCCCGGCGCGCGACATCGCCAGGGCTGACCTTACGTGGAACGCGACGCTCGACTATCAAAAGCAACTTGTCGGGTCGACCACCATCACGCCGAGCCTGCGCCTCTCGGGCAACATGCTGCGGTCCGACACGTCCACGTTCGCCCAGAACTTCGTTGCCGCGCCGGCGCGCGTTTCTTTCGGTGCGACTCTGAAAACCGACTTCTACGGCTTCCGCAACGACGTGCTCGGGTTTGCGGCGATTCGCCACAAGATCTCCCCCTCGATTCAATACGAGTGGAGCCCCGAATCGACGCCAGACGAGTTGCAGCGTCAGGTATTCGGGGCGCGTGCGCTTCAGCCCAAGAACGCCGTCTCGGTGACCATCAACCAAACCTGGGAAGCGAAGCGCAAAGAGGCTGAACCGGACTCCGCGGCGGTTGCCGCTGCCGCGGAGGCCGCCGCTCGTGAACCGCAAGCAGTGCCAGATTCGCTCATGGCCGCAGCGGGCCAAGGACAGGCGCCTGGCGAAGGCGGGCGTGCGCCGAACGCTGATGATGAGGGAGGCCCGACCCGCTCCGGGTCCGCAGCGACGGTCAGCTTACTCGCTCTTCGCACGAGTGTGGTCCGGTATGACTTCGTCGAGGCTGACTCGGTTGGGAGTTTCCTGTCTGGGTTCGAGACTACGAGGCTGTCGAACCAAATCTCCTCAGACTATATGCGTGGTCTCTCTCTCTCGTTCGACCATGAACTGTTCGAGGACGCACAGGTCGACGGGCAGTTGCAGCGTAGCTTCGCGCCGCACCTATCTCAGGTGAATTTCGGATTCGCGCTCAGTTCCACCTCCTCCATCTTCCGTTGGCTTGGTTTTCTGGCCCCGGACGGGGACGATGAAGCTGCCGCGACGCCGAGCTCGGATGACGAAGCAGAAATGGAAGACCCCTTCGCCGCTACCGGCGCCACAGACGAATCTTCGATCATTCCGGGCGTGAACCGCGATAGTCCCCCCCGGGCGCCCCGCTCGCAGGGATCGCGTGGCGGCTGGAATGCCAGCATCTCCTACGCGTTGCAGCGGCCGCGTGGTGAGGACCTGGCGATCAGCCAGATGTTGACCGGCACCGTGACGCTGCGTCCGACGGAAATGTGGGACGTGAGTTGGCGCACCGCGTACGACCTTGAGCGCAAGGCGTTCAATGACCACACGATCCGCCTGAGCCGTGACCTTCACCGCTGGCAGGCGAACTTCGACTTTCTTCAGACCGCCACCGGCAACTGGAGTTTCCGGTTCGAGGTGAGCCTGATCGACAATTCGGACCTCAAGTTCGACTACAAGCAGCGCAATATCGATGTGGGGCTGCCCTCAGAGAATCGGCGGTAATAAGGGACGGATTCGCGGCGCCTCGCGGTGACGATGTCTTTTAGATTTCTCGATATTGTCCACTTTGGGTGACACATCCTGGAGACGTCGTCGCTGCTAACTCGTTACAAATTAAGTACTTAGCGTTTGGTACGAGATATGCCATTCTCCTTGGCGACACTCTGACGGTGCTCCGATTGGGGCCTGGGTCATGGAGAAGGGACAATGAGACGCGCGCTGATGGGATCTGTGATGATGGTGTTGGCTCTGGCTGGCTGCGACGCCGACTGGATCGTCGTGGACGAGGCGCCCGCAGCGCCGCGGGAACTCGCGGTTTCTTATTACGCCGGAGTTGTGACCGTGACGTGGGAGTTGGCGCCTGCGTGGGACGGGGAGTCTTTTCGAGTGTACTCCCGTCGGGTCACGGACTCGGACTATTTTCTGATCGCTGATGTCACGAACTGCGTAGGCAGCACCTGCGCCTACGCCGACGCGAATGTGGCCGCCGGCGAGACGTACGAGTACTACGTGTCGGCGTATGACTATTACAACGATCTCGAGACCGCGACGAGCTACTCCGTCGACGTCTACGTGCCGTCCGGGAGTGGGCCTCCCTCACCCAACAACCTCCGGGTCGTGGCACTCGACGGCGCCAATTATTTGACTTGGGGAGACGCGGCTCGCAATAGCAGCGACTTCGCCTTCTACCGCGTCTACCAAGACGCGAACGGAGGGGCTCAGTACCTGCTCGGCGAGACCGACTCCGAGGGGTTCCTGGACCTGCTGGCCGCGAACGGTGCGACGTCGTGGTACTACGTCTCCGCGGTCGACGGCGATGGGCATGAGGGCTCCAGCAGCGTCTTGGCCGAGGGTACGCCTCGCCCAGACTATCACGGGGAATGGTTATACGACTTTTTCGGCCAGCCGGGCCTGTCAGGCTTTCGGTTCCAGCAGGACGAGGCATCCGATCCGGTGATGCACGGCACCTCGTCCGATCGGCACTTCCGGCTGGAGGTAGATCAGGTCGGATGGTGGTTGGTGCTTGGGCCGGCGGCGGCGGTCTACCCGGTAGCCTTCGAAACGACGTCCCTGAAGTGCCAGGTGGCGGCCGACTCCGGGTGTACAGACATCGAGACCGCGCCAACAGAGGGCTACGTGACCTCGGACCAGTTCCTCGAATCGCAGCGCAGCTACGTACTCCGCGTCACCGGCGACGATGGGGCCACGCACTTCGGCGTGCTTCGAATCGAAATGCTTGGTTTCGATCAGGACAGCGACGGGCTCATGATCTTCGATTGGGCCTACCAGCTGCAAGCCGGTAATCCAGACCTAGTCGCGGGGGTCGGGGGCTGAGGGTAGGAATCAGCCAGGGGTGGGGTGGGAAGCCCGGGCGCCCATGGGCGCTCGGGCTTCTGCCGTTCGAAGAGGTGCATGGCCCCCGCCGGGTGCCGGGTACCACGCGCCTTGGCACAATCGGTAAGATTAGGGATGGTGAAAGTCCTCGAGGCCGTGCCGAACTTCTCCGAAGGGAGAGACCTGTCCAAGATCCAGGCGCTGGTCGATACCATTGCCAGAGCGGGTGTGGATGTATTCGACTGGTCCGCCGATCCGGACCACCATCGATGTGTGATCACCTATGCGGGAGATCCGTCTGCGGTGGCGGCCGCCTCGATCGCGGGGGCTGCGTTTGCGAAGGAGCACATTGATCTCCGCGCTCATTCTGGTGTGCATCCTCGGGTCGGCGCCCTCGATGTGCTGCCCTTTATTCCGTTGCGGAATCTCGACATGAATGACGCTGTCGAGGTCGCGCATCGAGTTGGCGTTGAAGTGGCTGCACTGGGTCTGCCGGTCTTCTTTTACGGGCAGGCCGCGACGCCTCCGGGCCGCGGCCTGGCGGAGTTACGACGGGGCGGGTTCGAGGCGCTGAAGGAGGGCTTTGTGAAGGGACGTTGCCCCGACCTCCCAAATGGGTGCCTGCATCCTCATCCCACAGCCGGTGTCACCTGTGTGGGTGCGCGCGAAGTGCTGCTGGCCTGGAACGTTTTTGTGGGCGGCTTGGACGTAGTCGACGCCAAGGCGATCGCGGGGATGATCCGGGAAAGAAATGGCGGCTTTACGGGCCTAAGGGCGTTGGGATTGCATCTCCCGGGCCAGGACAGGATTCAGGTATCGATGAACCTAGAGGACCCGGAAAGGACCTCGCCGATGGCCGTATTTGAGAGGATTGAGCGCTTGGTGGCCGCCCGGGGGGGGCAGGTGCTCGAAACGCAGGTGATTGGCATGATCCACGATGCCCTTGTGCTTCCGGCAATGGCGGGCAGATTACACATTCTTGATTTGGAACCAGCCCGCGTCTTGTCCCACCGCGTTAACCAGCACGTGCAAGGCCGATTGGGCATGGAGATGGAGACCCCGCAAGACTCATGAGCATTGAAGCGCTCAAAGAGCGGGCACGACGCCACGAGCAGAAGGAAGAGTGGCAGAAGCCGCTAGCTCAATACTCGAAGGCCATCGACAAGCTGGCGGAAGAGGAACAGCCCGACATTGGGCTCTATAATCGCGTGGGAGACCTGTGTGTGCGTGTCGGCGATCTGGATGCCGCCGTCGAGCACTACGAACAGTCTGTCGCCGTTTATATGGAAGCGTTCCTACCCAACAACGCGATTGCCGTCTGTAAGAAGATCATCCGCAACGTCCCGGATCGACACGACGCTTATCTGAAGATGGGGCAGATACGTGGTGAGCAGGGGTTCATCCCGGATGCACGCACCAACTTCCTGACCTATGCTGAGCGTATGCAGCAGGCAGGAGATCTGGACGAGTCCTTCAGGGCGCTGGTCGAGTTCTGCGATCTCGCGCCTGCCGAGACCGACATGCGGATCGTGGTGGCTGCCCAGATGGCGTCGCAAGGAAGGACGGAGGACGCCGTCGCTCAGTTGACGATTGCGCACGGTAGGCTGACCGCCAAAGGCGACCCTGCCGCCAGCGACGTCGAAGCCAAGATCCGTGATCTTGACCCGAACGCAGACGTGAGTAGCCAGGGGGCAGCAGTTCCGGCGATGGCGAGTCGTGATCTCGTCGACTCCGATGACCTCATGGCGGGCCAATTCGGTGAAATCTCCCACAGTGGCGAGGAAGAGCCGAAAGTGGCGGTGGCGAGTGCCGACGAGTTGGCAGCTGAGGTTCCGGCGTTCGCCATGGGCGACGAGGACGACGCCGACGCCGGTGCTGAGCTTCCTACGTTCGCCATGGGCGACGAGGACGACGCCGACGCCGGTGCTGAGCTTCCTACGTT
>CALFPJ010000093.1 GCA_937919655.1 uncultured Gemmatimonadales bacterium
GGGCGCAGGGGGGTCGCCGCCCATGAGGTCGTCTCTCCTCCTCGCCGTAGAACAAACTACGACTCGTCGTCGTTCCTACTTCTGGTCTGGCGAGACCCCTGCGCGCGGGCCACTGTACTTCTTCAACAGCCTTCTAGAACGTCCCAAGAATACCCTGCGGCCCACGAAAGCGGCAACGACTCTTCCATTTTGGCTACATCGGCCCGCCTATGATTCACACGATCACACCCTCCCGAGTGACTCGTACGCTGAGCGGACTCGTCGTCGTCATGCTCGCTGCCTGCGGGGGCGGCGACGCTCCATCGCAACCCACTGGGTTCTCAGCGGGGTGGCGGTATCAGGGTACGCCAAAGCCGGCGACCGGCCTGGAAGGCATGGTCGTCACGACCGATCATCTGGCGAGTGACGTGGGCGTGGACATCCTACGCGCGGGTGGAAACGCGGTCGACGCGGCCATTGCGGTTCAGTTCGCTCTCGCCGTCGTAAACCCCGAGGCGGGCAACATCGGCGGTGGCGGCTTCATGGTCGTGCGTATGGCGGACGGTTCTTCTGCGGCCCTGGACTTCCGCGAAAAAGCCCCCGCCGCCGCCTCGCGAGACATGTTTCTGGATGAACAAGGCAACCTCACCAACAAATCCCTCGTCGGCCATCTGGCTGCGGGCGTACCGGGGAGTGTCGCAGGCATGTGGGCCGCCCATGAGCGATTCGGGTCTCTCCCATGGAGCGCATTGGTAGAGCCGGCGGTCGGGCTAGCAGCAGGTTTCGTCGTGCGCCCTCGGTTCCTCGGGTCGTTGAGCCCCGGCATGGTGCGAAGCCTCTCCGCCTACGCCGCGTCCGCCGAACAGTTCTTGCCCAACGATGGGCTGCCCCCGTCGGTCGGCGACACGCTACGGCAACTGGACCTGGCGGCCACACTGAGCCGAATCCGCGACCAGGGACCGGCCGGCTTCTACCGCGGAGAGACGGCCGATCTGATCGTCGCCGAGATGGCGCGTGGAGAAGGCATCATCACGCATGGCGACCTGGAGTCGTATGAAGCCGCGTGGCGTGATCCGATCACCTTCACGTATCGTGGCTACACCGTTCTTTCCATGCCGCCCTCCTCATCCGGTGGCGCGACCATGGCAGAGATCGCGAATATCCTTGAGCAGTACGACCTGGCGGCGCTTGGCTGGAACTCGACCGAGACGATTCACTTGTACGCCGAGGCCTGGAAGCGTGCATACGCAGACCGGAATGACTACCTGGCAGACCCCGACTTCGTCGATATGCCGCTGACTCGGATGACATCCAAGGGCTACGCTGTGGAACGAGCCTCCACGATCTCACTTGACGCAGCGACGCCGTCCGCGGAGGTCGCGCCAGGAATGGACGCACCCGTTGAGGAAGAAAACACCACGCACTATTCCATCGTGGACAAAGCGGGGAACGCGGCGGCTGTCACGACCACGATCAACTCGTGGTACGGCAGCAAGGTGACCGTCACAGGCGCTGGCTTCGTCCTCAACAACGAGATGGACGACTTCTCTGCGAAGCCGGGAACGTCGAACAGCTACGGCCTGGTCCAGGGGGAGAACAACGCCGTCGGACCTGGGAAGCGGATGCTTTCCGCCATGGCCCCGACCATCGTCTTGGGGCCCGACGGCGACCTAAAGATGGTCACCGGCAGCCCGGGTGGATCGACCATCATCACAACCGTCTTCCAAACGATCGCCAATGTGCTCGACTTCGGTATGAACGTCGTCGACGCCGTGCAGGCGCCTCGCGTCCATCATCAACACCTACCTGACCAGATCTTCTACGAGCCGGCGTCGCTCGAACCTGCGACCCGCTTCGCCCTCGAAGCCCTCGGGCACACGGTCGTCCAGCGGGACGACGTTTCGGGCGACGTACAGATGATCTTGGTTGTGGACGGCCGGTTGACCGGGTGGTCCGATCCCCGCCGTGGCGGACGCGCGATCGGGTACTAGGGGGCTGTCGAGCCATGGGTGAACTGCGATCGATCCTGCCGTACTTCCGACCCTACATGCGGTCGTTCTACTGGGGGATCGTGTGCGTCTTTTTCGCAAACCTCTTTCAGGCTGCCGGCCCCTACTTCATCAAGCTGTCGATCGACGGCCTGGGGGACGCGCGCGTATCGGGGACCCGGATCGGGACTTACGCAGGACTGATCGTGCTGACAGCGCTGATCGGGGGCGTAGCACGCTACGGCATGCGTGAACTGCTTAACGGCATGAGTCGCCGCATTGAGTGCGACCTACGCAACAACTTTTTTCGGCATCTGCTACGGCTGGACGCGACGTTCTACGGCAGCATCCGCACTGGCGACCTCATGAGCCGCGCGACCAACGACACACTCGCGGTGCGCATGGCGGTCGGGCCGGCCATCATGTACACAGTGAACACCGCGGTAAGCTTCGTGCTCGCCCTCGCGCTCATGCTGTTCCTAAGCCCGAAGTTGACGCTCTACGCGATGATTCCGATGATCGTGCTGCCTCCGACCGTCCTCGGATTCGGGCGAATCGTCCACCGGCGCTTCGAGGAAATTCAGGAGCAGTTCTCTTCGTTATCGACTTTCGTACAGGAGAACCTGACCGGGGTGCGGCTGATTCGTGCGTACACGCAGGAGTCGGAACAAGCGAAGCAGTTCGACGCGTTCAACGACGACTACCGTCGCAAGAACATGAACCTCGTCCTCACAGCCGGGGCGTTCCATCCAACCCTGATGCTCATCTCCGGGGCGGCGATGGTCCTGGTCACCTGGCTCGGGGCCCTCGAAGTGATCGCCGGGGCCATGACCCTTGGCGACTTCGTCGCCTTCGGATTCTACTTGGCGCTACTCATTTGGCCGATGATCGCGCTTGGTTGGGTGGTCAACCTGTACCAGCGCGGCTCAGCCTCTATGGGCAGGCTCAACAAGATTCTCAATGCCCAGCCCGTCGTTGTGGTCCCGGAGAAACCGGCCTCGCTCGAAGGAGCGAGCGGAAGAATCGAGTTCCGCGACGTATCGTTCACCTATCCCCAGACTGAACGAGAAGTCCTGTCGGGCATCAACTTCACGGCAGCGCCAGGCGAAACCGTCGCGATCGTCGGACCGACCGGATCCGGCAAAAGCACCCTCATCGGACTGTTGGCTCGGGTCTACGATCCGACCGGAGGTCAGGTGCTTCTCGATGGTGTCCCCCTCTCCGACTACGACCCCGGAGACCTGCGGCTCAGGATCGGTATGGTGCCACAGGATTCGTTCTTATTCTCGGATACGATCGCAGACAACATTGGCCTGGGGCTCGACCTCAACGACCCACTCCTGTCCGAGTCAGGGCGCCCGGCAGATGTGTTGGTCACGGCTGCGCGTCTCGCCCAGCTACACGACCAGATTGAGGAATTCCCGACGGGCTACGGCACGATTCTAGGAGAACGGGGCATCAACTTGTCGGGAGGGCAAAAGCAAAGAGCGACGCTCGCCCGAGCGATCGCCCGAGATCCGCTGATTCTAGTGCTGGACGATTCGCTGAGCGCGGTCGATACGCATACCGAAGCCCAGATCCTTGAGGACCTACGCCAGGTGATGAACGACCGGACCTCTTTTATCATCAGCCATCGAGTGTCTGCCGTCATGCACGCGGACCGCATTCTCGTGCTCGACGCTGGGACGATCGCCGAGCGGGGCACACATATCGAGTTGCTCGCTGCGGACGGCACGTACGCACGCCTTCTGAGACGCCAACTACTCGAAGAGGTCCTAGAATCGGAGATCGCGGCCGTGGCGGGCGAGTAACGTCCTCGCCTGTCGGGCAGAACCGGGAGCTACTCGGCCTGCCCAGACGGGCGACGTATTTCTCTTCTAGGTCCGATTCAAGATGAAGTCTGGAGTGAACCGGGCCAGTAAGGCCGTCAGCACGGTGAACTTCCCAGTTAGCAGTAGGACACCGAGCACGATAAGCATGATGCCCGAGGCCTTCTCAACGATCGGGATCCAGGTCCGGAACCGCTTGAACACCTGGAGAAATTGATCGAGGGCCAGAGAGGCGAGAAGGAACGGAAGCGCCAAACCCGCTGAGTAGACGGTCAGCAGCCCCACGCTCGCCCAAACGGTATCCTGCGAGAACCCGAGGGTCAGGATCGCACCCAAGATCGGACCGATGCAGGGTGTCCACCCGGCGCCGAAGGCCATCCCCACTCCGAACGTCCCGAGGTATCCCGCGGGCTTGTCGTTGAAGTGGAAGCGCTTTTCGCGCATGAGCGGTGCCAGCTTGAAGACGCCCGCCAGGTGCAGCCCCAAGATGATGATGACACTCCCACCAATGCGTGCAATCCAGATTTCGTAGTGCCGAAAGAACTGCCCCAGAAACGACGCCGACGCACCCAACAGAATGAAGATCGTGCTGAAGCCCAGTACGAAGAGTAGCGAGTGGAAGAACGTCGCCTTGCGGTTCAGCCCCCCCTGCAGGTCTTCGAGACTCATGCCAGTCACCAGCGTGAGATAACTGGGCACTAGAGGGAGTACGCAGGGCGAAAGGAATGAAAAGATTCCCGCCGTAAACGCGATAAAGATGCTAATGTCGACTTCGTTCACGATGTCTCGCTTTTTGCGGTGCTCTTTTCTTGGGCCCTTCGTTCCTCAACCCGCGCTCGTCGCGACTGAAGATACGCTCTAATCGCTGTGGTCAAACCGAACCACCCTGCCGTCACCGCGACCCCCCACCCAACAAGTTCCGGGAACATCGCTGCGAGCGCGGCCAACGCAAGGATCAGCGCAGAGACCGTGCCCAACACGGTGCGGTCCTCTCGGCCCAACGTGCGGTCGCCGGCCAGGGCCACACCGAGCAACGCCCCTGCGCGCACAAACGGCGCCATTGTGAGCTGGCCGGGTGCGGTCCTCAATGTACGCAACTGCTGCTCAATGCGGTGAGGCAGTGATCCTTCAGGGTCGAGTGGCCTTGTGACACCCATCCCCGACAGAAGCGTCCTGGTCCCCGCCGCCGCACGGCCAGGAAGAACAATTTCAGACGACGACGCCAAGTCTGCCAAGAAGATCCCTTCGAGCTGCCCTGCCAGGCTCTCGTCCAGAACGCCCACGTCGAGTTCCCAGTTCCCCATGAGGCTGGCCGAATTCAGGTTGCTCGACCCAACCCGGCTCCAGACGCCGTCTACGACGGAGGTTTTCGCGTGCATCATCGCTCCCTGCCACTCGAAGATGCGCACGCCTGATTCAAGCAAGAACCGATATCCGCCACGGGAGAGAGATCCCACCAACGGCCAGTTGTTGTGGGCGGGAACGAGAATTCGCACGTCCACGCCTTGCTGGGCCGCGGCACCAAGCGCCTCAGAGATGGGCCGAGGCGCCACGAAATATGCGTCGGTGATCCACAACCGCTTGCGCGCTTTGGCGGCCACGAGGTGCAAGGTCCGGTACACGCGAGCCTTCCCAGGCTCACCCTCAATGAGCCATACTGGGGTGTCGCCCACCTTTACGGGCTCAGGCAACGCGGCCGTGGGCAGGGGCGGCCCGCCCATCTCGTTCCAAAGTGACTCGAATGCGCCCGCCGCGGCGCGCGCGGCGGGCCCACGAACAGCGACCCCGGTGTCTCTCCAAGGAGCCACTGTCGCCGTACCCGCCCACGCCTCCCCAAGACAGAAGCCACCTACGAAGGCCTCATCTCCGTCCACCACAATCAGTTTTCGATGATCCCTCTGCAGCGCCCCGAACGGATTACCGAGCCCCAACGAGGGGCGGTTGAAGGCCCGCACCTGAACCCCCGCCTGCTTGAGCGGCCTCCAGTACGAACGAGGCGTGGCCCAACAGCCCAACCAGTCGTAGACCAAAAAAACCGGAACTCCCTCGCGCGCCTTCTTGATGAGCACATCACGGAAGGCTCTTCCAACCCGGTCGTCACGAACAAGGTAGTTCTCGAAGTAGACAAAACGTTTAGCGGCATCGATCGCCTCAATCCACACTTCGAAGGTGCTCGGCCCTTCGAATTGAAGCGCAACGGTATTGCCGGTCAGTGTCGGTGAGCCCGTCGCGCGCTCGACCTCGGTCCATGCGAAATGTGCAGCGCCCGGGTCGGACAGGTCCCGCGCTGAGGCGGGCTGTAAGTGGGCGGTGGGTTCAGGCAAGACGGTACCGTCGATGACGAGGACGGGGGTGCTACACCAATCGATCCTGGAATCGATAGGAGATGAGCTTGTAAACCAACTTAGCCGCCAAAAAGTCCGGGGCGCTCAGGCCGGGTGTCGGTGCGAGTTCGACGACATCTGCGGCGATGACGTCCCGCTCGGCAAAGACCCGCCTCAGGAAGCGGAGCGTTCGATACCAGTCTCCGCCACCCGGCTCTGGCGTGCCGGTCGATGGCATGAGTGACGGATCCAGATAGTCCACATCGAATGTCACATACACCTTGGGCCCCAGAGCATCGAGGGCCTTGTCCATCCAATCGTCGTTCTCCCACATCTCGTCGGCCCAGATCAGAGTGGAGCCCGCGTGTGCGCGCGAGACCTCCATCTCCTCGGCACTAACCCCGCGCAGCCCCACCGCGACTACGTCCGCCCGGTCGATGACCCGCGCCATGGCCGAAGCGTGGGAGTCAGGTGTTCCCTCGTACTGCGGGCGCAGATCTGCATGTGCGTCGAGTTGGAGGACCGAGAGTCGCTCTTCATGACGATCCGCTTGCGCCAGGATCGCCGCAGATGAGATCGAATGCTCTCCCCCCAACATCACGATGAAGCGGTCGCCACATGCCTCTGCTACTCGCCCGTATGACGCCCGGAGCTCAGCCATAGCCGGCGTCGCGCCGGCGCGGGTCAACTCGAGCGCCGGCAGGGTGTTGACGCCAATGACACTCCCCGCCTCGCAACCAAACTCCTGATCATAGAGCTCGATATACCGAGAGGCCTCGAGAAGTGCATGCGGCCCCAGTCGCGTCCCTCCGCCCCACGACGTGGTGGCCTCATAGGGGACCGGCAGGATCACCGCAGCCGATCGGTCAAAACCGCCCGAAAGCTGATCGAGGCCGAGGAAGGTGTGAGGCAACTCCCAGGGGAGGTCGTTCAACTCCGCGGGTACGCCAACGACGCTCGCAGGCACAGCGTCGTCGTGTCCGCGTCCGCCATCCGGATCACGTCTATTCGGCATAATACTCTGTCAGTTGTGGGTCAGACGGTTTCGATCGGACAGGTCAGGCCCTCGTTGGGGAGTTGCACCCCCGCAGCATCACACTCAGCGCACAAGCCATAGATCTCTAAGCGGCGTCGCACGGGGACAAACCCATACTCCCGGCGCACGCGGCTCTCGACGCTGTACAGCTCGGCGCTCTCAAACTCGAGGACCTTCCCGCATTCGAGGCAGATGAGGTGTTCATGCAAGGGGCTCTGAGAGAGGCGATGTTCATAACGCTTGAAGCCTTCCCCAAAATCGTGCTCCTCCACGAGACGGCTTCGGACGAGGAGGTCGAGCGTGCGATAGATCGTGGCCTTGCCGATCCGTTCGCCTCGCTCCCTCAGCTCACGTTCCATATCGTCCACAGACAGATGGGCGTCGGAAGAAAACACCACCTCTGCCACGGCCGCACGTTGCTGCGTGACAGGCAAGCCCTGATCCCGCAGATAACGACCGAAGAGGCGAATGAACGGGTGCGCGACGGACAAGGGCTTCACGGCAGCGGGGCCTCCAAGAAGTCCATGTCGAATTCCTCAAGCAGCTCTTCGAATTTTTCCGGCGAGCCGCAAATCTCGACCTCTCTGGCCTCACCCTGACCTTCACCAGCCCGGCGAACTACCCCGGCCATTACACCTGGGAAACGTTCCGGAGGTGCCTCACCTTCCTGTGTAAACGAAGTGTCGACGGAGACGCCTTGGCCGGTATGTTCGGCATTGTAGGAGACGGTAACCATGACACGCCGTTCCTCACCTTCGAGGTACGTGCTCACGGCTATGAGTCCCTGTTCCCGCCTACCACGGCGTGACGGCGGGAAGATCCACAGGCGGTCCACTTGGTCTACGCCCAGCCGCTCTCGCAAGCGGATGAGCGACCTAGGGAGCGCCTCGGGTACGCCCGGGTCTGCAGAATGGTCTTTCAATTTCGGCCGTGTCATTCGGTCCCAGCCTCCGATGTATTCGCTTGACGGCGCACCGCTTTTCGCGTCGCCGCAAGAACTTCTTCAATCGCACGATCGAGCGGTCCGGCAACCATCGCGCCTGACGCCTTTACGTGACCGCCGCCGCCAAATCGCCTCGCCAACACATTTACGTCGACCGGGCCGTTCGATCGGAAGGAGATCTTGATGTCACCCGTGGACGCTTTGCGGAACAACACGCCAATCTGGGTTCCATCTACCGAGCGCGGAATGTCGACCATACCCTCGAGGTCTTCCGGTGTGGCATCTAATTCTTCGTAGACTTCCGTCGGTACCGTCATCCAGGTAATGCCCGCCTCTTCGTCGGAGTCGAGCGTCTCCAGCGCATGGCGAAGTAGCTTGTACTTTCGAAGCGGCGCCGCGCCATATACCCGAGTATAGGTGTCTTCCTGGTTCACGCCCCGTGCGATCATTTCCGCAGCGATTCGGTGACAGTCTGGGGTGGCATTGGTGAATCGGAACGAGCCAGTGTCGGTGAGGATGGCGACGTAAATGCCAAGGGCCACGTGATCTGTCCACGGGCCGTTCGCCGCCAGAACGAGATCATAGATGAGTTCGCCGGTGGCAGAGGCATCCGGATCCCTGAGCGAGATGCCGCCAATGGACTTTTCCCCAACCGGGTGGTGATCGATCACGACGGTAGGTAGGTCGCGGATCAGGTCCCGTACTCTCCCGATGCGCGGGACCTCACCGGTGTCCAAGACCGCCGCCAGGTCGGCCGAGCGGCATAGGTCTCGGGCTCTCGATGATCCTGCCGGCACGATCCAGTCTTGATTCTCAATCAAGAACCGGAAGCTGTTCGGAAACGGCGTCGGATTGATGATGAAGACTTCAGTACCATTGGCGCGGAGCCAGGACGCCACTGCTGCCTCGGATCCGGCCCCGTCACCGTCTGCATTCAGGTGCGTCGTGAGAATCACGCGACGCGCGGCAAGCAGCGCGTCTCGGACTTCCCTTACCATGGGCTTACGCGCGGGCGGCGTCCGGTAGCTCAACGAGAGATCCTAACTTTGGAGAGGCGTTTTTAACGAAGGTCCGGCACAGGACACTAAAAGATTTATATAACCGAACGCGACGGCGCCACGCCTGGCCACGACTGCGCCAAGTCAGAGTGTCGGCTAGCCGGTCGGTGCACCTGGGAGCTTCTTGCGAATCTTGGCCCACGTCGATGCAAGATGAACGAGGTGTGACGATGAGCGTCCCGTGGTAGAGCCCGTCCGTAGAGCGGCGAGAAGTGCGTCGGGACGGTTCGGGTGGGTGGGGACCTCCACATACGTGGTCCCGACCTCACCGACCGTGTGTGCGTCGGACCCGGCGCCGCATAGCCTTCCGTGACGTTCAGCCAGCCCCTCGGCCAGCTGTTGGGGGCGGGGCGAATGCAGTCGGGCATTAAAGACCTCAACCACGTCGCACAGCGGTGCGAGGACATCCGCCAATGCGCCACCACCACCCTTTCCGCTCGCATACGGGTGGGGTAGGTAGGGGATGCCACCTTGCTCTCGGATCAACTCGATCGTCCGGCGGGCCGGTGTCCCCTTTGGGATCTCATCGGACAAATAGAGCCCGATCACGTCGATGCCCTCCGCCGTTTTGACTTCCTCACCCGGGATAATGTGTTCGGGGTGTGCTTCGGCCATCCGCAGCGCCACATGCAGCTTGTTGTGATCCGTGATGGCGATCCTTCCTAATCCCATCTCCAACGCCCGAGCAAGAACCGCTTCCGGGTCCGAAAGGCAGTCCCAGCTGCCCGCCGTGTGAAGGTGAAGATCGATCCTGAGCGGCGCCGCGGTGGACTTCGCCCGCAGCTCCTTCAGCAAGAGCGCCGAGTCGCGCTTGAGATCGTCGAGGGAGCCAGAGTTCGCCAAAACCGAGTGGGCTCGCGAGCGTTTGACGTCGGCGGGCATCTGCGCGGCCATCACATATCCGGCCTCATCGGGGTCCATGCGCCGCACTTCGACGAGGCGCCTTAGCCGCTCAGCGTCCGGAGCGTCGACAAAGACAGTGTGATCAAAGTCCCGCTCGGTGCCGGTCTCAAAGAGCAGGGGAACCTCACACACGACGAGAGACGCCCCGTCGACGCGCCGTGCCTCAAGCCAGATGTCCCTCAGTCCATCAATCAGTGGGTGTAGGATCGCCTCGAGCCGCCGCCGTGCCTCGTCGTCTCGAAAGACGACGGAGCGAAGCGCGGCACGGTCCAGCATTCCGTCGGGGCCCATGATCGCCTCCCCGAAGGCGCTCCTCACGGCCGCTAGCCCTGGGGTGCCCGGCTCAACCACCTGGCGGGCCAATAGGTCCGCGCTGACCACCGGTACTCCGGATTCGGCCCACGCCGCCGCGACGGTGGATTTTCCCGACGCGATGTTGCCGGTGAGCGCGACCCTATACATCGCCCCCCCCTTCGGCTGGCCGTCCACCCCAACCTACCCGCATCCCAGCTGACCAAAGGACCATGGCCACCACGACAAAAACGAACGCACCGCCCACGCCTACCCAGCGGACGGTTGCCATCCAACTCTCGCGCCCAACGACCCCAATACTGACATAGAGCACCGTCCATCCCACCAGCCCCAGAACTTCATAAGGAACGAAGCGGCGATACGAGAGGCCACTGGCCCCGGCGGCGATGGGCATGAGCGTGCGCACGAAAGAGATCAGCCGGGCAACCGAGACCGAGAAGAGCGGGTGTTTCGTTTGGAAATCGACCAAATCTGCCCGTCGAGGCGCGAGCCTGCGAGCCCAAATTCCGTCCCCGCTAAGGATACGGTCACCCCACCATCGGCCGACCCAGAAGCCGACGGAGTCTCCCACGCTTCCCCCCGCGGCCGCCGCGAGAGCCACCGGCCAGAGAGAGCCACCGCTATTCAAGGCTAGAATCGTGGCAATAGACGTCGCGACCCCGGCGGGAACGAACAATCCGGTCAGGAAGGAGGTCTCGAGTGCGGCGAGCAGAAACAACACCCACACGCCATGGACGCTGAGCACTTCGAGCAGTCCAAAGGCGATAAATTCCAAATGTCGACCGATTAAAGGAGAGCCGGCGCCCAGGGACCTGTGCCACGGAGGAGTCTAACGCCCTCGGGCTCTCTGGCGCGGGACAACGACTTGAAAATCGTCCTCTGTGAAACCAGTGAGATCAGGACCGTACGAGACAATACCGATGGAATCAGCCCAAACCTTCAACTGATACACCGTGTCCCAAGGGTCCCGCTTTAGATCTTCGGTCGGGTACCTATAGTCAAGCCACGCGAGCCAACTGCGCCGATCGGGAAGTTGTCCGGTGAGCCGTTCGTGCTCGATCACGTTTCGCCCCACCTGACTCATTTCTTCCTGTGTGCTCCACTTCTCCACCGGCACCAGAATCGGCTGGGCGACTTCGATCAGCATTTGGCGAGAATCGGGGAAGTAGTAGGCCGCGACTACCCCGAGTAGCACTAGCAGAATGACCCTAGACATCGGGCATCCTCTTCATCTCAGCCCGCATTCGCGACGTCCACCGCAAATAGCGCTCAATCTCGTCATCATTTGGTACGGCTGACGGATCACCATACGCCGTCTCCATTCTCCACCGCATGTAGGATTGCGGTGGAACCGGCAAGAATGGCGGCAACAAGTACCAAGCCCGGGCCCTGAAGGCCCACGCGGCTTGCAATAGGTACGGGATCGTGCGGGGGCGTCGGAACGCCAAGGCCGCCATTGTAAGGTACAGCGACTCTTCCTTTGTTTCGCGACATGCACCGCCTAGGGGGCGGGTCGAATTCATGGAAATGTAGGAAGGGACAACATCCAATACAACATTCTTGACTGGGGTCGGCGCCATTTGTTTACTGTCCGTGCACCATCCGTGCCGCTAAGCTCGGCGCGCAAACCCGAGCCTCATTCGGACGGAGACTGATCTAGATGCCCAATCGACTCGCCGGAGAATCCAGCCCCTATTTGTTGCAGCACAGCGAGAACCCTGTGGCGTGGTTCCCGTGGGGGGAGGAGGCATTGGAGAAGGCCCGAGCCGAAGACCGACCGATCCTCTTGTCGATCGGGTACTCCGCGTGCCATTGGTGCCACGTGATGGAGCACGAGTCTTTTGAGGACCCTGCGATCGCCGCGGTGATGAACGAACTGTTCATCAGCATCAAGGTCGACCGGGAGGAGCGCCCGGATATCGACCAGATTTATATGAAGGCGGTCCAATCGATGACGGGCAGTGGCGGGTGGCCGCTGACTGCGTTCCTGACCCCGGAGGCCGTCCCCTACTATGGCGGCACGTATTTCCCCCCTGTGCCCCGGCACGGGATGCCCTCGTTCACTCAAGTGCTCCGCGCCGCCGGCTCCGCCTACCGCGACCGGCCGGACGATGTCCGCTCGGCAGGTACCCAGCTCTTGGCCGCGTTACGACAGTCCAGCGCAGTAGCCTCAAACAAAGACAGCGCCCCCGGCGAGGCCGCCCTGGACATGGCTTTCCGCGCGCTATCTAATCGATACGACCCGGTGCATGGAGGCTTCGGACAGGCGCCAAAGTTCCCGCAGCCAGTTACGCTCGAACTGCTCCTTCGCCACCACCTGCGCACCGGGGACCAAACTGCCCTAGAAATGCCCGTTCACACCCTTCGCCGCATGGCCGCAGGAGGGATTCGCGACCACCTGGGGGGTGGCTTTCATCGATACTCGGTTGACGCTCGTTGGCTCGTACCACACTTCGAGAAGATGCTCTATGACAACGCCCTGCTCGTACGGGCCTTTCTGGATGCATTCCGGGTTACGGGGTCCGACGACCTTCGCGAGGTAACCGAGCATACGCTCGACTACGTGGCCGCCGACCT
This sequence comes from uncultured Gemmatimonadales bacterium, assembly GCA_937919655.1. Lineage (GTDB taxonomy): Bacteria > Gemmatimonadota > Gemmatimonadetes > Longimicrobiales > Gaopeijiaceae > CALFPJ01. Next base: position 12,950 of record CALFPJ010000093.1, read on the forward strand.
GCGTGCGCCAGAGGGAGGCTTTCTTTCGGCGCGCGACGCGGACTCGGAAGGAGAAGAGGGCACGTTCTATGTGTGGCGTCCCGAGGAGATCGATGCACACCTGACTCCAGACGACGCGGCGGCCTTCAAGCGCCTCTATGACGTCACCGTGGGAGGCAACTTTGAGGGTCGAAATATCTTGCACCTCCCTCACGAGTCGGCTCCAATCGCTCGAGCCCTAGGCGTGAATGAGGTCGACTTCTTGGACCGCATGAAGAGGGCGCGTGGGCGCCTGCTCGAAGTTCGTGCAGAGCGGATCGCGCCCTTCCGAGACGACAAGGTCCTCACGTCTTGGAACGCCATGATGGTGAGGGCTTTCGCCGAAACCGGCGCCACACTCGGCCGCTGGGACTACGTGGCGATCGCCCAGACGGCGGGGGACTTTTTGTGGACGTCGATGCGGCCCGGCGGCCAGCTCATGAGGACGTTCCGCGAAGGAAATGCCAAGATCCCGGCCTTCCTCGAGGACTACGCGGCACTCGGCAATGCCTTCGTGTCGCTGCACGCCGCGACGTTGGAGTCGCGGTGGCTGGACGCCACACGAGAAGTCGTGGATGAGATGCTCTCTCGCTTTTACAGCGAGGCGGACGGCGTCTTCTACGACACGGCCGAGGGGGGCGAAGAACTCATTCTCCGGCCCCGAGATCCTATGGACAACGCAACACCCTCCGGTACATCTCTGGCCGCGGAGTTGTTGCTCCGGTGTGCTCCAATTTTCGAGGTGGATGCATACCGAGAGAAGGCGCTCAGCATCTTTGCTGGAGACGCCGAGGCACTGACCAGCTTCGGCCCGGCCTTCGGGCGGATGCTCTCGGCAATCGATCGTTCTCTAGCGTCGCCCGTCGAGATCGCGATTGTTGGGGCCCGTAACTCAGAGGGGACACGGGCGCTCATCCGCGCAGCCCACGCCGACTTTGGCCGAAATGTGACGATCGTGGGGTGTGCCCCGGGCGATGCCGCTCCTGGCGTTCCACTCCTGAAGGACCGCGGCCTCGTCGACGGTCGCCCGGCCGCCTATGTGTGCCGCGGTTACGCATGCAGGCTTCCCGTGACCAGGCCGGAGGAAGTGGCTGCAGAAATCAGGGCGCTAGACGACGGTCCGGGGTCCTAGCACCGACTTATTGATCCGGATACCCTGACCCACCCCCGGCTCCCTACTATCTTAAAAGCGCCACAGAGATCTGACCCAGCGGAGTACATGGCGACACAAGAAAGAGAGATCCTGGCCGCAACGGATCTCGGGGGACTCTCCCACGAGCAGCTGCTTCGGTTCTATCGCACGATGGTCACGGCGCGACGCGTCGATGATCGTGAGATCAGCCTGAAGCGCCAAAATAAAATCTTCTTCCAGATCTCCGGCGCCGGTCACGAGGCGATCGGGGTCGCGGTAGCCGAACACTGCAAATCGGCCCACGATTGGTTCTTCGTCTATTACCGCGACCGGGCAATGACGCTCGCGCTCGGACAGACGGCCATGGACCATCTACTCCAGGCGGTCGGCGCCGAAGCGGACCCCGCGTCTGGCGGTCGGCAGATGCCCGCGCACTACGGTGACGTTCGGTACAACATTGCCAGCACTTCCTCACCGACCGGGACCCAGTTCCTGCAAGCTGTCGGCGCGGCCGAAGCGGGCACAAAGATCGCTACGGTTGCGGGAGTGCGTGAGCTCGTTGAACGCTTCGAGGAAGACGAGATCGTCATCGTGACGACCGGGGACGGCACAACTTCCGGGGGTGAGTTCTGGGAGTCGTTGAATACGGCCTGCAACCTGCGTCTGCCGGTGGTCTACGTGGTCGAAGACAACGGCTACGCCATCAGTGTCCCGATTGAGGTACAGACCGCGGGGGGCAGTATCTCGAAGCTGGTGTCTGGCTTTCCGGACCTACACATCGTCGAGTGCGACGGCACCAGCTTGGTGGATTCGTACCGGGCGGCGGGTGAGGCGATCGCCTATGCGAGGGACCGTAAGGGGCCCGCGCTGCTGCACGCGCACTGCACGCGCCCGTACTCGCATTCGATGTCGGACGACGAGCGCGCGTACCGGACCGACGAGGAGATGGTCGCCCAAGAGGCGCGCGATCCACTTACGCTTGCTAGGGCGCTCTTGATCGACAACGAGATCGCCACCGCTGCGGAGCTCGACGCTTTAGAAGCGGAGATCTTCGAAGAAGTCTCGATCGCCGCGGACCGCGCGTTGGCCTCGCCTCAACCCGATCCGTCTACCGCACTCAAGCATCTATTTTCGGAGGACGTCGATCCAAGGTCGGCCGCCTTCGACACCGAAGACGACCCTCAGTACGAGGACGACAAACTCCTCACCATGGTCGACCTCCTCAACGCCTGCATGGGCGACGAAATGGAGCGGGACCCGCGCATCGTCATGTTCGGGGAAGACGTAGCGGACGTCTCGAAAGCTGAGGCGCTCGGTAAGGTGAAGGGTAAGGGCGGCGTCTTCAAAGTCACCCATGGGCTCCAGGAACGGTTCGGGTCCGAGAGAGTGTACAACTCGCCTCTGGCCGAGGCCAACATCGTGGGCCGGGCCGTCGGGCAAGCGCTGCGCGGCATGAAGCCGGTCGTGGAGATTCAGTTCTTCGACTATATCTGGCCGGCGTTCCACCAAATTCGCAACGAACTTGCCACGATGCGCTATCGCTCGAACGGCACTTATTCAGCGCCGGTTGTGATTCGCACCACCTACGGCGGCTACCTGAAAGGCGGAGCGATCTATCACTCGCAGACGGGCGAGACACTCTTCACCCACTGCCCCGGCCTGCACGTGTGCATGCCGTCGACCGCTGAGGACGCCAACGGTCTCCTGCGGACGGCGATGCGGTGCGAGGATCCTGTGCTCTTTCTCGAGCATAAACACCTTTACCGCCAGGTCTACAACAAGGGTCGCAACCCCGGTCCAAACTACATGATTCCTTTCGGAAAGGCGGCGATCCGAAGAGAGGGCTCCGACATCACGTTGGTGACATGTGGCGCGCTGGTGAAACGAAGCATGGACGCCGCCAAAATTGTGTCGGAGCAGCACGGGATTGAAACGGAGGTTATCGACCTACGTACGGTGCAGCCCTTCGACATGGAGCGGATCGCCGACTCGGTGAAGAAGACCGGGAAGGTCATGGTCGTTCACGAAGATTCTTTGTCCTGGGGGCTCGGCTCCGAGATCGCGGCCCGTATCGCGGACGAGCTCTTTGAGTGGCTGGACGGGCCTGTGAAACGTGTGGCGTCCATGGACACTTGGGTGGCGTACGCGCCTGATGTCGAGAACGTCATCCTTCCGCAAACCCCAGGAATCGTCGACGCGATCACGCAGTTGGCCGCGTACTGACAGCAGACGTCCCGCGCGCAGCCCAGGGGGCCGCGCGCGGGACGTTTTTCGCTGAAGTTGCCCTGGCAGTCTAGAAGCGCAGCCCCACCGTTACCGGGATATACCGTGTGTCACCCGTTGCTCCGCTGACATTCACAACGCGGATCTCGGCGTAACCTCCTAGGCCCAGGGCCCCAAGACTGACCCCGAATCCACCGTGGAATCCCTTGTTCGTCTCCGCGGCGGTGGCACTCGGGTCGACGCGGTAGCGCCCGAATCCGGCAAGGACGTATGGGGAGAGCCCGATCCCGCCGAGAGACATCACCGCGCTTACGGTGCCCGCAATCATGTTGGTCTTTGCGCCGCCCGTGACCTCGGGAAATCGATGGACCTCACCCTCTGCGCGAATGTTCACGGGAAAGACCGGCACGCCGACCTGTAGACCCACCCGTCCGTGAAGGCCCGCGTCCACCGCACCGGAAAAATCTCCGTTGGGTGTACTGAGACCACCACCAACCATCAAGCGAGCCTGAGCGTCGACTGCTACAGGAAGGGCAAGAGCGAGAACGGCGAGCAGAGCGATACGTCGCATGAGGATCATCCTTGGATGCGAAATGTTATTGCGTGATTCTCCAGGATCGTACCGCCGGCATATCGCGGGCAAGACGGTCGCCGCGACACCGGTCGATGATCGAGGCCGATCAGCAAGGAAGAACTGAACCCTAGAGCGAAGATCCGGAAGAGAAGCACCCCCTAAACGACCGGAAGCCCGGGCTCGACGTCTTGGGCCCAGGAGAGAATGCCCCCCTCCAGATTCGAGATCGGCCCAAAACCGGCCACTGCCAGCCTTCTGGCGGCATTGAGACTGCGCTGCCCACTGCGGCAATAGACGACGATCGGTCGACCCCTTGGCACTTCGCCGATTCTAGCTTCGAGTTCAGCCAGGGGAATAAGACGCGCTCCATGCCCCGCCAGATTGCTTACGGCCCACTCCCACGGTTCGCGAACATCCAACAGGAAGGGAGCGTGCCCGCCACTCATGGTCTCCGCCAGAGCGGCGGCGGTCATGCGCCCAATTGGAGCCGCCCCGTCCACTTCCCTCGCGTCGTCGTCACCACGGATCCCGCAAAACAGCTCGTAGTCGATCAGACCCGTTTGCGTCGGCGTGTCCCCGCAGACTGGGCAGTTGGGATTCCGGCGCAAGCCGACCTCGCGCCAGGTCATCTCTAGTGCGTCAAAGATCAGGAGCCGTCCGGCAAGCGAGTTCCCCTGACCCAGGAGCAGCTTGATCGTCTCCATCGCCTGCATCGAGCCGATAATGCCCGGGAGCACGCCAAGCACACCCCCCTCGGCACAATTGGGAACGAGGCCCGGAGGAGGCGGTTCACGGAAGAGGCATCGGTAACAGGGTCCGCCCTTGGTCCCAAAAACCGAGACTTGCCCCTCCCAACGAAATACCGAGCCATACACGTTGGGTTTGCCCAGCAACACACACGCGTCGTTGACCAGATAACGGGTGGGAAAGTTGTCAGTCCCGTCGACGACGACGTCGTACCCACTCAAGATGTCGCACGCGTTCTGGGCACTGAGACGGACCTCGTGCCGGATCACCTCGACATGCGGATTCACGGAGCGCAACCGGTCGGCCGCGCTGTCGAGCTTGGAACGGCCCACGTCTTCTGTGCCGTGGAGGATTTGACGCTGAAGATTGCTCGTATCCACGGTATCGAAGTCGACGATACCCAGAGTCCCCACCCCAGCGGCCGCGAGGTAGAGCGACAGCGGCGATCCAAGCCCGCCGGCGCCCACACACAGAACCTTGCCGGCCTTGAGGCGCGCCTGCCCTTCCAGGCCGACCTCAGGGAGAGCGATGTGGCGCGCGTACCTGTGGAGTTCAGCCTGCGAAAGATCGGAACGTGTCATGCTGATTTGCACCCTCCCATTCCTGTGGGGTTCCCCGCTGCGTGAGGTTGGGGCAGGTCTGGGTCATCAACCGCCAGGCAGCGCGTATGATTCAGAGCGGTCATGCAGGTGGGCCTGGCCGCGACGCATCCGGGGGAGGGGTATGGCGAACGGTACGGGGTTTACCGAACGAGAGCTTGATATCTTGAGCATTCTCTGAAAGGAGGGCTCGGGAACCGTGGCTGAAGTACAAGACGAACTATCCGAGACGCTCGGATACACAGGCGTGCTCAAGATGCTCCAGATACTCGAGAGCAAAAGGCTCGTGAAGCACGAACGCGAGGGCCGCGCCTATCGGTACTTCGCCACGGTCGCGCCAGAACGGGCGGGGTCCGCAGCGCTGGATCGCATCGTTGACAAGATCTATCACGGATCGGCTGCGTCGGCGCTCGTCCAATTGGTCGGGGGACGGTCCCTCGCGCCTGACGAGGCAGTCCGCATGAAACGGATCGTCGACGGGGCTACGCTCGGCTGAGCTGGTTCACCAGCAGTGACCGAAGAGCGTCAAGTCGCGCGAATGCCACCGGTCGGTTCTATTGATCGCCACCCGGCCCCGGCGTGCCTCGCACTCCACCCTGTGCTACGATCTGGAAGCCGAACGAGTCCTCTTCGAGAGCGATAACGACGGCCTCGTCCTCACCGCCGACCCGTGCCGCGTCCGAGAGCTGCAGCGCCAGGGCATAGTACTGCCAGGGGATGTTCAGCGTGGAGCGATCCTGCCAAATCGGTCGATCTTTGATACCTCGGAACTGATAGACGTCTTGATACAACGTCAGTGAACGTTCGAGATCAAACCACTTCCCACCGTACTCAGCGCTCCCCTGGACCCAAGTCTCTTGAGGCGCGCTCTCCAACGGGCGCATCTCGAGCTTCACGGCCAGACCATGGCGCACACCCCACTGCTCCAGGCCCAGCTCGTTCATCAAACCACCCGATGAGGCGAAGTACATGGGCCGTTCGTCCATCGCATACCGGATGACAGATAGGGCGATCTGATGACTCCGGTCCAAGATCATGTCTGCCGGATAAAGGACCACCATATTCGGGAATCGGATTCTTAGGTCCTGGCTGAGCTGCGCCGTGCCGATCTCGTCCATCTGTCCCGGGTCTAGATCTAGGATCGATTTCGTCGGGGTGACGGCGTCCGGATAGAGTCCGGGAACCAGTTCCTGATCGAAAGACCTCTGCCGATCCAGGCTCGTCAGCTTCTGGAGCTGCTTCGGATACCAAGTGGTGAACAGGTATTGGCCGACGATCACCGTCACGTCCTGTCGCACCCCTTCCACTTCCTGGACATACCACAACGGGAAAGTGTCGTTATCGCCGTTCGTGAAGAGTACGCCGTAGGGCTCTACGCTCATGAGTAGGTCGTACGCCCAATCGCGCGCCGCGTAGTCTCCAGCGCGCGAGGCCCAACTCCAGTTGAACATCAACGGGAAGAACGCAATGAGAAGAACCGGCGCTGAATGGGCGTATCGACGCGCCCCGCCAGACGCACCCGCAATCGTGTGCCACAGCCAGGCCAGACCGATCCCGGAGAGGGCACCCCAGATTAGAAAGCTGCCCACGTAGAAATAGTCGCGTTCCCGGACCTCGTGGAGATTGGCGTCTGCGATTTCGGGGGCCAACGAGTAACCGAATTTGAAATTCAGGTAGATCACGAGCCCGACACTGAGCGTACCCATCAGCACGACCAGATACAGGAAGATCCCACGGTCCGCGCGCCATACGGCGAACAAGCCCACGAGCCCCAGCCCTGCGAAGAGAAGCGTGAAAGGGACGCGCGCCGTAGCCGGCAATTCCGAGGGGTCGACACCCCGCGACCACTGCCAGTCGAAGTACTGCAGGTACATCTCTACCTGCGCGCCGAAGGGCGCCTTCCGCTGCGTTACCGGCGGGGTCTGGTATTGCTTGCGCGCCAGGTTATCCGCCAACATGGGACAACCCATCTTTCCATTGGTGAAGACCGCCTCGGCTGCACTCCTGAAGGACTCGCAGGTCGGGGCGCCTTCGTTGATGACCGGCTCAAGTTCGGCCCGCACGGGCAGCACGAAGTTGAATGACAGGCCAAGCAGCCCTAGCGGAATCACGCGCAGCAGGACGGATTTGCGAAACATGACCCAAGGGTCAGTCACCAACACCAAGAGGCCGAGGGCCGGCAGAGGCAGAATCGACATCTGGTGGTTGGTTGAGCCGAGCGCCATCAAGAATACGGCCCATAGTAGGTATCGCTCGCTCCCCGGTACGTCCTTCTGGTCCCGCCACCGGATGGCCAGCCACGTCACGGCAGCGATGATCACGACGCTGACCGTATAGACCTTTTCGTTGACGGTCGACTGGCCCCACACCGTGTACGCCGTGGCCCCAATGAGCGCAGACGCGCCCGCCCCCACTAACGCCAAACGGCGGTCGGTGAAGAAGGTGGCCAAGACGCGATGCGAGACGAGATACAAGAAGCCGGAGGCCACCGCGCTCGTTGCCGCCGCCAATAGGTTGATGCGCACCGCGACGGGTAGGCCTGTGGGCGCCAGCAACAGGCTCCACACTCGGCCCAAAAACACAAACAGTGGATTTCCGGGCGGGTGAGGGATGCCAAGGATGTGAGCCGTGGCGATGTACTCGCTGGTGTCCCAAAACGCCGTGGTGGGCGCCAGCGTGAGGACGTAGAGCACAAACACTGACAGTCCAGCGACTACGGCCGCGCGATAGGGCGGCTGGTGGTCGGTCATGGCTTCGCGCGCCTAAGGGCCGCGGACAGCCCCGCAAAACGTCTGATCATTCGGTCTCCGTGGGGTCGCAACTACGCCCGTTCGTCACGGGCAGGAACACCATCGCGGGCGACCCGTGCCAGCAGTTCCAGGGTTCGCGCCACGTCGGCCGGCGTGTTGTAGATGTGCGTCGAGAGTCGCATCCAGCCGTAGTCGTACTCTCCGATCACACGCGTCCGGATTTTCGCGGTACGCGAAAGGTGGGCTTGGAGGGCCAGCGACTCCACCCCATCAATACGGAATGAGACCATCGCCGCGTTGAGAGCGTTGTCCGAGGGCGTCACAACGGAGACGCCCGGAATCGCACTCAGGCCGTCCTGCATCAGGCCACGGAGGTAGCGGACCCGGGCCTCCACCCGGGCCATCCCGATGGCTGCGAAAAACTCGGTGGCAGCTAATAGCCCTGCAATGCGGGACTCATCCATCGTCCCCATGTGGTTGAATCGATGGGCGCCCAAGGACATGTCGTCCCAACCGCCTGAGGCGAGCGTCGGCCACAGGCGTTCGCGCCAGGGCTCGGCAATATACAGGAGGCCCGTCCCCTGGGGAGCGAGAAGCCACTTGTGTGGCGAACTCGCATAGAAGTCCCCACCTAGCGTGGACAGGTCCATCTGCAGCATGCCCGGCGGGTGCGCACCATCGATCACGAGCACGATGTCTCTCGCGGCACAACGCGCGGCCAACTCAGTCACGGGGAGCAACGTCCCGGTGGTGAACGTCAAATGAGACACACACACCACGCGCGTCGCGTCGCTCACGCCCCCCCACACAGCTTCGAGAAGCTGTTCACTCGAAGTCGCTGGCGCCGGCAGTGAAACGATCTTGAGGGGGAGTGCGTGCCGGCGGGTAATCAACTTCCAAGGCTCAAGCCCTCCAATGTGCTCGTGATTGGTGGAGAGCACTTCCGCACCCTCCGGGAGGTCGAGCCCGTTGGCCACAAAGTTCATCGCCTCCGTGGTGTTGCGCGGGAAAACGAACCCCTCAGGATCACCACCCACGAGGCCGGCGAGCGAGCGCTTCACATCGTCCCACGCCACGCCGGGAGGATAGGTGCTCGCCACGCGGCGAGCGTGTTCAGCGACCGCGTCCACCACTACTCTCGGAGGAGCCCCGAGCGTTCCGTTGTTCAGGTAGATCCGGTCCGTGGGAATCAGGAACTGCCCACGGACAACACCCCAAAACGCCTCATCGTCGGCCCCGCCGCCGGGTGCCAGTTGCAGGGCGAGCGCCTCAACCGCATTGGGCCACACCAACGAGGCACCCCCAAAGACGGTCAGGAACCGTCTGCGGTCTAAAGACGCCATCGAATCGGAGCCTCCAGCTTTGTTTCGGGCCGCGTCAATTCTTTACGGCGATGAAGCTGATCTCAATCGCTGATTCCGCGACGATTCCAGCCACGGCGACAGTCACCCGAGAGGGCGCATCAGATAGAAAATAAGACCCGTAAGCCTCATTCATCTCCGCGTAGTCCGCGATGTCGATCAGGTAGACGACGGCCCGCACAACGTTGCTGAGATCCATTCCTTGCTCGGCGAGCAGTTCCTGGAAGGATCCCATGATGTTGTGCGTCTCCGCAGCCACACGTCCCTCAGTCATTGCGCGCGTCTCCGGCGTGGCGCCGATCTTCCCAGAGAGCCAGAAGATATTCCCCACCTGGACTGCAGGGCTGTAAGGCCGACCAGCCACAGACCCATGCGCGATCTTAGGACCTTCTTGGGCCGCGACCGGGCCGACAAAAAACGCGGCAAGGAACGCGAGGACAAACGTGGTACGCTTCACGGTATTCTCCTGATATGGTCTGGAAGTTCTCGCCCGATGATGCTCAGAGGAGGGCTGCGGAGCAAGCCGGATCTGCAAAATACGCCAACGGACGAGCGCGAGTACGTCGTCCTCTGGCTGGCCCTGCGTAACTGGCGTCCGGTAACTTCTGACATGTCCTCCTCCACATTAAAAACCGCGCGTTACATTCGGGCCTGGATCACCGGCCGAGCCGACGTGATTGAAGCTGAGATCACGCTGAACCGCGACGGGCTCTCGGTGCCCGCGACGTTGTTACGTCCCCGCGGCGCCAAGGAGCCCTTGCCCGCATGGATCGTCATGCACGGGATCACCCGCCCGGGACGCACCCACGCCCAGCTGATTCGCTTCACTCGGGCCCTGGCGGCGACTGGAGCCGCCGTGATCGTGCCGGACGTACCAGAATGGCGCCACATGAACGTTGCGCCGGGGCTGACCGGACGCACAATACGGGCGTGCATCGACGCGCTTCAGTCGATGTCTGACGTGCGCGCGGAGCCTTATGGGCTGGTGGGGTTCTCGTTCGGTGCGCCACACACCATCGTGGCGATGAGTGACCCGACGATTAGCGAACACGTCGGTACCACCATCGGATTCGGAGGGTATTGTGACCTTGAGCGCACCATTCAGTTCATGTTCACGGGACGACACGAGTACGGAGGGGTGTCCTACGTTCAACGGCCGGATCCATACGGCCGGTGGATCGTGGGGGCGAACTATCTGATCGATGTGCCCGGGTACGAAGATGCCCACGATGTCGCGCGAGAGTTGCGCGCGCTCGCGTCGCTGGCTGGGGACACCGGCGCCGTGGCCTGGGACCCGATCTACGACCCCGCCAAACGGGAAGCGCGCACGCGTATCGCGGATGAACGATGGGCCCTGTTCGATCTTATCGCGCCGCCAGCCGACAGCGATCCGGAGCCAATCGCGGGTGCACGCTTGGCCTCGCAACTGGCGGAGGCCGGAGAACGGGTCGAGCCCACCATGGCAGTGGGCCCAGCCCTGCGGCGAGTGACTCAGCCTGTACATATCGTGCACGGCTATCGGGATCACCTGATCCCGTTCACCGAGGGGCTACGGCTGAAGGAGACTCTGCTGCCGAACCCGGGCTCGTACGCGACGGTGACGCGCCTGTTCGGGCACTCGGCTCAAGAACCCTTCCCGTCTCCGGCACGCGCGGCTCGTGAGATACCGATCTTCTTGAGGGCGATGGCGCGTGCGCTGGGGGCCCTGTAGCGGGCTTCTGAGGACTACCTTTGACCGCCCCGACTGGCTGTCGACTTCTACCGCATCCCCAGCATGTCCCGCACGGCCGCTTTAACCTCTGGGCTCTTGTCGTCGACCGCCTGACCAAGCAGGCGCTTGGCGTGAGGCGTGCCAATGTGAAACAGCGCGCGATAAGCGGCGATGCGGGTGTCGGTGGGTGGCTTTGAAAAGAACGATCCCACTGCGTACTTCTCGATAGAGTTTACAGCCCCCGGATCGCCTAGTTTACCCAACGCCTGCAAAATTCCGACCCTTACAGTCGAATCTGATTCGGACTCGAGAATGCCGAGAAGCGGCCTTAGCGCACGCTCCACTTTCAGCGCGCCAGCAGCCATCACGGCAGCGAGACGCGCCTCAGGATCCGGATCTTCGAGCATCCCATAAACGAGTTGACCCGCGTCCTCACCTCCGATCTTGGCGAGAGCAAGGAGCGCCTCACGTCGGACGCGCCCATTTGTATGGGCCAGCGTGCTCGTGATGAGTTCGACCGCACGGTCGCCTCCGACCTCGCCCAAGATTGCGACCGCGTTCCGCACAACAAACCAACGTTTGTCGTCGATCATCTGCTCGACAACGACCATGGCGGTGTTCCCGAGCATGACCATGGCATCCATGAAGGCACGTCGAGCGAACCGCTCGTAGGTGTCCGACAACGCATCGGCAATCGCAACCGCCATCTCGACCCCGACCGCCTTGCACACCTTGAGCAACTGGGCCCGCCGCTCTGCGTCCCGCTCGGCCCCGAGGCGCGCCGCGATGCGACTCGCTACGCCGGCAGTGAGCATCAAGTCAGCCAACGCGAGACTCGCCTCGTCGTCGTGGGCTTCAATCACCAGCCGCTCGACCGCATCCGCAAGGGGGTCCAACGCGTTGACAGCCCGGAGCGCGGCCACCATCTCGCGAATCTCATGCGCCTGACCATCGCGCTCCAGTGGGTCGCTGGCCAAGAAACGATCGAGCGCGGCAGAGAGGGCATCGGGATCGGCGTCCACGCCCGAGGCTGCGCGCTCCACCGAGTCTGGTACCACCTCCCATGTCACATCTGTGGCTAGGGGATCCCCACCCGCGGTCGCGTTCTGCCCGGGGATCTCCACGAACGGATCAAGCAAGGTGTCTGAGTGGACGGCAGCGATCTCAACGACAGCCTGGCCTCCCGCCTGGATGGCGTCGTCCGGAACCGACGTCGACTCGGCGGATCCGGCGGAAAACAGCGCATCGATTGAACGCGCGTATCCGCCGAGCTCCTTCTTTTTACCCGATTCTGACATGGACCCAGGGAGGACTCGGCAGGGAAGCTGCTAGGGACGGCACAATTTAGGGCCATTCGCCCCTCTAAAGCCAGAAATAACGGCGTCCCGGCCTCACACTACACCGTGGCGAGCCCCCGCCGCGTCCGATCGGTAATGCCACCATCGACATTCCGGACGTCCGAGAAGCCCTCCGCTTGTAAGATGCTCACGCCGATCCCCGACCGGTGTCCGGTCCTGCAGTACAGCAATAACGGTCGATCGCGTGGTAGCTCATCGAGCCGGCCCCGCAGGTATCCTAGATGGACGTGCGCCGCGCCAGGCGCATGCCCCTCGTTCCATTCCGTCAGCTTGCGAACATCGATGAGATGCGCGCTTTCCTCATCAACAGCCTTGTCTGCAGCCGGCCAATCGATGACCGTCGTCGTTTCCAATGCCCCGTGGGCTGCCGGCCAAGCGTCGAGAGCGGCGCCATCGAAATACCCAGCTGAGTTGTCGATCCCGATGAACGCCAAGTCACGCGCGGCCTGGTTCGCCTGCGCCGCCGACTCGACGATGAAATACACAGGCCGGTCGTACGGAAGAAGCCAACCACACCAGTTCGGAAACCCGTTGTCGAGCGGCACGTTGATCGTGCCCGCAACATGACCGGCGGCGAAGCGGGCACGATCACGGGTGTCGACCACGATCCCGCCGTCACCCAGAAGCTCGGCCAAAGCGCCCGGCTCCATACGCTTGGGCCGCGGGAGCCGGTCCAACACTGCCGGGCCGTCCCGGTTCATGCGCTTCATTTCCGCAAAGTAGAAGGGAGGCTCAGGCTGATCCTGCAGGACCTCTGACACGAAGTCTGCCTCGGTCTCGCATTGGAACGCCCAGTTGACCAATCGTTCATAGCCGAGGGTGGATGACGCCACCGATCCGAGCGCCTTGCCGCACGCGGAACCAGCGCCGTGGCCCGGGAGGATCTGTAGGTAGGCGGGCATGTCACGAAAGCGCTCAAGCGCCCGATAGAGCACGCGCGCGCCTGCTTCCATCGTGTCGGCAACGCCGGCGGCCTTCTCTAGGAGATCCGGGCGGCCCACATCGCCGACAAAGATGAAGTCTCCCGTGATGATGCCCATGGGCTCGGTGGACGCGGCACCATCGGTGATCTCGAAGCAAATATGCTCGGGGGTGTGCCCAGGCGTGTGCAGGACCTTA
>CALFPJ010000094.1 GCA_937919655.1 uncultured Gemmatimonadales bacterium
GAATGAGGTCATACGCCCCTCGTCCGCATCGAGCTGTTCGAGACGTGTGGTGGTCCGCGTCTCCTGTGCTCGGAACTCGGCGAGCGTGGACTGATGTTCAGACTCGACGGAGCGGAGTTCCGCGACTTCGCCGAGGCGGTTCTGGCGCAGGCTACCCAACTCGGCCATACGCTGCTGTAGGTCTGAATTCCGTTCCACGAGTTGGGCCTCGAGTTCCGCAACTCGATCTACGATGGATCGGTCGAAGGTCGCGATCCGCTGGAGGTATCTGTAGCGATTGATCAGGTCCGAAAACGACGAAGCCCCGAGGAGGACGCGCGCCGTGTTCAGCGGGCCCATCTTGTAGATGTCTCGTAGCCGGCGATACAGGACGGCCTTGTTCTCAGCGAGGCGTTCTCGGGACTGAACCAGTTCGACCGTTGTGTTTTGCACCTGCTCTGTGGTCGCATCCGACTGAAATTGGATCTCAGCGAGGACCGAGCGTGAGGCGGACAGTCTGCGTTCGACGTTGGCCAACTCCGACGCGCTTGAGCGCACGCTGTTTCGGACGCCCGTGATTTCTTGCTCTAGCCGGGCGCGCTCTGCCCTAATCTGTTCGAGCCTCCGCTGACTATTGAGAATTTCACGGCGAATGTCGGACTGCGCCGAGGCCGAGGAAGCCGTTGCGGCTCCGATCAATAGAGCAACCGCAAGGAGAAAAACATGCACCCCGAATCGCATTGCGGAGCGCAAGCTAGATCTCCTTCAGGTGACGCCGAATCGCCAGGGCACTCGCGGCGGCTCCAAACAGGACGCCAGCCACCAAGCCGCCGAATATCCAGGACGGGGGAATCCAGGCTATCTCAAAAAGGAGGGCGTACACGCTGCGGTACGAGCCCCAGGTCAGGCCCCATGCGAATAGGCCACCTAGGAGGCCTGCGATCGCGCCCTCGAGGAGGAACGGCCCGCGAATGAAGCTCTTCTTCGCCCCAACCAAGCGCATGACGTAGATCTCTTCTCTGCGCGCGAAGATCGCGATGCGAAGGGCTGTTCCTATGATGAGTGCCGCAACCAACGCGAATGCCGACCCGAGCGCGAGCGTCGTTGCTGCTCCGATACGTCGCAGCGTGAACAGTTTGTCGACCCACTCACGGCCATAAAGGGCGTCTTCAACGAACGGATACGCCATCGCGGCCGCCGAGATCTTCTCTAACGATTCCGGGCTCCGATCGCCCGGTTGTAGCTCGATCTCGAGCGACTGGGGCAGGGGGTTCACCTCGAGGTCGTTGAACAAGTCACTGAAATCGGGGAGTTCCGCTCGGGCCCGCTCCAGTGCCTCTCGTTTCGAGATATAGCTCACCAGCCGGACTTCGGGGATCTCCGCGAGCTCGCTCTGTGCCAGCTCGATCTCGCTCTGGCGGGCGTCGTCACGCAAATGCACCGCGATCTCGACGCGCTCTTCAATAGCGCTGAGCGTGAGCTGCAAGTTATACGCGGCGAGCCCAAAGAGCCCGACTACGAAGAGTGCGAGACCCACCATCGCGGAGGACAGCCCGGTCAGGACGGGCGCTCGGCGAAAGGCGTTGATGGCTTCTCTCAGTGCGTACATGTGCCTTCCCTTAGCCCGTCGCCGAGTCGTAAACCAGTCGACCCTGATCGAGTTCGAAGACCCGGGCGTTCGGATAACGACGGACGAGTTCTAGATCGTGCGTGGCCATGAGCACGGCCATCCCGGTAGCGTTGATATCCCAGAAGAGGTCCATCACGCCTCGGGTTGCGCGATCGTCCAGGTTACCGGTGGGCTCGTCTGCAAGAAGTAGGTAGGGGTCGTTGGCGAGAGCGCGCGCGATTGCGACCCGTTGCTGTTCTCCGCCCGACAATTCGTGGACCAGCGAGCCGGCCTTAGGCGCGAGGCCCACCTGAGTTAGAAGTTTCTGCGCTCGAGGTAGGATGCTTCTGGGCGTTGTTCCGGTGACCTCGAGGACAAAGGCCACATTCTCGAGAGCCGTCCGACCGGGGAGCAGTCGGAAATCCTGGAAGACGATCCCGACCCGCCTTCGCACTTTCCATAGGTCTCGCTCCGTCACCTTGTCGGACGAGTAGCCGGTGACACGCACTTCACCATCCGTGGGCTGATCCGCCATGTGAATCAGGCGCATCGTCGTCGACTTGCCGGAACCGGAGTGCCCCGTAATGAAGGCGAACTCACCCTTCTTCACATGGAACGACACGTCCCGAAGCGCGAAGCCGCGTTTCGGATACTCCTTGGACACGTTCGTAAGCTTGATCACCGGACCGGACCGCAAGAGGACGAAGGGGCCAACAGGTGCCGGGAGGGAAGGTTAGACATCGACCGAATCTGTGTCAAAGCGCGCTGCGGCCAGCCGCTCGGCCAGATGCATCGCTTCGGTCATGGAGGACGCGTCCGCCTGTCCGGACCCCGCGATCTCAAAAGCCGTCCCGTGGTCCGGTGAGGTCCGCACGAAGGGGAGGCCCAGGGTCACGTTCACTCCCGTGCCAAATGACACGGTTTTGAACGCAGCCATGCCGACGTCGTGGTAAGGTGCCACCACGGCGTCGAATTCTCCGGCGAGTGCGCGCAGAAAAACTGTGTCCGCTGGCAGCGGTCCCGACACGTCCCAGCCGGAGCCGCGAAGGTCCTCTACCGCGGGCGCCAGGGTGGTCGACTCCTCGTCCCCGAACAGGCCTTCGTCAGACGCGTGTGGATTGAGCGCGCAAAGCGCAACTCGCGGTTCCGCGATCTGCCAATCACGACGAAGAGACTCAGCCAGCAGTCGCGTCTGCTCGACCAAGGTCGAGCGGGTCACGAGAGCCGGGACATCGCGGAGCGCGTGATGGGTCGTCGCCAGGAGGATCCGCAGTGGGACGCCGAGTCTGGTACGTTCGGCGTTCATCAACATCCCTACGCACGCCGCATGGCTCAGGTCACGAAGCAGTTCTGTTTGCCCTGGCACAGCCCAACCTGCTGCGTGAAGAGAAGGCTTGTGTACCGGAGCCGTGACCACCGCATGAAACTCGCCGTCTAGGGCCCCTCGAACGGCTCTTTCGATCGCCATCCCTGAGGCTCTGCCCGCGCTCGCGTTTGTCTCATCCGATGTGCCGATACCGATGAAATCATGTCCGTCCGGGACATCGGACTCGAACCGATCTGGTCCTACGAAGGTGAGCTTTCGTCCAACACCGAATCCTACGCCGGCCTTGAACGCGACTTCCGGACCAATTCCCCGGGGGTCTCCCAGAGTGACTGCGAGGCGAGGGCGCACTGGCCGCCCGCCTACTTGCGGATCTCGATGTAGGTATTTGCCCGCAAGTCATCTAAGAGCTTGGCAATCTTCTTCTGCTGTTGAAGCTGATCAGCCAGTTGGCCACGAACGTCATCGAAGATGAGCGCACCCGCTTCACGCACGACGTTGATCTTGATGATCGCGAGGCGAAAATCTCCCTGACCCGTCGCATACTCGATGGGACCGAGCACGTCGCCGGTCAGTGCCCTGCCGATTACATCGTAACCCGGCGGAAGGCTTGCGACCTGGTCAAGTTGAACGGTGAGCGAGTCAGGGGCGTCGGGGTCGGCGTATCGGGTGACGAGGTCCTTCATGGAGTGACCCGCCGTTGCCAACGCAGCCACCGCGACGGCGGTGTCACGCGTAGCCTGCATGTCCCCCTCTGTCATTTCTGGGGTCAGGAGGATGTGCCGCCCCCGCCGTTCTCCCGGCCTCGACCGCTCGATCTTGATGATATGGAAGCCGAATTGTGACTCGACGAGTCCACTGACCTGACCGTCGAGGAGCGCGAACGCAGCGTCTTCGAATTCCTTAACCATACGACCGCGTCGGAACCAGCCGAGGTCGCCTCCAAGCGCGCCACTACCAGGATCGTCAGAGTAGGCTGTCGCGAGTTCTGCGAAGTCCTCGCCCGCCTGGAGCTTGGCCAGAACGCCTTCGCCCTTTGCTCTCGCGCTGTCTCTGGACGCGCTGGAGGGGAGCGGCCGAATCACCACCTGGTCGAAGGTGATCATCTTCGGACGTTGCTCCAGGTTGCCCCGAGCGGCCTGGAAGGTGGCGAGCATGTCGTCTTCAGAGATCTCAATGTCGGGAGCATCTCTCAATCTCAACTGCAAGAACATTTGCTGCGTTTGCTCATCGCGGATCTGAACGCGGAACATGTCCCTATACTCGGCTAGCGTCAGTCCCTCGCTCGCGAGGGCTTGCTGGAGCGCGGGTTGCCCGCCGACCTGTTGCATCGTCGACTCGACCTGTTGCGTCACGCGCTCCTCAACGAGCGTGTCGTCGACCCGAATCAACGAGTCGCGGCCCGCCTCGCGCAGGATGAGCACACGGTTGATCCACTGATCGAGGACTTCTTTCATCAACTGATCGAGCTCTGGCCCCACAGGAGGAGTCGTGATGCCCTCGGTCAACATGAGGCGTTGGACCTCTTCCTGAAGCTGACTTTGCAAGACGACCGAGTCGCCTACGATGGCGACGACGCGATCCACAATGTCGTCGTCGGGTGACGAAAGTTGGGCGGACCCAATCGAGGGTGCTGCCAGGAGCATCAGCACGGCGCAAGCCGTAGCGAATCGTTTTGCCATAGTCAGATCGTAAACCGTTGCGAAGTCAGGGGTTCCGACCTGCGCTGTCGGCTTCCTCGAATAGAGATGCGCTGCGATTGGCTCGGAGTTGCCCGATGCGGAGGATTGCCGACCCGATGCCCCTGTCGAATACCATCTCCGCGTCGCCCTGCCGGAGCTGAAAGTTCACCGCTCCCAGGCGGATCATGTCGGTAGCTCCCGTCACGACTTTCTCCACTGCCTTGCGGGCGCCCCGTGACACTGCCTGGGCCAGAGGCTCGCCTGGCGCCCGTTCCAAGCGTAAGAGACCGAGGGTGATCGCCGCCCGTTTCAGTTGCAGACGGGCGTCCGTTACCAAGGAATCGAGTCTTTCCGGCGAAGGTTCAAAGCCGGCTGACTGGGCTTGCTCGGTAAGCAACTCACGTTGCACGAGGCTTCGCAGGAAGGCGTCAATCTGGTCGTCGTCACCGATGGCGACTTGAGCCAGGAAGGCAGGCTCTTGCCCTTGGAGCACGAAGCGCAACTCACTGACAGTGAGTTTTCCGCCTTCGTAATCGAACACCGACCGGGTGGCCGCCCGGCCCGACAACCGGCTCTGAGGCTGCCCTGCCATCTCGCGGACGAGCGCATAGGCGCCCTCCGCAGGTTCGGCGGCGGCGCCGTTTTCGACTCCGGCGATGAACGTGGACTCAGCCGCGAGATAACGCTGAGTCAGGACTTGAGCGCGAAAGTTCGAGGCGATTTCTTCGAACCCTTGTGCCCTGCGTTCTTCGAGCTTGATGAGGTGCAGCCCGTATGGCGACTCAACGGGGTCACTGACCTGACCGATGTCCAGCTCGAGGGCCGCCTCTTCGATCTGAGCCAACATGTCGCCGCGACCGAAGAACCCGAGGTCGCCGCCCAGAGACGCGGTGCCGGGATCCGCGCTGTACTGCTGCGCCAAAGCCTGAAATCGTTCGCCGTTCAGAATGCGCGCCCGAAGAGCTTCGATTTGAGATCGGACGGCGTTGCGAGAGGCGTCTGTGGGGTTGGGTGGATAGGCCAGCAACAGATGGCGCGCCCGGATCTGGAGCGCCGGGTTGTCAGCCTCGTACAGCGACCTCAGCTCTGCGTCCGTGATCATCGTGTCGACCTGGACTACAGAGTCCCGGAGTTGGAAGATCATGTACTGCTCGTACTGCTGGCGAACGAGCGGTTCGAAGTCGATGGACGCGAAGGTGCTGTCGTCCGCGGCAGCGGCGGCCAACCGGACGTACTCAATCCAGAGATCGGTGATCTGTTCCACCACCGCGACTTGAGCGGGGAATCGCTCCTCATTCACGAGGAGGTCTGCCACGTCATCGATGCTGAGGGTGTAGGGGCCCACGCGCGCGACTAGGGCGTCATCTGATACCTCCGGGGCACACCCCAGGGCGAGGCCGCAGAGCAGCGTCGCCGCGAGCAGCTTTGATCTCGTTTTCATCGAACTCCGGTCTCCTGACCTCAAGTGCTGTCTCAATTTGGTTCCGCCTGCGCCGAGCGCAGAGCGTCCATTGCCACCATCACGGTCTCCAAAATCGGATCGAGACCGACCTGCTTCAACACCAGCGAAAAGGGGTCCATACGGCGAATTTCCGCCTCTGTGTGCCGCTGGCGTAGTGGGCCATCCAATATCGCCATACGAGGAACGACGCCCTGGCGAAACGTGACCCGGGCGGAGTCTTTGTTCACCAGGATACGCTCGACACCCAAAGTCCTTCCCAGCACGCGAACCACGGTCATGTCAAGAAGGCGCCCTGCCTCTGCAGGCAGTGGGCCAAATCGATCCTTGAGTTCCATTCTCAGCGACTCGACCTCAGTGCGACCGCCGACCCGTGACAGCCGGCGGTAAAGATGGAGCTTTTGTGCTGAGTCTGATACATACCCGTCAGGAAGATAAGCAGGTCCCGCCAGTGAGACGTCGGGGTCTGGCCATTCGGGTTGCTGGTCGCCGTTTTGGATTCTGTCTACGGTCTTCTTCAAAAGACGCATGTAGGCCTCGATGCCTATCTGTTGGGCGAAGCCCGACTGGTCCGCCCCGAGCAGGTTCCCGGCGCCCCGCATTTCCAGATCACGGACGGCCACGGCATACCCAGAACCCAGTTCGGTATAATGCTCAAGAACTCTCAGGCGCCGCTCTGCGTCTTCGGCGACGTTGTCGGGCACCAGCAGATAGCAGTAGGCGCGCCGGTCCGAGCGACCGACCCGGCCGCGGATCTGGTAGAGTTGAGATAATCCGAAACGGTCGGCGCGGTCCACGATGAGCGTATTGGCGTTCGGCACATCCAGACCGTTCTCGATGATCGAGGAACACACGAGAATATCGACCTCGCCGTCGACGAAAGCCCGCATGACTTTGTCGAGCTCACGTCCACTCATCTGGCCATGACCTACCGCGATTCTCGCCTCGGGGACCAGCGCCCGAACTTCTTCGGCAACGGTGTAGATCGTATCGATGCGATTGTGCATGAAGAACGCCTGCCCTCCGCGATCGAGCTCGCGGTGAAGCGCTTCGGCAAGAAGCTGATCGGTCCACGGCAGGACATGGGTATAGATCGGCATACGATCCCGCGGGGGCGTCCGAATCAGCGACATATCTCGGATGCCGGACATCGACAGATAGAGCGTGCGCGGTATGGGAGTGGCGGACAGGGTCAACACGTCAACGGACGCGCGCAGGCGCTTCAGCTTCTCCTTGTGCTTCACTCCGAAACGCTGCTCTTCATCCACAATGAGGAGCCCCAAGTCCCGGAATGTGACGTCATCCGAGAGCAGGCGATGTGTGCCAACAACGATATCGACCTCACCCTTTGCGACCCCGGTCAGGATCTCCCGTTGCTCTTTTGCCGAGCGGAAGCGGCTTAACGCGCCGACCTTCACAGGGTAGTCCGCCAGGCGCTCATCGAATGTGTGGCGATGTTGCTCTACGAGAATGGTGGTCGGTGCCAAGACGGCCACCTGCTTTCCGTCTTGGATAGCCTTGAATGCAGCGCGCACGGCCACTTCGGTCTTCCCGTATCCGACGTCGCCGCACACCAGTCGATCCATGGGCCTGGGCGACTCCATGTCACGTTTTACACTCTCGGCGGCAGAGCGCTGGTCAGGAGTATCCTCGTAGAGAAACGAAGACTCCATTTCCATTTGCCAGCGTGTGTCTTTGGAGAAGGAAAATCCGCGGGCAGCTTCCCTTCGTGCGTAGAGTTCGAGGAGTTCGGCGGTCATCTGCTCAATGACCCGCTCGGTCTTGTTCTTCAGCGTCTTCCAGCGTTTCCCGCCAATACGATGAAGTGTCGGGGGCTGCGCATCTTCGTCCTCGCCGACCCATCGCTCTAACGCATCGAGTCGATAGATGGGGAGTCTCAGGATCTCGCCGCCTTGGTACTCGATGGCGAGCGTCTCGATCTCCTGACCAGCTACTTCGAGGTGCTCCAGTCCCTTGAAGCGACCCACGCCGTGGTCCATGTGAACCACGAAGTCTCCAGGCGTGAGCTGCGACAGGCTCTCAAGCGCGACGGCACCGCGAAAGCGCCTGCTTCCACGGACCCGGCGGGAACGGCGAAAAATCTCGTGGTCATTAAGCACCCTGAGGGGCGTGGCGCTGCATCTGAGCTCGAAGCCGGTGGACAGCGATCCCAGCCCAATCGTGGTTCCCACCGTGACGCGCTGGGGGCCCCCGAGGATTTCCTCCAAGCGTTGCAGTTGACCGTCGTTGTCACACAAGAGGAATGTCCTGAATCCTCCGGCGAGCCCGTCCTGGAGGTACGCCTCCAGGCGGCCCATGTCGCGATCGATTTCGAGGGCTGGCTGCGCGTCCAGTGTGAGTCCGTCAACTTGATCCGATCTCAATTCGAGCTTGGGGAAGGCAGCGGCCCGCAGCTCAAAGTCTTCGGGCTCTAAAAAGAGTCCGTCGGGCTTGTGGGGGGTTGCCCCCGAATGGACCAGGTCCGCGTAGAGCGTGGTGACCCGGGTCCACGTCCGGACTACGTCCTCGTGTACGTCCCAGTCCCCGAACGTTGTGAAGACCGCGTCCGCAGGCAGCAGCTCGAGCAGCGACTTGGGAACGGTCGAGTCATTTGCTTCTGCCCTGCGGAAGTCTACCGGGAGGATATGGGTGAGGCCCAACTCGCCAATCGATCTTTGATCCAAGATGTTGAAGCTGCGGATCGATTCGATCTCGTCTCCCCAGAATTCGATTCTTACCGGGTCGCCGGCAGCGACGGAGAAAACATCCAGAATGCCGCCTCGCACAGCGAACTGCCCGACCGCCTCGACCAGAGGGACGCGGTCAAAGCCGCGGGCCTCGAGGTACTGAGGTAGCTCGGAGAAGGTGAGTGTGTCACCGACTCGGAGCGTCCGTCTCAAGCTTGCAAGTTCGACTGGCATCGGGACACGCTCTTGAAGCGCCCGTGGTGTGGTGACCAGGATCTGGGTCCGGCCGGAGAAGAGCGCCTCAACGGCCTCCACACGCAGTCCGCCGATCTCTAGATGGGGTTCGCTTTCCTCGTAGGGCAGAGCTTCCTTTTGAGGATACAAATGCGATGCGCCAGGGCCGCCGAGCACAGCCTCGAGATCAGCTTCGGCGGCGATGGCGTCGCGTGGGGATCTGGCCAGCACCACGAACACTCGCTCGGGATTCGCTTGATGCAACGCCGCAACGACCAGAGGTCCAAGAGATCCATGGACGCCGCCCAGCCGCCTCGTGTGCCCGGCCGCCGGAAGGGTAGACGCAGTCGTTTGGACGGCTGGACAGGAGGCTACCGCAGCCAGAATTGGATCAGGCCGCGGCATCGACCACTGGTTTCTGTGAAGACTGCGCTCGGGTGGTCGAAGCGCGTCCGACTCTCCCCGAAGCGGCGAGGAGTGCTTCAACGATCAGAAGGGAGACGGCCACCAGGAGGAGGGTCCACCACAATTCTGGCCCCTGGCGGGACCGGAAGACATTTCGTGACCACTGTGCTTCACGGCGAACGACCACGACCTCGCGCCCGATCTGCGATCGTAGTTCTTCGCTGGACAATGGACTGAGACGAGACTCCTCGACTGGGCTGTTTACGGCGACAACGGAGATCTCGTTGTCGCCGTCTAGAAAGGTGTAGAAGCCAGAGCTTCCCGTTCCGCGCACCATGCGCGTCCCGTCGATGTCAAACTCCTCGCCGGAGGGGAAACGGACCTTGGTCGCGGTCCGGGGCGCGGAGAGGTGGTCTCCCGCGAAATGAGGACTGGCCACGCCACCGAGGCCCGCCCATTCGCTGGCTGCCCAATCGAAGAACTGCAGCATCGCAGTCGAGACAGGAAGGCTGGACGAAGCGGCATCGAGCGCTGACGCCACCAGTAGGTATCGGCGGCCAAGGGCGTCTTGCCCTTGAACCGCCCACGAATCGTCACCGGCTTCCACGAGTACAGACGCGCCATTTATGGGGTCGCCAATCAGACGCAATCGATACCACTCCCGGGCACGGACGCCAGAGAGGGCCTCAGGGAGGAGCCTTCCTGAGAGGTCCGCGTCCCCCGTGGTCGAGCGTGCCTCGAGTCGCCAGGGGATCTGTGCGTCCGCCAGTCTCCGATTGAGGGCGGGTAGCCTCGTGGGATCGGCCGGGGGGATGACGAGCACACTACCCAACGGCCGAACCCCGTCGAGCCCCTCACCTTCCGCGCTCACGAGAAGATCCGCACCGGCGATCGGAACCACCGTGATTCTTCCAGCCGACTCCAACACAGAAAGCGCCTGGTCAGCGAACAGGCCAGCTACCCCAGCAGAGGCCACGGTCGGAGCCGGTCGTGATTTGTAAGCGAAATAGCGTCGGTCGTCGGCCCGAAGCGCATCTGGGTCCGAATCCGCGTATCCCCGAATCCAACCACCCCCCGCAGGCGGGAGACCGACGGACGTGGCGGAGCCCGGAGGGACACTCGCCGCCCCTCGGATTCTCTCGTTCACCACAAGACGCAGAGCGAGGCGCGCGGTATCACCTCCGTTCTCAAGAGCCGTGATCGTCACCTCCGACCGCTGGCCTTCGAGCGGGGGGAGGCCTCCTCCTACGACCAGCTGAGTCAAAGCCCCATTCGAAGGCGTGTCCTCATCAGCTTCCCATACGATGACCGGAACATCTCCTGCCGGCTGGTCACCATTGATTGGGAAGCCCGTCCGTTGCAGGTCCGAAAGAAGGTGGACCTCGTAATGCTTTAGTTCGGTCGCACTCACGAGCAATGAGGCCCGACGGACGGCAGAAGCCAAGTCCCCCCAGGCGTCACTCGGCTCGGTCGCTTCAATCGCGAGTCTGGCTTCTGCTGCACCGCCTGGGAGTGCTGGCAGCCAGGGCTCTCCAGCGCGGAGCACCCAGAATCGGTCTTCGGGCGACGCCTCGTCCAGGGAGGCGATCGCGAGTGCCTTGAGTCGGTCCAGAACGCGCTGCTCGCCGATCACGAGTCCGCTGCTCATGGAGTTATCCAATACGATGACGACCGCGGTCGGTGGATGAGCGGTACCGCGCCCGTTGAAGAACAGTCTGGCGCCGGCGCCGACTAGGACCAGTACCACGGCCACACGGACGAGCAACAAGATGAGTTGGCGCAGCCGAATCTGACGGGCATGCTCACGTTCGGTGCGTTGGAGGTAGCGAAGTGCCGGGAACGACACCCGCCGGGTTTGATGCCGCTGGAACAAATGGAGGAAGATCGGCACACCTACGGCCAACCCTGCCGCAAAAAAGAGAGGGCTCAGCGCACCCATAAGTCGATTCCGTTGCAGCTTGTCATCCCAAACGCTCACGTTTGCGAAGGTATGCGCGCAGGGCCAGTGAGAGCGGCCTGTCCGTATCAATCACGTGATAGTCGATTCCGTGTGGCCGGAGCTTTCTCTGCCATTCGGCCAAAGCCTCGCTGACCGCCTCGCGGTACTCGGAACGAATGTCCGCTACGCTAACCAAGAGTTCCTCGTCGGTCTCGGGATCGAAGAACCGAGCTTCTGAAGCAGAGGGTAGCTCTCGTTCACCCGGATCAATGAGGTGGAAGACGAGCACCTCGTGCCCGTGATGTCGGAGGAACTTCAGCGCGGTGAGCGTCTCGTCAGGGCGAACCAGGAGATCCGAAAAAAGGACAACGAGACCGCTCCTCCGGAGTCGCACCGCGAGATCACGCAGGGCCCCCTCGGCGGACGTGCCACCCTCGGCGGACAACGCCCCGATTCGGCGCGCGATCTCGTTCCACTGTCGTCGCCCTCCGCGGGCGTGCACACGCTCGACCACTCGATCATGAAACGCGGCGAGGCCCACCGAATCTCCTTGGCGCAGAAGAATCAGCGCCAACGAAGCGGCGAGGTGCTTGGCATACCAGAGCTTCGTGGGCAGAACACCGGGCTCCGATGACCATCCCATGGATTCGCTGATATCAATGAGGAGGTGGGCCCGGAGATTGGTCTCCTCTTCGAACTGCTTCACGTAATACCGGTCAGACCGGCCGAACATGCGCCAGTCGATGTAGCGGAGATCATCTCCAGACTGGTAGGCCCTCAACTCAGCGAACTCTGCCGAAAATCCGCGATGTGGCGAGCGGTGAAGCCCCATCAGGAAGCCCTCGACGACCTCTCGGGCAATGAACTCAATGCCGCCCAGCTTGGACAGCGTGGCCGGGTCGAGTAGGTCGGGGCGCGAAGCCTGCGCCGAAGCGCGCGAGTCGGTCATAAGCCAAGAAACCTACCCGCCTGCCCACTCACGCTCAACGGTCGAGATTTCCAGGGCTGCGCTTCTCTCACACAGCAATCGCCAGGTGTCCACCCGACCCGTTCTAAAGTGTCCACGCCATGGGACGGTTCGACCTGATTTTCGCTGCAATTTCCGGCCTTTCGCGTGGCACGCCTGTTGCGATGCTACGAACGGTCGCCTCAGGGGAGAGAACATGAGATTTCTGATAGTACTACTATTGAGCTCGGCGGTGAATGTTGCGCCTATCTTGGCACAGGAGGGCGGCTTCGATGCCCCCTTGGAAGCCCGCGTATGGTTCGACCGAGGTGACGAGCCGGTGGTTCAGCGCGGGGAGCGCCTGCGGGTGTACTACCGCACATCGATGGACGCGTTTGCCGCCATCTTCCGCATCGACACGGACGGTAGGGTTGAACTCATACAGCCGAGTAATCCAGGGGCCTCCGGCGTGACCGAAGGTGCAGAGGACTACCGCCTTCTCTTTCCACAGGCCTCGCAGTGGGAGGTCTCTGATGATCCCGGGGTCGGCTACTACTTCATCGTCGCTTCACAGTCTCCTCTCGATTTTTCCGCATTCCGGTTCGTGCCGAGCCAAGATCGCTGGGACCTGGGAGGGGTTGGGGCTCGTGTGTATGAAGACCCCTACTTGGCCATTGATGACTTCGTCGCTGCCCTGATCCCGGACTGGGAGGTCACGCCCTACACGTTGGACTTTGTTTCGTACAACGTCGGGGAGACCCATGCGTTTCCTCGGTTCCTCTGCTACGACTGTCACGCCGCCCGTCCATACGAAACGTGGGACCCATACTCGTATGCGTGTGCGTCCTTCCGGGTCGTTGTTTGGGACGATCCCTACTACTACCCTGCGTTTCGTTACTCAGGGACCCGCGTCGTCTTCTCCGTGCCCCTACGAAATCGTCCCAGGTATAACGTGGCGACTCGAGGGCCAAGAGAAGGATGGTCGCCTTTGGTACGGGTGAGACGGGCGCCGCCGGTGCCTACCCGGGTCACTCAGTTCAAGGAGGCACCGGCGGAGCGTGTGGGGAAGCAACCCACCCCCACTAGGCGATCGCCGACGCCGACGAGCGCCTCGGCGAACCGAGACGCTCGCTCGGCTGTGTTGCGGCGCCC
>CALFPJ010000095.1 GCA_937919655.1 uncultured Gemmatimonadales bacterium
TCACGCCTTTGCTTCGCTTTCTCCCATTTTGCGCTTTTGGATTTCCTATTCGTCAAGTGCGCCGTATGGTCGTCGCGCAGGGCGCGAGGGTCACCGTCTTAGGCGTTGTGCTCGGGGTGGTCGCCGCCCGTCGGCGCGACTCGAGTGCTCGGTGGTCTCCTGTACTGCCTCGCGGCGGTCGACACAGCCACCTTCGTGGCGGTGTCGATGACGGTTCTGAGGGTCGGGCTGGCAGCGAGCTACCTGCCGGCGCGTCGGGCATCCATCGTCGACCCTATCGATTCGTTGTGCGGCTAGTAGGTCAGCCTGTTGGGCCCGGTGAGGTTTGTCTCACCGGGCCCAACAGGGCTCCGTAGGCCCATAGGCCCAGGCGCCCCGTGGGACGTATCGCTGATCAGACCTAATTGACCGTGGCTGGATCCACTCGGGTCGGTGTCGCCACG
Organism: uncultured Gemmatimonadales bacterium; assembly: GCA_937919655.1. Taxonomy (GTDB): domain Bacteria; phylum Gemmatimonadota; class Gemmatimonadetes; order Longimicrobiales; family Gaopeijiaceae; genus CALFPJ01. The sequence goes on from CALFPJ010000095.1 coordinate 444, forward strand.
CCGGAGATCATGGTCTCGGCGCCCATCGCAATGGCCCGAACGGTATTCGTCATGTGGTCGAGGTCGAGCGTCTCCACATGGTCGGTCACCTGGTGGTAGTGGGGGTCCACATCGATGGGGGTCGTGGAGATGGAATGGGCTGGCACGCCGAGTCGGGCCAACGTGGCGTTGTCGGATCGGTAGAAGAGGTTCTGAGTCGTGTACGGGTCGGCATAAAACGTGTAGTCAGTGCCGATGACAGCCTCTTGTAGCAGCGACCCGAAAGTGGAGCGCTCGAAGCCGGTGATCCAGGCCGTGTTCGGCCCTTCGGTCGCGGGCGTCCCAATCATTTCGATGTTGAACATGGCCACGATCTGGTCGGGGTTGAGCTGTGTCGAGAAATGTCTCGATCCGTAGCCGCCCGCCTCTTCCGCCGTGAACGCTGCGAAGAGCAGCGTACGCTCGGGTGTGCCGCGACTGGCGAAATATTTGCCCAGCGCCACGACTGCGGCCGTACCGGAAGCGTCGTCGTTCGCACCATTCGCGATCGAGTCTCCGTCGACCGCCGTGCGGATGCCAATGTGGTCGTAGTGCGCGGAAAAGAGCACGAACTCGTCCGTGCGGTGCCCCGGAATCATGCCGACCACGTTCGTGAGGCCGTCCTCCGCCACCGTAGCGGATGCCGTGACCGAGTACGTCGCGTCCGCCGTCGCGTTGACGACCGCGACGACGACGTTAGCGACCGGGGCGTCACCGACGACCCGGACCGGTCGGCGAAGGAATCCTGCGAGCCGTTGGAATGCATCGACGTGTACCTCGTTCACGAGGAGCAGCGCATCCGCGTCACCCTGGAGCGCGGCGAGCATCGCAGGCCGCGCGTCGTCGTCCGGCCCGACGACCATGACGTTGACGTCCCCGGTAGCCCACGCGAGCGACGCTCCTCCTAGGTGAGCGCCGACACGATCGATTGCGACCTCGGACCCATTGACGGTCACTTGAGCATCCGTGGTCGCGATAGAACGCACCACGAAGCGCTGCAGATGTCCTTCCGTCCCGCTCAGCGGCTGCAGGCCCGCAGCGGCAAACTCGCCAGCGAGGTAGTCGGCCGCCCGCAGGGCGTCATCCGTAAAGGCTTGGCGGCCCCGCATGTCGTCTGCCGCAAGCGTGGTGATGACACGCTCGACATCCGCGCGCGCGATTCGGCTCGGGTCAGCGTCCTGGAACGGGGCCTCCGTGGTGGCGCACCCGGCTTGAAGGATGACCACTAGAAGTAGCGCAGCGAATCTCGACATTGTTGTCCTCGATCGACGGGTGATGGGGCGCCGTGAACGGGCGTGTGGGTTTAGCGGCAAATGTGTACGATCCTGGGGAGCCAAAGTGGCGGCACGTGGGGAGGCCGCCCACGGGACTACTCCGCCGAAGGAGGCGGCTTGTTGCCATCAGGGGGCGATAGCTTCCGTTGCCGTCCGGGTGCGTCCAAGAGCTCTTTGTAGAAGTCTCGTTCGTCCTCGAGCCGTACAACCCGACCGCTCAGCTGATCGATCGACTCCCGGAGGTCCTCGAGTTGGCCTGGCGGGAGCTGGGGTGGGACCGCACGCGCCGCACCGCTCGGTAACAGGCGGGTCACGATTCTTCCGAACGTCGTGATGGCGACGAGTATGATGACGAAGGGGAACACACCCACGGTTGGTCTCTTGTCGTGGAGGAATGGCTCCCCAACCAAGAGGATGCCGTCTGCTCAGAGGATACTCGCGGGCTGCCACTCTGTCGATTGGGCTCCGGAAGGTTCCGCTCACGCAACAGGCGTTCGCCAGATCGGCGACTGGGGTGCATTATTGGGCCGCCGTGACCCTGATTCACCTCCGTCCACCTGATGCTTTGAACCCCAAGACGCGCTCTTTTGTGGCTGCGGTTTTTTCCGTCGCCCTCGCCATGATGGCCCCCTCGCACACATCGGCCCAGGCTACGGGCAGCCCAGGCTCCGAGCTCGAGGCACTACCGCGACCCGAGGTCACGATCACGCGCGTCACGGGGATCACCATCGATGGCCGACTCGACGAGGCGAGTTGGGCAGGCATTTCGCCGATCACCTACTTCATCCAAGCGCAGCCGAACGACGGAGAGCCATCTTCCGAAGACACGGAGGTCTACGTCGGGTACGACGACGATAAGCTCTACATTGGCGCGCAGATGTTCGACTCGGATCCATCTGGGATCATGTCCAAGAGTCTCGAACGTGACGCGCCCGGAATTCTGTTCGAGGAGATGGATGCGTTTGGGCTCGCGCTCGACACGTTTCTTGATCGGCGCAGCTCGTTCTTATTCTTCGTAAATCCGAAGGGCGGCCTCAAAGACGGGCAGGCTTTCGACAACGGACGCACGCGGGACTACGGCTGGAACGGCGTCGTGGACGTGAAGACGACCATCCACGAGCGAGGCTGGACACTCGAAATGTCGATTCCGTGGAGGTCGTTGCGGTTCGACCCCGGACTTATAGATCAGACGTGGGGACTCAACTTTTTGCGGCGAGTGCGGCGCAAGAATGAGGTGTCGTATTGGGCACCACTGGATCGTCGCAACCGGATCTTTCTCGTTTCGGCCGCCGGGACGATGAGTGGACTTGGCAAACTCCCCGCGGGTCGCAACCTGACGATCAAGCCTTTCGCCCTCACTTCGCGTGCGAGCGGTGCGGGCCTTGCGACCCCACTCAAGGGGAGCGATGCCGACGCGGGGATCGATCTCAAGTACGGCATCACGCCCAACCTCACGCTGGACCTCACCTACCGGACCGACTTCTCACAAGTCGAGGCGGATGCGGAGCAGGTGAACCTCACGCGTTTCCCTCTCTTCTTTCCTGAGCAGCGGGAATTCTTCCTCGAGAATTCCGGCACCTTCACCTTCGGCGACGTAAATCACGGCCCAGGCGCTCCACGTTCCGGCACGTCGCTCCGCGACTTTACGCTCTTCCACTCGCGTCAGATCGGGCTGCAGGGTGGATCGCCGGTGCCGCTCACGGGTGGGGCGCGCATCACGGGTCGCATTGGCGGACTCGAAATGGGGATGCTCAACATCCAGAGCGAAGGCTTCAATGGGGCGCCGGGAGAGAACTTCAGCGTGCTGCGGATGCGTACCGGCGTCATGGGCGATTCCGATGTCGGCGTCATGTTCACGAACCGGCAGGAGACCGGGCTCGACGGCCTCAGCCGCTATAACCGGACCGTCGGCGTCGACACGAACATGAGATTGGCTGGCAACCTCTTCATCAACGCCTACGGGGCTGCGTCTCGCAGCGACGGGACAGACGACGAAGCGGCCCGCCTGGCCGTGGGCTGGCGCGATCGATTCTGGAATATCTCTACAGCAGTGCGCAGGATCGGCGCGGACTTCGATCCGGGTATGGGCTTCGTGCGGCGGACCGGGATTCGAGAGGTCTACGGGAGCTTGGGTGTGCATCCGCGGATTGCCAACTCGTATTTGCTCGAAGTGAATCCGTACGTTGAGATGACCCGCATTACAGACCTGCAAGGGCGACTCGAGACGCGTGAAGGGCAGGCGGCCCTACAATTCAGCTTCGATGACCGTTCGTCCGTGAACCTCAGCTACACTGATCGTTTCGAGCGTCTCAGTAGTCCCTTCACGCTTTCTGGAACGAGCATCGCGGCAGGCGACTATAGCTTCGGTGCGGGGTCGGCTCGGTATTCCTCGAGTCAGGGCAAGGAACTGTCTGGCTCAGTGAACGTCTCCGGCGGCGGTTACTTCGGTGGGACTCGATTCAGCGTGGGCGGATCGGGACGTTGGCAGCCGTCCGCAGGCGTCACCGCGGAGGTGGGGGTGTCGCGAAACAACCTCTCCGTCGGGGGCAACGACTTTTCGGTAGACGTCTACAGCGGCCGTCTCAAGTACGCGGTGTCCACGCGCCTCAGCTTTGGTGCCTTCGTGCAGGTCAATGCGGACACAGATGAGATGATCACGAACCTGCGGGCCAACTTCATCCATGCGCCGCTGAGTGACCTGTTCCTACTGTACACGGAGCGGAGGGCGATCGGCAGCGGGGGTGGCGTGTTGGAGCGATTTGTGACGCTGAAGGCGACGCGGCTGTTGATCTTCTGAGAGGTTGGTGCATGGCTCCGGATCTAGGTTTCGTGGTGATGCGAAGCCCCTGACCTCGAGTCCGGTCCGTGAAGTATCCAAAACGAAGCCAATACAAGCATGCGAAGTCGCAGTATCGGGTGCGGATTGCCGCGTAGATCGTGAAGTAAAAGTACTCCGGGTAGAAGATCTCCTGGGCGGCCAGGCGTTGCCGCAGATCGATGTGGCTGAACACGATGACGAAGAACATCCCCACGCAAATGCTCAGGGCCCGACCGTACTCGAGTGTGCCGGACACCATCAAGACCGCGAAGAGCAAGACATGTGGCTCCCCTTGTCGATTGATGCTGGTGCCTTGGGTCGAAGGGAGGGGGCCGGCCTCAAGGTCATCGCGCGCATGTCTAAAGGTGTGACGCTTGAGGCCGTGCGGACCCAGATCGGTACGGTGGCCAAGCGGCTTGAGCAGCAGTATCCAGAGCTAAATCGTGACATCGTCCCCGTGGTGCGGTTGTGAAAGGATGAACAGTTCGTGGATGCCGAGACCAAGGGTCTCCTCTACACGATGTTCGTCGCCGTATTCGGTGTGTTGCTCATCGCCTGCGCGAATGTGGCCAACCTGCTCTTCGGCGTGACTATGGCGCGTGGTAAAGAACTCGCCGTACGCATCGCCATGGGAGCGAATCGTTTCCGGGTCATTCGCCAGTCCCTGCTGGAGAGCCTGATCTTGACGAGCGTGGGAGCCCTGCTGGGCGTAGCGCTTACCACCGTGCCTCTGCGGGTGTTTGCTCGGGCGATCACTCCTTTGCGTCCCCCCGCGTGGATGACGTTCGAGATGGGTACCGACATGCTCCTGTTTGTGATTGGGGTGACCGTCTTCGCAGCGTTTGCCGCCGGGCTCCTTCCGGCGATCCACGCGACACGCAGCGACGTTGCGGGCGTACTACGCGACGCAGGAAGGGGTGTTTCGAGCCGAAATGTGAACCGCGTATCTAGGGGGTTGGTCGCTCTGGAAGTCGCATTGTCGTGTGCCATCCTCATTGGAGCCGGGCTGACGATGCGCTCCACGTTCGAGGTGGGATCGAACGATTTTGGTGTGAATAAGGAGGCGATGCTTACCGCCTTCGTGAACCTGCCGAACGAATCGTATCCGGACTCAGAGAAGCGACGGTTGATGCTTGACCGAATCCAGGGAGAAGTCGTGGCCTTACCGGGCGTGGCGTCCGCCGCGGTGTCGTCGTCGCTGCCCGGTATGGGTACGTCCAACAGTTGGTATGGCGTGCGCGACCGAGACTACGTCGATGATTCAGAGTTTTCGTTTGGCGGATTCACCACTGTGACCCCGGACTTCTTCCAGGTGTTTGGGGTTCAGGTCCTCGCCGGGCGGGCGTTCGACGCCCGGGACGTGGCCGGGTCCGATCTGGTTGTCATCGTGGGTCAGCGGTTCGTGGAACGTAATTGGCCCGGCGCAGACCCCCTGGGCCGGCAGGTACGCACAGGCCGGCCTGACTCAGAGTCGCCCTGGATGACCGTGGTGGGCGTGGTCGACAGGATCGAGATGGCTCAGGCGTCTGACGTTGGCGGCCAGCCACCCGAGGGCATGTTCGTTCCCGCAGCCCAGCGGCCGCTGGGCGGGTTCGCCGTGACACTTCGGAGCACCGAGGGCGGTGATCCGCTCCTGCTCGCCTCGCCGCTGCGTGACGTGATCATGCGCCTGGACAGCGATATACCGGTCGGAGTGGTGCAGACGCTGGAGCGTCGACTCCGCGACGTGAATATGCAGTACGTCATTATCGGCTGGATGTTTTCGATCTTCGGCGTCGTTGCGCTCGCCCTCGCGTCCGTGGGCCTGTACGCCGTGATGGCGTTTTCCGTGGCGCGTCGGCGAACCGAGGTCGGGGTGCGCATGGCCATGGGTGCGGAGCCGGGCGCGATCGTGCGGCTCATTCTCACGCAGGGCTCCAAGCCTCTCGCGCTTGGTGTCGTCGTCGGGCTGGGCCTGGCCGTCGTTTTGGGGAAGGCTTTGGCGAGTACGCTCTATGGTGTGTCGCCAGCTGATCCTCTGACGTTCGTGGGCATTCCGGTGTTGCTGGCCTTGGTGAGCTTCGCGGCTTTGTTGGTGCCGGCTCGGCGAGCGTCGCGGATCGCGCCGGTTGTGGCGCTGCGCGAGGACTAGCGGGCCGCCAATCCCAGGTCTTCGAAGCGCGCGTTGCCAATGCGGTAGCTCCGCCAATCCCCGTAGTCGAAGTGCCACCACTCAGCCTCGTAGACTGTGAAGCCTTGGGCCTCCATCGCGTCGCGCAGAAGCTCGCGGTGCCACCGCTGCAGGGTGGTCCCCCCCGGGTACTCAGGAAACGAGCGCGGGGACATCTCGTCGTAGCCGCCCGTCATCGTGAGCGGCCGGCCGGTTGCGAGATCGAAGAGCGTGAGATCAACCGCCGCCCCTCGATTGTGACGGGACCCACTCGCCGGGTCCGCGACGAAGATCCGCAGCTCCTCGGGCGTGGCTTCCCAGAACATTTTGGTGACGTACCAGGGGCGGTAGCCGTCATGGATCAGCAGGCCATACCCGTACTTCGCGAGCCCCTGGTGAGCGCGTACGAGCCCCTCCGCCGCGGGGCGCTGCAAGAAGGCGCGCGGTGCCGAGTAGAAGACCTCACCCATGAAGTTGTTCGTGCTGGCGTAGCGAATATCAAGCGCGATCGATGGGTCGAGCGTCACCAGTTCCACCAAGTCAGAGTCGAGGAAGTCACCCTCTTCGTCCGGTGGCGACGCGGAGAGCGCTTCGGCCCGCAGTTCGTCCGGTGCGCGGATGGGCGTGATCTGGAAGGTGCCGCCGTCTTCCGGGCCGAGTGCCAAGCGCGTGAATTGGCGGTCGGCCACGGAGACAGAGATGGGTCGGCCACCGTTGCCACGGGTCGCCGCGACCGTCTCGGAGCCCATTGTGAACGTGCCGTCCGTCGATGCGACGAGCCCATGCCGTTCACCACCCCAGAACAGGAGGACGAGATCGCCTCCTTCTTCGAGCAGGGACATGGTGTCGGCGCCGTTCACATACTCACCCACGAGTTGGCTCAACTGCACCGGCGCTGCGGGCGGTGGTGTGGCCGCGGCGTCCGCGACGGCTTCGGGAGGAGTGTCCGCGGGCGTGCACGCGGCGAGAAGGCAGAGGAACAACGGGAGCTTTTTCATAGGGGGTAATGCTGCCGGTTGCCTGGCCCGGGGGCAAATCGCTTGAGATGCTGACCCGTCCGTCCCCTACAACTCGTCCCCGCTGTCGAGGCTCGGGGGCGTGTTCAGAACTTCCAGGACGACCTTGGCGACCTCATCCATCTCCGCATCGGTGATCACGAGAGGGGGGAGCAAGCGGAGGACGCTCGGGCCAGCCGAGAGAGCCAGGACGCCACGGTCTTGCAGTGCGCTCAGGTAGGGGCGGACTCGCCCACGGAGCTGAATGCCGATCATCAGTCCGACCTGGCGGACTTCACGAATGATTTCGGGGCCTACGGCGCGAAGCTGCTCGGCGAAGCGCAGCCCCTTAACATTGGCCTGTGCGACGAGATCAGAGTCGGCGAGAACCTCTAATGTGGCTGCGGCGACGGCGGTCGCGATTGGGTTGCCGCCGAACGTCGATCCATGGGTCCCAGGCGGGAGCGTGATGCCTTTTCGGACCACTGTTGCGCCTAACGGAAGGCCGCCGGCGATGCTCTTCGCCAGGCACAGGATGTCTGGGACCACACCATGACGTTCGAACGCGAACATTGAGCCGGTCCGACCGAAGCCAGTCTGGACTTCGTCGAAAACGAGAAGCGCACCGGTGCGGTCGCATCCCTCTCGTGCCGCCCGCAGGAAGTTTGGGTCCGCCTCGTGGACGCCGCCCTCACCCTGTACCGGTTCAAGGACTACCGCGGCCACACCCTCGTCGATCGCTTCCGCCAGCGCTTCTGCGCGGTTGAATGGGACCCTTCGAACCCCCTGCAAGAGCGGCTCGAAGGGTTTCCGGTAGTGCGGTTCGAATGTGAGCGCGAGGGCCCCGAGCGTGCGTCCGTGAAAGCCGCGAATCGCGGTTACGAAGTCGGAACGCCCGGTGTGCGCCCGCGCGATCTTCATTGCAGCTTCCACGGCCTCGGTCCCTGAATTCGATAGAAAAGTCTGGTTGAGTTCCGCGGGAAGAACCGAGTGGAGGCGATCCAGGAAGTCAGCCCGGCTGGGGCTTCCGAACGACCCAGGAACGAACCATATCTGGTCTGCCTGATTTCGGAGTGCCGCCACCTGAGCTGGATGGCGATGCCCTAATGCGAGCGCACCGTGTCCGCCAATACAGTCGATGTACTCGCGCTGCTCAGCGTCCCGTACGCGTGCCCCTTCTCCCCACACGAGCGCAAGGCCCCGCTTTCCATAAACGTCCAACTCATGGACCGCCTGGCGTGCGAGGATGTCGGTAGAAGAGGACGCCTCGGCGGGCGGTCTCGGGTCGCCTTGGCCGATGATGGGGTCGACTAATACTTCGGTCGTCAGGGTGCCGCTGCGGTCACGCCGTTCTAGGTCCATCCCGGCCGCACCGGGGAGGCCCTGCGCGCCGCCTTGTGAAGTGATGAGGGTCCCGGCCCCAGCCAACGCAGAAGAGATCGGGCGCGCGACGCGTCCGTCACTCAGGTGGAAGCGCGGCCCATGGCCTGCTGCTCGGTCGAATAGTGAGCCCAGCGCTTTGATCTTCCTCCGCATGCGTCCCTCGACCCGGCCCTCCCAGGCAGGGAGGTCCTCAGAGAGCACCGAGGTGACCAACGACGTTGGGTCGTCGCGATCCGCGAGCAAGCCGGGCGCCTCAATGAGCGAGACCACCTCTGTGGCGTTGAGATCCGCGGCGATCAACGAGAGCACATCGTCATTCTCAGTGTTGAGGGCCGACCCGTCTTCCCCCGCCATGGGAACCGTGATCACCGGGACATACCCGGAGGCCAGCAGGTCGTGTAGCAACGCCGTGTTCACCGCGCGGGGCTTTCCCGATTCGTCGCGTAGGAGCAGCCGGCGCCCATCGCGTTGGACTCGAATTCCCCGGGTGCGCTCACCGGTCACGAGGCCGCCGTCGAGTCCGCTGAGTCCGAGGGCGTTCACACCCTCTTTCCGAAGCGCCTCGACGAGGCGTTTGTTGCGGATGCCCGAGTAGGCGGCCATCAGCACGTCGATGGCGTCATCATCCGTGAGCACGCTCGTGAAGCCCGACATCGACTCAACGACCTGGGGCGGGCGCCCCAGAGCATTCGCCAGTTCGTCACGGAGGCGATTGGCGCCGTGCAGCAGCACAAAGGGGCGGTCCAGCGACGCGAGATCGCGGGCAATGGCTGAGAGGTCCAGGTCCCCTCCGCCGACCTTAACTACGAGCATGGTGCCTCACCGGGGATCACGCGCAGGGAGTGGTTGGGAATTGCGGTCCATTCAGGGCTGATGCCCAGCACGTCGAAACGTTCCGACGAAACGACTCTGAGCCCGCCACTGATCTCCGGAAGCCAGGCGTCGTTGAGCGTGAAGTAGTCGGGGTCGTCCGCAAAATGGCTGTTGACCCATAGTTGACGCCCGTCGCTTACCACGATGTTGAGCGCGCGTACGTGCTCGGACCGCCGTGCCACGACTTGATCCACTCTCTCTAGTGCGGCTCCTACATCGCCATCGGCGCTGACGCGGAAGCGCTCCAATAGATGAAAAAGTTTTGCCGCGCCGGTGGTGCCAGGGACGTCGAGCTTCACGCCACGCAATTCGCCGTTGAAGGCGAACGTCAGGTCCTTCGACACGAAGGGCATGTTGTTCCCTACTTCGATCCCCTCGTTACGGAATGCGCTGCGTGCGTGGACGATCACGAGGCGCGACTCGGGGGCCTGATGGGCAGCGTCCTCCCAGATCGGCTGGATCGAGCGATGGTGCAGCCATCGCTCGTTGGTCCTTGAGGCGACACCCCACCCGTGCCCTTGAAACTCCTTGCTCGCCTGGCATTGGTCGGCGAACGCCCTGATCCAGGGATTGACGTCCAACGGTTCGCTAGCGCAGAGCGCGAGTATCCTGCACATGGCTCGATCCCTAGATGGGGTGCAGGCCGGGGAAGCCGAGTCCGGCCGTCTCGTCCCAACCCATCATCAGGTTCATCGCTTGCACCGCCTGACCCGCAGAGCCCTTCACCAAGTTGTCGATTGCGGCGACTACGACGAGTCGTTCTGAGTTGGCGTCGAGCTCGAAGCCGATGTCGCAATAGTTGGTCCCGGCCAGCAACTTCGGCTCCGGAAAGCGATAGACGCCCGTGCGTTCCGATACGATACGGACGAACGGCTCGTCGTCGTATCGGGCGCGCAAGATGCCCCAAATGTCTCTCTCGGTCAGAGTCTCCTTGAGGAAAATGTGGGCGAGGGCCGCGGCGCCTCGCACCATCTCGATGGCGGTGACACTCAGGTGTACGCGAGCCGCACCGTGTCTGCCGAGGATCATCTCGATTTCGGCCGTATGACGGTGGCCTGTGGGCCGGTATGGGCGCACGGTGCCGCTTCGCACTGGGTGGTGAGAGCCTTCGTTGGGGTCGGCTCCTCCCTCGCTTGACCCGACCTTCACGTCGATCACGGTCCGATCCAGGTGCACGAGGCCCTGTTCGAAAAACGGCAAGAGAGCCAGGATCGAGACGGTGGCGTTGCAGCCCCCGGTTGCGACTCGCGAGGCGCCTCGAATCGCGTCACGATTCACTTCGGCGAGTCCGTAGGTGAACGTGCTGTTCACATCGGGGCGAGGATGCGTGCCGTAGAAGCGTGCGTACGACTCCGCGTCGTCGAGCCGGAAGTCTGCACTGAGATCAATGAAACGCTCGGCCAGGGGTTCTAGGTCGTCCCAACTGCCCGAGGCTTTCCCGTGGGGCATCGCGAGGAAAAGCAGGTCACAGGGTTGGAGATCGCCCGGGTCAGAAAACTTGAGACCCGTGTGACCGCGCAGGTTGGGATGCGCCCGCCCGACAGACTTGCCGGCCAACCCCCTCGATGTCACTTGGGAAACCGTGACGTGAGGGTGGCTCAGGAGGATCCGGAGCAACTCTCCTCCTCCATAACCCGAGCCGCCCAGAATCGAGACGCGGGTCATGATACGTGGGCCAGGCGTTGCCGCGCCGTCGCCTCGCGAATCACATAGTCCGCCACCAACCCAGGGATGTCGACGCCAGTCGTTGAGACGGAATTCCGGAACTCCATCGCCCCGTTCACCTCATTGACGACGTAACCGGAGTCCGTCTCGAAGAGGTCCACGGCGACCGCACCTCCTCCGACCGCTTGCGCTGCTGCGACGGAGAGCCGGGCCAGCTCGGAATCGACGTCTACCGCAGATGCAGTCGCGCCTAGCGCTGTATTCGTACGCCAGTGCGTCGAGCTACGTCGTATCGCCGCGATGCACACGCCATCGACCACGAAGGAGCGGATGTCCTGCCCTCCAGATGCGACGAATTCCTGCAGGTAGGTAACCGCGTGTGGTGCCCCGCCCAGCGCCTCTTTGTGTTCAAGCACCGTCTCGAGGGCGTCCGGATCGGAGATCTTCCCGATGAGGCGGCCCCAGGAACCCACGACCGGCTTCACGACCAGCGGAAACCCCACCGCGTCCGCCGCTGCGCGACCGCTCTCTGCCGAGAAGCTCACCGAGGACCTAAGCGTGGAAACGCCGTGTTCGATCAGGCGCAGTGTGGTTGCGACTTTGTCACCACATGTCTCGATCACGCCACTGTTGTTCACCGCAAGCGCGCCACGGGATTCAATCCACCGGGCCAACACGGCATTCCGCCAATGGCTTTTGGCCCGCAGGATGACGGCGTCGGCCGACGGAAGTCCTTCAGGCCAAGCGTCGAGAGGTCCATGGATTCGCCGATCATCCGCGGTGAAGAGCTCGACCGATCGGGCGGCGAACGCTTCGACCAGCATCTTTTCCTCAGGGCGGACCCCGGTGCACACCAACACGATCCGCGGGGCGGTCGTTGCGGTGGCCTGTGCTTCTGTGGAGCCGGCCACGTGCCTTATTCGCCCCAGTCCTCGGCGGACATGGGGGCCTCGGCGAGCTGAAGGGCAGGGGAGAGCGCGGTGACTTCGAGCTCGGCACCGCAGTCGCCACAATCGAGCAATTCAGAAAGCATGACGTCCGCGCTGACGTTGACGCCGCCCCAGCAGACGGGGCATTCAATGGTCGTAAGTACCGGCATTTTCGGGGGCCTTTGGGCCGAGGGTCAATCGTGTGGGCGCAACGATGGCCTCCCGCTAGGCCGTCGCGAAGAAAAACGACGAAAATGTGCTATTGGCAACAGTATTTGTTTGGTTTATAACAAGAGATGCGCAAAATTGCCGATTCCGTGAGAGAGATCATCGATCTCAACCCGTCGCTCAAACTCGGATTGTCCCAGCGGTTGATGAATCTGAGCCGAGTCGCGCGGCATATTCATGGCGCCGTGGAGGCGCGTGCACAAAAGCCGGTCCAGATCACCGCGATTGCCATGGCGCTGTCGCGGCTGCAGGCCAGCCTGCTCGATCCCGAGGGTGGGGCGCCACTTAGGCTCGCAGATCGACTCACCGTCCAACGTGGCCTGGCGGTGGTGACCTTCCCCAACACGGCCCGCTGCCATGAGGGCCTACTGGATCTGCAGAAGGTTATCCGAGGCGCCGGGGGCTATCTCACGATTTCCGAAGGCATCAGGGAAATCATGTTGATCACCGAGGCGCGGAGTCTGGACCTGGTACGCCAGACGGTAGGGGAGCGGCCACTCAAGGTCACCGGGGATATCGCCAGCATCTCGGTGTCACTCACCCCGGACAATGTCGCAACTGCGGGCGTCTTGTACCGCTTCTTGCAGCCGCTCGCCTTACAGGGACTGAGCGTAGCGGAGGTCGCGTCGACCACGAGTGAGTTCCACGTCTATCTGTCGGACGACGACGTGATGTTGGCGTTGGACGCGCTTTATGGGGCGTTCCCCCGGTAGAACCCCCTCCCCGCTGTTACAAAGCACCTACGCGATTCCGGCACCCACTCTGGGCAGCAGTACGTATCGAGTGCGTTCGAGCTGATCTGTAGCATTCAGTCGTGATCGACACTCGGTCGATTGTCGGGATGACCACGCGACTGTTGGGGGCCTGGAATGACGTTGCTGATGCTCCTCTCTCTGTTTGCGGCTGCGGTGGTGAATGGCCTGGTGCCAGTGGTGAACGCCGAGGCCCTGTTGCTTGCAGCGGTGATCGCTGCACCCCCCGCGCTGACTCTGCTCATCGTCACCGTCGTGGTGGTGGGACAGGTCGTCGCGAAGATCGTGCTCTATCAGGGTGCTTTGGGCTTGGCAGATTCCAAAAAGGCGAGGTCGTCAGACCGAGCCAGAGTGCTCGTCGAACGATTCACCGCTCGGCCCGCTATTGGCTCGCGGTCACCTCGGGGATGCTCGCGGAGGAGGAGGGGGGACGAACGAAGATTCGTCTGGCCGAGCAGGCCTGAGACGAATCGTCTTGGGTCCTCGAGGTCGATCCTGCTCATGCCGGCGCCCATCATGTCCAGGGCAGACTCCATGCCGCGGTCATGCGCCTGAACAGGATGCTACGTTTTCTGGCCCGCAAACTTCTGGGCGGGGACGTGCTGGGGCAGGCGTCTTGGGAGAAAGCGGAGTATAACCTGCGGTCAGCCGCTGAATTGGCGCCAGAAGACGCCGTCAACCACCTGGAGTTGGGCATGGCCCTGCGCGATTTGGACCGCCCAGAGGAGGCTCGGCAAGCGTTTCAGCGTGCAGCCTTAACCGTGCCACGACGAGCGGCGGACCGACGGCACATTCAACGGGCGCTAACTCTGCTTGCCGAATCATCCGGCTAAGGTGCTGGCCCGGCGGGGGTAAGTGAGCCTCGCTGGGCCGGCCGTCAGCCTCGCTTAACCACGAACGCCAGGTAGGCGCAGTACGTGACCAAGAGGCATCCGCCTTCCCATCTGGCGATCGCTCGCGGACTCCCCAAGACAACCGCGCCAATAAGCAACGTGCTGCTTGCGATCACCATGGCCAGGTCTGAATTGCTGAGCACATCGAAAGGAATTGGGTTAATGAGCGCGCTCACGCCCAGCACCCACAGCAGATTGAAAATACTGGAGCCGACCACGTTCCCGATGGCCAGGTCGCTCTTGCCACGATAGGCCGCCACGGCCGACGTCATGAGTTCCGGCACTGACGTTCCAATGGCCACCACAGTGATTCCGACGAATGACTCACTCATGCCAAACTGTCCACCCAAATCGAGCGCACTATCGACGACCCACTTTCCTCCTATGGCCAGGGCGAGGCAGCCTCCCCCCATGCGGGCGAGCGCCGGCAAAGTAGGACCGGACTCGCTGGTCGCAGATAGCGTGTCTCTGGCGACGCCGAATAGGTAGGAGAGGAACAGTAGGAAGAAGAAGATCAGAATGGCCCCGTCAATCCGGCTGATCGTGAGAGGACCGGGGACGGAGAATAGGGCTGCGTTCGCCAGGAAGCCCACGAGTAGGGCCGCAGCCAGTGTGAACGGGATCTCAGACAGCAGTGTCCGCTCGGTGATGGGGAGCGGCCGAATCACTGCCGCGACGCCGAGAATGAGGAGCCCATTCGCGATGTTGCTTCCCAGCACGTTGCCGATCGCGAGCCCCGCGTTTCCCTGCACGCTCGCCATCACGTTCACCACGAGTTCGGGCAGCGAGGTGCCGATCGAGACCACACTGAGTCCGACCGCCATCTCCGAAATGCCGATTCGGCGCGCGAACGTACTCGCGCCGGTGACAATCGCGTCGGCGCCGACGAGGAGTAGGGCGAACCCAACGATGAGCAAAATGAAGGTCATGGGTTGGACTCTAGCATTATGTGGACTTCCTTACGAACTCAGTCAGAATCACGATGCGCTGACCGTTGATGCGGCCTTCAATGTGGTGGGCGTTGTCCTCGATCAGCGTGATGCCGCGGACGGCCGTACCCCGCTTGGCGGTGAACCCTGCACCCTTCACGCTCAGGTCTTTGGTGAGTGTGATGATGTCACCCCCAGCGAGTACCGCGCCGTTGCTGTCCCGGTGCCTTAGGGCCGCGCCGGCGGGGGGGCTGTCGGCGCCCGGCAGGGGAGCAGCCTCCGCCCAGGCTTGGGTCGCTTCATCTAGGTAGAACATCTCTAGAAGGTCATGTGCCCACGCTTCGGAACTCAAACGCTTGAGCATCCGCCAGGCCATGACCTGCACCGCGGGGACCTGGCTCCACATGCTGTCGCTGAGCCCCCGCCAATGGTTCGCATTGAGCGTCGCTGGATCTTCGATCTGGCCTTTGCACGCCGCGCAGATCAGCACACAGTCGTTCGCCGCACCCTCACAAGTTGGGGGGACTTCGTAGACTCCCAGAGTCTCGGCCGCGCCGCACAACTCGCACGCCGATCCACTGCGTGCACGCAGTGCCTCTTCCGTGCTCATGTGACTCGACCCACCAGCTGACGGGACTGCGACGACTCAGCGGACTCCTCTCCGTCTACGCTCATCGGCCCTTCCCGCTGGTCTCCTTTTGCTCCAACCAACTCGATTGTTCGGTGATCCACGCGGCGGCTTCGTCGCCCTTCAAGTGGTGATCAAACCAGTCGATGATTTTGCGTTGGTAGTCGGCTTGGTTTTCTTCCCCGCGAATGCCGTGATCCTCGCCGTAGTAAACGAGCATGGTCAGCGGCTTCTCTGCGCGACGCGCGACGTTGTAGAGTTCAATACTCTGGCGCCAGTCGACGTTCCTGTCGGCGTCTCCGACCTCCAGCAGGAGCGGGGTGTTCAGCGACTCGATGTTGAAGACCGCTGAGTTCCGCATAAAGGCTTCGGGATCGATGTAGTACGGCACCTCCATGCGCTCCTGACCGACCTCGAAGTGCTCAGATTCCGGGGCCCCCGCGACCCAGAAGATCGATCCGTACATCGTGACCAAGTTGCTGATACCGGCTCCGGATACCGAAGCCGCAAACACATCGGTATAGGTAGGCACGAACTGGGCCTGGTAGCCGCCCCATGAGTGACCGATGAGCCCGACCTGACCCGCATCGACCATGCCGGTCTCCACCACCGCGGCCACCGCGAGCTCAAGTGTTTTGGCCGATGATACGCCAGGGTCGCGAAAGTCGAAGAGGATATCGGGTTGCAGCACGAAATATCCCTCAGCGGTCCAAACGGAGGGGTTGTAGTAGTTCCGATGCGATGGGGCCGAGTACACCTTCGCGTTCTGAGAACGGAATTCGTACACGTACACAATCATTGGGTATGTCTTGGACGGGTCGTAGTTGGCCGGATAAAACAGTGCCCCCTGGAGCTGTGCGTCGTTGTGGTTGCGGTACTGAATCAACTCCGTGTGGCCCCAGGCATACTCCTCTTGGAACGGGTTGGTCTGTGTCACCCGCCGGGCGCGGTCGAAGCTGGCCCCCACGAAATAGTCGGGGGAGTCGTCAAAGTCCTGGGCCACGTAGGCATACATGTCGGCATCTGTGGCTTTCGCCATCCGCGACACGCCGTTGTCCTCATAAAGGAGGCGGTCCACCCGGCTTCCGCGGAGGCGAGCGACGCCCTGATGAAGCGTCCACTTCCCGCGTAGGGACACGAAGACGTCCTGGGTGAGGTCCACGGCGTCGGCGTCGGGATCGAGCCGGAGTAGGCGGTGCGTGATCTCCTCCGGCCGGCCGTTCGTCAGACGTGTGGGCGTTCCGGCGACTGGGAGTTCCCACAGGTCAAACTCGTCGTTCACGACCATGGACAGGTCGCCTTCGGTCCATCCACTCACACCGTACGATGGCACCTCCTCGACGGGGTGGTCGTAGCTCTCGATTCCGAAGTTGGCGCCGCTGGCGCTTGAGAGGTCGATCTGGGCCTTGCCCTCACGATCGAAGGCGTAGTGTTGACCATTTTGGTAATAATGCACATACCGCCCCGTGGGACTCGCACCGTACCCGAACCCGATGCGCTCGGCCACCAGGCTCCGCGTTCCGTTCGATGGGTCGATCGCATACAGGTCAGAGCCTCCTCGCCCGAACATCACCTCAAATGCGTAGGCGTCTTCGTTCGTCGCCAGCACGAGGCGCCCGCCGGCTACGATGCGAGGGCCGTCCAGCGTCTCGTCGGCGAGGCGCAGCGTGCGTCCGGCGTCGAGGTGCCAAACGAAGAGATCATTGCGTTGCTCGTCGTTGCGCTCGTCCCTCTTCTGCGTGGGAAGCGTGCGCTCGTCCGTGGAACGCCAGATCTCCATCTTCGCGGGGTCCAGGTCGAGGCCGGTGGGCGGCGTCGTCTGGGCATCGCCATCACCGACGATGCCGTCGTCATCGTCGGCGTCGTCGTCATCGTCGTCATCGTCGTCCGCAGCCTCGGAGTCGTCCCCGCCCGCATCATCGTCCACATGTTCAGAGCGTTCCCACTCTTTGGCGCCGAAGAAGATCGAGCCGCCGTCGTCGGCCCAGGTGAGCGGTCGGAACGTCACGATGCGTTCGTCTGCTCCGATCTCTTCGTGGCTTGATGCGTCGAGTGCGAAGGTGCTCGTGGCTCCAGAGATCCCCCGCCAGGCCAGCAGGATGTGACCGGGCTCCTCGTGTGCTTCGTCTTCGAATTCGCGAAGCACCGCGAGGTCGGACGAATCGTCGCGCCACGTCAGTTGGGCATACTCAGCGCTGCTGGCATCCAGACTCTGCACGCGGCCAGTCGAGGCGTCGTAGAGTTGCACCCCATTGCCGACACCTTCCGCGCCGTGGACCGCGAAGGCGAGCAAGGGGCCCTCGTCCTGCCAGGCCCAAGAGGCCACGTCCGCGAAGCTGACCCTGTTGTCCGTGCCCATCTCCTGGACGACGATGACGCCGGAGTCGTCAACCGGATAGCGCGCGAGCACGATGTGAGAACCACCTGCGCCCCACGCGAAGCCTTGGACCTCGGAGAATGTCTGCTGTGCCCCGGTCATGAGGTTGAGGACGCCGAGATCGTTACGGACTTCGCCGTCGGCTTCCCGGACCTCCTCCTGAGCGTCCTCCGACATGCCGATCGCGTAGGCCAGCCATCGTCCATCTTCGGAGAACGAGGGGCGAGACCCGAAGGCCACCACAACAACTGAGTCGGAGTTGGTGCGGTGGATGCGGAGTTCGTTGTCACCGTTTACGCGGGAAATCGGCACGGCGAGCCAATCTCCGTTCGACGAAAGCGATCCGGAGCCGAGGGTCTCCCAACGGGCGTAGTCAGCGGGTTGGACCGGCTGGCGTTGCTGCGCGTGGGCGGCGGAGGCTGTCCCCGCGACGAGGGCCGTAAGAAGCGCCGCACGCGAAATCGTCATCATCACTGTTTTCACTCGAGTTCGACTGTGCAGGATTGGATGCTCGGGCGCCCGTCCTTTGGTGGCGCCTGCTGCGGCAGGGACGATGACGGGGCATGCACAGAGGGGCAAGTCCGTCACATTGGCCGCGCGGCCGCGAGTTCGGCACCCTGGGTCCGGCCGGGTGGCTACGACGCCGGAAGCAACCCGGTCCCAATGAGCGGAATGCGGAATGCAGGGGTTCCCGGTCGATTCCGTTGGCCCCACCCACCTCCGGTCCTTATGTTGCGACCTTCGGCACGGCTCAGTGGCCGCGCTCGGCACCCTCCGGCCCCACGGTACGCGACATGATCAAGCGCTTGTTGACCCTAACTGTACTTCTCACCGCCGCCGCGTGCGCCGAGGGTGAGTCCTACGACGTCCTGATTAGCGGCGGTACCGTCTACGACGGTTCGGGCTCCGAGCCCTTCGTCGGCGACGTGGCCATTAGCGGCGATCGAGTGGTGGCGGTCGGAGACCTATCGGGAGCTACAGCCGCCACGGTCGTGGACGCGACAGGAATGGCGGTGTCTCCTGGCTTCGTGAACATGCTCTCATGGGCGACTGAGCCGCTCATCATCGACGGGCGCTCGCAGGGGGATATTCGCCAGGGGGTCACGCTCGAGGTCTTTGGTGAAGGCAGCTCGATGGGCCCCATGAACGATGCAATGAAGGCGGAATGGCTCGACGAGTTCAAGGATGGGGTCGGCGGAGAGGATCGTGCGGCTGAGCTACTGGGCGGCGCGTTCGAGGTGCCGTGGACCACCCTCGGGGAATATCTGGAGTTCCTGGAGAACAAAGGGGTCGCGACGAACGTCGCTTCCTTCCTGGGTGCCACAACCGCGCGTGTCCACGAATTGGGTTACGCCGACCGTCCCCCGAACGAGGAGGAGCTGAACCGCATGCGACAGCTCGTTCAAGTCGCGATGGAGGAAGGCGCCATGGGGATCGGCTCCTCGCTCATCTACGCGCCCGCATTCTACGCCGACACAGATGAGTTGATCGCGCTCTCTTCGGTCGCAGCCGAGCACGGCGGGATGTACATCTCGCATATGCGCAGTGAGGGTAACCAGCTCATAGAGGCGGTCGACGAGCTGATTACGATCTCTCGGGAAGCCGGACTTCCCGCCGAGATCTATCATCTCAAGCAGGGTGGGGAGGCCAACTGGGGCAAGCTCGATCAGGTGATCGAAATGGTGGAAGCCGCCCAGGCAGAGGGGCTGCGCATTACTGCGGACATGTACAACTATACGGCCGGGTCGACCGGGCTCGACGCCGCGATGCCCCCTTGGGTCCAGGAGGGAGGCTATGACGCGTGGGCGGGTCGACTCCAAGACCCTGCGGTGCGGGCGCGGGTGGTAGCCGAGATGGTTGTGGATCAAAATGATTGGGAGAACTTGATGCGCGGCGCGGGCCCGGCGGGTACCCTGCTGGTTGGATTCCGTAATCCGGATCTGCGGGGGTACATCGGCAGAACGCTCGCCGACGTCGCGGCCGAGCGGGGCACCTCGCCCCAGGTCACCGCAATGGATCTCGTAGTCGAGGATGGAAGCCGGGTACAGGTCGTCTACTTCTTGATGTCCGAGGAGAACGTCAAACGGCAGATCGCGTTGCCGTGGGTCGCCTTCGATTCGGACGCGGGTTCGATGGCTCCGGAGCCGCCGTTCACGGACGCCAGCACGCACCCGCGCGCCTACGGCAACTTCGCTCGCCTGCTCGGGAAATATGTCCGTGAGGAAAAGGTGATCCCGCTGGAGGAGGCGATTCGCAAGCTCACCTCGTTCCCGACTACAAACCTCGGTATCTCGGATCGGGGTCTCCTCGCGGAGGGCTACTTCGCAGACGTCGTGGTGTTCGACCCGAACACGATCATCGATCACGCGACCTTCGAAGAGCCGCATCAATACTCGACGGGGGTGGTGCATGTGTTCGTGAATGGCGGACAGGTCCTGCGCGATGGGGAGTCGACGGGGACCATGTCGGGACGGGTCGTGCGCGGGCCCGGGTGGACCGGGGGGCGGTGAGATGATGTCGGGCCAGCTCCGCGTCTCCTTCCGGGTCCGGGGCGTGTGACGTGATCACCGACACCACGGCCGTTCTCGGTATTCTTGCTGCGGTCGTGGCAGTCGCTGTCCTCCTCGAAGCCCGCTACAAGCCGTTCCGGGCCCTCGGCTCGGCCTTAGTTGGCATCTTGCTCGGGATGCTTCTGTCGAATACGGGGATCATCCCAGGAGATTCGCCGGCGTACGTGTTCCTCGGTGGGCCGGCGGTGAGCGCGGGCATCGTGCTCATCCTACTCACCGTTGACGTGCGGACCGTCATTCAAGCGGGCCCGAGAATGTTGGCCGCCTTCGCCGTGGGCGCTTTGGGTTCCGCCGTCGGCGCGTCCGTTGCCGCGCTGCTCCTCGTGGACTCGATTGGCCCAGAAACGTGGAAGCTGGCCGGGCAGTACACCGCGACCTACACCGGTGGCGGCGTGAACTTCGCTGCGGTGGGCGCGGCGCTGGAAACGAGCGGTGACCTGTTCGCCGCGGGCATCGCGGCAGACGTGATCGTCACCGCGATCTGGATGGCCGCGTGCTTGACGGTGCCGCTTCTGTTCGCCGGTCGTGCAGTCCAACCTGCTGCGGGACCCACTTCGGTTCCGTCACCCGCGCCAGCGTCAAGCGATGGCGCTGAAAGCGCCACGCTACAGGAGATGCTCTACTCCAGTGTGGGAGCGATCTCATTGCTGGACATCGCGATCATGGTCCTGGTCGTGTTGGCCGCGCTGTCAATCTCGGGCATGCTCGGTGAAATGCTCGCGCCGATCCCCAGCGTGTTGTGGCTCACGACGATCGCGCTCATTCTGGCCCAGGTGCCGGCGGTGCAACGTCTCAACGGCGCTGGGGTGATCGGTAATTACCTGGTGCTCCTCTTCTTGGCGAGCAACGGCGCCCGTTCCGTCATCGCGAACATCGTCGCCGTCGGGCCGCCGGTGGTCTACTACGCCTTGATCACCGTCGGGGTGCACGGTGTGATCATCTTCGGCTTGGGGCGGTTTGTCGGGCTGGATCTGAAGACGCTGGCGGTCGCCTCTCAGGCGGCGGTCGGTGGACCGGCTTCCGCGATGGCCTTGGCCACAGCTCGTGGCTACACCGACCGGCTATTGCCGGGCGTGGCGGTTGGACTGCTGGGCTACGCGGCCGGCAACTACCTGGGCCTCTTCGTCGCGACGCTGCTGCGGGGTGTGATCGGAGGGTAGTGTCCTGAGTCAGAAGTCCGTTCAGCATCGAGAGTGTCGATGCGCCGCGATGGCGAGGCGCGACGACAAGGAATAGCAACGCTATTTCGCGGACGAGCAACGAAACCAGCGTGGATGCAGCGGCGCTCGAATGCAAACGGACATCTGACTCAGGACACTAGGGTCGCTCAGTAGAGTTGGCCGGCCTTCAGCACGTTGATCAGCGGGTCCCCAGCCAGGTATCGCCTGAGATTCTCACAGAACAAGTCCACAATACGGCTGTTCTCCCGATCGCTGGTACTCGCCGAGTGCGGGCTCAACACCACGTTGGGCATGTCCCACAGAGGGCTAGTGGAGGGAAGTGGCTCTTCAGCGAACACGTCCAGATACGCAGCCCCCAGGTGCCCAGAGCTCAGCGCCGCCGCCAGCGCCGCTTCGTCCACGAGCGCACCCCGACCGATGTTGATCAGCGCGGCCCCTCGTGGCAGCGCTGCGAGTTCGGCCGTACCGATCATGCCCTCAGTTTCGTCGGTGTGCGGCGCGATGAGAATCAGGAAGTCCGCGGCAGGGAGGTGAGCAGCCAGTTGGGCCGGCCCAATCAGCACGTCTACCGCGCCATTGCTCGCGCCGGTGTCCGGATTTCTCTTCACGCCCACCACACGGAGCCGTAGGGCCTTGGCTAGCCGCGCCACCTCGGTGCCGACCGCCCCAAGCCCGACCACGACTACGGTGCGGCCCTCAAGGTCTGTTCCCGCGAAGCGGTCCCATCTTCGTTCCCGTTGCTCCTCAAGAACGTGGAGCGCCCTGCGAGAATGCATCAGCATGGACATCGCGCAGAACTCTGCGAGCGGAATCGCGTGTACACCCCGGGCGGTGGTGAGCACGGTTTGCGGCATGCGTGCGGCGTAGCCGTGAAGCTTCACGAATTGGCCGATGCCCGCACTGCTCGCTTGGATCCAACGCAGGAGTGGGGCGCGGTCCGGGAGGTCCGACGCGTGGGCGCGATCGAAATCGAACAGGATCGTGGCGCGGCTGAGGTAGTCCAGCCACTCCGCTTCTTGGTCGGGCGTGCGGGCCCGATCGGCCCCTCCGTGGTCGGCGGGATACCTCGGTGGCCGAAGAAGGTCCGGTCGATACACGACTTCAACATCGGGGCTCACCGCCCGCATGCGCTCGACTAGGTCGGGTTCGATGTAGCTGGCGATCAGGACGGTGTCGCGTTTCGCGTCGGCTGGGTTGGTCATTCGCGTATCCTATCGTCAGGCCAGAGTTGGGTCGAGTGTCGCCGACGGCTGCTCACGACCCCAAATGCATCACGCACCGACGCAACGACCCCTGCGCCCTATGCTCCCACACGTAGACCCCCTGCCAAGTGCCCAGCGCGAGCCGCCCGCGAACCACTGGAATCGACAGGGTTGTGGCGGTCAGCGCAGCCCGGATGTGCGACGGCATGTCGTCCGGTCCTTCCGCGGTGTGAGTGAAAAGCGGGTCGCCCTCTGGCACGTGTCGATCGAGCCAGCTCTCGAGGTCTCGACGCGCGGACGGGTCTGCGTTCTCCTGAATCGTGAGGCTGGCCGATGTGTGCTGGATCATCACGGTGCAAAGGCCCTCATCAACTCCGGAGGCGCGGACCCAGTCTTGAACAGCGTCCGTGATCTCGTGGAGCCCCTTCCCGGGCGTCCGCACTTCAAGGTGCTTAATCAAGCAAGCCCCCCGGTTTTGGCTGGTAGCGCGTCGCGCCGGACGGCATCCGCCGCCTCGCGAAGGTCAGCCACACACAGCTCCATACGATCCATATGCGTGCGAAACGACAACACGCAGATCCGCAGCGCGAACCGCCCGTCGAGAACGGTCCCCGTCAGGTAGACATTCTGCTTCGCGTTGACGCGCGCGAGGAGATCGCGATTCAACGCATCGAGTTCCTCCCCAGAGCATCCACCGGGCTGCAGACGAAACGCCGTGAGTGACAGGTGAGGCTCGGCCACAATCTGCATGTCAGGAATCCCGCGTAACTCATCAGCGGCCCATCGGGCGAGGTCCATCTTTTCGTCCAGCCCGTCACGGAACGCGCCGATGCCGAAGAGTTTGATGGGCAACCAGGCGCGCAGGCCGCGAAAGTCGCGCGACAGCTCGGGCGACACGTCACAGAAGTCGACGAAATCGGCATCGTTCTGCATGACCGGCATGTAGTCTGCGAACGTCGCGTGCGCCCGGCGCAGCGAATCCTCGTTGCGAACCAACAGAGCGCCGGTGCCATACGGCAGAAAGAGCCCCTTGTGGGGATCGAGCGTGATCGAGTCGGCGCGGGCGATGCCGTTCAGCAGTTCCTTGCCGCGTTCTGTCATCGAGAAGAAGGCCCCGTAGGCCCCATCCACGTGAAGCCAGAGACTTTCCTGCTCGGCGATGTCCGCGAGTGCGTCTAGCGGGTCGATGGCCCCCGTGTTCGTGGTCCCTGCGCTGCCCACAATCAGGAAAGGGACCAGGCCCGCTGCACGATCCTCCATGATGCGCGCGCGAAGCGCGTCCGAACGCATCTCGAATCGATCGTTGGACGGGATCTCCCGCACGTTCGCCTCCGGGAAGCCGGCGAGCACGGCCGCCTTCCGCACGGAGTGGTGCGTTTGGTCCGACGTGTAGATGGTCCCCGACCAAAACGCCTCCGGTAACCGTTCTCTCCGCGCCGTGACGATGGCGGTGAAGTTGGACAACGAACCGCCGCTCGTGAGAATGCCACCGCTCCCTTCCGGGTAGCCGACGATCTCGCAAAACCAGCGAACGACGTTCATCTCAAGCTGGACGAGCGCGGGGGCCGCCACCCAGACACCGACATAGCGGTTCACAGCGGTGGCGATGAAGTCGGCCACGGCCGACGGAAAAAGTCCGCCACCGGGGATGTATGCCAGGTATCCCGGTCCAGCGGTGTTGAACGAGGTCGGGATTGCATCCTCGAACAGCACCCGCATGAGCTGCGCGAAGTCCCCGCTGTTCTCAGGCAGTGCCTCCGCGAGAGCCCGAGCCTCTGTGCGCCCATCGGTCGCATACGAAGCCGGCTGGTCGGGCAGCGTCACCACATGTTCGATGATTAGCTCCGACACCCGAGCGAGCATCGCGCTCATTTGTTCGGCAGATGGTTCCAACGCATGCACGGGTGGCTCAACTGCGCCGTCTCGCGAATCCATCAACGGTTGGCCTCCAGCGGTAGGACGTCCAGCGGACTGACGAGCAAGACATCGGTACGCGCACGAAGACGCTCAAGCAGCTGGTACTTATGGCCAGCTCCGAACGTGATCAGGATCCGCTTGCCCCGGTATTCGCGAATGGTCCGGTCCACGTTGCGGTAGTGTTCCACGTTGATGTTGGTCCAGCCGCCGGGACCGATCATGTCGTTCTGATATTCGTCGTAGAGCGCTGCGGTCGCCTTGTAGCGCTGGTCGTACGCGTCGGAATGGATGTAGACGGGATCGTCCTCCGCGCCGTCCGGGGCACCGAGCTGCATACCGACCTCCATGAGTCGCCGTTCATATTCATCTCTCACCCCGGCCCATCGCTCGTCGCTGACGAACTCCGCGATGCGGGCGTTACGGAGGTCGGACATCTCGAGGATCCATCCGGCGCACGGGACGATTTCGAAGCCCGCTTCGGCCGACAAGCGGAGAATCAGGTCTGTGTACTCGGGGAAACGCTGCACCCGAGGGTCCTCGATCACGTCCCTCACTCTGAGGTCCCGCTCAATGCGTTCCCAGCGGTCGGGCGCGATCTCCGCACAGACCACGTCTGGCGCGAAGCTGCGGATGGTCTGTTCTACCTGCTCGAGCCCCCAAAGCTCGCTCGACCTGTGCGATGCGTGGATCATGCCCATGACCGCCACTTCGGTGACGGGCGCCCCCGGCTCCGACAAGACCGGAACGTTCCTTGGGTCGTCCCTCCACTCATCCGGAATCGAGATCACGGTCAGCCGATGCACGCCCTCCGATGAGACCCACAATTCATGTCCCGACGGATGCACAGCCATCACAATCGGGGTGTCCGGCAAGGGGATCCTCTGGATCACGAGGCCGCTAGAGAGGTCGATGACCGAGACGTCGTGGCTAGCCGTGTTGTTCACGAATGCCAGGCGACCGTTCGGGCCACGACCAACGAAAACGGCGATTCGCCGATGCCTTCGGTCAACTCGCCCACGACGAGGTGTGAGGCCGTGTTGATGAAGACGATCTTGTTCTCGCCACGCACCACGACTGCGTACTCTTCGTCCCCCCGAAGCACTGCACCGCCGCTCGGGTGGGTACCGACCTGCACCGTATCAATCACACGGTCGTTGAAGAGATCGATGATGGTCACCGTGCCGTCCGCGTACCCAGGGACGAACGCGAGACGGCCGTCAGAGGTTACGGCGGCAGGGAAGGGACGATCACCCGTGGGGTAACTCTCCACGAAGGTGAAGCCAGCCCCGTCGAACACGTGCATCGAATCTGCCTGCTCGACCGAGACCAGGTATCTGTCCCCGGGGTACGGCCCGATGATCAACGAGGGGCCAGCCTTGTGCCGCGATCGCCCCCGAGAGGACTGCCGCTACGCGCGTAGCGGGCGATGCCTCCTGCCTGAAAGCGCGCGACCGCGAGGTCCTTTCCGTTAGGAAGGGGCACGACGCCGAGGGGTGTGCCCGGAACGGAGATTGTCCCTGCAATCGAGTGGTCGATCGCGTCGATCAGCGTGATGCGGTCTTCACCCGCGGTTGCGACGTAGGCCGTTCGGCCATCCTCGGAAAAGGAGATCTGGTGCGGGTTCTGGCCGATGTCCAACTGGGCGACGATCTGGAAGTCTTGAGGCTCCGCGCGCGGGGTGACGTTGCATGCGGCAAGCGCCAGGCACAAAGCGAGACTGCGGACTTGGCGGTAGGGGCCGACCGACCTAGTGTGAGTTCTCATGCGTGCAGCTTGAGACGTATGGGGCGGCGCGGCAAGCGAGCGGGTTGGCCGCACCTCGAAGGTTGGCGAAGCGAGCGGAGCTGGCCTCCGGAGTGTGCCACGAAGCTGTACTCAGGCGCCCGGCACGACGGGCAGCAACACGTAGGAGGGCCGCCCGGCATCGTGGAAGATCGTCTGTTCGGCTGCACGCAGGGTCGCGTCGGTCCCGAACGGTGCACCCGTGTTCGGATTGCGGTCGAAGCGGGGAAAGTTACTGCTCGAGATCTCCACGCGAATGCGGTGCCCAGGAAGAAAGACGTTGCTCGTCGCAAGAAGATCAATGGTCAGTTGAACCGGCTCGCCCGGCGCCATGAGCTCCGGACGGCGGAGGTCGTTCCTGTACCGAGCGCGCAAGATTCCGTCCGTGAGCGTACGTGCCGTCCCATCGGGGAAGACGTCGATGAGCTTGCCCGTGAAGTCGGTGTCTGCTGCGGAGGACGTGACCCAAAGTGTGAGGCCGACGTAGCCCGTCACCTCCAACGGCGCCGAAAGCGCATCGCTTGTGAACACGAGGACGTCAGGGCGGGTCCCCATTTCTGTCGGATCCGACGGCGCCCGAGAGTACCCCGACATTGCTCCGGTCGGCACCGGATTCGCGGGGTCGTAGAGGTAACGGTGCGGTGTCTCGTCCCCTGGGGGCGTCACGTCCAGCGATCCATCATCGACGGACGCTCCGGGCGCGGAGGCACCCGCCTCGCTCCGGTTGCGTAGGTAGTATCGCGTCGGGACGGCTCGGCTGAGCGGCCATTCTTGCTCATCCCGCCACGCGTTCACGCCCATCACGAAGATTCTCACCGGGGGCGCGTCCATCACGGCAGCGTCGCCATCCCTAAGCCAATAGTCGAACCAATTCCGCAGGAGGCCCTCGTAGTCCAGCCCAGCCGACGCGCCGAAATCGGTATCGTCGATCGAGGTGGAGGCGAGGGTCGGGCCGGAGTGCGTCCAAGGGCCAACAATAAGGCGTTGGCCATCCCGGGCCCGTGCGGTCGCCGCGCGCGCACGAATTCCGCGGAAGTTCTCCAGCGTGCCCTTCAGGAGTGTGTCGTACCACCCCGTGACGTGGAGCGCCGGGGTCTCGAATCGATCGTGCCGCAGTCCGATGTCGTAGGTCTCCCAGAATTCGTCGTAGCTCGGGTGAGCGAGCATGTCGTAGTAGCCCGGCGCGAGCGTAGGCAGATCCTGGACGGCGATCGTTTTCAGGGGCATGTGGTACATCCACTCCGTGTTCAGGAGTGCTCGTTCTTCCTCCGACAGGCCGACCGGCCCGTCGCGCTCTGCAAACGAGGCTCCGGCGGCGCGTCTCCGCACGTCCGCCGCCTGGCCAAGATTCCACCCGAGCCCATCTGAGAGGTAGAACGCACCCCCCTGGAAGACCATGTCGTACCGGCTCGTGTAAGAAGAGCTAGGCGCGATTGCAACGAGGTGGGGCGGTGCCTGGCCAGCAGCCGTCAGTTGGGTCGTGGCGGCGTAACTCGCTCCGTACATGCCCACGCGCCCGTTCACGTAGGGGAGTGCTGCGGCCCACTCGACTGAGTCGTACCCGTCCTCGGCCTCGTCGTGTGGTACGGCGACACCGTCCGATGTGTATCGGCCCCGCGTGTCCTGGGCGACGACCACGTAGCCCTGGCTAGCCCATTCCTGATACTGGCCCGGAAAGCGACCGCCGACCTTCGAATACGGCGTCCGACGCAGAATGGCCGGAAAACGACCGGGCGCGTCCGGTCGGTAAACGTCGGCACGCAGCACGACCCCGTCGCGCATGGCCGCAGGCACGTTCTTCTCCACGACGACGGAGTACGCGGCGGCGCGGCCAGGTCGTGCATCCTCGGTGCCGCAGGCCAGCAGCGTCGAGGCAGCGAACAGGGTGCACAGCGTGACCCAATGTGCGCGGCGTGGTAGCGGGGCGGCCAGCGGTCGAGTGAACACCATGTAGCACGTTCCTTGAGTGGGGCGGGCCTGCGCAAGCTGGTCAAACGACGGGTGTCGTTGCATTGCGGCAAGAGCCCGGTTCGTCACCTCGTCATTCCCCGCGATGTTCGCCCAACGTGGTCCCGCGGCCGATTCTTCGTTCGCCCACCGTGGTCCCACAGCCCTTTGTCCGTTGGCGAAACGTAGTCCCGCTGCCTATGCTCGTTTCCAGACTTAGAGGTAGGGGACTGGCCACGAGGAGAGCGTAGTGACCACGCGTAGAGAGTTTATCGTCGAGGCATCGCACGGTGTCGCAGGACTTG
Organism: uncultured Gemmatimonadales bacterium; assembly: GCA_937919655.1. Lineage (GTDB taxonomy): Bacteria > Gemmatimonadota > Gemmatimonadetes > Longimicrobiales > Gaopeijiaceae > CALFPJ01. The sequence goes on from CALFPJ010000095.1 coordinate 29,259, forward strand.
GCCTGGCCTCGCTTGTCCCCGCGTTCGGCTGTGCGCCCGCTGCCCGCTCCGTGGCTCTGGCGAGTGGGACGGGGTTCGTGTACGATGCCAGATCGCTGGCGCACGTCGTGCCGCCTGCCAGTAGCGGGGCCCCTCGACCCGAGGTCGCCGCCCGTTTGGTTCGAATCCTTGAGGTGCTCAACGAACGTGGCCTAGTCGACGAGATGAGTCCGCTCGCGGCCGCAGCAGACCCCACACCCTACATCGACGCGCATCACACACCGGAGCACGTCGCGGGCATCCGCCAGATCGAAGTGACCGGACCCATCGCCGAACTCGCGGTCGCTGGAGCGCTTGGCGCGGTAGATGCGGTAGCCCGTGGAGATGTGCGCAATGCCTTTTGCGCCGTCCGCCCCCCGGGGCACCACGCGAACAACACGGGCAAAGAAGAGGGGTTTTGTTACTACAACAACGCGGCGATCGCCGCACGATACGCGCAACAGGCGCACGGCTTTGAGAAGGTCCTCATCATCGACTGGGACTATCACCACGGGAACGCGACGCAGAACACGTTCTATGACGATCCCTCGGTGCTGTTTTACTCAACGCATGACTGGGCCGCCTACCCAGAGACGGGGGACCCCTCCCTCCAAGGCAGCGGAGAAGGGACGGGCTCGAACATCAATGTGCACTTGGATTGTGGCTCCCGAGACATCGACATGCTGCGCGCGTGGGACGAGCAGCTCGAGCCCGCTGTTGCCGCGTTCGACCCCGACTTCATCATCCTGTGCGCCGGCTTCGACAGCCGTCAGGACGACCTGCTGGGCTGTTTTGATGTCACGGACGACGCCTTCCGGCGCATGACCCGCAAGGCCAAGGAGTTCGCCGACACGTGCTGCGAAGGTCGGGTCGTGTCGCTGTTGGAGGGCGGTTACAACATTGATGGGCTGGCGCTCGCGACCGCTGCACATGTAGAGACGTTGCTGGAAGGGTAGGGGGGCCATACAAGCTTGCCTGCCCAGGCGAGCCGCCGATCCTACAGCGCCTCGATCTCCCGCTCCACCGTCGCCCACTCGTCCATCAGCGCCTCTGAGTGCCGCTGCAGCTTGGCCCGTTCGTCCTGCAGGCTGGCGATCTTGTCCGAGGCTGTTGCCTCGAAGTATCCCGGCTGGCAGAACACTTCATCGATTTCCGCTACCCGCGCTTCCCCACGTTCGATCTTCCCGGTCAACTCGTCACGTTTGCGCGTGAGGCGATTCATGACCGAAGCCTTGTCCGCCGCCGAGGGCTGTGACGCTTGCTTCCAGGACTTCTTATCCGGCTTTGTCCCCGTGCCGCTGCCTTGCTTGTCTGTCTTCGCCTTGAGGATGACCGAGTCCGCATCCAGGTGGTCATCCCCGCAGTAGTGCACGTACTCGTCGTACGTGCCTAGGTAGTCCTTCACCTCGTCCTTCTTGATCTCCACGACACGGGTAGCGAGCCGGCTGACGAACCAGCGATCGTGCGAAACCAGGATCAGCGTGCCCTCGAAGTTCTGGAGGCCCTGAACCAGCGCCTCAATGGACTCAAGGTCCAGGTGGTTGGTGGGCTCGTCGAGAACCAACACGTTCGGGCTCTCCATCGCGATTCGGCTGAAGACGAGCCGAGCGGCCTCACCGCCGGACAGCGACTCAAGCTTCTTCGCGCCGTCATCTCCAGAGAAGAGCATCATGCCCATCTGGCCGCGCACGAAGCCACGGTCCTTACCTGGGCAAAAATCCCAGAGCCACTCCTCGGTGGTGCGCGAGGGATCCTCGAAGGTCTCCTTGTGGTCCTGGGCGAAGTAGCTGACGTGGGTCTCGTAGCCCCATGTGCTCTCGCCCGCGTCGGGCTCCAGGTCCTCCATGATGATCTTGAGGAGCGTCGACTTGCCGATCCCGTTGGGTCCCATAATCGCGAGACGGTCGCCGCGGCGGACCTCCAGGTCGACTCCGTGCAGCACTTCGTTTTCGGCAAACGCCTTCTTGATGCCCTTGATCCTGAGCACCTCTTTGCCGCTGGGTCGGCGAGCCTTGAAACGGAACTTCGGGTAGCGACGCGAACTCCCCGGGAGCTCGCCCATCTCTTCGACCTTGCGCTCGATCATCTTGACCTTGCTCTGGGCCTGACGCGCCTTGCTGGCCTTGGCCTTAAACCGGTCGACGAACTTCTGATGGTGCGCGATCTCTCGCTCCCGCCCCGCGATATCCTTCTCACGTCTTTCGCGGTCCTCGACTTTGGCCTGCAAAAAGAACGAGTAATTGCCCTTATACAGCGTCACCGTCTGGTAATCGACGTCCAGGATGTCGGTGACGACGTTGTCCAAGAAGCGGTGATCGTGCGAGATGACGACGACCGGCCCTGTGAAGTCACGCAGGAATTTTTCGAGCCAACGGATCGAGAGGATGTCCAGGTGGTTGGTCGGCTCGTCGAGCAGCAGCACATCAGGAGCGCTGGCTAGGACCTGGGCGAGGAGGACACGCAGCCGAAAGCCACCCGACAGCGTAGACAGCGGACGACGGTGGACCTCGGCAGGCAGCCCGAGCCCTTCAAGGATCTCGGCTGCACGGGCTTCTGCAGTGTATCCGTCGTGCAACTGCACGAGTTCCTCAAGCTGCCCAAAACGATCGGCGTCAAACTCTGTCTCGGCCTTCGCCAGGATCGCCTCTTTCTCGACCATGGCGTCCCAAAGTTCTGGGTTGCCCATGAGCGTCACGTCCATGACGAGTTGGTCCTCATACAGGAACTGATCCTGCCTGAGAACGCCCAGCCGCAGACGCTTGGGAATGGCGACATGCCCCTCGGTTGAGTCGAGGTGCCCACTCATCACATTGAGGAGCGTCGTCTTGCCCGACCCGTTCGCGCCGATGAGACCGTAGCGCTGCCCAGGATTGAGCTGGAACGACGCATTCTCAAAGAGTGTGCGGTCGCCGAATTGCTTGGAGAGGTTGGAAACAGAAATCATAAGACGGGGAATGTATCACCGTTTCGGGTTGGGACGGGATCGTCGCGGCGCACGGCTCCCGGCAAGGGCGCTTCGCGGGAGCGGGGTTTTCGGCGGCTAACCGTTACTTACTCCGGGATTCCTTCATTTTCGTTCGCTCCGCTCCGAGGCAAAGCCTCGAGCCTTGCCAGGATCCGTGCGTCGCGACGCTCCCTCCCCGGCAGGTGGACGATTTTCGAGGACACGGGTTTTGTGGCGATCGAGCCGTCGCGGCCGACTCCTGTCCGGGTAGGTGCCGCGATGGTTGGACCAACGACCCCGCTCTCCCTCCTCCCGCCGCCGCCCCGTCCTGACAAGCACGAATAGCCCTACGCACCAGGCCGGCAACCCCCGTGCCGCCCAGCGCGAACAGCCACAAACAGCAGCCGGGCGCCACAACCCCCGTGCCGCCCAGCGCGAACAGCCACAAGCAGCAGCCGGGCACCACCCCCCCGTGCCTCCCCAACGTGACTGGCCGCGAGGAGCAGGCGGGCACTTCCTCACCGCGAGGCTCGAGGCCCCGCCTCGGAGCGAAGTGAACGAGAATGAATGGATTCTGGAGTAAGCAACAATTAGCCCCCCGAACCCCAGCCAAAGCGCAGCGCCCTCGCGGAGAGGAAGTACCCGCCCGTTCCGAAGACCGAACCATCAACGCCCAGCAACCCTTCACAGACGGAAAGCATCCATTACCATACCGCTGCAAGACTACGTCTGTAATCACACTGTTTTCGCGCCCGACCAACCCAGACCTTAAATGACCGAATCAAGAAGCCTCGATATCGAGGTCATCCAACAGAAGATCCAGCAGGAAAGCGCCTTTGTGGAGCGTCTGCTCACGGAGGTTGGCCGCGTCATCGTCGGGCAATCGACCATGATCGAGCGTCTGCTCATCGGGCTCCTCGCGGATGGCCATGTGCTCATGGAGGGCGTGCCGGGTCTCGCGAAGACGCTCACGGTGAAAACACTGGCCGAGGCGATCGACACGAAGTTCCGGCGCCTGCAGTTCACGCCTGACCTTTTGCCTGCGGATCTGATCGGGACTTTGATCTTCGATCCCAAGGATCAGGAGTTCAAAACCAAGAAGGGGCCGATCTTCGCCAACATCATTTTGGCTGACGAGATCAACCGTTCCCCGGCCAAGGTGCAGGCGGCGTTGCTCGAGGCGATGCAGGAGCATCAGGTGACCATCGGCGAGAACAGCTACAAGCTCGACGATCCGTTCCTCGTGCTCGCGACGCAGAACCCGATCGAGCAGGAGGGCACTTACCCGCTGCCCGAGGCTCAGGTCGACCGCTTCATGTTAAAGCTGTCCGTTGAGTATCCGACCGGGGACGAAGAGCTGCTGATCATGCGGCGTATGTCGGCGGGTCCGCCGGAGCCCGTGAAGCCTGTCGTGACCCCGGACGAGATCATTCGCGCACGGGCAGCCACGCAGATGATTTATATGGATCAGCAGGTTGAGCGCTACATCGTGAATCTGGTGCTCGCCACGCGTGATCCGGCGAAGTACGGCATGAACGATCTGGCCGACCTCATCTCTTATGGCGCGTCGCCGCGGGCGACGATCTGCCTCGCGAAGACGGCCCGCGCGCATGCGTTCCTGCAGCGCCGTGGCTTTGTGACGCCGGACGACGTGCGAGCGATGGGTATGGACGTGCTGCGACACCGAGTACTCGTCACCTACGAAGCGGAGGCTGAAGAGGTCACTCCGGAGGACGTCGTTCAGCGCATTCTGGACCGCGTCGAAGTGCCCTAGGGAATTCCGAGCGATGATTCCCCGCGAGATCCTCAAGCAGGTTCGGCGCATCGAGATCTCCACCCGCGGCCTCGTCAACGAGGTCTTCTCGGGTGAGTACCACTCGGTGTTCAAGGGCCGCGGCATGAATTTCGCCGAGGTCCGGGAATATCAGTACGGGGACGACGTTCGCAGTATCGACTGGAACGTGACGGCCCGGGCTGGCTCGCCGTTCGTGAAGATCTTCGAGGAAGAACGAGAGCTGACGGTCATGCTGGTGGTGGACGTGAGCGCCTCTGGTGACTTCGGCACGCGCGCGCGACTCAAGAGCCAGGTAGCCGTCGAGATTTGTGCGCTCCTCGCGTTCAGCGCGATCAAGAACAACGACAAGGTCGGCCTGGTCATCTTCTCCGACCACGTCGAGAAGTTCGTTCCGCCCCGGAAAGGCCGGCGCCACGTACTGCGTGTGATTCGCGAGCTGCTCTATCACCAACCGACCGGACGTGGCACGGACATCACGACCGCGCTCGAATACGTGGCACATATCCAGCGCAAGCGAGCCGTCACGTTTTTGGTCTCTGACTTCCGCGATGAGGGCTTCGATAAGGCGCTTGCTGTCGCTGGACGCCGACACGACCTGATTGCGGTCCGTCTGGGCGATGCACGTGAGGAAGAGCTGCCGCCGCTTGGGTTGCTGGAACTCGAAGACCCTGAGACCGGGCAGCGCGTGGTGGTGAATACCTCTGATGCCGGGTTCCGCACGGCGTTCCAGGACTTCGGTCGCAAGCGGCGAGAGGTTCTGGATAAGCTCTTTCGCCGGAGCCGGGTGGACGTCATCGACATTCAGACCGGCGAGCCGTATGTGCGTCCGCTCATGCGCTTCTTCAAAGAGCGCATGCGGAGGCGCGGATGATTCGGACTGCGGCTGCGTTCGTGTGCGTATGCCTCGTGGCCGTCCCGGCGGCATTGTCCGCGCAATCCCGAGTCACCACGAATGTGGATACCACCTTGGTCACGGTCGGCGACCGGATCACGATGACGGTTTCGGTGGAGCACCCGACGGGGGCACAGGTCGTTTGGCCCGACTCGGTGGACCTCTATCCCTTCGAGGTTCTCGATGCGCGGCTAGCTCCACCTACAACGACTCCTGGCGGCGCCCGGACTTCGGCGGTGATTACGGTCACAGCGTTCGAGTTGGGTGAGCTGGAGCTGCCGAGTCTCGAGCTTGAAGTTGTTTCTGCCGATGGCACTTCGGAAATGCTGCGGACGGATCGGTTTGGCATCGAGGTGTTGAGCGTCGGAGCGGATGAGGGTGGGGACATTCGCGGGATCCGCGGTCCGCTCAGCATCCCTATCGGGGTCGTCATCATCGTGGGCTGGGTGCTCATCCTTCTGGTCCTGTTGTTGCTCGCCTATGTGTTCTGGCGCTACCGGCGTGGCAGAGGGACCAAGGCAGCGCCGGCCAAACCACGGGCGCCGCCTGTACCCGCGTGGGTTGCAGCGCTGGCGGCACTTGATGCGGTCGAAGCGTCGCAAATGCTCCCGCGCGGTGAGGTGAAGGAATACCACATTGCCGTGTCCGAGATCGTGCGACGTTACGTAGAAGAGCGCTTCCACGTGGACGCATTAGAAATGACCACCAGGGAGGTCATGAGCGGCCTTGAGAAGGCGCGGGTGGACGCGGTGTTTCGGCAGGATTTACGCCGCTTTCTGGATCAATGCGACATGGTGAAGTTCGCCAAGGCTCGGCCAGATGCGGATGCCTCTCGGGCGCTGCTGATCCTGGGTCGTGCACTCATCGAGGGCTCGATCCCTGTCGCCGGGGCCACGGAAGCACCCGTGGACGAGCAGGACCCGGCGCCAGATGTCATCGATTTGGACGACCTCGCGCCTGTCACGCCAGCAGATGCGGGCGCCGCTGCTCTCGAACCCTCGACGCCTGAAGACGCGGCTGCCCCGGAGCCCCCGACGGCTCGGGACGCCGCGACCCCCGCTCAGTCCGCCCCCGACAACACGGGGCTCGCTTCCTGATGTTCCGCTTCGAAGACGCTTGGGTGCTCGGCTTCCTGGCCCTGATCCCCTTCGGATGTTGGCTGCGGTATCGCGTCGAACGGGATCGGTCGACTTCGATCCGCTATTCGGCGGTGGACGCGGTCGTGGCCGTGGGACAGGGTCGCAGCCGTTGGGCGCACCGGATGCCGGGGTTGCTGCGCGCCCTCGCGCTCGTCGCGTTTGTGTTTGCTCTGGCCCGCCCACAGACGGGGATGACGTCTGAGAACGTCCTCACGGAAGGCATTGACATTATTCTCGCGCTCGACGTGTCGAGCTCGATGCTGGCCGAGGATCTGCAGCCCAACCGACTGGAAGCGGCCAAGTTGGTGGCGGCGGATTTCGTGGCGGGTCGCCGCAATGACCGTATTGGCCTCGTGGCTTTCGCCGGCGAGGCGTTTACGCAGGCTCCGCTCACCCTGGACTATTCGGTGATTCGGACGCTCCTCACCGAACTCGATATCGGCATGATCGAGGACGGCACCGCGGTGGGCATGGGACTCGCGACCGCCATCAAACGCCTGCAGGCGTCTGAGGCAGCCTCCAAAGTCGTGATCCTGCTCACCGACGGCCGCAGCAATCGCGGTGAGATCGGCCCCGTTACGGCGGCCCAGGTGGCGCAGGCGTTGGGCGTGCGGGTGTATACGATCGGTGCGGGTGGGCGGGGGTTGGCGCGCATGCCAGTCTCGGACCCGCTGCGGGGAACCAGCTACGCCAACGTGCAGGTCGACATCGACGAAGCGTCACTGCGCGAGATCGCTGAAAAAACAGGCGGGCAGTATTTCCGCGCCACAGACACCGAGAGTCTGGCCGCGATCTATGACGAGATCGATGAACTCGAACGCACCGAGATCGAAGTCCAGAATTTCACGCAATACGAGGAGCGTTTTCCCCTCGTGCTGGGCCTCGGCCTCCTGCTCATCATGATCGAGGTCGTGTTGTCACAGACGGCCCTCAGGAAGCTGCCCTGATGTTCAGATTCGGCGACTCTCTCTGGTTGATCGGCCTCTTGTCGATGCCGGCGCTCGCGGCCCTCGCGTGGTTTGCCGCGCGTCGCCGCGCCCGCGCACTGGACGTGTTCGGTGAGTCCGAACTCGTGCAGAAGCTCACGGCCTCGGTCCACCTTCCGGCCCGTCGCGTAAAGGTCGTCATGCAGGTCGCCGCGGTAGGCTTCCTCGTGCTGGCGCTGTCCCGCCCGCAATTCGGAACCCGCTTGGAGACCGTCCGCAGCATCGGCCAAGACATCATGATCGCGGTCGATTTGTCTCAGTCGATGTTAGCGGAGGATATCTCACCGAATCGGCTCGAACGCGCCCGACTCGCCATCCTTCGATTGATGAGCAGAATGGACGGGGATCGCATTGGGCTGGTGGCGTTCGCGGGCGATGCGTTCGTGCAGAGCCCGCTCACCACCGACTATTCAGCGGCCGCGATGTTTCTATCTGCGATGACGCCCGACATCATGCCGGTTCAGGGAACCGATCTCGGGGCTGCCTTGCGTGTATCACTGGACGCGCTCGTTGAGGCTGGCAGGGAGTCGCGTGTGCTCGTCATCATTACCGACGGCGAGGACCATGAGACGGCTTTCGGCGCCGAACTGGCCCGTGCGGTCGAGAACGGCGTCCACCTCTACTTCGTGGGGATAGGCTCTCCAGAAGGGGTGCCAGTCCCGGTGTTCGATGAGCAGGGAAATCGGCAGGGCTTCTTACGCGACGACGAAAACAACGTGGTGACGACTCGGCTGGACGTCGAAACGCTTCAGGCGGCGGCATCGCAGTCGGGCGGGACCTTCATCAGCAGCGGACCCGGGAGTGCAGCGTTCGAGGATCTCATTGATGAGATCGCTCGGGTAGAGGGTGAGTCCGTGGATGAAAGACAGATCACGCAGTTCGAGGAGCAGTATCAGATATTCTTAGGGTTGGCCTTGGCATTGTTGTTCTTCGAGTGGCTCGTATCAGACAGACGACGTGGGCAGACCGAATGGGCCGGGAGGTTTGAGTGAAAAACATCCATCGATGGATTGGTTTGGTAACCGTCGTGGCAGGCATGTGCCTGATGGCGCCGGTGGCCGTGCATGCTCAGGCCGGCCGCCCACAGACCGAAGAGGGTAATCGGCTCTATCGAGAGGGCCGCTTCGAAGAGGCACATCAGAAGTACCTCGAGGCTATGGCGGTTTCTCCGGAGACTCCGCTGATCGGCTTCAATGATGGCAACGCCCTTTATCAAAGTGCTGACTACCAGCGCGCGCTGGAGGCGTATCAGGCTGCCATCGAATCTGGAGATACCCGTCTGGCCGCAGCCGCGTACTACAACCTGGGCAACACGCTCTATCGTTCGCAGCAGCTGGAGGAAAGCCTCGAGGCGTATAAGCAGACCCTGCGCATGAACCCGTCCGACCCCGATGCCAAGCACAACCTAGAGCGGGTCCTCGAGCAGATGGAGAAGCAAGAAGAGGAGCAGCAACAAGATCAGCAGCAGGATGATGGCGAGAACGACGAACAGGAGCAGGACCAACAGCAGAATCAGGATCAGCAGCAAAACCAGGAGGGCCAGGACCAGGAGCAGGACCAAGGCGAGCCGGACCAGGACCCCCAGGATCAGCCGCAGGACCCCCAGGATCAGCCCCGGGATCCTCAGGATCAGCCCGCCGAGGCCGACGGGCAGGAAAGCCAAGGGCAGCCGCAGCCCGGCGAGATGACGCCTGATGAGGCCGAACGGCTCCTCGATGCCATCGACGAAGACCCGGGCGATGTGGAGCGGAAACGCGCAGCACCACGTGGCCGGAAGCCCCGGAAGCCCTGGTAGTGATGCGGTCCGTCACGCGCATGAGGTCGCTTGTCCTCACTGGGCTACTCGCCGCCCTGCCGGCGGGGACGTCTGCTCAGGACGTCTCTGCACGCGCGTTTATTACCCCCGGGAATCTGGTCGAGGTGGGCCGCACGTTCATTCTCAACGTCGAGATCACCGGCACACAGTCGCTTACCCGGGAGCCGCAAATGCCCGATGTAGGCGCGTATGCGCAGTACCTTGGCAGCGGCACCCAGTCGTCCATGCAAATCAACAATGGACGCACCACTGTCTCGCTGACCATTCAATATCGCTTCCAAGCCTTGGCGGAAGGCACCTTCCAGATTCCCGAGCTGAATTTGCTTGCCGGTGGACAGGTGCTGCTGACTAAGCCGATTCAGGTGAGAGTCGTCGCTGTCGGGGCCGCAACGCAATCGGGCGCGGGAAGTGCGGCCAGGCCGAGCGGCGAGCGCCAAACTGGGGAGGTCGGTCCGGAGGACCTGTTCGTCACCGTGAGCCCGTCCAAGACCCGCGTGCATGACGGGGAACCTCTCGTCGTGGAGTATCGCATTTGGACGCGTGTTGATGTCACCTCCTACACCTTCACGAGTCTGCCTGAATCTCGCGGGTTTTGGGTGGAGGACATCACCCCGGCCGGCGGGCCTGAGGTGGAGCAGCTGACGCGCAATGGCCAGCAGTACGCGAGCGCTGTCATCCGGCGCATCGCGATCGTACCGACAGGGTCAGGGGAGCGCACCCTCGAACCGCTTGGGCTCGAAGCTCAGGTCCGAGTCCGGCGCAACGATCCGCGCGATGGCATCTTCGGTCGCAGTGGGCTCTTTGGAACCAGCACCGTGCCGACGACTGTGCTTTCGGAGACGTTGACGCTGCAGGTGGATCCGCTCCCACCAGGGCGACCTGAACCGTTCAGCGGCGTGGTTGGGTCGCTCAGTGTGGCCACATCCCTCGACCGCGATTCCGTTGCGACCAACGAAGCCGTCACGCTCACGGTGCGTGTGTCGGGTAGCGGCAATATCCGCACCGTGCCGGCCCCCACGCTCGCGGTGGCGACTGACTTCGAGGTATTCCCTCCGGAAATCTCGGAGTCCGTGTCGGCTTCTGGGTCGGGGCTGGCTGGCTCTAAGACGTTCGAGTTCGTTCTGATTCCCCGGGCCCCGGGGCTGCGAGAGATCCCGGCGGTCCAGATGGGCTACTTCGATCAGGGGGCGAACGCTTACCGCACGGCAACGGCGGCGGCCCTGCCGTTGACCGTAACGGGGCAGGCCCCAGGCGGCCCTCCGGGCCTGACCCGTGGGGGTGTGTCACAGCTTCGCGAAGACATCCGCTTCATCCATCTGGGGAGCGCGAGCCTGAGGCCCGCAAGCAACTTCCTCTTCCAAGGTGCCGCTTTCTGGATGTTTTCACTCCTTCCCCTGGCGGGCATCGCGGGCGCGACTGCCTTACGGCGCCATCGGGATCTGCTCGAAGGCGACGTCGCATACGCAAGGGGACGGCGGGCCAATAAGGTCGCCAAGAAGCGGCTTGCGGAGGCTCGCCGTTTGGCTGCGGACGCTGACGCCCGCGTGTTTTATGCCGAAGTCGATCGGGCTTTGCGTGGACTCATCGGCGACCGACTGAACTTGGCTGAAGCTGGACTAAAGACCACCGATCTGGAGACCAGGCTGGTGAAAAAGGGCGCGGCCAGCGACACCGTGTCTGAACTCAAGACCTGCTTGGATCACTGCGATCGTCAGCGCTTTGCGCCTCCCGGAACGGATTCGGAGGAGAAGGCGCGCTTTCTGGATCGGGCGGGCGAGCTCATGGCCGCCCTGGATCGGGAGCTCAAGTGATGATTCGTCGAGGTGCCTTCGTCCTGATGTGCATTGCGAGCGCAGCGCTATCTCCCCGTTCGGTCGTCGCTCAGGGCGAGATTCTGGAACGTGGCAACCAGCTTTATCAGGAAGGCGACTACGAGGGGGCTGTGGACGCATACGAGATCGTCCTCGCCTCCGGGCATGAGAGTGCGGACCTCCACTACAACCTGGGAAACGCGTACTTCAAGGGGGGTCAACTCGGCCGGTCGATCCTCGCTTGGGAGCGTGCGCTCGATCGGGCCCCCGGAGATCCCGATATTCGCGCGAATCTTGACCTCGCGCGGTCGCTCACGGCCGACGCGGTCGAGCCCTTGCCGCGCTTTTGGCTTATTTCGGCGTGGTCGTGGTGGTTCCGGTTGGTGCCGCGCGGCCTTCTCATCGTGTTCGTGTCGACCGCTTGGTTGGCGGTCACGTTGGGCGTGACGACTCGCATTCTCACGAGGTCAGAGAGGTCGGGACGTGTGGGTGGGTGGTTGGCAGTGAGTGGCCTTGGGGTGCTGCTGGTGTTCGGGACGAGCCTTATCGTTCAGGAGTTCCGCATCGGGCAACCTGATCGGGGGGTCGTCCTCGCCCGGGCCGTTTCGGTTCGTTCGGCGCCCGCTGATGATGATGACCTGATGCTCTTCGAAGTGCACGAAGGGACGATTGTCCGTGTTGATCAGCGCGCTGGAGAATGGAGCGAGGTCGTGCTGGAAGACGGCAAAGTCGGATGGGTGCCTGCGGACGTGTTGGGGATGATTTAGCGGGAGTTTCCGCTCGCCTCACCGATGGGGTGATCGCAGAAGACCTTGAGCGTATTGATCGCCAAGAGGCTGAGGTGCGCTCGCTGAACGGTTTGGGCGATGCCGCAGCGGAGTATGCCGTAGCCAAGGCGCGAGCCTGGATGACCGTGGCGCGCACCGAGTACACCGACAACGACCGGTCAGGTTTCGCGACGCATGCGTTTGCCCAGGCCCGATCCTTGGCCGAGGCTGTCCGCGATGCGCGACTGGAAGGGGTACTGGCGACGGGACAGGCTCCGGGATCCGATCTAGTTAGGCCTGATCTCTGGCGGGTCGCCACGGAGCCGAAGGAGCATGCATGGTTTTCCTGTACAGCGAGCCTGGTTGGGCTGTTGGAGGTGCGTTTGGCTTGGGCAGGAAACGAGGCGCGTACGTTCGGAGCTTCAGACGGCGGCTGGCACGAGGTAGCCGACGAAGCGCTGGCCCGAGAGGCTGAGGCGGCTGCCGAACGGTGTGTTCCAGAACCGGAGCCAGAACCGGAGCCCATCCCCGAACCTGAGCCTGCCCCAGAGCCCATCCCCGAACCTGAGCCTGCCCCAGAGCCCGAGCCGCTACCCGAAGCTGCGACGCTCGACTTGGCGAATCGGGTCCATTTCGCAGAAGGTGCGTTCGAGCTCACGGGCGAAACAACCGAGGTCCTCGATGGATTGGCTGCGGTGCTCCAGGTTTACCCTGAAGTCACTTTGGTATTGCGGGGGCAGGTCGTGTTTTCCGGAGACGCTACTGAAAACGAGGGACTGGCTCGACGACGAGTCAGCAGCGTCATCGGTCATCTCGTGGGACGGGGAATCTCCCGGGAGCGGTTGGTGGTCGGGTCACTCATCCCGGGGGGCAACCCACTCCGCTCTGCGCCGGCCGGTCGGCGGTTGGGGGCGGCCGCCTGGCCCGAACTGGACCGAGCTCGCGAGCGTCGAGTCGACATCACGTATCGAGCGCCCGAACACCTACCGATTCGGGGTCGCGCCCAAGAGGACGACATCAGGCGCGGTGGGTGATCCTTAATTCTGATCTCTACGACCCGATCTGTGCGACTGGGTGATCGAGTGATCGTTGAGCCTGTGGACGCAGCAGTCGACCCGCGATAATTCAACGGTCGATAAGTTGTGCTCGGGACCCAAGCAGGAGTCAGGATCGATGATGTGGACGGCGATAGAGGGACGTAATTTCGGTCGAGTGTTGGCAGCGTTCGTGCTCCTCGCGCTCACGGCGTGCGGTACCGAGCAGGATGGGTCCACCGGTGTATCCATCGATTACGAGCGTTACGAACTCGCCAACGGCCTCGACGTGATCCTTCACATCGATCGCTCTGACCCCATCGCCGCCGTCGCAATGACCTTCCATGTAGGCTCGGCGCGTGAGGTCCAGGGCAAGACCGGCTTCGCGCACCTCTTCGAGCATCTGTTCTTTCTCGACTCCGAGAACCTCGGGCCGGGTGGGCTCGACCGCCTCATGACACGCGTCGGTAGTTCGACCAACGGATCGACATCTCGCGACCGGACCAACTACTTCGAGGTCGTGCCGACCGACGGGCTCGAAAAAACCCTCTGGGCCGAGGCCGACAAGCTCGGTTACTTCATCAATACCGTCACCGAGCAGGTCGTCGCCAAGGAAAAGCAGGTCGTCAAAAACGAAAAGCGCCAGAGCGTCGACAACCAGCCGTATGGGCACACGAGCTACGTGCTTGATCAGGCGATGTATCCGGAAGGGCACCCATATCGTTGGCAGGTCATCGGATCACTTGAGGACCTGGAGAACGCCCGCTTAGCGGACGTTCGCGCCTTCCACCAGCGCTGGTATGGGCCCAACAACGCGACCTTGGTCGTCGCCGGCGACCTCGACGTCGAGCAGACGAAGGCCTGGATCGAGCATTACTTCGGCGGCATTCCGCCGGTCGACATGCCTGAGGTGCCCGAAGCTCCACCAGTTCAGCTTGCGGAGTCGATCCGGCTCTTCCATGAGGACAATCTGGCGCGTCTACCCATGCTCACGATCGCGTGGCCGACGGTGCCCATGTACCACCCGGACGCCTATGCGCTCGATATTCTGGCAGACCTCCTCACGGACGCCAAAACTGCGCCATTCTACGAGGTGATCGTCAAAGAGAAGGAACTCGCCCCCGCAGTGGGCGCGGGCAACGGGTCCCAGGAGTTAGCAGGTCGATTCAGTCTGCAGGTTCGAGCCTACCCGGGCGTTGATCTGGATTCTGTCGAGATTGCAGTCACGGCCGCCTTCGCCCGATTCGAGGCCCAGGGCGTCTTTGCCGATGAACTGGAGCGTGTGAAGGCTGGGTACGAAACGGGCTTTTACAGCGGGCTGTCGTCCGTGATCGGCAAGGCCTTCCAACTCGCTCAGTACAACCTATTCGCGAACGACCCAGGGTACGCGGCTGAGGACCTGAGGCGCCTGCTCGGCGTGACGTCGGAGGACGTGATGCGCGTGTACGCGCAGTATATCCAAGGGAAGGCGAGCGTGACCACGAGCTTCGTGCCGCGCGGTGCGGTGGAGTTAGCGCTGGTAGGATCGACTCAAGCAGAGGTCGTCGAGGAGCCGATCGTAGCGGGGGCCGAAGCAGCGGTCGTCGTCGATGACCGTGGCGACATCCCCCTGACGCCCTCGACGTTCAACCGCACGGTCGAGCCTCCGTATGGTGCCTCCCCGTCTCTGTCGGCGCCTAGCGTATGGGTGGAGGCGAACGGCACGAATGCGGTGCGGGTCTTTGGTATTGAAGATCGCGAGGTCCCCCTCGTTCAGTTCCAGCTTCGTTTCTCCGGAGGACAACTACGCGAAGAAGCGGGTCGGGTCGGGATCGCGAATCTGCTCGCTGAGACGATGACCGAGGGCACCGCCAACAAGACGCCCGAAGAACTGGAGAAGGCGATCGACATGTTGGGCGCGTCGATCAACGTGTCATCTGGGTCGACGAGTTTCTCGATCTCCGGAAACACGCTGGCGCGCAACTACGCCGTCACAATGGATCTCGTGCGCGAGATCTTGCTTGAGCCCCGCTTCGACGCCGAGGAATTCGACCTCGCCAAGCAACGGGTGGCAAGCACCCTCCAGCAGCGGGCCGCGAGCCCCACGGCCATCGCGGGCAGCGTCTTCAGTCGACTTCTCTACGGCGATCACATCTTGGCCGAAAACGGTCTTGGGTCCGCGGAGTCGATCGACGCGTTTACGCTTGACGACCTGCGCGCCTACCATGCCAATGCGCTCATGGGGAACCCGGCTGTCCTTCATGTGGTCGGAGCCGTGGATCAGGCGGCCGTAATGGCGTCAGTCGGGCCGATCAGCGTAGGCATTGGGCAGCAGACTTCGGCCTTCGAGGCCATTGCGCCCGCCTGGGATGCCGCACGCGCCGGTCTCTATTTCGTGGATGTGCCCAATGCCGGACAATCCGTGCTCAGTGTGGGATACCTCGCGCTTCGTGAGCCGGATGACGATTTCTACCCGGCCACGGTGATGAACTTCCGCCTGGGTGGGGGCGGCTTTGCATCTGACCTGACACAGGTCCTCCGCGAACAGCGCGGCTACACCTACGGCATTCGATCGGGCTTTAGTGGTTCCGAGTATGTGGGGCCGTTCCAAGTCTCCTCGTCGGTGCGCGCCAACGTGACCTTGGAGGCTTTGGAACTCATCAAGGGCATCGTAGAAGCGCATGGACATGGTTTCGACGACGCGGACCTCGAAGCCACCAAGAGCTTCTTGCTCAGGGCGAACGCCCGTGCGTTTGAGACGGCCGGCGCCAAGCTCGGCCTCCTAGGCGACATGAGCCTTTATGGGTTCCCGGCAGACTACGTGATTCGGCGCGAGCAGATTGTGCGGGACATGACCGTGGATCGAGTAAAGGAGTTGGCGGGCGAGTACCTAGGCCCGGCCGGGATGATCTGGTTGGTGGTCGGGGACGCCCGCACGCAGATGCCTCGGCTGCGGGCGCTTGGATTGGGCGATCCGGTGATGCTTGATCGGAACGGGCTTCCGGTGCGTTGAGCTGGAGCGGACTGGGGTTGATCCTCAGCCCGCTTCACTGCACGTCGGCCCGAGGCCCCGATCACCGGTGCAAGAAAAACAGCAGGGGCTCCTTCTGATCGCCCTAAAAAATATTCGTCTCCACCGCGACATCCCCGCTGTCAAACCGTGCGTGCCGGAACCCACTCACGTCGACCGTGTGCGCGCCGCCGTCGGCGACCATTTCCGACACCGCTAACCCGGTCACCGGGGCGTGCATGATTCCGTGCCCAGAGAAGCCGCAGGCGTCGATCCACCCCTCTGTGGCCGGATTGGCGCCAATGATCGGGCTGTGATCTGGACTCACACCGTAGTAGCCCCACCAACTTCCCTTGAGGTCGATGCCTAGATCGTCCCACCATGGGAAACGACCGACACCCGTCAGCAACACGTGCTCGAGCCACGTCTCATCGACGCCTTCTGTGAAGCCGAACTCCTGCTGAAGATTGTCGAGGCCGAAGAGCACTCGCTCTCCCTCACTCCGCAGATAAACGCCTGTCGCGAGGTCAATGGTAAGCGGATAGGTCCGTGGGTCCGAGATGGGCGCGCTCAGGAAGATCTGAATACGCTTAGGGCCGACCGGGACGTCTAGACCGGCCCTTGCAGCGACCCCGCCAGACCACGCGCCAGCGGCATTCACGACGATCGGGGCGGAGGTCATCTCCGAGCCCACCCCTGTACCCACTCGCCATCCGCCACCCTCACGATCGATCGACGTCACGTGGGTACCGAACCGATAGCGCACCCCCAACTCTTTCCCCATCGCCACCCAGGCATGCGTCACCATGTGGGGGTCAATCACCCCGTCCCAGGCGCCGTAGGTCGCTCCCGCGATCCCTTCGGTGTCGAAGGGGATGAAGTCTTGCGCTGAGACCGGGTCGAGCACCTCAACCGGCGCTCCGAGGCGATGCTGTAGCGCCACAGACTCCAGATGGCGATCCCATTTATCGTGCGGAACCAAGAGCAGATAACCGATGTCTTTATAGCCGATGTCGTGGCCGAAGCGCTCCGCAAAAGTTCTGTAAAAGGGCAGAGAATACATGGAAAGACGGATGTTGGCTTCTGTGGTGAACTGAACCCGAACGCCAGCGGCGCTCTTGCCGGTCGACCCCATGGCCGGTGCCCGCTCCCTTTCCAGAACGACGACACTCAGGCCGCGTTTCGCCAGGTGCCACGCGCAGGAGGCGCCTACGATTCCGGCGCCGATGATGACGACGTCAGCTGTGCGATCGCTCAACGGACGCCCGCCCAACCTTTGACCGAGTCGAAGAGCTTGGGCGAGTCGTAACCGACGCCATCCTTGAACACGATGGTCATGTGCCGGAATGCTTCGACATCCGTGGCTGCATTGCCCCGCATGAGTACGAGGTCCGCGCGTTTGCCCACTTCGACGGTACCGATTTCCGAGTCCTGCCCCAGATAAATGGCGCCGTTCTTGGTCGCGACCTCGACCGCCTGCTCAACGCTGAGGCCGATCTCTACGAGTAGCTGAACGGCTCGCTGATTCGCGTACCCAGGCACCACGTCGCCGCCTCCGGTCGGGTCCGTGCCGACCATGAGAAAGCCGCCCGCGTCGTAGAAAGCCTTCTCCATGGCCATGTATTTGGCGAGGAGTTCACTGTTCGGGTTGTTCTCGCGAGCGGCGTTTCGCGCCACGCCCGCCATTACCCGCTCACGCAGTTGTGGCAGCATGGCCTCCTGAGCGCCGAGCGGCGGGGCAGGGCGGCCACCCGCTCGACGCTCGACGACGGTGAGTGTGGAAGTCAACGCGACGCCTTTGCTTACTAGGTGGTCCACCAGGTCCGTGAAGGCCGGGCTCTCCAGGTCCAGATCCAAATAGGACTGGTCCGCCCCTCGAAGGCATTGATCTGGTTGCTTATCCGCGACCCAGTCGGTCGCGGCAAAGAAGCCATGCTCCAGGTTGTCGATGCCGAGGTCCGCCGCTTCCCGGTACGTGATGGAGCACAAGTGGCCAGTGACCTTGATGCCACGCGCGTGGGCGGCCTCGATGCCGGCGCCTAACGTCTCCCGAGAGATCAGGTTGTACGCCTTGAACGACGTCACACCCTGGTCGATCCAGAAGTTCACGTGCTGCCGTGCCTGCTCGGGCGTGGCGAGCTGCGGGAACGAGCGAATGAAGCCGTCGGGCCCCTCCAAGTACGGGCCCGTCACGTCCATGTGCGGACCGACGATACGACCCGCCTCGATCAGGCGACGCGTACTGAGATCAGAGTACGGATCCACGGTCCCACCGGTCCGCATGGTGGTCACGCCTCCCGCCAAGTACAGCGGAGGGAACGACTGCTCGTTGGTGTTGTAGCGCGCTGCGCCTGAGGGGTAGAACATGTGCTCGTGCATCATGACGAGGCCCGGGGTCAGCGTCTGCCCCGTCCCGTCGATGACCTGCACGTCTCCGGAAGGTCGGGTCATCTGGGCGCTTGGCGCCACGCGGGTGATGCGCCCGTCCTCGACAAACACCGACATGTCGGCGCGGGCAGGTGCTCCCGTGCCGTCGATGAGGACCACGTGTTCAATCACAAACCGGGACGACTCCACGGACACGAACGGACGCGCACTTGTGGTGAGCTGGTCGAATGACTGCGCCTCGACTTGTCGCGGTGTCACAAGCCCGGAGATTATGGCGATCATCGCGAGCGAGGCGAGGCTGGCCGGCCCGTTCCGCCCAGCTTGCCAGGCCAACCCAGCTAGCCAGGAAAATCCAGTCCGCCCGGCCACTCGACCACGCCGAGCCTCGGCAAGGACACAAGTCATGAAATCGGCCTCCCCGGTCGCGGCGTAGCCCCGGCCAAGAAGATCCCGTTGAACAAGAACTTGAAGGTCCCGTGTGGCTGCCCTCTCATCGTGATCTCAGGCCCGAACAAGAACAGATTCCCTTTACCTACCTTCGTCTCGGTCATCGCGAGACCGCCGTTCAGCCGATGCTGCCCCCACGCCCAACCGCTGCGAAGTGGGGTCTCCGACTCGAACCACGCGATCGGCCTCACCCCGGCCGCCACACCCGCCGGCCCCATGCGCATGACGGGTGAATTACTGAAGAAGACGTCCATTTCCGCCGGAACTCCAAACGCGAGTGGCCGCGTGGTGTCGACCCGCACGCGCAGCACCGAACCCGGCACGTAATAGTCCGCCTCACTGAGTGGTACCCCGTCCCCGTCGACCATGTGATCCGTCAGCGGCAGGCCGGCGTGCTTAGCCAGGGCGATCGACGAGCCTACCGCAACCACGGTACCGCCCTCCTCCATGAACTCCATCAGGCGAGGCACGGTCTGGGCCACCGTCACACTGCCCAGCCGCTCTTGAAACTCCTCAGGAATCGACTCGTCATCCGGTCCGGCGCCGAAGATCGCGAAGCCACCACCGCCGCCGCTATCAGACTCGGGGATCGCATCGGTCACAAAAACGATCACATCGAAGCGCTCACGGAGATTTCCTGCGTCGAGCTCCTGCGGGTAGACGACCTCATACGGGAACTCGAACTGCTCAAAGATCCAGCGCGTCCAACCGGATGGGCTCGATCCGCCGTATTCGTCCCATAACCCGATGCGTACGGCGTTGAGCGCCAGCGTCGCACCGGTGGGCGTGGATGCGGTCCCTTGCACGGCGATGCCCAACTCCGCAACCCATGCCGACAGTTTGTCCGCCACGCCCGGAGCCGCAGGCACGTAGACGGTCCCTGCGGGATACGCCGTGCCGCCGAGCGTCGTGGGCTCAGTGAACCAACTCACCTCGATGTCATCCGCGAGCAGCCGATTCGTGATGATCGACACGTCGCTCACCGCATGACTCAGCAGGAACCCTGTCGCCCCCGCGGCGTCGGCGATCATCCCGGCGGGGGCCTTGGCCATCCCCTCAACCTTCTCGAACGGTCCGTCGAAGCCCTCTAGAATGCGATCGAAATCGACACCCATCTGGTAGGCGAGCGTGTAGCCGGCGTTGTCGTAAGGAGGAATGGGTGGTCCGCCCTCATACTTGAAGTCGTTGGGGTGATCCTGCGGCTCGAACATGTCGAGCACGTGGGCTCGGTAGGCCTGCGAGGAGAGCACCACCCAGGAATTCGCGGGGTATCGCTTGCCCATCACATCGAACGATCGGGTCGCGCGGTGCACCGCCACGCCGTTCTTGATCAGCGTGTTCACGAACTTGGTCGCGGTGGGGAAGTCCGCCTGGTCCGACGGAATGATGTAGCCCCTCGGGTCGCGGTCTTCCGGCTTGCGTAGCTCCGAGAAGTACTCGCTCGGAGAGCCCATGGAGAAGTAGCCCGCGAGCGCGCCCGTCTGCGGCCCTACGAAGCGCTCCCCTGCGTCGTTCGCCTCCAGCACCTCTGCGAGCGCGGCCATGCGTGAGGGGGT
Source organism: uncultured Gemmatimonadales bacterium (assembly GCA_937919655.1). Classification (GTDB taxonomy): domain Bacteria; phylum Gemmatimonadota; class Gemmatimonadetes; order Longimicrobiales; family Gaopeijiaceae; genus CALFPJ01. The sequence continues at coordinate 49,841 of CALFPJ010000095.1, forward strand.
CACTCGCCATGTGTCGGTGTTGCCCCGCTCAATCTGATTGCGACCCGCCTTCCAGATGTTCATCAACAGCTGCTCGCTGGATCTTGATGCGTAGTCGAGGATGGCGCGGTTCGCCGTCACCGAATAGTCGATCGACTGGCGGAAGTGCCATTCCTGAGGTTCGATCGGCATCAGATAGTCGCCGTCCGGCATGATCCGACTCGGGACGAACGGTACCGTAATCGGTGTCGGGTTTCCCTGAGTTTCGGTTAGGAGTCCGACGATGTTGTGGAAGTATGCCGTGGTGCGCAGGCCGCCGTTCCACCACGTGGAGAATGGGCCGCCTTCGCGCATGGTCACGCCCGGCTTGTCCTCATAGATGAAGCGCGCCTGCATCGCCATGCCGACCTGCTCGATTCCTGTCAGCACGAGCGGGTCGATGTTGTAATTGGCCGGGTACCGGAACGGGGGCGCCCACATGATCGCCCCTGCGGGGCCAATCTGGTGATGGTTATACATGATCTGCGGCATCCAATCGATGTACAGGATACGCGCCATATTTTCAGTTTCGGGCTGCGACACCAAATACGAGTCGCGGTTGTTGTCATGGCCCACGTACTTGTGGTAGAGCCGTGGAATGCCGCCAGTCGTCCGCTTCAGCGGGTCCGACTCGCGCATGTACCAGTCGGCGAGCAGCTCGTGCCCGTCGGGGTTCGCATGTGTGAACAGAATGATCACGTCGTCGAGAATGCGCCGCGTCTCGCGGTCGTCCATGCTGACCATCTGGTAGACCGTCTCGATGAGCTGTTGGGCTCCGAGGACCTCCGATGCGTGCAACCCTCCATCGATCCAGATCACGGCCTTACCCGTCTGGGCCAGGGCATGGGCCTCGTCCTCGTCGACACCCTCGGCCAGCGCGAGACGGCGAGAGATCTGTCGATATTCCTCCAAGCGCGCGTGGTTCTCGGGAGACGTCACGACCGCCATCAATTGCGGGCGATCTTCAGCCGTACGTCCGATCTCCTGGAGTACCATCCGCGGGGACTCGGCGGCGAGTTTCTCCCAGTACGCAGACATCTGCGTGTAGCTCGGGAGCTGGTAGTCCGCACCGATGTCATGCCCAAAGTGCTGCTGGGGCGTGGTGACGGATTGGGCTGCGAGCGGACCGGTCGCGAGCACGAGTAGGAGCGCGAAGGAGGCTGAGCGGAGCGCTTGTCGGGCGTTCATGGGCAATTCTCAGGTAAGGATACAGCGGAGGGCTACTGAGAGGATGATGGGTTCGTGGACACGACACTAGGGGCCCGGCATCCGGGCTCCGATCCCCGTCGCCGTGAGCGTCGGTATCGACTTTCTCCGCCAGGCTGTATCTCGGCGCCCATGACGCCATCATCTCTCTGGGGTCGCCTCAAGGGCGCCCGTATCGTCCAGGTACTTCTGGTCTATCTCGGCGCTTTGTGGGGCATCCTCCAGATCGCCGACGTTCTCAGCGAAGCCCTGTCGTTGCCTGAATGGGTGCGCCCGGTAGCGCTACTCCTGCTTCTTATTGGGCTCGTGATCATCCTGGCGACGGCTTGGGTGCAGTCGCTGCCCTCGACGACGGCTGCCGAGCAGGCCGGTGAGATCCCGACGGATTGGGAAATCGCGCCGTCCGACGTCGTCGCCAGTGTCAGGTCCGGCAAACTCCCTCACCTAACATGGGGAAGGGCGGTCCTTGGCGGAGTTGTGGCACTCTCGCTCCTCTTCGGGGGGGCTGGAGTGTACGTGCTCTTCGTCGCGTGGCACTTCTTGTCGGGCCGGAAGTCCGGAGCGACTGCCGATGATTACGGCCTGACATGGGGCGGGCGAGTGTCGTGGCCGAAGGTGGGGAAATCACTCCTTTTCGCGTGGATGATTGCGTTGTCGGCGTACGTATCGCTTGCTGTCTCCCCCTCTGTCTTTACTGTCGATTACAGATTCTGGGTCTTTGCGGTCAAGCCCATGAGCCTGCTGCACGCGCGTATGTCTCTTTCGTACCTCATCCCCTTCGTGCTCTTTTTCGGCGTGTATGGCGTGGTGCTTTTCGGCCAGCTGCGGCGTGACTTGAATCGCCGCCGAGAAGCGCTCCTGGTCGTCGCCCTATCGACGCTCGGCTTCGTAGGTCTGATCGCCTTTCAGTACGTCCCGCTGTTCATGGGCGGTACCCTGGCGATTCCCTCTGAGTCGTTGTGGAGCATCATCGCGTTCCAGTTCCTGCCGCTGATGACCATCGTCGGGCTGGTCACCGCGTATTTTCAGCGGATGACGGGGCACGTCTATGTGGGGGCATTCCTGAGCGGAATGCTGGTCACGTGGATCGTGATCGCGAGTCAGGCGACGCATTTCGGCTTCTAGCGCGTAGTCGTACGCACGGCCGACGCGATGACTGACGGCCACGCATCGGCCACGCATCGGCCGGGCCAGATCGCACAGGGCCCGGACCTTCATCAGGCTGTCGGGCGCATCAGCGTCGTCCCCTAGTTGTTCTTCGCGCCCTCGGTGATCCAGGTGCGTAGCTTGGCGAGTTCTTCCGGGGTGACCGGGTCTCCTTCTTCAGGCATGTCGCCGTCCTCGATGAGGACAATCATCATGCTGCCGTCCGCGTCACCCGGCTCCACCACGCTACCAAACTCCGAGCCAAGCATGACGTGCTCGTAACTTGTCAGGTTGAGTCCGGCCTCGAGTCGCACGGGATCGGCGTCCTCACTGCCATGACACTCGACGCAGCGAGCCTTGAGCATGGGCATGATCTCTTCGGCGAAGCTCACCTCGGCAGTGCCGGCGGCCATGTGAACCGTCCGCAGCGGCGCCTCAGTTCCAACTATACCGAGTGCGACGCCGAGCGATGCCGCGACCGCAGAGAACATCTCGATTCGAGTCCACATCTGTCTCACTGCCTCATTTCTTGGGAAGGTGTATGGTGACCAGCTAAGACGACGATCCAACGACGGCGAAAGCTACGCAAGTCCTACTGCGATGCCGCGTCAGTTCCGGTAGTCGGCTACCGCCTAGTCTTTGGCTGTACATCGTGAAACTCCACGTCCGTACTTTGGCTCATACTGCGCTGCAGGGCCCATTCGTTATCGAATAGGATCATGGGGTGACCGTCCACGTCTTCGACCATGCGACGGCCATGGAGCGCCGCGATTTCATTCGCTTCTGGCGCGGAACCCGTGACCCAGCGGGCGCAGTGGTAGGGCAGCGGCTCCAGCCTGATACTGACGCTGTACTCGCGCTCGAGCCGGTCCGTGAGCACATCGAACTGCAGCCGGCCGACTGCACCGACGATGGGTACTGGCCCCGTGATGGACGGAGCATACAGCAACAAGATGGTGCCTTCTTCTGCCAGGTGCTGAAGTCCTCGGTCCAACTGTTTCCGCTTCATCGGCTCGCCGAGCCTTACCTGGCTGAAGTGCTCGGGAGAGAACCTCGGCACACCCGGATACTCCATGACTTCGCCTACCGCCACGGTATCACCCACTCGTAGATGGCCACGGTCGTGGAGGCCCACTACGTCACCTGCGACGACGTCATCCGCCTGGCTGCGCTCACGCGCCATGAACTCCTGGGGCTGAGCGAGTCGGAGCGTCTTGCCGGTGCGCCCAATGATCGCGTCGGTCCCCGCTTCGAACCGGCCTGAGCAGACCCTCAAGAACGCGATACGGTCGCGGTGCTTGAGGTCCATGTTCGCCTGAACCTTGAAGACAAAGCCCGAGAAAGGCGTCGTGATCGGATCCACCAGGCCCTTCCCGTTCTCTCTCGCGACCGGGGCCGGCGCTGCTGCGAGGAAACGCTCGAGAAGCACGTCGATGCCGAAGTTCGTGAGCGCGCTGCCGAAGAAGACCGGCGTTGCTTCGCCCCGCGCGACTGCGGCGGGGTCCAGGGGCTCTCCCGCCTCAGTGAGCAGTGCGATCTCATCGCGCAGCGTCGCCGCACCTTTTTTGCCGAGCCGTTCGTCGAGGGCCTCGTCATCTACAGCGACCACGTTGAATGTCGGCCGGGACTGACCATGGTCACTGCTGGTATCGTATAAGATGACGCGCTCATCTGCGCGGTCGTAGACGCCGACCAGGCGGCCGTTCACGCGCACTGGCCAGGTGGCGGCGAAGGCGCGAATACCGAGGTCTCGGTGCACATCGTCAATGATCCCGAGCGGGTCCTCACCTTCTCGGTCGCATTTGTTGACCAGCGTGAAGATGGGAAGACGTCGGCGCTGGCAGACATTGAACAACTTCCGGGTCTGCTCCTCGACCCCTTTCCGGTTGTCCAGGAGCATGATGGCGCTGTCGGCGGCTGTGAGCGCGCGATACGTGTCTTCGGAGAAGTCTTGGTGACCCGGCGTGTCGAGCAGGTTTATTCGGAATCCATGGTAGTCGAAGTTGAGCACGCTCGCGGTGATCGAGATGCCCCGTTCCTTTTCCATCGCCAGCCAGTCAGACGTCGCGTGTCGGTTCGCCTTCCGCGACTTCACAGAGCCCGCGAGGTGGATCGCCCCACCGAACAGCAAGAGCTTCTCGGTGAGGGTCGTCTTGCCCGCGTCGGGGTGACTGATGATCGCGAACGTCCGTCTACGCGCGATTTCCTTGGCTAGGTCTCCGGGTAGCGTCATGGGGACCCGCTCACTTCACTCTGAGAATCGTGAGGCGTGTGGGCCCGCCAAAGTCGTACCGTTGCCCGTGCGGCACGAGCGGGTGGTCCTTGGAATGCTCCAGGGCAAGAATCGGTGCGAAGGGCACCTCCCTCCACTGCTGGATCACGCGGTCTAACTTTCCCGAACCGTACGGCGGGTCGGCCAGGGCGATGTCGTAGGAGTTCTCCGTAAGCCGAGCCACGTAGGGGATCGCGTCCTGCTTGAAGATGCGACACTTCTGGCTTGCTCGTAGCGCGGCGACGTTCGCTTTTAGCGAGTGCAGCGCGGGCGCACCGTTTTCCACGAAGTCCACGAAACGTGCGCCACGCGACAACGCTTCAAGCCCTACCGCGCCGGAACCTGCAAAGAGATCTAGTACCCGGGCGCCTGCCAACTCGTCCTGCAGGAGTGTGATCCAGGCGTCACGGACCGCTTCCGCAGTTGGGCGCACGGCCTTACCTGGGGAAGTCAGATTTCGTCCGGCGAGTTTACCGCCTACGATCCGCATGGATGTTCGCTCGTCATGTAAGGGCGCACGGGCTGGGTGGTTACCGCTTGGTAGCGAAACTTAGTGACGATAGAGGCGAGGTGTAGCCCTAGCGCCCAAGAACTCCTGAAGGAGGGAGGGCTTCGACGCAGCGGCCATGCGTCCTGATTGTGTTCGGCACATAGAAAAGCCCGGTCAGGGATCTCTCCCTGACCGGGCTTTTTCAGTTTAGCCGAGTGCGCCTGGGCTCAGAACTCGTACTGGAACTTGAGCAGGCCGAGACGCCCGATCTGCGGTGCGCCGATGAACTCTTGGTGCAGGTTGTTCAAGGCGTTGTTCAGCGTCAGAGAAACGATGAAGCCGCTGTATCCAGGGACTCTGTAACCGAAGTTCAGGTCGAGCACGCTGTAGGCCTCCACGTCGCCCACGTAGACACCCGAATTCATCGGGAAGCCGTTGGTGGAGCGCACGCGGCCGCCCGCGAAGGTCCCAACAAGCTTGTTGTCATAACGAAACCCTAGAGAGCCTTTATTCTTCGGAGCATTCAGCGCGACATCTGTGCTGCCGGTGCAGATGCCGTCGTCATTGAAGTCGTGGCAGTCCTCGCTGACCCGCGAATACGAACCGGTCATCGTGACCTTGGCAGACGCATGGAATTCGAACCCGACATCTGCTCCGTAGAAGTTCACGTCACCGAAGTTCCGGTATGTGAAAATGAGGTCAGAATTGGTCATCTGGTCTGGGGAGACCGTTCCGAGAGGGACACGCGCTGCCTTTCCTGCAATCGGAGCGGCGATCTGAGCCGCGATGCTTGCCGGTACACCCACGCCAGTGAGGCGCGTTACCAGGTACTGCGCTACCGACGTACCGTTGAGGAACACGCTTGGGGTTTCCACCCTGAGTGGTCCCACGAAATTGTTGATCTCGGTCCGGTACCCCGCGATGGCGATCCGTAGGCGGTCGCCAATCAGTCCATTATACCCGAGCTCGTACGTGGTTGAGATCGTCGGAAGTATCCTACCCACGTTCGTCACGCCAGGATCGGGCAGGAACGGAATCGAGGGGTTCTCCGAGTTGAAGCGCAGAAGGTTGGAGGACAACTCACCTGGCTGCGGGTTGCCGACGATGGCCGCGAACGACTGTGGCGTGAGCCCCAGGAGTGGGAGCGTTCCAAGGAGTGTCGGGTCGGTGAGCGCCAGCGGGACCACGACCGCGTCCCAAAGTGCTGCACCCGTGGCGGGCAACTGGGTGCCCGGAGCGAACGGTGAGTACATGCAGTAGTTGTTGACCCCACCTGCACAGGTGTTCGTCCACGTTAGCCCAGACTCGGGCACACCAAACGTGCGCACGTTGTACCCGATCGTCGATGTAATGGGGATCCGGCCAGCGACCAAGTCGAGGAAAAGGTTATTGGTCGTCGGCGTGCTGAAGGCGCGGTTGTAGGTGGCCCGGAAGGTGTGGCCCCCAGTCGGCTTATAAACCAGTGCGGCGCGGGGAGAAAAAACCGGGTCTTTAAGATGTTCGTGGTCGTCAACGCGGAGCGCGGCCACGATTTCAAATTTTTCAGAGAGGTCGAAGGTGCCGTGAACGTAGGCTCCGAGTTCGGTCGTCTGGTCGATGTCTTCGTTCGAGCCGGTGATCGACCCCTCCGTGACCGGGTTGGTTTTCGAGTAGTCGATTCCGGTCATTACGTCCATGCGTTCCCCGAACGTCAGCCCGTACTGCACCTGCGTGGCGAACATCGTCGAGTTGTCGATCAGGGGCTGGCCCGTGCGGAGCAGGTACGAGTCGCCCGCAGAGGACTTATTCATAAAAGCCTGAGCGAACAGGCGGCCCTTCCGCATCTGAACCTGCCCGAATTGGTAGCGCCAATTGTCGGCCTGGCCACCGCCGATTCCAGTCAGTTCGATCGAATGGACGAGTTGGTTCAACCCATAGGTCACGACGATCTCATCGTCCTCGTCCCACGGGCGGAAGTCCATCCGGACCTCTCCACTGTATCGCTCGGAGGTGTAGTCGCGGTTCCCAACCAGGGGGTTCGTGCTCGCCGAGGCTGCCGCTCCCTCGACCGGATCGAAGTACTGGAAGTCGTCGCCACGGAAGTACTGACCGGAAACCTTGAGGCCTGCCTTGTCGCTGAACTTCCAGGCCTGGCGTCCGACTCCATGAAAGACGTTCCGGCTACCGCCGGCGAGGCTGAAGCTGGATCCAGGCTTGTCGATTGGCGATGTCGTGATCACATGCATCACGCCGTTCGCGGAGTTGGGTCCGTACAGAGCCGCTGCCGGCCCAAGCACGACTTCGACTCGCTCTACGTCGAGCGGTGTGGCCGGAATCATGTTGTAGGCGTTGAGGTTCAGCGACGGAACCCGCGCGTATCGGTTGTCGGTAAGTACGAGTAGCGCACCCGAGAAGACGTTGTTGAATCCGCGGGCAACGACGTTGTTTTGATTCAGGCCGGTCTGGATCGCGTCCACACCAGGCATGGCTTTGAGGTAGTCAACGGGTGTCGTCGCGGCAATTTCTTGGATCATTTCGATCTCGACCACGTTGACCTGCGCCGGCGCTGCAAGGGTGCGTTCTTCGCGTCCCCGGCTGACCGTAACGCTCATGGGGTTGAGCGCCAGCACAGTGGAGAGCATCTCGATGGTGACCCGCTCCGACCCTCCCGTCTCGACGGAGATGCCGTCGACTCGTGCCGTCTCAAACCCGATGAGAACCACAACGATGGAATAGGAGCCAGAGGGAACACGTAGGGTGAAGTTCCCCTGCGCGTCGGATAGGGCCCCTGCAGCGGAGCCGCGGCCCACTACCTGGACCTGAGCCGATGCCAGTCCCATCATCGTGGAGCCGTCCACCACCTGACCCGCGATCGTTGCCTGCTGTGCGCTCGCCGGCGCAGCCAGAGCTAACGAGGCAGCGACAGAAAGCCCACAGAACCAGTTCAGTCGAAGACGCATCATCCGCCTAACTCCTTCATGTGTCAGTTATATATGGGGGAAGGTCCACGACTAACGTACCACCCCAATGACGGTGTGTGCAAAGGAAATCGCAACGCCCCGGTCGTCACCGGACCCTTGCAGCTGGCCCATAAAACTCGGAGACCCCTGCCTGAGACCGAGATCGCACGCCGAAATACTGGTGCCGAACAAGGAAAATGGCCGCTTTGAGCCTACTCGCCGTATAGTTCTTCTGAACACGTTACGCAGATCCCGTGGGTGAACTGCGCGTCCGATCGCTCCATGATGTATATCTCCACTTGTTGCCAGAAACCGTCGTCGTCACGGACCTTCTTGCAGTTGCAGCAAATTGGAATGAGGCCTTGGAGCGTATTGATTTCAACGAGATTCCGCTCGAGGGTCACGTTCTTTGTTTCGATCTCGGTGACGTACTCCGCGATCCTCTGCCGTTGGACCTGAAGCTCGCAAAACACCTCGACCTTGCTACGCATCGTGTGAGGGTCGACCGGGTGAACCAAGTAGTCGACCGCGCCGGTCTCATACCCACGGAAGATGTGCTTCTCATCGAAGCGGACTCCCGTGAAAAAAATGATGGGCAGGTGTCGCGTCGCCTCCTCACGTCGGATCGCCTCAGCGACGGCAAACCCGTCGATACCGGGAAGCTGCACATCAAGCAAAGCGAGCGCGTAGTCGTGAAGCCCCAGCTTCGTCAGCGCGTCCTCTCCGGTCTCCGCGGTGACGATGACGCGCCATGGAGTCTCAAGAAGAGTTCTCGTGGCAAGCCGGACCTCGGGCGTGTCCTCCACAACGAGCACATAGACGGGGGCTTGTTCAGACACAATAGATATCGTTGGCTCGAGCAGTCCGGGGAGGTCTTCTAGTGTTCTGGTCCCAAAGTTCGTTCGTATTCGAACGAACTTTTCGGCCATGGTACCAGCATATCGCGAGGCCTTTACACCCGACAGGGAGCCCTAACCTCAGGGTGCTGGCGTTTCCGTGTCGCTCAAGGGGCGGATCGGGTCCGTGAGGACGAGGATGTCCGCCCCTCGGCAAGTTCGCGTTCCCGATGGAGAAGTTCTGCTATCCATCCTGCGCCCAATGTGACGGCGACCAGGATTGAAACGACCGCGAAGACGAAGCCCCAGTCTGGGACGGACGCATCGAGAAGGAGTACTTCCGCTTGAGTGGCCGCCAGCGTAGCCATGGCGCCGGCAAGGGCGAGTGACGCCCCGTGCCACCCTCGGTAGTAGGCCAGCAGAAACGCGGGCCGAACGGCAGGAACCCACGCGATGAGGGCCCCTTCGTCGACCATCCACTCCGGCCGAAGCCAATTGGCGACGACGGGCAGTGCCAACGTGACCAGCGAAAACCAGAGTGCTCGCGGAGGTACGACCTGTCGGCTTGTCACGAATGAAAGTGCTTGATTTGGGCTCACGCCTTTGGTCCCACGAGGAGCGGATGCTCTCGTCCTGCACGGCCACTCTTCGCGACATAAGCAATGCGCCCGCCTACCCGCACGGCTTATCTTCCCGTGCTACCCCTTTCGGAGGAGAATACACGTGACACGCTTTCGTTCGATTGTGCTCTCGGTGATCGCCACGGTGGTAACGGCCAGCGCCGGCATCGCTCAGACGCCCTCGAGTTTCAAGAGTGAGATCTCGCAGCAGTTCGAGGCTTCCGCCACGAAGGTTTTGGCTTTGGCCGAAGCGATGCCTGAGCAGTCGTATGGGTGGAGCCCAATGGAGGGTGTGGCGTCGGTCGTGAGCGTTTACATGCATATCTCGCGCTACAACTACATGTATCCGGAAGAGAACCTCGGAGTCCCGTCTCCGATGGGGGCCCCTGCATACGGCCGCTGGGAAGACGAAGTGACCACCAAGGCCGAAGCCGTGGCGATCGTAGCCGCATCCATGGACCACGTGCGATCCGTGATCGCGAACATGTCTGACGCAGAGTTGAACGCTGGGACCCGTCTCTATGGGAGGGACGTCGGAAAGTGGTCAGTGTTGCTCCAGCTGGTCGCGCACATGAATGAACATCTCGGGCAGTCCGTCGCCTACGCCAGAAGCAATGGCGTGACACCACCCTGGTCGATGTAACGGCCGATGCATAAACGACTCTCCGGCCTTTGGACCGCCCCTGCGTTCCTAGTCTTCCTCGTGGCAGTTGTCAGCGCCTGTGCCGGCGACCCGCCTCCTGACGACTCTGACACCGCGCCCGCCGTGCCAGGTCAGGCGTCCGGCGAACCGCAGACCTCGCTGATCCAGCTGTGGTCTGCCGAGCAGCCTGCGTTTGGGATCTTCGTGCCCAGTGAGCGGCCGCGCGACGAACGTGCCGCCGACGGCTCTCGCCTTCCGGCGATGTACTCCGTAGAGGGCGGGGTGGCGCTGGCCCAGAACGAACTCCTCGACTACCTATTTTTGAGCCTCGAGGGCAACTACGAAGCAGAGGCGGTCAGCACCATCGCCGAAGGCGTGGCGCGCGCTGGCGTGCCCGTCCCCCCGACGCTCATGATCGAAGATCCTGATGCGCTCGCCGCCGTGAGGGAGATCTCAGATACGCCAGGGTACAGCGTTTTGGCGTGTGGTATTGGCAGCCTAACGAATGCTCTGGGAGGAGATCGCGCGGCCGGCGAAGCCGGTAATTCGGAGGTGCTCGTTCACGCCATGCGCGTCGGCGCGCCGGACATTATCACTGCCAACGCCGAGGACGTGGCCCGTCGCATCGAAGAGGGGTTCCTCGGCCTCCTGATGTCGGGCCCCACTGCTGACGATGCGATTCGGAGAGGGCGCGCGGCGGCGGGGCGATAGCCTGCCGAATGAAGGGGCTTAAGCCCTCGTATGCCCAGAGCCGAATACCACGAACTTCTTGGTCGTGAGCTCTCGAGCGCCCATCGGTCCGTAGGCGTGCAGCTTAGACGTGGAGATCCCGATTTCGGCGCCCAAGCCCAGCTCTCCTCCGTCCGCGAAACGGGTGCTCGCGTTCACGAGGACCGTGGACGATTGGACCGCAGTTACGAACCGCTGTGCGCACTCGTCGTCGCCGGTGACGATGGCTTCAGTGTGATTGGACGCATGGTCAGCGATGTGGTCGATCGCAGCGTCGAGGCTGTCGACCACCCTCACCGACAAGATCAGGTCGAGGTACTCTGTGTCCCAGTCCGCCTCCGTGGCAGGCGTGACCCCCGCGCCGATGATCTTGAGTGTACGTGGGCAGCCTCTTAACTCCACGCCCTCTGAGATCAATGCCGCAGCGATCGGTGGTAACAGCGCGGGGGCAGCGTCGGCATGGATGAGCAGTGTCTCGAGGGCGTTACACACGCCGGGGCGCTGCACTTTGGCGTTCACCGCGATGGCCACGGCGAGCTTCGGGTCGGCGGTCTTGTCCACGAACAGATGGCAGACACCCTTGTAGTGCTGAAGTACCGGAATGCGACTCTTTTCCGTGACGGCCCTAATGAGGCTCTCTCCACCTCTAGGAATCACAAGGTCGATGTAGTCCTCTTGCTTGAGTAGCACGTCGATCGCACTGCGATCCGTAGTCTGAATGAGTTGTACGGCGTCCGTAGGGAGGCCCGCCGCTTCCAGGCCGCTTCGTAGAGCGACGGCGATCGCGCGGTTTGAGTGGATGGCCTCTTTGCCCCCCCGGAGGATGACCGCGTTCCCGGACTTGAAGCAAAGCGCGGCGGCATCGGCCGTCACGTTAGGCCGACTCTCATAGATCATGGCCACGACGCCGAGCGGAATCGTCATGCGCGCGACTTTCAGTCCGTTGGGTCGCACCTGCTCGTCGCTGATCGTCCCCAGCGGGTCCGGTTGATCCGCGATCTCACGGAGCGCTGCTCCGAGTCGCATCACGGCGGACTCGTCTAGCCGGAGGCGATCTTGCATAGGGGCGGTCAAGCCTTCGGCTCGGGCCGCAGCTAGATCGGACGCGTTGGCTTCCGCGATCCTGCCCGCTGCGGCCTGCAGGGCGGTTGCCATCGAAAGGAGCCCCTCCTTCCGCTGGACGGCAGACGTCCGGACCAGAAGGCGCCCGGCTTCACTCGCGCGCCGGGCGACGTCGACAATCTCGAGTTCGATTGTCGAATCGACCGACGTGCTCATGGCACTGCCTGCTGCGCAATGACCATGCGATCGGGGCGCATAATGATGGCTCCCCCGGCTCTGCCGAGGGCGTGGGAGACCTGAGTGCTGTGCAGGCCGCGGATCCGATCGACGTCTCGATCGTCGAATCGGACTAGGCCACGAGCGCACTCGGCCCCAGACCGATCGAGCACCGCCACGAGGTCACCCTTCCGAAAGCGGCCCACCACCTCGATGACCCCGGAAGGCAATAGGCTCGCCCGTCTGCGGAGCGCTGCCACCGCGCCATCGTCGACCACCACCGATCCTCGAGGCTTGTGTACGGACATCCAGTGGCGCCGAGCGCCGAGCGGACTCTTTTCCGCAGCGATGTACGTACCGACAGCGTCTCCACGGAGAATGGCGGTCAGGGCTTCTGGGTCGCCGCCAGAAGCGATGACGGTTGGAATGCCATAGATGCTGGCCTTCTCTGCAGCTTCGAGCTTGGTAGCCATCCCGCCGCGCGAGAGGGTGGACGTCTTCTTGAAGCAGAAATCGCGAAGTACTGACGCGCTGGCCGCGAACGGGATCGGCGTGGCGCTTCCGCCGGCCGCAGGTTTCGTCGAATACACGCCGTCTACATCGGTAAGCAGCACCAGCAGGTCTGCGTCCACTAAAGCCGCTGTAATTGCGGCCAAATTGTCGTTGTCGCCCACCATGATCTCCTCGACGCTCACGGTGTCGTTTTCGTTCACGATGGGGACGATCCCCCCCTCCAGGAGAGCGGACAGCGCGCCTCGCGCGGAGATATAGCGAGATCGATCGGTGAGACAATCGCCAGTCAATAGCACCTGCCCGACATGGCGGCCCTGGGCCTCGAAGACGTCCGACCACATACGCATGAGCCGACTCTGCCCCACTGCCGCGGCGGCCTGACGGTCTTGGAGGCGGTCCGGGGGCGCGGTGTGGCCGAGGATGCGAAAGCCAGCGGCTACCGCACCACTTGAGACGATCACGATCTCGACGTCATCGGCAGCCACAACCGCTGCTGCGACCTCGGTCAGCTTGGACGCACTAAGGCTATCCGTGTCCTCGGTAAGCGTTCTGCTTCCGAGTTTGATCACAATTCGTCGCTTAGCCCGACCTTTTTTGGTCGAGGGTGATCCGGAGGAGACCGCCTGCGTCAGTCTAAGATCATGCATGTATATAACATAATTATGCATGACGGCTAACGGAAGATCTCGCCGAAGGCTCGCGAATCTTTCTCGGAAAACCCGCGAAGATTCCTTGGATGTTACCGCGTGAGCGCCGCCTGAATGCCGATTCCTAGGACGTCCACCAACCGCGGCACTGCGGCTAATGGGGTGGCACACAGGGCGACCCGCACAGCGCCGTTTAGGGGCACCACGTAGACGCCGTGCTCGCGCATGACCGCCGCCGTATGCTGGGCGTCCGGTGTGAACGCAGACACGAAGAAGCCGCCCTCGTAGCGAGGAACCCGAATGACATCCGGGAGGTCCGCGTTGAAGGCCTCTACGCGACGCTGGAGCATAGTCCTCAGTGCTGTCCTCTCCGTCCTCGCCGCGGCCTGCAGGTCCGGCTCCGTGAGCAGCTTCGTGATCGCCAGTTGACCCAGGTGATTGCAGTTCGACCACGTGGCTCGGCAGGAGTAGCCCAAGGCATTGCCGAGTCGCCCGCGCTCGGCCGCATCGGGGTGCAGCGCGATCAACGCACCAATACGGGCTCCGTACTGAGCGAACGACTTCGACGCGGTCCAGGCCACAAGCACGGTGGCGTGCGCCAACAGCCCAGGAACAGCATCTAGCCATTCCCCGCCATTCGCGGTCGCGAAACGGAAGTACGCAGCGTCAAGCAGCACTGCCACCGGCGCCCGCACGGCCACCTCAGCCACAGCGTTCGTGACCGCGGCCCACTCTGTCGCATCCAGGGAATACCCCGTTGGATTGTGGCAGGGGAAGTTGAGAATCAGGAGCGCCCGACCCTGAGACGCGACGTGTGCCTCCAACCCCGCGCGCAGCGCAGGCACGTCCAAGCGGCCATGCTCGTCGAACATGTTGAACGCATCCACACCCCGACCCGCGTGCGCGGCGATGACGCCGTAGGGCCCCCAGTAATAGTTGGTCGTCAAGGCGCTGTGTCCGGGCTCCAAAAAGTTCACCATCGCTTGATAGACGCCCCCCGTGCCGCCTGGCGTGGCTACCCCGATCGCTCGCGCGGCGAGATCGCTACCCCCGAAGAGGTCCTCGATGACGGCGTTCACGAACGCAGGCACACCGGAGATCGGCGCATAGCCGGCGCCCACCTCTGCGGGAACCGCGCTCAGCGCGTCGGCCACGCAGGCCATCGTGGCGAGCTGGCCGTTCTCGTGGGTCAACGCTCCGAGCGTAGCGTTGAGGATCGACTCGCCCTCGGCGGCCCGGCGTGAGGCCTCCGCGTTGAGCGTGAAGATCGGGTCGTCCCCCTGCCGCTGCCCTGCGACTGGGGTCAGGGCGCTTCGTGTTGATGTATTCATCGATTCGCTCCGGATAGCGTTCCGTCCAACTCCGCGTAGACCTGTTGGATCGCCCGCGGCGCCTGGCTCGAGTATAGCGACCAGCCTGTTAGGTCTCCGAAGTCCGCCTGCGCCTGCGCATCCTCAAGGCTTGCACCTGCGTCGAATTGGGCCTTCGAGACCTCGATCACGCGAGCCACCGCTCCGCGGTAGGTCTCCAACTCCTCTTCCAAAATCTCCGGAGAGTCGACGAATCCGTGTCCCGGGACGTACGTCGTGATGTCCATTTCCTGCGCCCGCTCGATCATCGCGACCCACTCCGTCGGGTACGCCGAACGCATGGCAGGGAAGACCCTGTGCAGGTAGGCCTCGCTCATGAAGAGGACTTTCTCGTCCGGCAAATACACGACCAGATCGCCGCCAGTATGGGCGCGGCCCAAGAAGAGTATCTCAATGCGCGTACCCCCGAGGTCGATCGCTTCGCGGTCGCTCACCAAATGGGTTGGCACCCTAACTGCGGGCGCTCCCTCGGCCCGGTTAGGGCTGTCGGCGCTAGCTGACAGGACCGCCGCGGATGTCGGATGAGCGATGAATTCAGCATCGATTGGGAAGGCAGAGTTGCCAGCCGTGTGGTCGCCGTGGTCGGAGCAGACGACAACGTGCGTGATAGGCTGATCCGTAATCTCGGCGATATGCTCGACCATCCGCTGTGTTTCTTCCACGCTGCCCTGGCCGTCCGCGACGAGGACACCCGCGTCCGTCACGACGAACATACTCACCGTGGTGAAGCGTTCTTCCCCCGCAGATCTGAGCTGCTCGTACGCGTAGATGTTCGGAGCGAGTTCCTTCACACGCGGGAAATCTGCGTCGGTATAACCACGCGCGGAGGGGTCCGCTGTGCGGACGACCTCGGCGGCTGTCGTTTGGCTCTCCGTATCCGCTCCGGTATCATCGACGCCCGCGCAGGCGGCTACCGCCAGGATTAGCCCGGCACGCCACATTGCTCTCATTGTGGGTTCGCTCCGGAAGACCTTTTCCAAGCGTCGTAACGCATGCGCAGGGTGAGGACGGGGTTGGCGTTCTCATGGGGCTCGATATCCTCATCCGTTGCGCTGATGTACATGTGATATTCGCCGTCGTTGAAGGACTCGCCTGTGGCGTCCTCCTTCAAGGCTTCGAGGATGTAGGCCACGTGGGCAGTCTTTGCATCACAAGGCACGCCCTCCAGGACCGGCTCGTCGTCGCAGCTGCAGCGACTGTCGCCGCCTGCCCGGTCGGCGGCTTCCATGGCGGCCATGACACGGTCGGCGAGGCTCGGTCCAGCGTCGACGAAGGCGTCGACCGCGCTCCAGACGACGTCGTCTGAAGCGAGGATGTTGCCCTGGATCGAGTAATAGATCTCCGACCCCGGGACCTGGCCCTGCATGTCGAGTGACGCGTCCCCGTTGGAGCGTCCGGAGAAGCCCGCGTACTGACCCTGCAAGTCGACGATGCCAAACTGTCGCCGATCAATGTTGGGATCCTGGCGGAGCGCCTCAATGATGTCCGCAGGCGTCTGGCCAGCCTGTAGTTGTTGGTAGATGAGCATCTGGTTTTGGCGCGTATTGTCGACGCCTGCCTGAGCGGCCGCGACTCCGACGCCCGGCACCACAATGGCTTGCACGTCCATGAGTCCCTTCGCGGGGAAGCCCGCGAAGCGACCCTGCGGGACACAGGTCGCAGAGGCGATCACGACCCGTCCTGTCCGCGCGTCGACCGCGATGATCGACCACGTCGCAGATAGGGACGCGGGCAGTAACGTCAACAGCAACGCTAATGCGCAAAGGCCACGCAGAAAGATTTTGCGGTCGATTCTCATGGGGGTCTGCTCCGGGAATTTGAGTCCAATGTCGAGGCAGGATGCGCGTACCAGTCGGCGCCGCGCAACATCCGACAAAAAAAGCGCGGGCGAACCCGCCTGGGTCCGCCCGCGTTGATCGAGCCGATAGCTACCGGTTTAGCAGCTCTGACAGTTGTGATTGTTCTTGGCGCCGAGTCCCTCAAGGAGCGCCATGGTCTCCGGGAAGGGCTGTACGCGCTGTTGTGGTCCGTTCGCCATATCGACCGTCGTCTGGCCGCGGCGGCTCAAGAAGGAGACTTCAGCACCCTGTGAGACGAGGTACTTGATGAGATCGTTGTCACCGCGAGCGGCCGCGTGATGGACGGCAGAATACGCATCGTGATCTCGCTGATTCACGTCGGCGCCCAGCTCTTCCACGAGATACTTCACCGCGGGTAGCCATCCGTCCAGTGTATGGCGGTGTGAATTCCCCGCACGCGACCCACCGTAACCGACGCCAGTCGCTGCATGGATCGGGAAGACCGCGGGTCCTCCGTTCGGCACCGGCTCCAATCCTGACGGGTCTGCTGCGGCATCGCCGGGGGTTCCTCGTCGGCGACCCGGCGTCTTCTTGGTCGGGATGTTGGGGTCCGCGCCATAGGAAACGAGGAGTTGCATGGCGGGGATGTCTAGAGCGTAGGCGGCCCTCCAGAATGGAGTTGCTCCGTCGAACGTCACGCCAAGAAGGTCAAAGTTGAACGACGCGTACCAAATGTGCCTCTCGGTTCGGTGGTTTACGTCGGCGCCGGCCTTGAGAAGGGTTTCCATCATGTCGAGATAGGAAGCCTCCTGCTGCTTAAACGCCGTCGGCTGCGGGAAGAACGACTTGGGCGCCCAGCGATTGTTAAGCGTCGCAAACAGAGGCGCCGCGCCGTCTTCGCTGGCGAGGTTCGGGTCAGCACCCATCTCGATCAACTTCATCGCAAGGTCATAATTGCCGTTGATCGTCGCCATGAGCAACGGCGTCGTGCCGTCACCAGCGGTGGGCTGGTTCAGATCTGCGCCGGCCGCGAGCAGGAGCATGGCCGCTTCAACATGGCCGTCGCGTGAGGCGTAGTGAAGCGGAGCGAGTCCGCCCTCTACACCCACGAGGTCCGTATAGGAGAGAGGGCGCGCACCGTCGGCGTCGGGCTCACTAACCCCAGTTGTGCCGCCAGTGCTAGATGTTGCGCCACCCGGCAGGCCCTGTTGGGCTTGGCTGTTGGGATCAGCAGGCGGTGGGGGCGCGTCAGGATCCGGATCCTGGGCCGTTTGATCGCGGTTCTGGAGTGTGGCTTCGGAGCGGTCGGCCACAGTCTGGAGGTCGATCGCCACCGTAGCATTGGTCTCTCGCGCACCCTGCCGAACTTGAGCGCGCTGTGCCTGCGCGCGGCCTGCCGCGCCGTCCTGGCTCTGGAGCTGAGCGGCCGACTGGTCGGCGACGGTCTCCGTGGGGGGCTCGCCGTTCTGAGGGGCAGCGGCGTCCTTCTCTGCCTCACGTGTCGCGACTACGAGACGCTGCCGTCGCTGGCGATCGGGTCCGTCAGCGGAGGCGGCCGCGACGTAGTCAATCGCCTTCGTGAAGGCACCGATATCGGCCCCGGCATCGATCAGGGCCTGCATGGCGTCGAGTCTGTTCGTCGCGGTCGCCCAGTGGAGCGCCGTCTGGTCGTGGGCCGCTTCGCGGTCGTCCACGCCGGCGCCCATCGCGATCAGCGCTGCGACTGCACGCGCACTACCGGCCCCGGCGGCTAGGTGCAGCGGGCTCGCTCCCGTGGCCGTCGTCGCACGTGGATTCGCGCCTCCTTCTAACAGCGCCGCGACCACTTCGGCGTGCGCGTTGCGGCTAGCCAGGTGCAACGGAGTGAAGTCACCGAGCCGTGTCGTGGCCTCGTTGTTCGCGCCAGCGTAGACGAGAATCGTCGCCATCGTGGCGTCCCCGTTCATAGCGGCCCAATGAAGGGCCGTCATGCCATCGCCTTGGGCCGCGTTCACATCCGAACCCTGGCGGAGCAACGCAGTGAGCGATTCCGCATCGCCACGTTGCGCCGCATCGGCCACAGGAGATTCAGTCGAAGCAGCGGTCACAAGAAGCGTTAGCAGCAGCGCTGCAAGTCCGTTTGCATGGAGTTTGTTTTTCATTAGTAGTGTCCCGTCAGACGGAAAACGAGAATTCGCCGGTGCTGTTTCCGAAGCATTCCATATCGTCCAAGCCGAGGCCGTGAAGCGCGCTGAGCATGACGTTAGCCATGGGGGTGCCGTCCGGTGCCTTCACGTGCAGGCCTCCGCGCGGGAGATGGCCGTTCGCGCCACCCGCCAAGATGAGCGGGCACCGCTTGTGGTTGTGCAGGTTTGAGTCGCCCATCGGCGAGCCGTACATGATCATCGTCTGATCGAGTAGGCTCGAATCGCCCTCCATGGTCTCCTGCAACTTCTCCATGAAGTAGGGGAGCATGCCGACGTGATACTTGTTGATCTCCGCGAACTCAGTGACCCGGGCCGGTTGCCCACCGTGATGTGAGGCGTTGTGGAAGCCGGAATCGATGCCGCTGTCGGGGTAGACTCGGCCTGATCCGTCGCGGCCCATCTTGAGCGTGAATACGCGCGTCATGTCAGATGCGAATGCAAGCACCTGGATGTCGAACATCAGCTTCACGTGCTCGCCGTAGTTGTCCGGGACGCCAGCAGGTGCGCCGGCCAGTTGACGCTGCTCGCCGGTACGGTTCCTCGCCTCAATCCGTTGGATTCGGCCCTCGATCTCCCGGATGTTATCTAGGTAACGCTCCATGCGCTGCCTGTCCGTGGCTCCGAGGCCTCGTTTCAGCGACGCCACTTCACCGGCGATCCAGTCGAGGATGCTCTGGTCGGTCCGGCGACGTGCGGCGCGCTCTTCTTCCGTGACTCCGGCCCCGAAAAGCTGGTCGAAGGCGACCCGCGGATCCCGGATCATGGGGAGAGGTTCGTCCTCGGCCTTCCAACTGATGGTGTCCGTATAGACGCAGGCGTATCCATACGCGCACCCGCCCGCCTGGTCCACGTTCTCTATGCAGAGCTGCATCGACGGGATCGGGGTTGCATCGCCCACCTTCTCTGCGTAGAGCTGATCGATCGAGACGCCAGCGCGTACATCTGACCCCTCCGTCTGAAACGGATGTTGCTGAGTCAGGAATACCGCGCTGGACCGAAAATGGTCACCCCCGATCTCTTTAGCGGTCCTGGCCTCAGCGCCCTCCACGTCCGTATTCGAGACGATCGTCAGGTAGTCGCGGAACTGCTCCATGGGAGCCAGGCTACCACCGCTGAGGTCGAAGTTCCGACCCACATCAGCAGGGTTCCAGAGATTCTGCGAAGCGCCCCACTCGTTACTACCTGCCGCGCCGTGCACCATCTCGATGCCGACGAAACGGGTTCGGTCGGTAGCAGCATTGGCCAGAAGGCCCCGTGGGGGCACCATCGCGTCGAGGAAGGGGAGGGCGACTGTCGCCCCCATGCCACGCAGGAAGGTGCGACGCTCGATGTGCTTGTTGGTCAGGAAGGTCATCTCCAGAGTCTCCAGGCTCTTATGTTCTTGCGTGCTGCTGATAGGGTCTTAGTGACTAGCTGCTTCGGTTACCGCTTCTACCTTGCTCATGCGGAATGCAGAGCTCTGCACCACGCCCAAAATGAACGACGACATCTTGTTGCCGTTCGCTGCGGCCTGACGTTCGATCAATCTCACCGTCGGCATGTCGAAGTACTCCACCCGTCGACCGAGGGCGTAGGCCATCATGTTGCGTGTGAAGGTCCTGACGAACACTTCCGGTCGGCCGAGAATCGCCTCACGCAGGTCGGTCGGATTTTTGATGGGCGTGCCGTCGTAGAGCTCACCCGTCGCGTCCACCGCCACACCGTTTTCCTTGATCCGCCATGCGCCGGTCACATCGAAGTTGTCGAGCGCGAGGCCGATGGGGTCAATCACCCTATGGCATGAAGTGCACGAGGGATTAGCCCTGTGCTGCTCCATGCGTTGGCGTGTCGTCAACTCCACGCCATCGGATGCCGCCTCGGTTTCCTCGAAACCTGGTATGTCCGGCGGCGGTGGGGGTGGTGGGCTACCGAGCAGCACCTCCATCACCCATTTCCCGCGCAAGACCGGAGACGTCCGGTTCGCGTGAGAGGTCATCATGAGAATGCTGCCGTGCCCCAAAAGGCCGCGGCGATTCATGTCGGCGACCGGGACGCGGCGGAAGTTCGTTCCCGTGACGTCGGGAAGTCCGTAGTGCCGCGCGAGCCGTTCGTTCACGAAGGTGTAATCCGCGGTGAGGAGCTCGAAGACGTTGCGGTCTTCCTGCACGACGTTGTAAAAAAGAAGCTCGGTCTCCCGTTCCATCGCGTCGGACAACGTGTTGTCGTAGTACGGGTACAGCTGCGCGTCCGGATGGATCTTCTCCAGGTCCTGCAGTCGGAGCCATTGTGACGCAAAGCGCGTGGCGAGCGCTTCGGCTCGCGGGTCCGCCAACATGCGGCGGGTTTGTTCTTCTAGGACGGAAGAGTCAGAGAGCTTACCGCGGGTGGCGAGCTCGATGAGCTCAGAGTCCGGCGGTGTGGCCCACAAAAAGAAGGACAGCCTCGAAGCGAGGTCGTTATCTGAGATGTCATACACATCGCCCGGCTCCGCGTTTTGGGGGGCCTCTTCAAGGCGGAAGACGAAGTGAGGGCTAGAGAGCGTCGCCTGAAGGGCATTGCGGATGCCGAGTTCAAAGCCACCCTCCTGACGCCCCTCGTCGAAGAATCCCATTAGGTCGGAGAGGTCGTTGCCCCTGAGCGGGCGGCGGTATGCCTTCGCGCCCAACTGCCCGACGACCTCCTCGGCGCAGGACCGCTCCTCAGCCAATGAGGTCGGGCGGCAGGTGAAGATCGCTCGGCGAGCGGGTGTATCCGAGATTCCCGAGACGCTAAAGGGCCCCGAGATGGTCATGTCACGCAGGTGTGGTGCCGTCGTGACGCCGTAGGCCGTTCCGATCTGGGAGTCAGCGAGCGTGTAGTCGACCGGGGTGATCAGGTCGACGACGGGACCTTCGAATTTCTGAATAAAGGCCGCCGAAACACGATGAGGGCCAGCCGTCACATGGATTGACGGTGTTTCGAGACGGAGGCCCGTCGGATCTGACTCGGACATCCACCGGTCGATGTCGATAATGGCGGCCCGCTCTCCGTTGATCGACACCTCGAGTTGTTCGCCCGCCGAGGTGAGGCCGTAGAGGTTGCCGGTTGGCTCCGGGTGGAGGTCCAACTCAATCACGTATTCGCCGTCGGCCGGGAAGTTGTGGATGACCGAAGTGCCGCCGCGCGTTCCGAATGGTGCGCCTTCCACGTGTACCATCTGGGACATCGTCTTCGACACTTTGTAGACGGCAGAGGCAGGCGTCGCCCCTGGGTCGCCCACTGCAGCACGGGCCACGAATGCCGCGGCCCGCATGTATCCCTCCATGAGCGTTGCGGAGAGTAGCTGCACGTCTGCGATGTTGTCGAAGTTCCCGCTCATTGTCTCAGTGGGGAGGAACGCGGAGGCGTCAACATCGAGACCAAAGAGGTCGCGGACAGCAGCCTGGTATTCTGCCCGATTGAGGCGCTGGAACGTCCGATACCCTGGATTCGGATTCCGCCGGCCGGCTTCATCTAGAGTCGTCTCGAGCGTCTTGGCCAAAAGCGCCAAGGTGTCTGCCGGAGGCCGAGCGCTGCCTGAGGGCGGCATCATGCCAGCGCGCAGCTTGTGGATGATCTTCTCGGCGAGGTCCGGGCTGGTCAGCGGATCCCCGGCGTCGAAGTGTTCCAGAGACATATTGCCGCGCAGGCGTCGGTCGCTGTGGCAGCGTACGCAATATTCCTCGATGACCTCGTTCAGGGTTTCATCGAGAGTGCCATTGATCGTGGCTGCCCCAGTCACGTGGGGATCGTACGAGACCGCAAGTTCTTCGCTGGTCTCGGGGGCAATACTCACGAGAACGAGCCCCGCGATAAGCATCGCGGACGCGTAGTTGTTCATTCAGGCCTCGGGTCGCTTTACAAGAGCTGTCGGTGTTTCAACTGGTCACAACCACTAAAGGACACCTAGGCAGCCAAAGTGCTGACCGGTGGCAGGTCCGTGTTGTGATTGAAGGAAGAATACGGGGCCAGAGAGGTTTGCGCTATCGGAATTTGGACCTAGTAAGAATAGGCCTGGGAAGGTGGTGTTCTCGCCTGGGCACGGGACCCCGCGTCGCAGCCTAGGCACGCCTGGTTCGGTCATAACGCTGCGGCGATGCGTGGCCAGGGGCCAGCGCCAGCCTGGGAATGCCCCCCCGGGGCGGCGCCTCCCCATCGCGTTACGCGTGATCCGTACGTCACCAGTCGGAGTCCTTGTCGTCGCAGAGCCGGCTGCATCACTGGCGACCGGCCAGGATTTTTTTCAGAAAATCGTTTTCCATCGGATTGTCGTGGTGTTCCCCCAGAAGGCTGTGCCGGGAACGATCATGGCCGAGGGACTGGAGGAGGGCGCCCAGATTCCGCAGGCCACGAAAATTGCTGGTCGTTGTCATATTCATAGTGGAGCATGGGGGTCGGTGAACCCGGGTCCTGCTGTCAGCCGACGCCAAACCAGCTGCGGAAGAACCGGATACTCGTGACATCGTGGTCTTCCAAGAAGGACACGTTGTTCTTGAGAATCATCGAGTCGTGTAGCAGATAGACGAAGCTGTCTTGGAAGGTTTCCAGCGCGCGCCACAGAGCACCGATGACGTAGTGTCGGTTGGCCACATCTAGGAGATGGGTATTGGGGATCCGGCGAACCTTGGCGTAGTAACTCTTGTCCTCTGAGTCGGAGTCCACGACGACGATCTCGTCGTTTCCATGGACGTCTTTATGAGCCCGGAACGATATCCTGACGATATCGCGATCTGGAATTTCCAACGATCGCTTCTCGAGCGGGTCCGCAGTGTTCCCGGAGTCTCGTATGCCGGGGTTGGTGAGGAATTGCCCGTCGCCGGTGGATACGGATGCACGGTTCAAGGCTTTTCGGACGCTTCGGTGTTCGCTCGTATCGAGGCGGCCGGTATGACCACGTGCGCGGGGCAGGAGGTCGTGAGCCCCGGGTATTTCGAGGCATTGGGCATCCCTCTAGTAGAGGGACGATACCTGGATGACGGCGACAACGACGACCCTGGTCGGGCGTCGGTAGTGGTGAGCCGTGCGTTCGCCGAGCGGTTCTGGCCCGGCGAGAATGCGCTTGGGAAGGGCGTGAACCCGGGGGGCCGGACCGTCGAGCCGTACTATCACGTCGTAGGCGTTGTAGGTGACGTACCCAAGGCGTCTGATGACGGGCGTGCGCCGCTCAGTCAGGCCGCGGTCGCGATCTGCTATCCGGTGGTAGAGGATCCCAACGTCGAGGGCGATTGGGGGTCGTGGCCGGGCGTCACTTCACTCGTCGTGAAGAGTGATGTCGCCGCGAACACGTTGGCACCCGCGATCCGGGCGGCCGTGAACGAACTGGATCCTCAGGTGCCGATCGCCAATTTGCAGCCCGTGGATGACCTCGTGGCAGCTGCCCTCTCGGAGGTCTCGTTCGTTTCGCTGCTCCTCGCTATAGCCGCGGGGGTCTCGCTTCTCCTATCGGCCGTCGGGCTCTACGGGGTGGTCTCCTACGGCGTCACCGCGCGCACACGCGAGATCGGAATGCGCCTCGCCATCGGTGCCCGCCCTGGTGACGTGAGGAGCCAGATTGTAGCCGGATCGATGCGGCTGGCCGCTGTGGGCCTGGCGGCCGGCCTCGTGCTGGCGGTTGGGACGTCGAGGGCGCTCGCAGGACTGGTTGTCGGGTTGGAGCCGTCCGGTTGGGGGACCTACACGATGGGCTTGGCGCTCCTGGCCGTTGTGGCGCTCGTGGCAAGTTGGATCCCCGCTCTGCGTGCCTCCGGTGTGGATCCCGCGATCGCGCTGCGTTCAGAGTCCTGATCCACGACGGGGGGCGACGGGTTTTAGCGTCGGTTAGAACACCACCAGCCGGCCCACCACCGCCTGCCCGGGGCGGGCGCCCGTCACGACCTCACCGTCTCGCACGACGAACTGGCCGTTCACGAGCACGAACTTGACGCCTTCTGAATAGGTCAGGTCGCCGTCGAAGGTGGCGGTGTCGATGATGCGCGCGGGGTCGAATACCGTGACGTCCGCGTCACTGCCGATCTGTAGGCGCCCTTTACGGTGCATCTGCGGGGAGATCGTTTCGAGCCGTTGAGCGGGCATGAGGGTGATCTTGCGGAGTCCCTCCATCAGCGTGAGGACACCTTCGTCCCGCACGTATTTGCCCAAGAAACGTGCGAAGGTCCCCGCGCTGCGCGGGTGTGCCCCAGGCGCGTAGGGCATGCCGTCCGATGCGACCATGACATTCGGCGCAGACATCGCGCTCGAAATCCACTCGGGCTTCATCAGGTGAATGATGATGACGCCGTCGCGCGCGCGAAATTCATTGAAGGTGGCTTCGGTGAGGCGCTCGCCGGTCTCCTGCCACTGCAGATCGCCATACGAAATCTGCAGACGCTCCTGCCATCCTTCGTCGAAGATCGTGGACCCGATGGTCGTGGACGCGGCGGTGTAAGGGTATGCTTCCGTTGTCACGTCCACCCCGGCGGCTTGCGCACCGGTGATCAGGTCCAAGTTGGTCTGGATGTCCCACAGGCTCATGCTGTTGACGTGCACGATGTGCAGTGGCGCACCCGTGGCCACCGCGTTGGCGATGACCTCCTGCATGGCGTCGATCCCCATTGAACGGACATGTGTGTAAATCGGGATCTGCTCGTTTCCGGCCATCTCGAAGACCCGGTAGATCTCATCGCGATTCGCGCCCGGGTAATACTGGTGTGGCATTCCGATGCCGATCGCGCCCTCGGCCAACCCCTCTCGGAGGCGGGCACGAAGGGCGGGGTACTGATCCTTCTCCAGTGCATCGTAGCGGCTCGCATCCAGGGCGGTACCCATCGTGAGCATCTCTTCTAAGGTTGGCTCACGCGTGGTCAGCTCCTTGAGGAGCGCCTTCACCTGGGCGACCTCCGGCGCATAATTGGGCATGACCCACATGCGTGCCGCCCCGTGGGACATTGTGGCCCCGAAGTTCAGGACTGAGTTGCCGCGTCGGCCCTTTAGATAGGAAGCCACGTCCGGCATGCCGCCCTCGAGTTCGAGCGCCGTGGTCACGCCGTCCATCGCCTGAAATTCGTTGGCTCGGTTGGTCTGCCCGTGCGCGTGCAGGTCGATGAATCCGGGGGCTACAACCATGCCCGACACATCGACGACGACGTCGCCGCTAAGCGCAGCTGCAGAAATGGCGACCACCGTCTGCCCGCGGATCCCCACGTTTCGAATCGCGTCTAGACCGGTCTCGGGATCCATGACCCGGCCACCCTGCAGGACGACGTCATAGCGTTCCTGGGTTGCCGCGGCGGACGGGATCAAAATGAACGGGAGGGCGCAGACGAGTGCGGCGCGGCGCAGGCTGGGCAGAATCCGGATTATAGGCGACATGCGTGGGGCTCCGAGTACGGGTCGGCTCGCAAGCTAGGTCTGGTCGCGCGACAACTCCAGCCGCCCTCGCAGGTACCGAAGGTGAGCCGCTCGCTGTCCGTCTGGCCGGCTGGGTCTCTTTTCTTCATGCTTCGCACTGTCGTCCAGTTGGACTTGGTTGCCGGCCTGACGTCCAGCCTTTTGCTGGGCCGGCAGCATACGCGGGTGTCCAGACCGTATCCGACACCGGATTGAACGAAGTGGGGGCGTCGGTCGATTCTGTGGAGGTCACGCTGCGCGAGGCCTCCGGCGAGGTAGTCTCCGAGGCGGATGGTCTCTTCCGCCTGGACGTTCCGAAGCCCGGGGAATACAGGAGTCACGTCGACTCAGTCGACGGGTGGCGTCGGAGTCGGACGCCATCGGCCCCCCGCGGCGAGACCTGCCGGGCGAAGTCGCCGGCCGACTGGCGCACACAGCGATGTCGACCATCTTGTCGCCCATGACAGCTGACTTACTTGCCGCCGCCGAGTGGTTGGACCGCTTCTTTACGGCATACCATTTTCGCAGACCCGTGAACGCGACGTTCATCGGGCGGCACGAGTACGATGCCGCTTTGCCCGACTACTCCGACCGAGGCATGGGGGATACGGTCGCGGAAATGGAGGGGCTCCTCCGGAGTGCTCCCGATGGTGTCGGTTCTCCGAGTCAGCGTCTCGACGTGCGGCTCGCGAAGGGCTTCTTGAAGACCCAGTTGTGGGAATTCGGGTCCGGGCAGGGCCCGCTGGGGAATCCATCGTTGTATACGGGCGAGGCTGTTTTTGGTGTGATGTCGCTTTTTTTGAGCGACTTCGCGCCCACCGGGCATAGAGTGGAGGCTGCCATTGAGCGGCTCCACGCGACCCCAGCACTGCTCGCGCAGGGCAGGGCGAACGTACGCGAGGCGCCGACGGAGTGGGTCCAGCGGGCGCTCCGCGAATGCGAGGGTGGACTGACATTCTTGAGCGACGGAATCGCGGCATTGGGTGCGTCTGGAGTGTCTAGCGCTCAGATCGAGGCGCTGTCATCCGCGGGCGCGGTGGCGGCTCAGGCGTTCGCGGACTTTTCAGAGTATCTCCGAATCGAGATCCGCTCGAATGAATCGGACGGCTATTCCGCCGGACAGGAAGCGCTCGACCTTCACATACGACAGGCTCATTTTCTGCCCGAGGATGCGAGCGAGATCGTGCACTACGCCGAGGTTGAAATGGCGGCTGCGCGCGCATATGTGATGCAACACGCCGTCGACTTCGGCGTGACCTCGCCGGAAGCCGCCGTCGCGGGGCTGGCTGACTTACATCCGAAGACGGCCGGGTACCTTCCGCGTTACGCGTCTGAGTGGAAGAGAGTTCGCTCGCTCGCTGAAAGGGAACATCTCCTCACGTGGCCCGACTTCCCCATCGAGTACGCCCCCAGGCCCGCGTGGTCGCGAGCCGCGGCGCCCTATTTGTATTTCCTTTTCTATCGGTCTCCGGCGGCGTATGGGCGTCCGCCGGTTCACAAGTACATGGTGACCCCGATCGAAGCGGAAATGCCTGCCGATCTGCAGTCCGATCTGCTGCGTGCGAACAATGACAGCGCGATCCTCCTTAACCACGTGATCCATCACGGCGGCATCGGTCACCACGTACAGAATTGGCATGCCTTCCAGGCAGAGTCGCGCGTAGGCCAGATGGCTGCGGTGGATTGCGCGTCACGGACCGCGATGCAGTGCGCTGGCACGATGGCGGAAGGATGGGCCTGCTACGCTACGGACCTCATGGCCGAGTTCGGGGCGCTCACTCCGTTGCAGGAGTACGCGGAGCGCCAGTCACGGGTGCGAATGTGCGCGCGTGCGGTGGTCGACGTGCGACTCCATCAAGGGCGAATGACCTTTGAGGGTGCGGTCAACTACTATCGAGCGCATGCCGGAATGTCAGAAGCGGCAGCGACAGGTGAGGTGACGAAGAACAGCATGTTCCCGGCTATGGCTCTGATGTACCTGATGGGCACGAATGGCATTCATTCACTCAGGCGGGAGTTGGCGCGCCGACCCGGCTTCGAGCTGCGCGACTTCCACGACCGCTTTCTTTCCTACGGATCCGTGCCGGTCGCGTTAATTGCGGAGTCCATGACGCATGCAGAGGCGGAGGATCGTGACAAGTAACGGAGCTGAGGGGATGAGGCTGAGCGATGCGACGATCGAGTACGGGCAGCGAGCAGCAGAGGCGATCCTGGGTCTGGACGTCTTGTATCGAGCCGAGAGTGGTGACGGTACCGGCCTGGCGGTCCTTAATATGTCCCTCGGTGACGAGCTTCGACCGGCGCCATACGCCGGATATGCGGAGGCCAGGGGAGACTTCGAGGATCTGCGCGTCTTAGCCGCGGCTCTACCAGAAGCGGATAGGCGCCGGTACTACGACCAGCTTTGCCACTCGTCACTGACCTTCGCGGCGTGGCGCGAGGCCGGTGTCCCATTCGAGCGCCAACTCGTCGACTTCCTCCACGTACCTGCTGCGCCGGCCTCAGAGGCCGAGGTCGATGCCCTCCGAGGTGCACTCTCCGACCGGCTCTCGGCGATGGGCTACAGCGGAGACCTCGCCGCGCAGTGCGCAGCCTGGGAGGATCGCAATCGGGTTACGGCGGATGCGGTACCCGGTGTCCTCGACGCGCTGCTTTCTGAGGCGTGGGATCGAACCATGGAACACGTCGTGGAGATTCCTGCCGATAAGAGCGATGGCATGCGGGTGTCGGCAGTGACAGACGTGCCTTTCAATGCTCGCTGTGATTACCTGCGACGCACGATCGATCTCAACGTTGAGCCGACGCTCACCCGACCGAGCCTCAAACACTTGGCGGTCCACGAGGGATATCCGGGTCACTACGTCCAGTTCAAGCTGCGCGAGACGATGTTTCGAGCTGGTGTAGCTCCGGCTGACAACCTCCTGTCCGTAGTGAATACGGCCAGCTCGTGCGTGTTCGAAGGCATCGCGGATGCGGGGCTCGCCGCGATCGGATGGGACGACGGAGATGACGACAGAGTGCAGTCTCTGGTCAACCGTCATCGGGCCGCGATCGGGACCGGTGCCGCGTGGCGGTTGCACGGCTTGGGGCGCCCCCGAGGTGAGGTCACCGACTGGTTACGTGCCCAGGCGCTCGTCGGAGGAGACGGGTGGGTCGACAATCGCATGCAGTTCATTGCTGCGCCGTCACGTGCCGTCCTGATTTGGTCGTATTGGTGGGGTGAGCACTTCGTGGCTCCTGCCTGGGCCGCGGTCCCCGAGGGGCGTCGCGACGACTTTGTGCGCTTCCTTTATGGGCGCATGCACTCAAACGAAACCGTGGGGATGTTCGGTTCGGGTGGTTGGATTGAGTGAATCCCAGGAGTGACAGGCGGGTATCGAATCGCCCACTCCATCCCAGGAGGGCCCAACAGAAGGCCCCACTTGATTAGAAAGGAATCCCGAAAATGCACCGCACGCTGACCCACCTAGCCTCCTCACTCGCCTTAGCCGCAGTCCTGACGAGTCCCGCGGCCGCCCAGGACATGAAGGCCGCCCTGCTCGACGATTTCGATCGCATGCGCGGTAACGTAATGATGATGATCGAAGCGATGCCCGAGGCAGGCCTCCGCACCGCGCCGACGGAGAGCGTCCGCGACTTCGCGCAGCAGATCGAGCACGTGGTGGGCGGGAACGTGAGCATTGTCGGATCGGGTCTCGACCGACCAGCATCCGGCCTTGGCGACCCGGAGGTGTACCTGAATTCGAAGGCCGAGTTGACCGCATACGCGAACCGTGGCTTCGATCAGGTACGTGAGATGATTTCCAGCTGGACTGCCGCTGATGTTCGCGCGGAGAAGAGCCTGTTTGGTCAAGCAACGGTCGAACAGTGGGAGCTGGCGCAGGCCGCGTACGAACACGGAGTCTGGACGCTCGGTGCCACGGTGCCCTACGTCCGGGCCCAGGGCGGCGCCCCGGCTGGGTACAACTTGATCCCAGGCGGCAATTAGTCGCATGAGTAATCCAGCCACGCGTACCCTCATCGCGATCTTGACCACCGTGGTGGGGGTCGCGTGCGCTGGAGAGCGCCGAGATCCTCTAGCGCCCATCGACGGACGCCAAATTCTGCGCGTCGCGTACGAGCGCGAAGTGGACGTGCTGAACGCCTTCACGAGCCAGATGCTCGTGGACATCCACTTCAGCATGGTGGAAGGCCTCATCACCACGGATGAGCACAACAGCTACGTCCCGGTCCTGGCGAAGGAGATCCCGACCGACGCCAATGGCCTCCTAGAGCGGATGCCGGACGGGACGGTTCGGATGACGTGGCCACTTCAGGAGAACGTCCGCTGGCATGACGGGGAGCCGTTCACCAGTGCTGACGTTTGCTTCACCTGGAAGTTCGTTACGAGCGAGAACTCGCAGACGTATAACCGGGACTGGTATCTACGGATCAGCGGTTGCGAGACCCCGGATGAGCACACCGTGGTCTTCACTTGGTCGGGTGAGTACGCCTATTACGCGGGTCTCTTCGAGGCGATCCTGCCGGAGCACGTGCTCGGTGGTATGACCACGGAAGAGATCGTGAACTACACACCGTACAACCGAGGTGCGGAACTGGTAGGCACCGGACCGTTCCGCTTCGCGGAGTGGAAGTCCGGTGAGTACCTTCGCGTCGTCAGGAATGAGGACTACTGGCGGGGGGCTGAGTATCCGGTCATCGACGAGATCGTGTGGGCGTTCATCCCCGATGCCAACACGCGCATGAATGCGATGCGGGCTGGGCAGTATCACTACGCACGCCTGGAGCCGACTCAGGTCCGGGAGGTCGGCGACCTAGAGGGCTACCAGCTTCAGCTCATCAGTTCGAACACATTTTTGCACCTCGACTTCAGCCTGAACACCGAACGGTCTCGGCTACTGTTCAGCGATCGCGACGTTCGGCGTGCGTTGTTTCAGGCGATAGACCGGGAAGCCATCGCGACCCAGTTGATGCAGGGGACCGTCGAGTTGGCCAATACGCCGATCAACCCGTCGGGCCCCTACCACAATCCGAATGTGTCTGCCGCCAGATACGATCCGACCGAGTCGGCGCGGCTGCTTACAGCGGCCGGTTGGCTGGTCGGCCCTGACGGGATTCGGACCAAGAACGGTCAGCGCTTCACCTTCACGCTCCTGAATCGGGCCGGAACCACAGATCGCATTGCGGCGGCCCAGGTCATACAGGCCCAACTCAAGTCGGTCGGGGTCGAGGTCGCCTTCGAGACACTGGAGAGTGCTTCGTGGACCCAGAAGTGGAGAAGCCTCAACTGGGAGGCGATCGTCTCCGCCTGGTTCCTGCCGGCCGACCCGAGCTTCACAGGTCTCTTCCAATGTGGCGGCCCGAATAACATGACGGGCTTCTGCGATCCTGAGTTGGACGAGGTCATGGCGGCGTCGGATCGCGCCCTGAACTTCGAAGCACGCAAGCCGTTGCTCGACCTCGCCCAACAGGCATTGGCCGACGACGAGCGCATGCTGCCGATCTACTACAACGTCGTGCCGGAGTTGGTCAGCACGCGCATCGTTGGATACCGCGGCAGCGGCACGAACTTCGGGAGCTTCTGGAACCTGTGGCAGTGGAGCCTGAAGTAGGGGGGGCTCGACGGAGCCAGTAAGCCGCTTACGCCGACTCAGCCCCGGAAGCGCTCGCGCTTACCCCGGCGGCGAGGACTGTGCCCCATGCCATCGGCAGGAGGTGGAAGACACGCTTCCACCGTGGAAGCACCTTCTCCGTGACCTGGATCGAGGTCTTACCGTTCTGCGGTGTGATCGCCACCTGAGTGCTGCTGAAGCGATCGCTGCTCGTCCAGCCGATCGAACCGAGCGCCTCCAGAGATACCGGATCCCGTGCTCTCCTCGATCTCTGAGGCCTTCTTCAAGACCAGCGCCACTTCTCGGTCTGTAAATCGGCGGCTACCGTCGGACATCAGCAAAACCTCCCACGTCTGAATCAACTCATCCGTGCCACGTCTTCTCCAACACCCGCACCCAATTCGTATACGCGATGCGGGTTAGGTCAACTTCACTGAAGCCGCTCGCGCTCAGTGCGTCCATGAGCCGAGGGAGTCCGGTGACGTCCCCGAGATCTGTGGGCATCGTAGCGCCGTCGAAGTCTGAGCCCAACGCGACGTGTTCCACCCCGATTCTGTCTGCGATGTAGCGCGCATGGCGGACGATCTCGGTCAGCGGCGTGAACGACTTCCCGCTTCCGTTACCATCCTCTCTCAGAAAGCCCACGTGGAAATTCACCCCGATGATTCCCCCACTCGCGGCGACCGCATCGATCTGGGCGTCGGTGAGGTTCCTGGGCACGGGGCACAGGGCGTGGGCGGCGGAATGGGTCGCTACCAACGGCGCGTCTGAGAGTCGGGCGACGTCCCAAAAGCCCTTCTCGTTCAGGTGCGAGAGATCAAGCATGATCCCCAGCTCGTTGCACCGCGTCACCAGCCGTTTCCCGGCGTTAGTGAGTCCAGGCCCGGTGTCAGGGGAGCGCGGATAGTCGAACGGGACGCCGTGTCCAAAGATGGTCGGTCGGCTCCACACCGGACCGATAGAACGCAGGCCCGCATGGTAAAGCACGTCGAGCGTCTTGAGGTCGGAGTCGATGGCTTCAGCACCCTCGATGTGTAGGATGACGGCGTGCTTACCTGTGCCGACGCATCGCGCGAGGTCGGCGGCGTTCCGTACGACCTCGACCTGACCTTCGGACGCCTCGACCATGCGGTAGAGGTCCGAGATGATCTCGAGTACATAGGTGGTCGCTGACCGGCGGGGCAGTTTGGTTGGGAGGGGGTGGGCGTAGCCACCGGGCACGACCGCGCCGTCATCGCCGATGAGCGGTTGCCTGTCGCCGCTGTAGTTGGGCGACGCCGTGAAGATCGCGTAGAAGCCTCCGGCCAAGCCTCCTTCTATTGCTCTAGGGAGGTCGATGTGGCCCCAGTCACTCCGAACCAAGAACGAACGAACAGACTCCCCTCGGGCGTTGTGGATCTGCGTGAGGGTGTCGTTGTGCCCGTCGAGAATGGAGAAATGATTCATGGTAAACTTTTTAGCGGGTGGCCAGTGAGCGTCTGGCAATCTAGTGTCTGCGCTATGACCAGCCACCTACCCCCGCGGTGAGCCACCCGGTGTCTCTCGCGTGACCCGCTATCTGACCCGGCGCGTGCTACAGATGATCCCGCTGATATTCGGGATCACCGTGGTGCTGTTCGCCGTGATTCAGGCGGCCCCAGGTGGTCCGGAGGCGGCCCTGTTAGAGTCGGATCGGTTCATTGACCCTGCGGTAATTGAGGCGTACCGGGCCCGACTGGGCGTGGACCAGCCGGTGCCGGTTCAGTATCTGAAGTGGGTGGGCGGCGCGCTCGTCGGCGACCTCGGCATGAGCTTCTCTACGACGCGGCCGGTCACGGAGATGATCATCGAGCGCCTGCCGGCCACGCTGGAACTCATGGGCGCTTCGTTCCTTCTCGCGACGATCCTGGCGTTCGGACTCGGAATCTTGAGCGCGATGAAGCAGTACACGTGGTTCGATCACCTGGGCACGGGCCTGTCTTTCGTGGGAATCGCGATGCCCGTGTTCTGGTTCGCGCTCCTCCTCCAACTCGTGTTCGGTGTTTGGCTCGGGTGGCTCCCGGTCGCCGGCACCGAGACCGTCGGCGCGACGGGGTTGGGGGACCACTTGGCCCACTTGGTGCTACCGTCGCTGGTGCTGTCCTTCCGGTATGTCGCGGGATGGTCGCGGTACCTGCGGTCGAGCCTGTTGGGTGTTCTTACTGCGGACTACATCCGGACCGCGCGAGCCAAGGGGCTATCCGAGCGCAGGGTAGTTGGCGTCCACGCGCTCAGGAATGCGATGGTGCCTGTGGTGTCGGTTATGGCACTCAACCTCGCGGGCCTCTTTTCGGGAGCCGTGATCACCGAGACCGTGTTCGCCTGGCCGGGCATCGGACGCATGTTCGTGCAGGCGATGTTCGCGCGCGACTACCCGCTCCTCATGGGTATTCTGCTCCTCGGGTCGGTCATGGTTGTGATCTTCAATCTGGTCGCCGACGTGCTGTATGCAGCCCTCGATCCGCGCATCCGTTATGAGTAACGCGGGGCAGGGCATCGTGTGGCCGCGCCTCAAGAAACACCGCCTCGCGGTATGGTCGATCGCGATCGTGGCGTTATTGGCGGCCGCCTGTTTTGCGGCGCCGTGGCTGGCTCCGTACGAGTTCGATGCCATCGATCTGGCGAATATCCGTCAGGGCCCGTCGGGTCAGCACTGGATGGGCACGGACGATCTGGGCCGCGACTTGCTCACTCGTCTCCTCTTTGGAGGGCGTGTGTCGATCTTGATCGGCGTGTTGGCCGCGATCATCGGCACTGGTTTCGGATCGCTGGTCGGGTCGTTAGCCGGTTACTACGGCAAGCGAGTGGACAGCTTGCTGATGCGCTTCACGGATGTTGTGTACGCGATCCCGACACTGCCGCTGCTCATCGTTCTCGCCTCATACACGCAGGCGGCGGCCGGTTCGATGGCCCTCGCGATCGGCGCACTTTCGTGGATGACCACCGCACGGGTGGTTCGCGGCGAGGTGCTCAGTATCCGTGAAATGGAATACGTCGAGGCCGCGCGCAGCCTGGGCGCGACGAACACGCGCATCATCCTGCGCCACATTCTGCCGAACGCGCTCGGCCCCATCGTCGTCGGCATCACGCTCGCCGTCGGCAACGCGATCATTATGGAATCGTCGCTGAGCTTCCTCGGTCTCGGTGTGCAGCCGCCCACGCCGACCTGGGGCAACATGCTGATGGACGCGCAGGCGACAATGAGCAGTCAGCCTTGGCTATCCATCTTCCCCGGGGTGGCGATCCTGCTGGTGGTGTTGGCGGTGAACTTCATTGGAGACGGGCTCCAGGACGCTCTGGATCCGCGGTCAGTGCGCCGGTAGAACCCGTCCTACCACACGTGGCGCACCGCAGCCGCCGCCGCGATCTCGGGGTCTCGGGTGATGAGGGGGAGGTCCAGTTCAACCGCGGTCGCGGCGATCAGACGGTCGCCTCGCTCAGGGATCGAGTAGAGTGTCGCGGACCTAAGGGCGATGTCCGTCGTGAGTGGAGCCACTAGAAAGCCGCCTGACGCGGTCAGGCCCCTCACCCAGGCGTCTGGGCCATCTGCCAGAAGCACAACGCCACGGTGCGCGGCCTCTAAGACTTCGATCAGCACAATCGCGGGGATGTAGATCGAAGCACGCCCCTCGTCCGCCTGAGTCAGAAGCTTCCGCGCCCGCCGGCCCAGCTTCTGAGCCCGGCCCATGGCGTACCAGATCAGAGCATGGGTATCGATCACCGCGAGCGGGGTCACGGGGCCAAATTCCGCAGCTTCTCCTCTGCTAGATCGCTCGCGTCGAGCCTCACATCTGCCAACGACCGCTCGATCTCGTCGTCGCTGAGCGTGGTGGTCATACTGCCCGCGAGTTTGAACTCACCCGCCCGACCTCTCAGCTCTCTCACCGACTCTTCCAAATATCTGATATAGCCGCTGGTGGTCATTGCGATGTCCTCCTCGAGGTCCCTGTGGGTGATGATCTCCACCCGTCCCGGGGATTTCACGAGGCGGCGGGCCAGCTCAGGGAGCTTGGCCCGCGCCTCGGAGATGCTCAATTTGCGCGACATCGATCTCTACTTGTACGAGTAATCGTACAAGTATCGCGATCTACCAAGAATCTCGTCAAGGAATATGCACGAGGCCCCCGGGCCCCAGGATGGCGATATTCGTCTCGTTACCGCCCGATGCGATGGCCTCCGCCCGGCCCCCCCGCACCGGCACGTCCCAACGAACCCAGCTTGTACGTGACGCGCATCATGAGATAGCGCCCGAGCGACTGGATGCGCTCTTCTTGGACGTAGGCGGTCGTGTTCGTCAGGCTCACGCCCTGGTTCTGGTTCAACAAGTCAAAGCCGACCAGCTGAACCTCCACCCGCTCATCCATGACGAGCCGCGAGATGGAGGCCTGCAGCATGGCGACATTCTGGCCCTCGCCGAAGAGCTCCTGATCATAGAACTGGTAGTTGAGCGATGTGTTCAGCGTCCAGCCATCGCCGTAGTACAGCGTGCTGTTGGTGTACAAGGTGCGGTTGACATACTCCTGAGTGAGTTCTTCGCTCATCGAATAGTCGACGGTGTTGAATGTGAACCTGCCGCCGATCTTCAGGTCGAAGATGCTTTTGTCTCGGTTCTCCAGGCTGGCGTCGACCGAGTGACGCAGAATCTGGCTGACATTCTCGACTCCGTTGACGAAGGCTGTGCCGGTTGAGTAGTTGGCGTCGTAGCTCACGTTGGCTGCGGCACCAATTCGTCGGATCGGGGACCCCACGGTGACTCCGCCGTTCGCGGACCAGCCGTGATCGGTGTTGATGGGCGTCACGGTCTGACGGGCCTGCTCGTCCACGGTGCGTGACTGGACGATTTCGTCATTCGTGTAGCTGACCGACCCGAAGGTGAAGAAATTCAGGAATGTGAACTGGTCGAAGAACCGATAATCGGCCCTCAGGCG
Source organism: uncultured Gemmatimonadales bacterium (assembly GCA_937919655.1). Lineage (GTDB taxonomy): Bacteria > Gemmatimonadota > Gemmatimonadetes > Longimicrobiales > Gaopeijiaceae > CALFPJ01. Next base: position 86,453 of record CALFPJ010000095.1, read on the forward strand.
ATGGGTGTACTCCGGGATGAGGTTCGGATTTCCCAGATAGACGTTTAGCGGATTGATGTTGTTCGCGAACGGCTGCAGCTCGGTCATCGACGGCTCTCGCGTCGAAGTGTTGTACGCCACGGTCAGCGTCTTCCCCTGATTGAACTGAATCCGATAGTCCGCAGAAGGGAGTACATGTGTGTAGCCGTTTGAGATCTTTTCGTCTCGATCCAGGATCGTGCCGTCCAGGTTGGACGACCTCACTTGAAGCCCGAGCACGAAGCGGGTGTCCGCGTTGTTCCGATTGAGGCGCATCCCACCGCTGAGGTAGCTGTAGGTGCGCTCGAACCCGGCGGTCAGGACATCGTTCAGGACCGGGGTCCCGGTCCCGAGGTCGTAGACCGTCTTGTTCTGGTCCTCTTCCTCGGCACTCCGTTGGCCGAAGAGCTCAACAACGAAGCCTCCTGCCACCGGTTGGGTCAGGGCGAGCCGTTGAGAGTATCCGAGCGTGCGACCCTTAGTTGATTGATCCTGAAGGATGTCCTCGACGGTGAGCTGATTGTTCCGGTTGAGGAACTCGGTTGTCGACGCGAGATCCGTGGATGTTTCCGGTTCGCTGAGGTCAGCCCACGCTTCTGCGACAATGCTGCGTCCGCTCGAATTGAGCCGTTTGCGCCAGGTCAGTCTGGCGTTCCCGGCAAAGTCGTTTTGATCTACGAGGTAGTTGGTGGTCGCCGCGTTCTGGGTCTGTCCCGTCGCGCTGGTCGTCTGCTGTGAACTCACGCTCGTGAGCGACGACGAGCCTATGTTCAGGTCGCCGCGGAAACGTAGATCGTTACCATCCGAAAACTCAGTCTGGGTATTCAAATTGATGCGGTGCGACAGATTGTTCGTGCTTTGGGCGTTCAACTGATCCATTAAGGAGGCCGCCGAGGAACCGAGCAGGAGCTGCTGCTGGACGGTGCCGTTTTGAACGTTGTCCGCATCGCTCACGAAGTAGCTGCTTCGAATCCAGGTGTCCTCCGCGAAGTCGTGACTCGCGTTCAACCCGACGGACATCGATTCACTGAAGCCACTACGTCCGCCAGCACCACCACCGGCGCCTCCACGTCCACCACCTGCGTGGAGTCGTTCGAGGCCGCCCGCGGCGGCTCCCGCCGAGAAGGCGGACTGATTGACATTGTTTGCTCCACCCAGCAGCGCGAGCTGGGTGCTCGGCGAGAACCGGTTCATGCTCAGCGTCTCGTTGTAGCGAAGTCGATCTGCGCCCGGGGCTGCCAGGGCCGCCGCAGCGTCTGAGCCCCCGCCAAGGCCACCCACGAGACTACCGAATACGCCACGGCGGGCGTCCTCGCGGAGCTCAACGTTGATCGTCCGCTCTTCGCTCCCGTCCGGGATCCCGGTGAACTCCGCCATGTCCGATTGTTTGTCGTAGACCTGGATGCGCTCCACGGCGTTCGCCGGCAGGTTGCGCGTCGCGATGGTTGGGTCGCGACCGAAGAACTCCTTTCCGTCGACTAAGACGTTTCGAACGTCTTCTCCCTGTGCCTTGATCGACCCGTCGTCGGCGACTTCAATGCCCGGAAGCCTCTTGAGCAAGTCCTCGACGGTGGCCTGGGGACGAACCTCGAAGGCGAGCGCGTTGAAGTCGAGCGTATCGCGCCGGTTCACGAATGGGACGTGATCCACGCTGACCACGAGCGGCTCCATCTCTACCGCTAGGATCGCCAGCCTGATGATCCCAGCGTCGACGGAGCCAGCGGTGACTGTGAAATCCGTGCGGACGGTTTGGTGCCCGAGGAATGTGACCTGGAGGACGTACTCGCCCGCCCGAAGTCGATTCAGGCTGAACGCCCCACTTCCGTTGGACAGGGCAAATTTGGACAGAACGGAATCGGGCAGGGCCAGGGCGACGACCATCGCACCGTTCAGGGCGGCGCCCGCGGAATCGGTCACGACCCCGACGACGTTGAATTGCCCCGGCTCCTGGGCCTGGGCCTGGGCGGGGGTCGCCACAACAAGGGCAGACAAAGCAGAAACGGTCACCGCGATGTTCCGCAGGTTACGCATGATGGTCACGGTCTTCACCGACCTCTCCGGCCACGAGTCGTTCTGATCTCTTCCAGCTTCTCTTCGACAAGCTTTTCGTACGCCTCGGGGGTGAGCTTGTCGCCCTTGTCGGGCACCGCAATCACGCCGGCCTCCAAGGCGGTCAGATCCAGGCTGGTGGCCGAGTAGAGTTCCTCGCCGCCGTTGATCGACACCACGAGGATCAAGCCCGGAAGTCCTTGATAGGTGCCCGGCCCAGCAGAGACAGGAATCTCAGGGGTGAACCAGGCCTCGATCAGCGTGCTGTCCTGCATGGCGGTCGCCTTCTGAACCATGTGGCCGAGGAACTGACTCTGCTCCGCCACAAGTCTCCACTCATACGTTGGCAGTGTTCCGCTGACAAGGAATGTGCGGCCCATGAAGTCACGGGTCTCCGTGAACGAGCCGTCCGCCGCATTTGAATAACCTGCTACGATGGTCTCCTGAGTGCTGCGCGATGCAGACGCCTGCCTGAGACGGAATGTGAGACCCGCAACGCGAGCGTCAGCCTCCGTCCGCGCTGCACGTTCTTCCGGGGGAGCCTCCGTTCGCATCACGCTCTCCACCGCGTTGAACGTGAGGACGACGGAGTTGGCCGTACCCGTGGGGATCTGCGCCGCAAAGCCTCCGGCCCTTCCTTCGAATCGGCCATCGCCGCCGCCGCGGCGTCCCCCGGCCCTCCCGGCGTTGCCGCCTCCCCTCGGAGGTCCGCCTTCAGGCCCGCCCCTCTGCGGGAGGTTGAACTGAACCGAGTGGTCGTAGCGAACCGTGCCCTCTTGGGCAGAAGCCGCGATAGGTATCAAGCCCAATATCAGGGCGACTAAAGATCGTTTGATCATGAAATCCAAGGTGTTGGGTGGTAGGAATTGGACACCGCAATGGAGGTGAGTGTTAAAACGCCTCCTTGCTGGGCGGTCCTGTCGGATCTACCGTGCCGGCTCCGAATTATTAGGTGCAGTTAGCTCCTCAGGAGGATGCAATGCGGTTCAGCTTCTCGGTCAAAATGGTGACGTTCACCGCCGCGGTCTATTTGGCAGGGGGCTGCGCGGGTGGTGCGGACAGCTCGAACCCGGACGAGGCTGGTGGCTCGGCCAGCGTCTCCAGCTCGGCGAGCGTGACCCGCATCAACCCGCTGATCGCGCTGCACGAGCAGGGCCTGCCGATCTTTGGTCTCTACGCGCCGAGCGCCCGCGCTGGGCGGGGTGCCCCAGAAGGCCCCCAGAAGACGCCGGCGGACCTAGCCGCGGAAACGCTCGGGTATGGCTTGAGCGACTACGTATTCGATGGCTCGATGGAGGGTGGGGTGGATCGTGGCCTCCCTGCCTTCACCAGCTTTGTGGACGCCATGCGCGAGGCGGGCGCGACGACCCGAACGAACCCACTGGTCGTGAAGATGCAAGAGTTCGGCACCGACCCAGCGGCCACCGCGGAGGCCATCGCAAAAGAGCTGGACGCTGGGGTGAGCACGATCATGCTCGTGACGACCGAGAGCGCCGAGCAAGTCGAGCACGCTTTGGCGGCCATGCGCTACGCGTCGAACGGGGGCACACGCCCGGATCGCGTCGGGACGGCGCCGGCCTACTGGGGACTGAGTGACTCCGAGTACCGCGAGAAGGCTGACCTGTGGCCTTTGAACCCGGACGGCGAACTCCTCAATTGGACCATCGTTGAGAGCCATGAGGGCCTCGCGCACGTCCGTGAGATTGCGGCCGTGCCTGGAGTCGGGGTCCTATGGCCTGGAGCCGGCACACTGCGCGGGCTGTTCTCTTCGACGAACGAAGCCGGCGAGCGCGTCCTAGATGAGGCCGCCTGGGAGAATGCGATCCAAACGGTCCTGTCTGCGTGCAAGGAGTTCGATGTACCGTGCGGCTTCCCGTCCAACGCGAGCGACATCCAGATGCGCATGGAGCAAGGCTTCAGCGTCTTCGTAATGGGATGGGGAGACGCGGGCTTCGAGACCGTCCAAATGGGAAGAGGTCTGGCGGGGCGGTAGGCCTCCTGAGGCTGCAGCAAAGAACCCCCGGCGCGTCCTTCGGCGCCGGGGGTTCTTCACGTCCTACATCTTGGTGGAGCCGATCTAATTCCAGTTCCCGCCGTTGTCCCAGGTGCACCACGGCTCCATCCGGCTGAGCCAATCCATGGCCGGACTCCCCATCCGATCCATGGCGGACTGCCCGATCCACTCCATCGCTGGCTGCCCGATCGGGGCGCCCGGAGGAGCGGTCACCGTGCCCGGAGCCGCCATCGACTCAAGTGGCCGGTCCATGAAACGCTGGATCTCCATGGCCAATGTCTGCGCGTGCGGCGCGTCCGTCATCGCCACAAGGTTGCTGTGCACACGCTGCAACACGCCGTTCGCGGTCGCCCTGACGGCCAGCATGCTCGCGTTGGCGGCCAACCACTTGATACGGTCCAACACGACGCCCTGCACGGCCTGCTGGATCTGCCTCTCGTAGGCGTCCGACGTAGGAGCTCCGAAGCTTGTCTCGACGAGCGCGCCTAGCACGTCATCAAGTCCGGGTAGCGAGGGGTCGAGCGCAGCTTGTTCCTCCAGTCTGGCCGCACGGTCCGGCGTCAGCATGTTGTCCACTGTGAGCCCCGCTGCGACGACCGCCGGAGTTACCGCATCGAAGCCGTCCCCGGTGTAGCGAGGGAAGGTCTCGCGAGAGCGCCCGTATCCCGGCGCCCGTGGAGGAATTAGAGCCAACACACTGCGCGGTAGCGCGAGTTCGGACGGCTGAAGCGTTCGCATCAGTGCGGCCAATGCCGCGCGTTGCTCGTTGCCCGAGATCGCCCAAACCGGCGTCTGACCGTCACCGCGGGTGGCGTAGACGTAACCCACGCCTCCAAGGACCGTCGCGGTCGCCTCGACTTGGTAGCGGTGGTGCATGTAGAGTGGCACGAGCGCCTCTTCGATGGTCGACATTTGCCGTCCCGCCTGAATCGCGTTTGCGCCAAACCGCGACAGCGCGGCCTGCCGAACGTCCATCATGCGATCAAGCTCGGCGGCCATGTCGGTGCCTAGCGCCCATTGGTCGGCCTGAGGCGTCGTCCCGATGTCCTGGTTGGTCATGTAGCGCACGTCGTCTTGCCACGCGTCGTCGAGGATCTTCATGAGCGAAGCCTCCTCGTCGGTCCCAGCCGGGAAGTCCTGATAGCCGTACTCAATGGCGACCTTGTCCCACTCACCGATGTCCGCGTCGTACGCCTGGGAGTAATCGAGCGACCCGTCGCGGTTCAGCGTGACCAGCGGATGCGGATAGTCCATGACCGAAATGCGCCCGGCCGTGGAGTTGTAGTAGTTGTGCCCCAAGCCGATCGTGTGGCCGATCTCATGAGCCGAAAGCTGGCGAATGCGTGACGTCGCCCACTCGGCCAACTCCGGTGGCGTCTCGTCGCCCGTCTGGTACGGAGACAGAAGCCCTTCTGCGATCAGGTAGTCCTGGCGGATGCGCAGCGAGCCGAGTGTCACAACCCCCTTGAGGATTTCACCCGTACGAGGGTCCGTCACCGAGCCACCTGAGCTCCATCCCCTGGTCGACCGGTGTACCCAGTTGATCACGTTGTAGCGTGCGTCGAGCGAGCTGATGCTATCGGGCCGTATGACCACCTGAAAGGCGTTCCGGTATCCGGCGGCCTCGAAGGCCTGGTTCCACCAACGACCCCCTTCGAGGAGCGCAGAGCGAACCGGCTCGGGTGTGCCCGGATCCAAGTAATAGATGATCGGCTTCACCGGATCGCTCATGGCAGCGTTCGGGTTCTGCTTCACAAGACGGTGGCGCCGGATCGCCCTCTGTGTCATGTCCTCTTCTAGCGAGACCGCGTAGTCCTGGAAGGAATTCGCACCGTATCCTGAGCGGGGATCGTACATCCGGGTCTCAAAACCGTCATCCGGCAACTGCAAGAAGGAGTGATGTATGCGGATGCTCGCTGCCGCTCCCGTCGCGGCCACGCTGCTGACGCCCTCAAACGCTCCACCACCGCGACCGCCCCGACCGCCCCCGGCCTGAGACACGAAGGTCAGCTCGGCTTCCATCTCGGTATTCGTAGGAAACGAGTTGGTCATATCCATGTAGATCGTGCTGCGGGTCGCATCCAATCGATACGTGCCCGGCTGCATGCTGCCTGCCGCGTTAACCTGGTCGGCGAGGAGGAAGTCCGTGATATCGACGAGCGCGCGCGGTCCGGTCTGAGCCGCCGGTGTGAAGCTCCACACCACCGAGCGCGCAAACGCGTCGCGCACAGCCTTTACCTCTTCCGGATTGTCACTCTGCGCGCGGAACCTGTAGTTGGGCTGGACCATCAGAATCTTCCGACCGACCCGCTCAAATTCGATGATACGGGACCCGCGAAGGGAGCCGCGGTCGATGCCGATATCGTTTGATCCCAGACCCGAGCCGAAGCCCATGAGATGGATCATTTCCTTCTCCATCTCTGGGATCTCCATCCACAACTGTCCGAGGTCCGCGTCCCAGTAGAGCGGCAGGAAGCCATCCATCCGGCTCATGCCTGCTGTTTTGTCTGCGATCGAGGGCAATGCGCCGGCCGCGCCCGCTCCGCCACCGCGTTGGGCATGGACCGCCGTGGGAATGCCGGCGAGAAGGAGCCCTGCGGCCAGGACGAACCCTGATCGCAGAAGGTGCCGAGAGCGTTTCATTCTTAATCTCCTGAGGACTGTGTACCGAACAGGGACACAATGCCATGTAGGAGGCGAAATGGCGACCTGTGGACGAGTCGGGTTCGGTCCCGCACTTTCCTCCCATGAATCAACCATTACGAGTCGGGGTCATCGGTGCTGGGCGCTGGTGCAAGACCGCACACCTACCGGGGTTTCATCGTTCGCCACTTTGTGAACTCGTCGCCATCTGTGATCTCCATCCGGATCTCGCTGAGGCGCGCGCTGCCGAGTTCGATATTCCGGATGTGATGACGGACTACCGCGACATGATGGCGCGCGATGACATCGACGTGATCGATGTGGTCACCCGGGGAGATCATCAAGACCTGGTCTTCGAGACCCTCCATGCCGGCAAACACTGCTTGGTGGAGAAGCCCGTTTGCCATGACTACCGCGACGTATGGAAGGCCCAGAAGTTGGCGGACTCCAGGGGACTCAAGACCAAGGTCGGTCTCACGTTCCGGTACGCCCCGGCCGTGATGTACATGTTCGACCTGATTCGCGAGGGCTTCATCGGCCAGCCGTATGTGTTCAACGGCTACGAACAAAATTCTCAGTGGATCGATCCGGACCACCCGATGGACAAGCGCATTCATCGCACGCGCCCAGTGGGTGAGCCGGAGTGGGGCACGGACCTGAGCCGTGAAGGTATCACCGTGTCATCGCTGGAAGGGTACGGTGCACCCACCATCGATATCGGGTTGGAGTGTATTGGTAGCGACCTGAAAGAGGTCGTGGGTATTCTGGCGAATATGGTGCCGTTCCGGCGGCGGACGAACCTCGACACCGAGCGGGAGCGCATCAACATCGACGATGCGGACATGTTCATGGGCGAGGCCGAAAACGGGGCCCTGTTTTCAATGCAGTCGAGCTATGTGACCGTGAGCAACTACCCCGGCATCGAGGCGCGCATCTTCGGATCAAAAGGAGCGATCCAGGTCCGGCTTGTGGAAGAGTTTGGGGTGATCCAGACGATCAAGACCGCGACTGCAGACGCCGTCGAGTTCGTGGACATGGAGATCCCCGCGAAGTACTTCCCACCGGGATTCCAGGAGGATGATCACTGGGGGACCGCATTCTACGGCAACCTGGTTCACAACTTCTGCCAAGAGATCCTGGGTGGCGCGGAGCGCACACAGGGTGACTTTGCTCAGAGTGCCCGGGTTCAAGAAGTCATCAACGCCGTCGCGCAGTCGCATCGTGAACACAAATGGGTCGGGCTGCCGCTAGATGAGGGCTTCCGAGACGAAGGGCAGAAGAGCCCCTATTGAGTGGCTCGATGAGCGAGGCCTCCGTGGCAGCAATCGAGGGTGAGGCGCCGAGAGATCGGTACGCACGTCTGGAGGCGCACCACGGAGCTTCCCACACGGATGCGAAGGCGCGCTCTTTTCGTTTCGGAACCGTCAGGATCGTCACCTTCCTAGCCGGTTTCGCGGCCTTCGTGACTTGGGACGTCACGGATGGCGGCTTCGCTCGGGCAGCGCTGGTCGCCGGGGTCGTGCTCACGGCGGCGTTCATTGGCGAGATCGCGGTCCACCGTCGCGTGCGGCGGGAGGAGCGTTGGCACGGGACGATGCACGGGCTCGCGGAGGAAGGCCTCGCTCGCGTGGATCGAGCTTGGGGCGATCTCGATCAGCTGTTGCCGGAAAGGGAACGTCGCGAGTTGCCGATGCCCGCAGGGCACTTCTTCGCGCATGACCTCGGGCTCCAGGGACGCACGTCCTTAAGACGACTGCTTGGCCCGGTGACGACCACACCGGGGCGGCAGACTGTGGTGGATTGGCTCGCGTCACCGGCGCCACCCTCGGAGGCCAGCGCACGAGCCGAAGCGGTGCGGGAGCTTCAAGATCGACTCGACGACAGGATGACGCTGTCCTCGTTCGGCAGGCAGGCCCGTGATAGTGACGCCGAGGCCGTCGACCGATTCTTTGCATGGGCCTCCGGCGATCCCTGGACGCTCCAGGGACCGTGGTTGCGCATGGCCGCGATCACATTGCCGCTGGCCCTGATCGCCGCCGTAGTAGCGGACGTCGCGTTTGGCGCGCCGCCTTACTGGCTGCTGCCGGTGTTCCCGCAGGTGTGGCTGTTGAGGCGCGTTACGGCGCGACTCGCGGAGGACTTCCGGGGGGTTGGGGCGTTGGGTCCCGCCCTGGACGCCTATGTCCCCCAGTTACAGCACGTGGCGGGCTGGTCCGTTGGGGCGCCGCATCTGAGCGCCGTGTTGGCGCGGCTCGAACGCGAGGGGAAGCCAGCGTCCGCACTTCTCCGTCGACTCGGGCCGCTCGTCGATATGGTCGAGAGCCGGGGCAATATGGTGTACGGCGCGCTCGCGCCGATTCTACTGCTAGACATTCATATCGCCGTGCGGCTCGATCGCTGGCGAGAAGCCAACGGACCCCACGTGAGCGAATGGATCGCCGCCTTGGGTGAGGTCGAGGCGCTGTGCGCGTTGGCGACGCTGGCGCATGACAACCCCGACTGGTGCTTCCCAACTTGGACGGAAGGGCCGCCGGTGGTCGAGGCGCAGGCACTGGGCCATCCGCTGTTGCCTGAAGACGGCTGCGTCCACAACGACGTGAGCGTCGGTCCACCGGGGACGTTCCTACTTGTGACGGGCTCCAACATGTCCGGCAAGAGCACGCTACTGAGGTCTATTGGCACCAACGTGGTTCTGGCCGGAGCCGGAGCGCCCGTCTGTGCGGCCGCATTCAGTCTGTCTCCGGTGAGAGTGTGCACGAGTATGAGCATTGAGGACTCCTTGGCAGACGGAATATCTCTGTTCATGGCCCAGCTTCTGCGCGTCCGAGACATCGTCGAAGTGAGCCGTGAGGAGCCAGGCGAGGCAGGGCCGGTGCTCTTTCTCTTAGACGAGATCCTCCACGGCACGAACAGTGCCGAACGACGCATCGCGGCGCAGGCTGTTTTGACGCACCTCACGGATCGCGGAGCGATCGGGGCGGTCAGCACCCACGATCTGGCCTTGGCCGACACGCCGGCGTTGGCGGTGCTCGCACACTCAGTCCACTTCCGAGAGACCGTGCACCGGGGTGGAGGGAAGCCGCGGTTGGACTTCGACTACCTCATGCGGCCGGGGCCTGCACAGACCAGCAATGCGCTGGCGCTGCTGGAGGCCGTCGGGTTGGAGTTGCCGGGAGGTGCGGTCGAGCCCTATCGCCCCCCCGCCACCGACGCCCGGTAGTCCAGCGGCGGGTCCCGATCACCCAGCAACGGGTCGTACTGAAAATCCTCACCGCGTGACGCTGCAAACTCAGCTTTGATTGCCGCGAGTTTGGCCGCGTCGCTGAACAGGTCCACTGCCGTGAGTGCCATCGTCTTCGCCGCGACCATCATGCCCTTTGGCCCAATGGACGTGCCGCCTGCCGCGATGGCCTGCCAGGAGTGAGCGGCCGTTCCTGGAACCCAGGTGGCGGTGCTCAGCGTGGACGCCGGGACCATCCAGCTGACGTCGCCGGCGTCGGATGAGGCGTAGGTCCGTCCGAACTCGAACGGCATGATCTCGGCGGCGGTTTCAATCGCGAGATCAGGGGTCAGCGTTTCCTTCAGCATCTCCGCGAATGTCCACTCCTGGTCATCGTAGTAGACGCCACCGACCGCCTGAAGATTCTCATACACGACCTCCTGCAGCGAAACGATCGGAAGCCGCGAGTACGATCCCCCGATCACCTCATACTCCACGGTCGTGCCCGTCCCCAGGGCGGCGCCTTCGGAGGCGCTGACGATTCGGTCGAAGATGGAGCGCACCATCTCGGGGTCGGGGTGGCGGACGTAGTAGTAGACCTCGGCGAAATCGGGGACCACGTTCGGTGCCGACCCGCCAGATGTGATGACGTAGTGGATGCGCGCTTCCTGGGGGACGTGCTCGCGCATGAGGTTGGCCATGAAGTCGAGCGCTTCCACGCCATCCAGCGCTGAGCGCCCGCGCTCTGGGGCTCCCGCTGCATGTGCGGATAAACCGCTGAAGCGGAACTTGGCCGACTTTACCGCGAGGTTGGAGCCCGGGCTCGCGTTGTTTTGATCACCCGCGTGCCACGCCAACACAGCGTCGACATCGCTGAAGAGGCCGGCGCGCACCATGTACACCTTTCCGGAGCCGCCCTCTTCTGCCGGCGTGCCGTAGAGGCGAATTGTTCCTGGGCTTCCGGTCTGCTTCAGCCACTCCGCCGCGCCGATGGCTGCAGCCGATGAGGCGGTCCCGTACAAGTGATGCCCGCACGCGTGCCCGGCAATCTTGCCCTCGATGGGCTGACGAAAAGGCACGCGGTCTTGGTTGATTCCCGGCAGGGCATCGAATTCCCCGAGGATTCCGATCACCGGGCTGCCGCTTCCATAACTGGCGACAAAGGCCGTGGGCATTCCCGCCACGCCCCGTTCCACGGTGAAGCCGTGCGCCTTGAGTTCGCCAGCCAGAAGGGCAGAACTCTCCGTTTCCATGTACCCCACCTCGGCCAGTTCCCAGATCTCCATCGCGACGTCCGTGAAGCGCTCCTCTTGAGCATCGAGGAACGACATGACGTCCGCCTTAGACATTTGGGCGGACAGCGGCGAGGAGAAGAGAATGGCGATCGCGGCAATGACGGGCGCACGGGACATGTGGCACTCCAGATGGGTGGCGTTTCTACAGTGAATTGCGGTCGTGCTGACTTGGAGTCAAGTACGACATACTCTATGGGGGACGATTCTTTCACAGACACACGCAGAGGAACTACATGGCCGACTCCATCCTGCGCTGGGGTGTCATGAGCACCGCGAACATCGGCCGCGCGGCGGTGAATCCCGCGATCCAGGCATCGTCGAACGGCACCCTCGTGGCGGTCGCGAGTCGCGATGCTACGCGGGCCGCCGACTTCGCATCTCTCCACGGGATCCCGCGCCATCACGGGAGTTATGAGGCACTCCTCGAGGATCCCGACGTCGACGCCGTCTACATCCCGCTCCCCAATAGCATGCACCGCGATTGGACGATCCGGGCGGCGCAGGCCGGCAAGCACATCCTCTGTGAAAAACCCCTCGCTCTCAGTGCTTCCGAATGTCTCGAGATGCAGGCCGCTGCGGGCGAAAACAACGTGCGCCTGATGGAGGCGTTCATGTACCGATTTCACCCGCGGACGCAGCGCGTAATTGAGATGGTACGCGAGGGTGTCATCGGAGACATCCGCGCCATCCGGAGTGCCTTTACGTTTCGACTCACCCGACCCGACAACATCCGCTTAGATGCTGGGCTCGGCGGTGGGGCGTTGATGGACGTGGGCTGCTACTGCGTCAACGTCTCTCGGACCATCGCGGGCACCGAGCCTGTGGAGGTTCAGGCGTTCGCGCGTTGGGCGGACAGCGGCGTGGACGACCAACTCACGGGTGTACTCCGCTTCGACGATGACCTCACGGCCCATTTCGACTGCTCGCTCACGACGGAGCGGTGCGAAATGTTCGAGGTCGGCGGGACCGCGGGCCACCTGCGGATTCCTGGGGCCTTCCTACCCGGGACCGCGGACGCGTCGATTCATGAGCATCGCGGCCGAAATGGGGAGACCGAACACGTGGTCCCCGGGGCCGATGAGTATCTGCTGATGGTCGAGCACTTTGCCGATGCCGTCTTGAGTGGGGGGGCTCTGCACTACGGTGCGGAGGAAGCCGCGGCAAACATGCGGACCATTGAGGCGCTGTACGCCTCAGCCCGCGACGGTGGCAGGCCCGTCACGCTCTGACGCGATCGCGGTTGGCACATCCGTCCGACGCTGACACGTCGATGGGGAGCAGGGCCGTCGCACTCTGAGCGCAACACGCCCCCGGGTTGGTCGCATTCCAGCGGCCGATGGCGAGAAGCCTCAGCGTGGCGCCTGCGCGAAGCGCATGGAGCCTCTGAGGGGTTCTCCGCAGTCCGTCACCGTCACCGGCCCGACGAGCAAGGAGCCGCCGTCGGACACGACAAGCGTGCCGGCGACCGACCCGTCACACCCGGTCATGGGGTTGTTGCTGTAGCGCACGGTCAGGCTCAATTGGTCACCGACGACCGTGCCCTCGACGACGCCACTCGCCTGCATTGGCTGGGAGATCTCGAAGGTGCCGCGCACGACACCTCCTCGCTCGGTCTGCAGCTGCATGCGGCCTGTGAAGCCGGATCCCTCGACGAACATCGTTCCTGAATAGGCGCCCTCGACCTGGTTCGGAGCCGCGCGCGAGACCTCGGCGGGACCCGCGGGTCCGCCTGAAGCGGGCGGTCCGCCGCAGGCCGCCAGGCCGATCGCGGCGGCGATGGCAACACATTTGAGGCTGTTCATTTTCGTTTCTTCCAAAGACCTAGAAGCGTACTATGAAACTACATGCAACATGGGTGCCGTTCGCGAAAACAAGGGATCGTCGCCGTTCTCGAGCGGACGCCGGGAACCCAAACCCACCTCAACGCCGTATACCTATAGGTGAGAATCAAACGTGTGCTCCGGTCTCGGGTCGGCCTCTTGCTGGCCCTCGCGGCGGACCTGCTGATCTACGCGGGCCCGCAGGGGCCTTATGCGTATAGCGGCGCATCGTTTGAGGCGGCCATGAGTCTGCAGGCGCAGGTCACGAATGAATGGCTCGCCCGGGACGGCGTGGTGGGTACAGCGATCGGTGTGGATGGTGCGGGTCATGCGGTCCTGAAGGTCTACGTGACCTCACTCGGCATCGCCACCTTCCCTCAGTTCGTCGTCGGAGTTGAGGTCGTGCCCGAGGTGACTGGACGGTTCATGGCACTCGGAGACCTACCCGCCGACGCGACCGCCACCGACCCGAAGCAGAGCTTTGCGCGTCCCGTTCCGATCGGCGTGAGTGGCGGCCATCCTGACGTGACGGCGGGCACCATTGGGGCACGTGTCACGGACGGCTCTCGGACCTTCGCGCTCAGCAACAACCACGTGGCCGCGAACAACAACGGGGCCAAGAAAGGAGATAAGCTCCTACAGCCCGGCACCGTCGATGGCGGACGTAATCCGTCCGACGCCATTGGTACTCTGTTCGACTTCGAGCCGATCACGTTTTGCGCGATGATGGTGTGTGGTCTCAACACTTTGGATGCTGCCATCGTGCTCACGACTCCGGAAGACCTCGGCAACGAGACTCCTGAGGGTGGCTACGGCTCGCCGCGTTCTGGGACGACTGAGGCCGCGATCGGCATGAAGGTGCAGAAGTACGGACGCACCACCGGGCACACCATGGGGCGCGTCTCGGGTCTCAATGCCACCATCGATGTTGGGTACCGGACGGGTACCGCACGCTTTGAGGGCCAAATCGTCATCACCGGCAACGGTTTCAGCGCTGGGGGAGATTCCGGTTCGCTGATCGTGACCGATGGAGTGCTGCTGTCAGATCGCCGCCCGGTGGGACTGCTCTTCGCGGGAACGCCCACCTCGACGCTCGCCAACTCCATCGACCTAGTCCTCGCGCGCTTCGGCGTGACGGTAGACGGCAACTGACCGTGCCCGACGTGAAGGCCGCTCACCGAGAATTGACCGGCAAGGTCATGGGGCGCCCTGGAATTTCCGGTACGGCGATCGGGGAGAAGGCAGGAAAGCCCTGCCTTCTCGTATATGTGTCGGACTCGAAGGGTGCGTCGATCGTGCCGAAGAAGGTCGGCGGTGTGCCCGTGGTCATCGAAAAGACGGGCGGGTTCAACCGCTTGTAGCAGGACCGACGCCTACGGTTTCCGTGGAAACCGTAGGCTCAACTTCGGATCCGCCCCCTGCTGGCCTCTGCTTCGACCCGATTCCTCAGGTGCTAGTTGCTCACCGTAAACATCACGGTGTCGACCACCCACGGCTGCATCGGCATATGGACGCCGTTCGCGAACACCGCGATCAGCCGATGTTCTCCCGGCCCGACATTGGAGAACGTGTACTCTGACGCCCCATCGCCCATATGGACGACCGTGCCCGGAATCGACGGGACTGGGACCGTTCCGTCGGTGAGGTCGGCGTCGAGGTAGAGGTGATGATGACCTGTACCCTCAACGATTTCACCGGCTGGGACGACCTCATAGCCGTCGGCGGAAAGCCTGACGACGACTTCGTCGGTCATGAGCACAGAGCCGTCGGCCGGCTCTAGGATCGAGACCGTACCCATCAGCTCCGCAGCGGCTTCAGAGGCCACCGCAGTTGGGGCGGGTTCGGTCGAGACATTCTGATCATCCTGGGGGGACTCTGCGCACGCTGCCAGAGCGCCCACCAAGAGGAGGGTGCTGAGATGAAACGCGTTCTTCATGGTTAGTAACGGGGAGGAGGGTCTGAAGTCGGGAACTGGGGTGAAATCAGCCGGTTCGTCAGTCGAATGGCAAGGCGCGCGCCGTCGGATCTGATCGCGTAGATTGCCACGCCCACGGATACGGAGACTTAAATGCGTCGTGCCATGCTCGTTTTCCCCACGCTCCTCCTCGGGCTCGCCTGCTCGGGAGCCGCTCCGGACGGGGCGGACGCCGCCGGCGCCTCGGATGTCGCCACTGCCGGCGCCGGCGCCGGTCAGGGGACCGGGATGCTGTCTCAGTTGAACCTCTCCGCCCAGTCGTCCGGCACCGAGGCACTCCTCCAAGCGGTCAGCCCGGTGAGCGCCGCTGTGGTTTGGGTGAGCGGCCACGGAGCGACCTTCGCGCGCACCCTCGACGGTGGTGAGAAGTGGACCGCTTCGACGGTTGCCGGGGCGGATGGCCTACAGTTCCGAGACGTCGCTGCCTTCGACACTACGACTGCCTATCTCATGAGCTCCGGCACGGGCGAGCTGTCTCGGATCTACCGGACGGATGACGGCGGCACGACCTGGGCGCTCCAGCATACCGCCGAGGACGCCGAGGCGTTCTTCGATTGCATGGACTTCTGGACTCCGGAGCGCGGCCTGGTCTACGGGGACGAAGTGGACGGTTTCCCGTTCATCCTGTCGACGACAGACGGAGGGGCGCACTGGACTCGGGTGCCGGCCGCAGGCCTTCCGGCTGCGCTCGATGGTGAAGGTGGATTCGCGGCCAGCGGAACCTGCCTGGTGACGGGAGAGAACGGCGCCGCCTGGATCGCCACGGGCAACGGGGAGCGCGCTCGCGTGCTCAGCACACATGACTTCGGTGCATCGTGGACGGCTGTGGACGCGCCCGTGGTCGGCGGCAGCTCGGCCGGCTTGGCGACGGTTCAGATGGGCGCGGCCGGCCTCGGCATTGCCCTTGGTGGTAGGATCGGGCAGGACTCGGTGCGTACGGAGAACGTCACGATCACGTCAGACGGGGGCGTCACGTGGCAGCCCGGCGGGCCACTCGCGATGGAGGGTCCAGTGTACGGTTCAGCCCTCGTTCCCGACCGCATCGGGCGGCTGGTAGTGGCTGCTGGCCCGCGTGGGTTGGTTTGGTCCGAGGACCTCGGGCAAACGTGGGCGGTCGGAGACACCCTCTCCTATTGGGCCGTCGTCTTCGTAGGCCGTGAGGCGGGTTGGGCGGTGGGGCCTCGCGGCCGGATCACCAAGCTGTCGGTCTCGGATGGCTAGAGCTGATCGGTCTCGAAATCGAGTGCCACATCGAGCGCGGGCGCGGAGTGGGTCAGCCATCCCACGGAGATCAGGTCGACACCTGACTCCGCGATTTCGCGTACCGTGGCCAGCGTGATGCCGCCCGATGCCTCGAGTCTGCAGCGGCCCGCGGCCTGAGCCACGGCGTCGGCCATATGGGCCGGGGTCATATTGTCGAGGAGGACGATGTTCGCGCCGGCTTCGATGACCGATTCTAGGTCCGTGACCGAATCGATCTCGACTTCGACGCTGACGCCCGGGCCGACTCCGAGACGCGCCGCGCGGACCGCGGCGGCCGGCGATCCGGCTGCAGCGATGTGGTTGTCTTTGATGAGGACGGCATCGTAGAGGCCCATGCGGTGATTGCCGCCGCCCCCATCCAGCACCGCCGCCTTTTGCAGCGCTCGCATGCCAGGAACCGTTTTGCGGGTATCGATGATGGTGGCGCCCGTACCCTGGGTGTGGTCGACGAGCGCACGCGTCGCCGTTGCCACGCCGCTCAACTGTCCGAGGATGTTGAGCGCGACCCGCTCCGCTGCCAACAGTGACCGAGCGGACCCGGCGACCGTGGCGAGCGCGGTCCCGGCCGGAACACACGAACCGTCTTCTACTACCTGGATGATCTCGGTGGATCCGTCGACGAGCGAGAACACACGAAGCGCGGCTCGAAGGCCCGAGATGCATCCGGCAGCCCGTGCGACCACCACGCCTTTCGCCATCGTCGCGGCTGGTACGACGTGCACGGACGTGATGTCACCGACCGCGCCGAGGTCCTCGGCGAGCGCCGCGCTTAGAAAACTGTCGACCGCGCTGGCGTCTGTGGTCAAACCGGCACGTCGAGCATGCGTTGCACTGCCATCCGCGCCCTTGCCGCGATCTCCGGGTCGACCACCACCTCGTGCTTCATGTCACGGAGACTGTCGCGAATGCCCTCGAGCGTAATCCGCTTCATATGGGGGCAAAGATTGCACGGCCGCAGGAATTCCGTCTCCGGCGACTCAACGGCGACGTTGTCACTCATCGAACACTCAGTGACCATCACGACTTGTCGTGGCCTCTTGTCCTTAACCCAACGGATCATTCCGGCCGTCGACCCCACGAAATCGGCCTCAGCCAAGACGTCCGGCGGGCACTCGGGATGGGCGATGATCTGGATGCCAGCGTGTAGCGCCCGATAGCCGCGAAGCTCCTCCGCGGTGAAGCGTTCATGAACCATACAGGAACCCTCCCACAGGACGATCTTCACGGCGGTTTGAGTCGCCACCCATCGACCGAGATACTGGTCGGGGAGGAAGATCACTCTGTCGACCCCGAGCGATTCGACGACCTGCACCGTGTTGCCCGACGTGCAGCAAATGTCGGACTCTGCTTTCACCGCAGCGGACGTGTTCACGTACGTGACCACGGGCACACCCGGATAGCGCTCCTTGAGCAGGCGCACATCTGCGGCTGTGATGGCCTCGGCGAGCGAACATCCGGCGGCGGTGTCCGGGATGAGGACCGTCTTGGATTCGTTCACGATCTTGGTCGTCTCGGCCATGAAGTGAACGCCGGCCATGACGATGACATCGGCATCAGCATCCGCGGCGAGCCGAGCGAGGGCGAGCGAATCGCCTTTAAGGTCCGCCACACCATGGAAGATGTCGGGCGTCATGTAGTTGTGCGCCAACACCACGGCGTTACGCGCTCTCTTGAGCTCGTCGATTTCTTCGAGCAGAGGGCGGAGCGCCGCGATTTCGATGTCGGGGAGGATGCCCCGGAGGCGTTCTGCTGGGCTAACTATGGTTACGGGGGCGTTCAACGACGTCTCCGTTCTTGTTCAATGAAAGGTGTCGAACTCTGGTACCTGAGTCTTGAATACGCCAGAGGGGGGAAAAGGCTTCCCTTCCGGCCGTGCCTATCTCCCCTGTCGCTGGAAGCGCATGTCGTAGACCCGCCCGATACTGAGGCTGAACTCCCCAACTTGCTCGTTCCCGGTCCGAAGAAAGCGGATCACCTGCCCTCGGTCACTCCTAAACGCGTCCTTGTACGTCGGAGTTAAGGTCGTGGTACGGCCGGGGCGCTGCCAGAGCGTCAGCGATTCACCGTCGGCTTGGACGACGAACGTGGTCTCGGCATCGTAGCTGCTGTAGGTGCCGGCGAAAGCGGACAGATCGGCCGCTGACGGGGTCCATGGCTCGACCTTCTCGTAACGCTCATCGGTGTACTCCCAGGAGTCGATACCGAACCAGAGTGGCCCAGATCCGCTGGCATGGAAGTCGTAGAACTGCTGACGGACGCCCACTTGGAAGCGAGTATCAGAGCGGGGGATCAGCGTCGCCCCGCCATCTCTCAACGTTTGGCCGGACACCACCAGGGTCCGTGTGTTGCCCGTTACCGGGTCGCGATAGAGGCCCTCATATCGCGCGAGTGTCGCCGCCGCGACCGGAACTGGATCGGGCACGACTGGCGCCGTCGCCGCGTCGCCGAGGAAAATTCGGGCTACGACCCCGCCGTTTCCGGCGGGTGCATTCGATGCGTTGCACAACATCGCCACGGAAAGCCCTTGGTTTGGGAAGCGGCCCACATAGGCACGATAGCCGGCCGTGGCCCCCGTGTGTGTGATTGACGGCACGCCCATGAAGTCCTGCAGTACGAGCCCGCCCGCGTAGGTGATGGTGGAGCCGTCGGTCAGGATACCCTGGGTGTGCATCATGCGAACGAAGTCCGGTCCGCCCAGTCGTCCGTCCGTGAGGGCGCCGTTCCAGATCGCCAGATCGCCCACGGTGGTGAGGATGCCGCCGTTGCCATGAACGAACTCGATCGGGCGGTTGATGCGCCATTGATTATTAGGCAGCGCGTCGTACGCCGCGCTTCGGCCTGGGACGATACGGCGGTAGTCGTCCCGCCACTGTGTATTGCGGAGGCCGAGCGGCTTGAAGACGCGCTCCATGGAAAAGTCGGCGAAGGACATGCCGCTCACTCGCGCGACCACCACGGCCAGGAGGTTGAAGCCCGTGTTCGAATACGAGTACTCGTGTCCGGGCTCGAAGTTGAGCGCGCTCTGTCGGCTCACGAGATCGATGACCCAGTCGTGATCGTGACTGCGCTGTTCGCGACCCCAGCCGGAGATGCTCGCTACCGAGCCCCAGTCCCGCAGGCCACTGGTGTGGGTCATCAGGTGGTGAAGCGTGATCGTGCTCCCGTAGTCGGGTACCTCAGGTATGTACTTCCGCACGTCGTCATCGAGCGAAAGCTTGCCGTCGATCGCGAGCAGCACCACCGCAGCGGCCGTGAACTGCTTGGAGAGCGAGCCCCCCTCGAAGATCGTCGCCGGTGTGTTCGGTATGCCGTGTTCAAGGTCCGACATCCCATAGGCACGCTCCAGGACCGTGAGACCCTTTACCTCCACCCCTACCGCGCACCCCGCCGAAGTGTTGGAATTCCAACGCGCGAACACCTCATCGACGCGCTGGGCGGCGTCGGGAGGCGCCTGCCCGGAGAGGGGTAGGGTAGACGAGAGGGAGGCGCAGAGGAGGCCTGCCGCAACAATAGCGAGCGTAGGACGGGTCGACTTCATGGAGTCCTTCCAGTAAGGGGTCGCCCGCAAAGTGCAGTCTCGCAGCGCAACAGAAAACCCCGCTCGGTCCGAAGACCGAGCGGGGCTAACTACTTCGGACGCAACTCGGTCAGTTCGAGATGCGCAAAGCCTGGAAGTCTCGCCACGCCACCAGCGTGCTCCCGCTGTCGTTTTCGACGACGATTCCGGGATGGATGGCAGGAGTTAAGGCGTGGAAGCCTGCACCCTGGCACTTACCCCATCTGAGTCAGATCTCTATGGACGACCGGCTGGAGCGAAACAAGGTCACACCGACCGCGTTCCTGCTAGCGGCCGGCTCCGGTCCCTGACTCGGAAGATTCGACACCGCTGTCACTCGCGACCGCGCGCGCACGCGGAATTCTCCCGTCCATCTGAGCCGCCTGCCACGCAAAGTGCGCGAGGAAGATCGCCTGTTGCTTGAGTTCGTCCTCGGACATGCGCTCGGGATAGTCTGCGTTCGTGTGCCGCGTGCGCTGGTCGTATCCGTCGAAGTCCTTGATGGCGTTGAAGCCAGGGAGGCCCATGTCGTGGAAGGGGACATGGTCGGTGCTGCCGATGCCCTCGTTGACGTTGCGGGTCACGCCCAGGTCGCCGAGCGGCGCCAGCCAGCCATCGAAGATCTCTTTGGCGGCCCCGTTCTCCTGCATGTAGAACCCGAGTGACTTCCCGGAGCCCGGGTCGTCGTTGAGGTAGACCTGCAGTTGCTCCTGGGCGGCCTCGTCCGCGAGGTGCTCCGCAATGTAGGCGCGGGCACCAAGGAGTCCCTGCTCCTCACCGGACCAGAGTGCGAACCGGATCGTCCGGCGCGGACGCGCGCCTAGAGCGGTCAGGAGGCGCGCGGCCTCCATGACCGCGGCCACGCCGTCGCCGTTGTCCGTTGCACCCGATGCGGTATGCCACGAGTCCAGATGTGCCCCAACTAGGACGATCTCATCCTTGAGCGCCGGGTCGCTGCCGAGGATATCACCTAGCACGTTGAAGGTTCGGGTGTCATCGTCGTAGCGGGTGCGCAGTTCGACCCTCAACTCAACAGGGATTCCGCCTTCGGTGAGGCGGGCGATCATGTTGTACTGCTCAGAAGACAGGACCATTGCCGGCACAGCGTCGTCTGCGGTGGTGCGGCTCCCCAGGACACCGACTGTGCCGTCACGGTAGATGCTCGGGCGGAGCGTCACGGCGACGCCCGCAGCCTGGAGGATCGGCGCGAGCTCGCGGGCGGGGGTGGTGGAAGCCACTCGCATGCTTGGCGGATTCCCCGTCCGGACAGAGCCGTCACCGACGCCGGGCTGGGGTCGATCATTGTCGCGAAACTCTGCCTGCGGTAGGTGGGTGAGTACGATCGCGCCCCGAAGCGACGAGGCCATCGCCTGGACCTCGGCGGCGGTCTTATCGCCCACGTATACGACCGGCCCGTCCACGACTCCGGGTAGGGAAGGTGTCCACGCGTCGGCGTAGGCGATGAACGGCATGTAACGAGGAGCGGTCATCTCTACGGATAACTTCTCGAGCGTCCACCCCCGGCCGAACTCGAACGGCTCGAGTCGGGCGTTGGAGAGTCCCCACTCTGCGAATTGACCTTTCGCCCAGTTGGCTGCCTGATCGTGTGCGGGAGAACCGGTGAGCCGTGCACCCATCTCGTCGGTCAACGTGTGGTAGAGGGTGATCGCTTGGGAGCGCTCCAGTCCCTCTTGTTTGATGCGCCGCGTCATTTCGAGATCGACGGGCACCTGAGCGCGTGCCGGCGCGCCAGAGATAGCGAGGACGACGGTGGCAATGAGAATACGCGTTCGCATGCTAGTCTCACCGGTGAGGGTTTTGGTGGGAGGGGCGGTCAGATGCCATGATGCAGGTGACACGCGGGAACCGCTAGGCTGCCAGGCCGGGAGAAGTGGCGGCACGCCGTCCGCCGCTCGAGTCCATCCTAGGCGATCACGCCTCGCAACTTCTTTGACCCCTCACACGACAAAGCGGGCGGAGCCCGAAGGTCCCGCCCGCTGACGGCCAGTCCGTCCCTCAATCCAAGAGGAAGCACTCAAGCGCTCCGCCTACTGCGTGATCGTCCGCTCCGACGGCGTGAGGTGCACGTCCAGCCAGGCGGCCCAACGGGCCCACAGATCCAGGAGTGTCTCTTTGGTCGCCGGGCCGTGGTCCTCAAAGGGATACAGGTACATCGCGGCATCCTTGTTGAGTCCGTTCAAAGCGTGGAAAAGCCTCGGTGAGTGTGTGGGGTCTGTCCCCACGTTCTGGTCGCCAAGCCCGTGGTACATCAAAAGGGCCCCGGTCAGATTATTGGCGTAGAGGAACGGACTCATGCTGAGATAGACGTCCTTCGCATCCCAGAGGATACGCCGTTCGCTCTGGAAACTCAGGGGCGTCAGCGTCCGGTTGTAATTCCCGTCACCTGCGATGCCCGCCTTGAAGAACGGTGTGTGCACCATGGCGTTGACCGTACTGAATGCGCCGTACGAGTGCCCCCCAAGGCCGAGCCGCTTGCGGTCGATGAGACCACGCTGGTCCAGCTCGTCGATGACGGCAGCAAGATTGTTACGCAGGTCGTGCTGGTAGTTGTTGTTCAACATTCCTGCTTTCCCGACGATGGGCGCGTCTGGCTCGACCACCGCGTAGCCGAGGCGTGCCATGTACTGCATCGAACGTGTGCCGAAGTTCGGGAACGCATTCTTGTTATACGTGCGGCCGCTCTCGTCGTAGCTCTCCTGATCTTCGTATTCACGAGGATAGAACCAGAACATGGCGGGAAGGCGCTCACCTGCTGTGTAGTCCGGTGGCAGGGTGACGTTCACCACGAAGCGGAAACCGTCTGGACGCTCGACGGTGAATCGCTGCCTCGGGGCGTTAGTCAGGTCGGGCGTGTAGTCCACGTTCTGCGTGAGCTGCAGGCGCTGACCTCCGGTTACCAGATAGGACTGCTCGATTCGTGTGGGTGACTCGTAGTTCACCACGAAGGCGCCAGCGTCCACATCGAGAATCGATACGATGGTCTCGTATTCCTCGTCGTTCGCGCTCTCGAAGACCCTCGTCGACTCGCCGGTGCGGATCTCGATTCGATCCAAGAAACTCTTCGGACCTTCAACCATTGGGTCTTCGTTATACGTGTTGCCGTAGAGGAATACGGATTGCTTGTCCGCTGACATCTGCACGATCTGCCCACCGGCGCCGTCACCGCGGTCGCGTCCGAAGCCGTCACCGGCCGGCATGTGGCCGCCCTCCAGGACGAGCGAGCCAGGATTGGCGTAGAAATCATCCGACTGGTACTCGGCGAGCGTATAGGTCGTCTCCGGATCAGAGAGGTCGACCGCGAACTCGGTGACGGTTCCCGTTGCTCCCCCTTGCCCACCACCGCCGGTGGGACGTCGTGTCAGGAAGAGCATGGTGTGATCTGCCGAGAAGCGATGCGCGGCAATGCTTTGGCTGCTCTCGTAGACAACGCTCAGGCTCTGGTCGTTGAACGGCGGCGCCCACAACATGACGCGGTCTGGGCGTCGAGCAGCGCCACCGCGGCCACTCGTTGGCGAGGCGGCCTCAGCGTCTTCATTGGACGCCGGTTCTTGCTGCAGGAAGGTCAGTCCGGCTCCGTCGGCTCGCCAAGCGACCTGCTTGCGATCAGCTTCTTCTTCGTCGCCTGCGACTCCGGGTGCCGACGGAGCGCCGCGAATCCCCGTGTTCAGTTCACTTTCGTCGAGGACGGCCAGCAGGCTGCCAGCCCGGTCCCAAACCTGCTCGACGTTGCCAAAGCTGGTGACTGGGACTACGTAGCTGAACGGCCGCTGCATGATCGTCACGCGGGCGAACTGGCCGCTTGGGGCGAGGTCGAAGTCCTCGATCATTCGCGGCGTTCCGATCTTCGTCTCCCTGCGGTTGTCGACACGGACCGTGGCGAGTTGGCCGGTGACGTGCCACTCCAAGAGCGTCTCGTCGTGCGGGGTGGCCATGAGGCTCGCGTAGGTCCGCAGATTGTTTTCGCCCTCCTCCGTCTGTTTCACCTGTGGTCCCGTGGGCACACGGGGCGCGAGCGGCCGAGCCGAACGATTCTCCGGAACGAGCACCGTAGCGATCTCTTTCCCGTCGGCAGTCCATTCGAAGTTTGTCACGAGCGTCGCCAGCACCGGCGTGCGCGTGACCTGGCGTGACGCGCCACTCTCGGGATCCGCGACGTAGATGTGGGTCGCGTCGTCGGTATGCACGTAGAACGCGAGTTGTGAGCCGTCCGGTGACCAAGTGGCCTGTGAAATCCGGGCCGCACGCGGCACCTCGACTTCGGTGACTGAGCCGTCGTCGGCCGAGATCACCTGGATTCCGATGTTGGTGCGCGTCGTCAGGTTGCGGTGACGGTTGGCCTGCATGTCGAAGAACTGCCCGCCGAGTTCGTCGAAGGGCTTCGAAAAGCGATCCATCGTGACGGGCCCATCACCGATCTCATGGAGAAACCACTGCTTGTCCGGGCTGACGTTTGTCAGCGTGACATTCAGGTAGCGAGGCGCGAGGACTGCCTCGGCGATGGAGCTTGGCGGTGCCACCCACTCTTTGGTGGCCAGGATCGCTTCGGAGTCCATGGTCGCTTGCCCGGAGACAGCCGGCGGGGCGAAGCAAAAAATGACAGCGAAAAGACTTCCAAGCGAAAGGCGACGAACTGTCCGGGTCATCTCAATTCTCCCAAGGATATCGATATCTTAATGAGCCGAAGGAGCGTGCTTCGGAAGTCACAACGTGTGCTGGCGGGGATCATTTGGAAAGACGACCAAGTCAGGCCCTCCGTTGATGCACCGTTGGGCGATCAAACAGGAGTTATTACCTTCGTCATTCTCCCCGACCGGCCTCCGGAGTGTCTCCGCGGCCTTTCAGACACAAAGGACCACTAGATGATGCGAATTCGTCTCGGTACGGCGCTCCTCGGTATGACCATGGGACTCGCCGCCTGCTCAGCCTCGGAGGGCGGTATGGATTTCTCCTCAGCAGCGCTCGATTCCAACGATCAGAAGGCCTCTTATGGGATCGGCCTGAACGTCGGCAGTCAGATCGTTGAAACGAAGGACCGCCTGGACCGGGCTGCCTTCATGCGCGGGATTGAGGACGCCCTCGACGGCGCAGATCCTGCACTTACGCCTGACGTGCTACAAGAGGTCTTCGCGACCTTTACCGCCGAGATGGAAGAGGCAGCGAGCGGGGAGTACGAGCGCGTTTCCGCCGAGAACGTGGCCGCCGGTGTAGCGTACTTGGCCGAGAACGCCGCCAAGGAAGGCGTCATGACGACTGCGAGCGGCCTTCAGTATGAGGTATTGCGCGCCGGCGACGGACCTCAGCCCGTCGCGGAAGATCGTGCGACGCTGCACTACCGTGGTACGCTGATCGACGGCACCGAGTTTGATACTTCTTACGGTGGAGACCCTGCGGAGTTCTCTGTGGGCGGCGTGATCCAGGGCTTCGCGGAAGCGCTTCAGTTGATGCCGGTGGGAAGCCATTACAGGTTCGTCATTCCTTCGGATCTCGCCTATGGGCCGCAGGGCACACAGGGTGATATTGGCCCGAACGCGACATTGATCTTCGAGATTGAGCTCCTGGGTATCGTCGGGGGCTGACCGCCTTAAGGGGGGTCGTGGGCGGAATTTTCCGAACGCGATCCCCCGGCTCTCCCCCGCCTGAAGAGAACTGCGGACGCGTGGCCGCCTATTTCATTAATCCAGCTTCACGCCCATTCTGGTCATCCTGTCGTTGATATCTCGCCTCTTTGGATCGAAGGAGGCCGCACCCGCGAAGGGAGTGGTCGGTCTAGATGCGCGCCTGGCGAAATTAGAAGAGGAGGCGCAGAGCGCCACGCCAGGATACAAGGGGCTTCCGCTGAACAAGGCGGGTGACTTCGCTCTGCGAGACGGTGACCGTGCCCTGGCTCTTGAGTATTACGGCCGCGCGATCGACACCTTCCTCGAAGATCAGCAACGTGAGGCGGCGAGGGGCGTGGCGAATAAGCTCATTCGTGTGCACCCGGAAGCGGTCCGTACGCTGTGCACGCTGACCTGGTTGGATCTGGGTGCCCGGCACATGGCCACTGCTCTGCTCCACCTGCGCGACTACGTAGCTGCGGTCAAGCGCGTCGAGCAGAATCAGTTGGCCGGTGACCAGATTTTCGAGATGGCGCGTGTGGCGCCTCAGTCAGAATTCTTACAGGCTGCGGCGGACGCGTTAGATGCCCTCGACCTTGGGGGCCTCGCGACTGAGGTACGAGGCTGGGCGGCGTCAGGTGGTTCCCCGGGCGTCCTCGAAGACGATGACGAACTTGCTGCGGCTTGTCTCTTCTTTGCGGTCAAGACCAACACGCGCAGCTCTGGTTCGTCCGGCAGGTAGCGTCCGTCGCGGCCATGTCGCCGCACTATCGACCGAGCGCGCTGTCGATTTCGTCCATGAGTGTGGCGACGTTCAAAGACAAGGCGTAACCCTGGCCCGGAATGATGTTGAGACTGGCCGTGGCGCGGCCGGCTTCGAGTGCCGCTAGAGTTGCTTGGGAGTTGGCTTCCCACCCCGTGTCCAGCTCTCCGACGAGCAAGCGCACACGTTTGCCGGCTAGCGTGGTGAGGTCCGCGGCCGCGCCAGAGTAGCTCCCAGGCAGCCCCACGAGCGTCTTGAAGCCGCCCGGGTGGGCGAGCGCCGCGTGGAAGATGCCGCGGCCACCATTGGAGGCCCCGACCAGAGCCACGCTCGAGGCATCGTAGTCGAGCTGGGCATCCATTAGAGCGAAGATCTCGGGGATCAATTCGGCGGCGCCCTCTGCCATCGACGTGCCTCGGACGGCGGGCGCGACCACGTAGTATCCTCGGGATGGGGCCTCTTCTCCCCAGTATCTTTGGATGAAGCTCAACACGAGGTCACCAGTGCCCTCGCCCCAGGGCAGCGCGAAGATCACGGGATGGGGGCCGGGCGAACCATCTGTCGGGTTGAGGATCGCGACGTTGGTCGTGCCACCGCTCCACTCGACCTGTTCCCATTGGACCGTTTGGGATCCGGGGCCGGCAGGGTCATCAGCACAGGCGGAAGCGGATAGGGCCGCGGCGAGCAGGACCAGAGGAATTGACAGGAGTGCAGGCATGGGGCTCGCATTGGAGTGGGGCGCGGATCTTTAGAACTTGTGACGGCAAGCATGCCTCTCGCGGGGGGCGCCCCACAAGGTTGGCACGCTCAGTCGACAGTCGCTGATGTCGCTATTTCCCTCTCTCGGATGATCATGTCGGAAGTCTCTCGCCTCTTCGTGGCCCTGGCCATGACGGGTCTGTTCCTAGCATCTGCCGCGGCAGGTCAGAGTGTCGGAGCCCCCGCCGGGAGGCCCCAACTCCGAGTGGGTGTGCTCGGCGACGGAATTGATCTCGACGGGATCGTCGATGAAGTGCGGTGGCTCACCGCGGACTCAATCTCGTCGCTCACCATGACCGAGCCCGAAGAGGGCGGGCAAGCGACGGGGAGAACCGTGGTGAGGGTCCTGGCCTCCGGCGACGACCTCGTGTTTGGGATCATCGCCTACGATCCGGAACCCACAGGGATCGTCAGCTTCTCAAAGCAACGAGACCTGAACCTGCGGGCCGAGGACCACGTGATCCTAGTGCTCGATACCTATATGGACGGGCGCTCCGGATACACGTTTGGCGTGAATCCGGCCGGTGCGCGATATGACGCGCTCATTGCCGGAGCTGGCGAGCACCAGAGTGCCGATTGGGACGGACTCTGGGAGGCGCGCACCGCCCGTGGAAGCTGGGGTTGGTCCGCTGAGATCCGCATTCCTATCCGCACGCTAGGCTTCGCGCCGGGGCTCGACCGCTGGGGATTCAACATCGAACGGCAGGTGCAGCGCCTGAGAGAGACCAGCCGCTGGGCGAGCCCACGGAGGGACTATCAGGTCACGCAGATGTCACGGGCCGGCACGCTGGAGGGGCTGCCGCACTTCGACCTCGGAATGGGCTTGAGCGTCCGCCCGACCTTGGTGGCCGGGCTCGCGGTGCCGGCACCCGGCGCGGACGTCGACGGCAAGCTTCAGCCGAGCCTCGATCTCACCCAGCGCCTGGGTGCGAATCTGCTCGCCTCGGTCACGGTCAACACGGATTTCGCCGAAACCGAGGTTGATACACGGCAAACGAATCTGACGCGCTTCCCGCTGTTTTTTCCTGAGAAGCGGTCGTTCTTTCTGGAAGGGTCCGACATCTTCAGCTTCGGATTCGGCTTGGGTCGGGAAGTTCTACCGTTTCACTCCCGCCGGCTCGGGCTCGTGTCAGGCACGCCCGTCAGCCTGCAGGCGGGTGGCAAGGTCGCCGGGCGGATTGGCAACACCAACGTTGGTGTCCTGGCCATTCGGACCGGCGAGGAGGACGGTCTGGTCCCCGCGAGCACGATGGGGGTCATTCGTGTCCAACAGAATATCCTTGAGGAATCTTCGGTCGGATTTCTCTCGACCATGGGTGACCCGATGGGGCGGTCAGGCGCCTGGTTGACGGGGGCGGACCTCACCTTGCGAACGTCGCACTTCATGGGGGACAAGAACCTCATTGCGAGTGCTTGGGGAATGGCCAATGGCCGCGCCGACCTCAGCGGTGACCGTACAGCCCTCGGCTTCGCGGTCGACTACCCGAACGATCTATGGGACGTGTTCGCGTCGTATAAGCGCATCGGAGACGACTTCGATCCCTCATTGGGATTCGTGCCCCGAAAGGGTATTCAAGACTTCCGTGCGAACGTCACTTGGCTCCCGCGCCCCAGTTGGCCTTGGCTTCGTTTCATGCGAAATGAGCTTTTCTTGACGTTGGTCACGGACTTGGACGGCTCATGGGAGTCGTACCGGATCTTCACTGCGCCGGTGAACATGAGCTTCGAAAGTGGCGACCGCTTCGAGTTCAATATCATCCCTGAGGGTGAGCGCTTGGACGAGCCGTTTGAGATTTCGGACGGCGTGGTGATTCCCGGAGGGAGCTACAACTGGACCCGCTGGAAAGCGGAGGCGTCGCTGGCTTCCAAACGACCCGTCAGTGGGATGGTCGTGTGGTACTGGGGTAGCTTTTACGACGGGTCCCTAGATCAGTACCAGGCGAGGCTCGACCTGAGGCCCTCGGCCTCGCTCACCCTCGAACTGAACACGACGCGGAACGTGGCGTCGCTCCCAGCCGGAAACTTCGTACAGCAGCTTGTAGGCGCGCGGGTGCGGGTGAACGTCTCACCTGATCTCCAGGTGGCTGGCTTCGTTCAGTACGACAACGAGTCACGGGAGATCGGTTCGAATACACGACTCCGGTGGACCTTCGACCCGATGGGCGACTTGTTCATCGTCTACAACCACAATTTGCGCGACATCGCCGACCGTTGGAGCCGGGAATCGAACGAAGTTGTGATCAAAGTTCAGTACGCGATTCGACGCTAGAAGTCTGTGACTAAGGTTGGGTGGACGCCGCCCGAAGGTCAGGCAGCAGCAGTTCAAGTCTGATAGGTGAGGCCCCGGGAAACGATTTCGGGCTAACTCTCGTCAGGTAACATGTGGAGGGTCACCGGATGATTCGGGGATCCATGGTCGGCTCAAGGTTCGGGAAGGATTGTGATGGGGTTCTTAATCCACATTGTGGTTAGCGCGGCGCTTCTCTTCTTCGTTGGACGTCTCGTGTACGGCATCGAGGTCCGCGACGGAAAAGCGGCCATATTTGGCGCGCTTATGCTCGGTCTGGCAAACGGGCTCGTGCGCCCGATTCTGCTTGCTCTGACGCTCCCGATCACGTTCCTGACGCTCGGAATGTTCGTCCTCGTCGTGAACGCGCTCATGCTCATGCTGGCGGCCGCCTTTGTCGACGGATTCGAAGTCAAAGGCTTTTGGGCGGCGATGTGGGGCTCGGTGGCGCTCGGCGTGATTAACTTCTTGGTGGGGATGTTCTTATAATAGCGTAACATGCTGTCGCATAACCTCTTAACGCGTTACTTGCGGTACGTATAAGTGGGTTAGCGGTGGGTTAGGTACGATATTTTCACGACTATGTGCTTGTTGGGGATAGGATGAGGGGGGTCGATATCCGGTGAGTATCTGAGAAGCCTCCAGCTACCTACAGACCCTGTGGGGGAATTTCTGATTGCCACAGTGACAGCCCCGGTGCAACATGGCTGACAATCTGCGCCAACCAGGCGATCATGATGGGCGATTCAGTTCTTACCGCCGTAGTTCTGACGTTCATTTTCGTTGTCCTTTGGCATATTCGCCTTTACGTACAAGCCTACCCGCAAGGTGCCGCCGTCCCCGTCTTGATGACGGTGCGCCCCGGCAGGAAGAGCTAGGGTTCACGCTAACTGGGCGCGATGACGCTTGAGATATTCCTCCATCCCTGCGATCCGAACTGTTGCGCCCTAATCCACCGCCACTGACCCAGAACCTATAGACGCAGTTTCGCGTGGAGGGGAACTGGAGCGCCTCACGAGACGATGCGACGCAAAACGAGGGAGGCCGTCGAAGGCCTCCCTCGTTTCGTTGTGTCATCGCCTAGCGCTGGGCCACGCGCCTCGTCTGGCCGCTAGTGATTGACGCTCGCGCCAGGCCAGACGGCTGCTACGCTGCTGCTGTCTCTGGAGCGCCTTCGCCGCCACCGAGGAGCTTCCCGTACACGAAGCCAACCGCGATCCACGCCACGAGTAGCACAACCGCGCTTGCCCCCGCCGCCGCGATCCCCCGGCCTCCGTTCAACACATAGTACACGTCCACGAGCAGGATCTGTGAAACGGCCAGGATCACGCCCGACTTGACGGGTGCGTTCACCTGCTGGTTCACCCAGTCGTAGAAGATGATTCCGATCACGTTGTAGACCAGAAGCGACGCCCATGCGGGCATCATCGCACCTGCGGGTGCGTCGTTGGCCATGATCGGCGCAAAAAGATAGGTGACGCCCACATAGGCGATCACGATGCTCGTGACCAGGGCGCCGAGGATCGGCTTCATGCGTTCGCTCATACGAGTCTCCGATTGTGGGGCAGCGCTTGGCGCTGCCCCTGGACAGATAACATGCGGCGGTGTTGAAATACGGCATGGGCAGGTTGATCGCAACACAGGGCGCGATCAGGCTAATACGTTGCGAGAGTACTTCTAGTGGAGGATGGTCCTAAGGAGAAAGAACATGTCTTGGTATTTCAGAGTTTTAAAGAAGTATGCGGTGTTTCAAGGACGGGCGCAGCGAAAAGAATATTGGATGTTTGCCCTCTTCAGCTTGATTATTGCTTTCGTATTAGGACTCTTCGAAGGAGCCCTTGGGATTTTCCCTGACACCGAAGAGTCCGTACTGGCCAATATCTACACCGTAGCGGTCCTAATCCCGACACTTGCTGTCGGAGTTCGCAGGATGCACGACACGGATCACAGTGGATGGTGGATTATCGTGCCGTTCGTCAACTTCTACTTCGGGTGTATCGACGGTACGTCAGGAGACAACAGATTCGGCCCTGATCCCAAGGGTCGGTCCACGCAGTAGGTAGTACCCTACTGCTGTTTTGCCACCGCCCTTGGTCCGATTGATGAATCGGTCCGCGTCACATTCCACACACAAAGGCAAGTACGTCTCATAGGGGGGGGTGTAGGTCATCAGAACGGTCCTTGTGGACCATTTTCCCTAGTTCTCATGATGTAAGGTCTTCTCGTATCAGAAGATGGCATTCCGAGACTATGCTGCGATGAGGGACCGCGCTATAGGTCTAGGATAGCCTCTCTGCAATGTGCCGCGATGCTAGGACTCATCTTGTTTGCTGCCCATCGAAGATGCACCTAAACTGTCGTTGCCACCCGCCAAACGAGATTGGCCAATCCGATGACACCTACTGACGCAGAGACAGAAGTGGAAGAAAGTCCGGATCCTGTCGGCTCGGGCCCTTCTTACATCGCCATGGGGTGGTATACCAAGTTATTAACGAGAGTGACTAGTCCGATGACACCTACAGACAGTCCG
>CALFPJ010000096.1 GCA_937919655.1 uncultured Gemmatimonadales bacterium
CTCCATCGAGACGGCGTTGCGCCGCAACGACATCTGTCTGGTCGATACATACGCGCGTACGTACCAGAGGCGTGCCGCCTCGTCTCTGTCCGAGCCCCTTTCCTCGCTGGACTTCGACCCGCAGCCGGGGACCCCCAGCAAGTTGGAGTCGCGAAGCCTCTCTCCTGACAACATCATCCGGGTCGACCCGGCACGTCGTCCTTCCGAGGCGTGTCTCGTCGAGGGCAGGGCCGACCGACTTGGGTCTATCGAACTGGAGGCCTTGCTTTGGCAACGTCCACCAGAGGCCGGGGCGGCGACGATCTTCGCCCGAGACCTTAGTCCGGAGGCCAATACCACCCTTCTGGAAGGTTCCGGGCGGTCCGCATTCCTGTATCTGGATACCCCTGACGGTCCGCGACTTACCCTACCCGGTCGGAATCGAGCTGGTTTGGGGGACCCCAAACTAACCGGGACGGGGGATCGTTCGGATCTCGCCGAGCAGGCCATACTGAGCACCGGACAAACGCCCAACCGGACGTAACGAAGCGGGATCGATCTCGAGCGATCCCGCAAGACTTGTGACCCCGGCCGCGAGCAACACCCTCATGACTCGTCCGATCACCAGTGTGTTCGGCGCCTCTGCGAGTGGGACTTCCTTCTCGACGACACACTCAAGGACGGCCGGGCAGTCGACTACATGGGGCGCGTCAACCGAGGCGCACCGCGCCGACTCGAGCCCCGCTAGTAAGAACTCGTCCACCCCCGCAGGAACGTCAGCCGAAGACGCATTCATGGGCTCCAGCAGTCGCTCACAAACCACATTCACGGCAAACGCACCACGAGCGCGGACATTGCTGAGCGTGTCCTTCGGAATCCCCTGCCGGTGTCCTATCGACACGCCGACGAGCATGGGGGATGAGGACAAAGCCGCGAAGTAGCTGAAGGGGGCCAGATTCGGCGTTCCGTCTTCCCCGTAAGTCGAAATCCACCCAATGGGGCGCGGGACAACAAGCGATGTGATGAGTTGATATCGCTCGCGCGGCGACACGGCACTCGGATCGATTGTGCGCCCGTCGGCGTTCACGTCACGACCACGACGGATCGGTCAGCGGCTCGACGGGACCTCAAGCACCTGTCCGGCGAAGATCTTGCTTCCGTTGATGCCATTCTTCTGCTTGATCACTTCTACGGTCGTGCCGAGTCTTCTCGCGATGGTCCACAAAGAATCTCCATTGCGCACCGTGTATGCGATCTGCGTCACACGCTGGGTCGCCCGGGTCGCGACCTGACCCACGTAGCTCTTGTACTGCTTCGGAAACACGGCAACATGGTAATGGGCCGGATACCGCTCACGCGTAGCCTCGAGAACGCCGGCGGATTCGAGCGACGTGAGCACTCCCTCCAGCCAGTTCCTACAGTTCCTGTCGCGGCTATAGCGAAGGTCGACAGCCATTCCCGTCGGGTGGACCGACCGTTCCGAGGCATTTCGCGGCTGCCGTGTGGTCGGCCGCGTGAGGCTCGTTACGACCAACTGTTCTCCGCATGCCGCCCGGTACTGACGAGCTAGCCGTTCGACGAATGTGGCCACCTCGGGGCGGGCGTATGGAAACGAGACCGCGTGCAACTCGAAGTTGCGGTTCGGTGTGACGCGTTGCAGCCAGCCGCGGGACGCGAAATAGGTTACGCGCTCACCGGTCTCGATGAACGAGAAGTCGTGCTCCCGAGCGACACGATTCTGCAGGTCGAGGGAGGCACTAGAACCGCGAAGGCTCTGAGCTGCGGTGGGCGCCGACGGCACGGCCCCGAGCGCCACCGCGATGAGGACGCACTTCAGCAATCGTATTCCGGTTTGATGCCCTGTTTCGACTCTCGTCATCGCTCTCTGGACCGTAGTCCTCGACGTGATTGCATGCTCGTTGGCCTCAATGCCATCCATATGTAAACATATGTTTTGCCATGCACAAGCATCCGATTATTCCATGCTCCCCGGTCCGACCTGTCGGGTCCCTACCTCCGGGCCCCAAAGACCGGGGCAGATCGCGCTTACGCCTGCCCCGGTCATCACGGCTTAGCCTTAGGCGACCGCCGCTCTGTAGCGGGCCCCGACCTTGTCCCAGTTCACCACATTCCAAAAGGCGGCCAGGTAATCAGGGCGTCGATTCTGGTAATTCAGATAGTAGGCATGTTCCCAAACATCGACACCCAAGATCGGCGTCAGGCCCTGCATGATCGGGCTGTCCTGGTTCGCTGTCGCAAAACACTTCACGGTACCGGTCCCGTCGACACACAGCCAGGCCCATCCTGATCCGAACTGGCCGGCGGCGGCAGCCTCAAACTGCGACTTGAAATCGTCCAGAGAACCGAACGCCGCGTCGATGGCCGCGGCGAGGTCTCCCGAGGGAGACGAGGCACCGCCGGGTGTCATCACATCCCAAAAAAGGGCGTGGTTCACGTACCCACCGCCGTTGTTTCTCACAGCGCCACGGATCGAGTCGGGAAGTGCGTCGAGATCCGACAGCAACGCTTCTGCGGACTTGCCGTGCAGGTCAGCATGGGATTCCAGCGCCCCGTTGAGCTTGCTGGTGTACCCCGCATGGTGCTTGCCATGGTGGATCTCCATGGTGCGGGCGTCAATGTGGGGTTCGAGCGCGTCGTGCGCGTAACCGAGTGCAGGTAGGTCGAAGGGGTAGGCCATGTACCGTGGCTCCTTGGCATAGTCGTTGTTGGAGCGGAGATTGTACCCCGCCCGGTTCCCCGCAGCAATCCGTCGTAACCCCGAGTCGTCCGTGCCGGAATCTCCCTCACCTAGACGCATCCTGCTCGTGGACTGCGACGCGTTCTTCGTTCAGGTCGCCTGCCTCGAGGACCCGGAAGGTGCGGGGAAGGCCAAGTACCTGATCGTGGGTGGCACGCCGACGGGTCGAGGCGTGGTCACGTCGGCGTCGTACTCAGCCCGAGCATTCGGCGTGCGCGCGGCAATGCCGACAGCCCATGCCCTCAGGTTGTGCCCTGAAGCGACGATCGTCGGTGTGCCGCGCGGCGTGATCAGCGAACGGAGTCGTGACGTGCGTCGGGCGCTTGAAGACCTCTCCCCCATCGTCCAGGCCGCGTCGGTGGACGAATTCTACCTGGACCTGTCTGGCACCGAGCGCCTGTTTACGGGGGAGACTCTTGAAGCGAGTGCCTGGCGGATTCGCCAGAGCGTTCTGGAGCGCACGCAAATTTCGGTGTCGCTCGGGGGAGGCACTCGGCGTGTGATCGCAAAGCTCGCCACCCGGTGCGCGAAGCCGGCCGGCGTCCACATCGTTCAACCCGGCGCGGAGGACGTTTTTCTCCGACAGTTGGATCTCGCGGACATTCCAGGAATCGGACCCGCGCTGGTCGAGGTGTTGCGCAAGAAGGGGCTGGTGCGAGTCGAAGATACGTGGCCAGTACAGATTGAGTGGCTGCAACGTTGGCTTGGAGACCGACGCGGGGCGTGGCTGTACCGGCGTATCCGCGGCGTGGACTCGAGCGAGGTCGACCCTCATGAGAGACGTAAGTCGATCTCTGCAGAACGGACGTTCGCCGAGGACATCGGGGACGACCGCGAGTTGGGACGGAGATTGTTGAAGCTCACAGGTTCGGTCGCTTCGACGCTCAGAGAAAAGTGCTTCCGGGCCCGCACCGTGACGGTGAAGCTCCGCGACTCCGACTTCAAGACCCGCCAGCACAGCCAGACGGTACCGGAGGCGATCGAGTCTGACGCGGCCATCCACGAAATCGCGAAGGCACTCCTCTTTGACCTTCGCGCTGACCGTCGCATGCCTGTACGATTGCTCGGTGTGGGGCTGACCGGACTGGTCGGATCGGAAGACGCCCCTCAGTTGGGTCTGTTCGCCAACTCCGGCGCAGGTGAAACAGATCGGGAGCGCGCTGTGTCGCGTACGGTAGACGAGCTGCGAAACCGATTCGGACGTGGTGCAGTGATGCCAGGCCTCTTGGTCGAGGCAAAGAAAACACCGGGGGGTCCAAAGAAATGAGTGCGACCGGTAGGCCACAGGGATTGAAACAGATTTGGCCCAATGGGTCACCGCTCATCGGGATGGTCCATCTACTTCCCCTTCCTGGATCTCCTCGATGGGGCGGCTCCATGGCCGAGGTGCTCGACCGCGCGGCGGCGGACGCCCGAGCCCTAGCCGAGGCCGGATTCGACGGCGTCTTGGTCGAGAACTTTCTCGACGCGCCCTTTTTCGGCGGCGCGGTCCCATCTGTGACTGTCTCCGCGATCACGGTTGCTGTCACACATGTGGCTTCCGCCGTTGACTGCCCGTTGGGGGTGAACGTGCTCAGAAACGACGTGGTCGCCGCGCTAGGGATCGCGACCGCGACAGGAGCCCGCTTCGTGCGGGCGAACGTCCATACCGGTTCGATGTGGACGGACCAAGGCCTGATCGAGGGCCGAGCCAACGAAACCCTTCGACTGCGCCAAGCGCTCGGCGCCGACATCGCGATCCTTGCGGATGTCCATGTAAAGCACGCCACGCCGCCGGTCGGGTCCAAGCTGGAATCGTCGGCTCGTGACACGTGGCACCGAGGCCTTGCGGACGCGCTCGTCGTGTCGGGCCAGGGGACGGGGCAAAGCACAAAACTTGGGGATGTGCTCACTGTTCGCAAAGCGGTGCCGGAAGCGACCCTCCTCGTGGGTAGCGGCCTGACGCTGGCTCAAGGGCCAGAGTTACTCGCCGCAGCCGACGGCGCGATCGTGGGCACCTCAATCATGAACGACGAACGGCCCGGCGCCGGAATCGATCCGGGCCGGGCCGCTGCGTTTGTTCGGGCGCTCCGCCCCTAGGAGCGAGGCTCCGGGAGCTAAGCTTCTCTGGCCTTGTTCTTCGCGAGCATTGCCTCGTAGGGCTTCCGCTCGAAGTAACTCTTGGTCTCAGACACGACCACCGGCGCGAGGAAAAGAAGCGCGATCAGGTTCGGCCAGATCACGATGGCGAGGGCTACATCTCCCAAGGCCCACACCACGGAAAGCGGCAAAATCGCTCCGACAAAGTGTGCACCCACGTAGAGTGCCTTGTACGGCAACACCGCCTTCTGCCCTAGCAGGTAATGCGCGCACCGATCTCCGTAGTAGCTCCACGAGATCGCTGTAGAGACTCCGAACAACAGCACGCCGAAGACCACGATGTAATGGCCCCAGTCACCGATCGGCTGGAGCCCCTGCCGGAAAGCCGCTGCCGTGAGCGGGGCAGCGTTCTCCACGGCGTCCCCATAGAGGGAGGTATAGGTGGTGCCATCCGACGCGACCGCCTCGCCTCTCTCGGCGAAGACGGTCCCTGAAAAAAGACGGGTCTGAGCCTCGTCGGTAAAGAGCAACGCCACGCTCGCCTCATGCCACGAAACGAGAGGGTCCCCGATGCCAGCCTGAGCATGTGCACCGTTGACGATGCTAATCTGAGGGGGCGCGTCCACTCCTGATGAGCGGTCGTTATCTGTCATCGTCGTGTACGCGATATCGCCCGCACCCAGTGTAATTTCGGTTGGGAAGCGTTGCTCATACGCCCCGGTCATGATGATGACCAGGCCGGTTAACGAGCAGATGACGAGCGTATCGATAAACGGCTCAAGGAGTGCGACCACTCCCTCTGAAACGGGTTCATCGGTCTTGGCTGCCGCGTGCGCAATCGGAGCCGACCCCTGTCCAGCCTCATTCGAGAATAGACCTCGACGGACCCCCCACATGAGGGTAATCACAAATACACCCGCGCCGACGCCCGCAACGCCCGCAGAGGGGTTAAACGCCTCGGAAAAGATCGTCACGAACGCCCCGGGCAAGGCGCCCAAGTTCAGGACGATGATGAGGAGCGCGCCGGCCACGTATACAGCCGCCATAAACGGAGCCAAAACGGCGGTCACCTTTCCGATCCGACCGATGCCGCCGAGGATCACCGCACCCACGATCACAGCCGTCACGAGACCGGTGGCCAGAATCGGGAAGTCGAACGCCGATTGCATTTGGTCCGCCACCGTGTTGGCCTGCACAGCGTTACCCGTGAGGAAGGCGGTGAAGCCGAGCATGACCGCAAAGAAGATTGCCATCGGGCGCCACTTCGGCCCCAGCCCCCGCTCGATGTAGTACATCGGCCCACCCGCCACAGTCCCAACTTCGTCCGTGATCCGGTACTTCTGCGCCAAAACGACCTCGGAGTACTTGGTCGCCATACCGAGGAATGCGGTAACCCACATCCAAAACAGCGCGCCCGGCCCGCCCCAGTGAATCGCCATTGCGACCCCCGCAATATTCCCGATTCCAACCGTGGCAGATAGCGCCGTCGTAAGGGCCTGGAAATGCGATACGTCACCAGGGTCGTCTGGATCGTCGTACTTGCCAGTCGTGACCCCGAAGCCGTGACCGAGTCGGGACAACTGCAAGAAGCCGGTGCGCACCGTCAGGTACATCCCGGTACCGAGGAGAAGGATCACCATGACGGGGACGTTCTCACCACCGATGTCCGGCCCGATATCGATGACCCACTCGGTCATGAAGTCGACTACGGGCTGTAGAAAGCGATTGAGGACGTCGATTACCGGCTGGAGCCAGTCCATACGCGGGTCCCTATTCGGAAGAAGAGCTATGGGCCATCACGGCGGCCAAGTCACGGAAGAAACGAAGAATGCCCCGCCCCGAAGGCCGAGGCAAGCGACGTTGCACCACCGATCCTCTTAGCTGGCTCCGCCTATGGGCGGGCCACTGCCGTCGCGCACACGTGGGCGGCCACGGCCTCCGCGAGTAGCTCATGGGCGCGATTCACGATCTCATCCAGAGACGGAGATTCCTGGAACATCTCTTCGGCCTTCTCGCGGAGTTCTGGAACGGTCGGCAGATGCGGGAAAGCCATCTCGGCCAGCTTCTCTTCGAGTTGCGCCCGCGCCGCTCTCGCCCGATGGGCTAGGTCGTCCAGGGTGTGCGACTCCGACCAGGTCTCTTTCACGCGCGCAGCGATCGTCTCCACGTTGAACGCGCCTGCAAGCTCAATGGCGACTTTCTCGACGACCTTCCGCCCTACCGGCTTTTCGCCGCGGACAATCGCTTCCGGCGGAGCGCGCAGATCCCAGACCACGCTAAACCATGACATCACTTTGAGCACATAGTAGGAGATATCGATCTCCCACCACCTGAACCCCTGACGGGCTGAACTCTGGTAGTGGTGGTGGTTGTTGTGCCACCCCTCCCCCAGCGTGATCACGGCCAACAAGAAATTGTTGCGGGAGTCATCGCCGGTCAGATATCGCTGCGACCCCACCTCGTGGGCGAGCGAGTTGATGAAGAAGGTCCCGTGATACAGGAGAACCGTGCTCCAAAAGAACCCCACGATCAGCATTGGCCACCCACCCCATAACCAGATCCCCACTCCGAGGATAATGGCGGGCATGTAAGTGAATTTGTCCAGGAAAACGAGCTCAGGGAACCGAGTGAGGTCACGAACCGTTCCGTAGTCCGGCCTGCTCTTTTTCTTGTTAAAAATCCACCCGCAATGGGAATACCAAAACCCGTGGTGACGCGGCGAATGAATGTCTTCAGGGGTGTCGGAATGAAGGTGATGGTGGCGATGGATCGCCGCCCACCAAATCACACCACGCTGGGCTGAGGTCTGGCCCAAGAAGGCAAGCATGAACTGAAACACTCGGCTCGTCTTATACGATCGATGGCTGAAGTACCTATGGTACCCGGCCGTGATCGCCCACATGCGCAGAACGTAGAGCGCGATGGCGACACCAACGGCCATCGCACTAACTCCTGTCCAGATCGCCGCAAAACATACGAGGTGGACGAGAAGAAATGGGATGGTCGCCGGATAGACGATATCTTCGTGGGGCGCGTGGGCGTGGGCCACTCCCTTCCTTCGGTCTAGGTTGCACGGGGGTCGTAAGGCGATAGAGTAACAACACGTTGGCGCCCCGCCAAGCACAATCGATGGCGGTGCGCAGCCGAGAACGCCATTGTGCGGATTGGAAACCCTGCGATTTCGGAGATTGACCATGCGCGCGCCCATCCTCCGCACCCTCTTCACGTTGGCCCTTCTCGTTCACACGCCCTGTGCTGCGCAGGACCCCGGCAATCCCCTCGCAGAACAAGTCGAACGCTTGGTACGGAGCGGCGAGGCGCGTGTGGTAGCCTGGCGTCGGGACATCCACGAAAACCCAGAACTCGGGAATCGTGAGTTCCGAACTGCGGCGTTGGTCGCGGAGCACCTAAGGAGCCTGGGCATTGAGGTTCGTACGGAAGTTGCCCACACCGGGGTCGTGGGTGTGCTGCGCGGCGGACGTCCTGGCCCGACCGTGGCTCTTCGCGCCGACATGGACGCGCTCCCGGTGGCGGAAATGGTAGATCTGCCTTTCGCGTCGAAGGTGCGCACCCTCTACAACGGCATCGAAGTTGGGGTCATGCATGCCTGCGGACACGACAACCACGTCGCGATCCTCATGGGGGTGGCCGAGGTACTCGCCGGGGTGCGCGAACAGATTCCAGGCAACGTCCTGTTCGTCTTTCAGCCAGCAGAAGAAGGGCCGCCCGAAGGCGAAGACGGTGGCGCCAGCATGATGCTCCGTGAGGGCGTCTTTGATCCGATGCCGTCGGCAATCTTCGGCCTGCATGTGTGGCCATCTCCTGTTGGCCAGCTGACCTACCGGGCCGGGGGCGCGATGGCTGGTGCGGACGGGCTTTACATCAAGGTT
The DNA here is from genome assembly GCA_937919655.1 of uncultured Gemmatimonadales bacterium. GTDB lineage: Bacteria > Gemmatimonadota > Gemmatimonadetes > Longimicrobiales > Gaopeijiaceae > CALFPJ01. Next base: position 8,707 of record CALFPJ010000096.1, read on the forward strand.
GTCGGACGGCAGACGCACGGTGCGCTGCCCTGGGGCGGAGTCGACCCCATTGTGGTGGCCTCGCAGATAGTCATGGGACTCCAGACGATTACGAGTAGACAGACTGACGTCACGAAAGCGCCGGCAATTGTCACCGTCGGAAGCATCCATGGCGGCCTGCGCGGTAACATCATTCCCGACTCGGTCGTGATGGTGGGCACCGTGCGTTCGCTCGATCCAGATATGCGGACGGACATCCACGAGCGGATTCGGCGCACGGCAGAGGGCATCGCCGCAAGCGCGGGCGCAGAGGCGGTCGTACGCATTGGGCTGGGTGCCGCCGTTACTTACAACGATCCCGACCTCACCCGCTGGGCGCTTCCCACCCTGCGGAGGGCCGCCGGAGAGGATCTAGTGAGGGAGGGCGTCCCCATCACGGGGGCTGAAGACTTCTCAGCATATCAGGAAGTGGTGCCGGGACTCTTTTTCTTCTTGGGTGGACTACCCGAGGGCGAAGACCCCGCGACCGCCCCAGCGAACCACTCCCCTCTGTTTCACGTGGACGAGGGAGCGTTGCCCGTCGGCGTGCGGGCCTTATCGAGCTTGGCGCTCGACTATCTGTTCGATCAGGCGAGAGGCATCAGCCAAGACCACTAGAACGCGGTTGAAGAAGGACCGAGGCCCGCGCGACCTCTTGAATCGAACCCGGATCCATATATGTTTTCATGCGCATATATGAATACGACTACCTCTTCCCCACTTCTCGAACGCCTCAGCGCGCTCGGCGACGAAACTCGCACACGCATCCTCGCGCTCCTTGAACGCAGCGAGATGACCGTGTCCGAGTTGTGCTCGGTCATGCAAATACCCCAGCCAAGCGTGAGCCGTCACCTGAAGACGCTCACCTCAGACGGGTGGATCGAAGCCAGGGCAGATGGACGTAGTCGTCATTACCGCCTGGCGGACAAGCTTGAACCGGCATCGCTCGAACTGTGGCGTATCGTCCGCGAAGAGGTGGCGGCGACCGACCCTTTTGGGAGTGACACGGAACGAGCGAAAGGAGTGCTTCAGCAACGGCGCCGCCGCTCGGCGGCGTTCTTCGCTGAAGCCGCCGGGCGATGGGATGACCTCCGTGCGGAGTTATTCGGATCGTCTGCGGCCTTTGCTCCACTGCTGGGCCTGTTGGACCCATCCTGGACCGTGGGGGATTTGGGGACCGGCACAGGAGCCCTGGCCGACACGGTATCCCCCTTCGTCCGGCGAGTTGTCTGTGTGGACCGCTCGGACGAGATGTTGGCGGCCGCCCGAATTCGACTTGAGGGACGTCCCAACGTGGATCTGCGAGCGGGCGAACTTGAGCACCTCCCGGTTGAGGACGAGGAACTCGATGTCGCCGTGCTCGCGTTGGTCCTCCACTACGTGGTCCAGCCGGCGACTGTGTTGGCCGAAGTCCGTCGCACGTTGCGGCCCGGGGGCTCGATCGTGGTTGTCGACATGCGGGCGCATCAGCACGGCGTCGGCTACCTCGAAGACATGGGGCATGTGTGGCCAGGTTTCGCGACCGACATGGTCGAACGCTGGCTCACAGACGCTGGCTTTGGCGCGATCCGCCTAGCGTCCCTCCGGCCGGATTTAGACGCCTCGGGCCCGCCATTGTTTCTCGCGTCAGCCACACGCAAGTGAAGTCGACCACCAACTCTTTTTATTTGACAGACCCTACCAAACAATAGAGGACGTATGACCGACACTGCAGTGCTCCCCGAGGAGCAATCCACAACGACCCGCCCGGCCTTCAAGGTGAAAGACCTTTCCTTGGCTGAGTGGGGGCGAAAAGAGATCCGGCTCGCCGAGCACGAAATGCCCGGCCTCATGGCGGCGCGTGTGGAGTACGGCCCGCTTCAGCCGCTGGCCGGCCTCAAGGTCGCAGGGTCACTACATATGACCGTCCAGACCGCGGTGTTGATCGAGACTCTGGTGGACCTTGGCGCCGACGTGCGCTGGGTGTCCTGCAACATTTTCTCTACGCAGGACCACGCCGCTGCCGCCATCGCTGTCGGCCGGACCGGAACGCCCGAAGCCCCGAACGGTTCTGCAGTGTTCGCCTGGAAAGGCGAGACGCTCGAAGAGTATTGGTGGTGTACCGACCAGATGCTGACGTGGCCTGACGGATCTGGCCCCGACCTCCTAGTCGATGACGGCGGCGATGCCACCTTGTTGATGCACAAAGGCGTCGAGTATGCCACGGCCGACAACGTTCCTGAATTCGATGAGGACAAGGACCCCGAGGAATGGGGTGTCATCCTCGATCTGCTGCGGCGGACGCTCTCAGATGACCCCGGCAAATGGGCCCGCATCGTCTCGTCTATGCGCGGCGTATCCGAGGAGACGACAACCGGTGTCCACCGGCTCTATGAGATGGAGCAGGAAGGCAGCCTCCTCTTCCCGGCCATCAACGTGAACGACTCGGTCACGAAGTCGAAATTCGATAATCTCTACGGATGCAGACATTCCGTGATCGACGGGCTAAACCGAGCCACCGACGTGATGCTGTCTGGCAAGACCGCCCTCGTGGTCGGATACGGCGACGTCGGCAAGGGGTGCGCGCAGGCTCTGAAGGGCCAGGGTGCCCGCGTCTCGGTCGCGGAAGTCGATCCGATTTGCGCACTGCAGGCGAGCATGGAGGGGTATTCCGTGGTGCGTCTGGATGAGGTCGTGGAGACCGTGGACGTGTTCATCACGGCGACCGGGAATCGCGACATCATCACAGCGGCCCACATGGCTCGCATGAAAGACAAGGCGATCATCGCCAATATTGGCCACTTCGATAACGAGATCGACATGGCTGGCCTCGCCAAGGTCCCCGGCGTGGTGAAAACAGAAATCAAGCCGCAGTACGACGAGTGGGCCTTCCCAGACGGGCACTCGGTTCTGATTCTGGCCGAGGGCCGTCTCATGAACCTCGGCTGCGCCACCGGTCACCCCAGCTTCGTCATGTCTGCGAGCTTCACCAATCAGGTCATCGCCCAGATTGAGTTGGCCAAGAACACCGGCGAATACGTAAACAAGGTGTACGTGCTTCCGAAGCATCTGGATGAGAAGGTCGCCCGCCTACACCTGGACAAGCTCGGGATCAAACTCACCGAGCTCAGCGACGAGCAGGCGGCCTACATCAGCGTGCCAAAATTCGGACCCTATAAGCCGGACTACTACCGGTATTAGTACATCTCCGCCTGAGCAGTGAAGAAGGGGGTGCCGCGTGCGGCGCCCCCTTCTTTTTTGGGACCTGCCTGCCGAAATGAAATAGCCTCAAACACGTAGAATTCCGTGATGAAGATCCGATACCACATCTGCCTGGTGTCGCTGCGGGCTGCGCCGCCTTACCGCCCCCCGGGCCCTTCACGCCACAAACAGGCGTTCAGGGGGAGGGCGTCGTGGGTTCCTGGGTACACTCCGGCGGATACCGGCGCGACCATCTCTTGAGGACCCCGGAGTCCCTGCGCCCAGATACTGTCTACCCGCTGCTGATCTTCTTGCACGGGGCAGGCGGAACCGGCGCGGGTCTCCACAGTTGGATCAACCCGGATTCAGCAACCGCCGCGGCAGGCCTCATCGCGGTGTACCCCGAGGGTCTCGACAAGAGTTGGGAGGTCGGTTGTGGCCCCTGCTCCTCCCCTGGTATGCAAGGCGTAGACGATATCCTCTTCATCAACACGCTCATCGATCAGCTGTCCGACTCACTACCTGTAGCCGAATCCAGAATCTACCTCGCTGGGCACTGGCTCGGTGCTCAATTCGTCCACTATTACGCGTGCGAGAGCCCTCGTCCGCCTGCGGGGATCGCAGCGATCAGCGGACTCTGGTTGCGCAGGACGGCCGTGGGGTGTCCCCGGAACCGAGACGTCTCGGTGCTCATGGTTCATGGAGATCGAGATGCGATCCTCTCCTGGGAAGGGCCCCGCAGAGATATCAGCGCCTTGTCGATGCCGGAGGCCCTGGAGCGATGGAGGGACCTACTCCAGTGCCGCGAAAATCCGGCAGTGATCGAAACACCAGACTCGATGGGTGACGGGACCAGCGTTCAGAGCACCACCGTCAGCGGATGTCGCGCGAGCACGCGCGTTGAACTCCATCGAATTCGTGGCGGCGGGCACGGCTGGCCAGGGCGGGCCCGCAGTGTACCGGCTCTAGGGCCTCACACCGCGAACCTCGACGGCCTGACCGAAATTCTGCGATTCTTTGGGTCGGCCGGCAGGTAGGCGGATGGACTCAGCCGGTGAACAACAGGCGCAACGCAAAGACCACGATCGTCGCGGTCACGACGTGACGCACCCACGTCTGGCCCTTTAGGACCTGCAAGCGCACGCCCGCTAGGGCTCCCAAGAAGTTCCCGGCCGCCAGTGCGAATCCCAGCCTCCAGTCTACCATCCCGCCATAGGCGAACATCGCGAGGGCCACCGGCGTGAAGATGAGCACAAGGGTCACCTTCACCGCGTTTCCGCGAATCAGGTCGAGGCCAAATGCGGAGGTCACCGCGAGCATTATGAACCCGAGCCCAGCCTGGACGAATCCGCCGTAGACGCCCACTGAGAAGAAGATCCCAATCAGAAGCCAACGTCTCATTCCAGAAGGGGGCCTCGCGTCACCTTCTGCCGGCGGAGGCATCGGATGCCAGACCGTCCAAGCCGCCGCTAGGACCAACATGACCGCGAGAATCCGCTGAAACGCGAGGTCTCCCACTCGAAGCGCGCCCCACGTACCGAGCACGACACCGAGGAGGGCCGGCGGGGCGGCCAGTTTCAACCATGCCCACGAGATAAGTCCTCGCTTGTGGAAGCTCCAAGTCGCGCCCGTGTTCTGGAGAAGAATCGCGACTCGGTTCGTACCGTTCGCGACGGTCGGTGGCAGCCCGAGGAAGATCAGAACCGGAAGCGACAACATTGAGCCGCCTCCAGCGATGACGTTGATCGTTCCCGCGATCAGCCCGACCGCGAACAGGATCCCGAGTGTCTTGATGTCTTGGGGCAAGAAGGCTTCCGGTGTTGAGGGCGCACCATGATCGCGCGCTGGACGGGCATCGTCCACCCCAACCAGCCGCGGCCAGCGACTCATGTTGCAACATTGCATCCATTTCTTGCGTAGTGATGTCTAATCGTTCAATCCGTTAGACCGTACGCTTCTCGAGAGAGTTTCTCGATGTCTCCCAAGAAGGCGATCCTCCAGGAGCTGTCCCGGAAGCATGCAGCAGAGACGGGGGCGTTCACACGCCCCGCGACCCTCCCGGGCTTTTCGGGTTCACCCGAGAAGTACCAAAAGGCCGTAAATGAACTCCTCTCGTCCTGACTCGTGGATGGGTACAAGGATGGCGAGGGCCGCATGGCGATCGCCATCAACACCCATCGTCTGAAGGACGTGAGGAAAGAGATCCGGCCGGTGTGGGCTCATCCCGCGATCTGGGTGATGCTGGCGCTTGTGGCGGTCGCAGCGGGGGTTGGCTTCGGAGCCTAACCCCGCGGGGGTGCTGTCGGCGGGGTGACGGGCGGTGGCTCGTGTGTTCGGGCCGCTCGCCCTCATTCGTGAGTTCCTGAGTTCGGGGGCTCGCTAAACGACGCGGCGTCTTGCGTCCGTTCCGTCCTCTTTCTTCGCGGGCTACGCCGCGTCGATTGCCCGCCCACACGAGCCACCGCCCGTCACCCCGCCGCTGGCTGGCACGGGGACACGGGGACACGGGGGGCACGGGGGCGGGGCGGGGGCCGGGCGGGCTTATCCCTGCCGCGAGGGCTGTGCTGGGAAGGCGTCGAAATCCGCCCGCCAACGTGTCCGACCCGCACGTCGCCGGAGCCCGAAATCGGGAACGCTCCACGTGGTACCGACGGGACGCGCGCGGAAAATGTAAGAAGACTGGAAGCAATTGGACGCGTGCCATCGTTAAGCGAGGCCCCGAACGAAGAAACGCCCCACGAGGCCGAGCGGCCGCGTGGGGCGTTCCCGATTTCGGGCTCCGGCGAAGCCGCCCCAAACGATTATTTCACAGCGTTGATCATGTCGAAGATGGGCAGATACATGGCAACGATCATTCCACCGACCACGACACCCAGCACCACGATCATGATCGGCTCCATGGCCGCCAGCAGCGCTTCGACGGCGGTGTCTACCTCGTCGTCGTAGAAGTCGGCGATCCGTGTGAGCATCTCGTCGAGGCCACCCGTCTGCTCGCCCACGTTGATCATCTGAACCACCATGGGCGGGAACACGCCCGACTCCTTCAGCGGACCAGCGATGGTCTCACCACCCGCGATCGAGGCGCGGGAGTTCATAACGGCGTCGTGGATGACGCGATTGCCTGCGGTCTTGGCGGTGATCTCCAGGCCCTCAAGAATCGACACACCAGACGAGACGAGCGTCCCGAGCGTCCGCGTGAAACGCGAGACCGCCGACTTACGCTGCAGGTCTCCGAGCACAGGCGAGGCGAGTAGGAGCCTGTCGATAAACAGCTGACCGTAGTCGGTCTGGTAGAACTGCCTGATGCCGACCACACCACCGATAATGCCGGCCATGCAAGCCCACCAATAGGCCTGAAGGAACTTCGACATTTCGATGACGACGCGGGTAGGGAGCGGTAATGGGATCCCCGCCGACTCGAACATTGTTTGGAAGGTCGGGATCACGAAAATGAGAAGGATCACGATCGCGCCACCGGCCACAGAGAAAATGACGCCTGGATAAATCATGGCGCCTTTGATCTTCCGAACCAGTGCGTCGTTCTTTTCTAGAAAGGTCGCAAGGCGCAGAAGGATGGTGTCCAAAATACCACCCGCCTCACCGGCGGCGATCATGTTCACGAACAGCTCGGTAAACACCTTAGGATGCTTACCCATGGCGTCCGCAAGCGTGTGACCAGACTCGACGTCGTAAAGCGTCTCGCCAATCGTCTTTCGCAACGCAGGGTTCTCGGTCTGCTCCGCGAGAATGTCCAAGCTCTGTACCAGCGGCAGCCCCGAATTGATCATCGTCGCGAACTGTCGGGTAAAGATGACGATGTCACGGGTGGTGATGCCCGTTCCGAAGCTGAGATTGAGCTCCTTTGATTTCTCCCGAACAGAGACGGGAATCATCTTCTGTTTATGGAGATATGCTAGGACGTCGTCCTTGCTGCCAAGTTCGATCTCGCCCGACCGGATGTCCCCGCCCGAGGCAGGTCTCGCACTGTACGAAAATGTAGGCATGTCCGGCTATATCTCCTTGGACCTTTACGCGCCCGACGCAGGTGCGCCCACGGCTCTCATGAGCTCGTTCGGGTCACCTGAGCGCTTTAATGCTTCTTCCAGAGTTACCTCGCCCTGCATATAGAGCAACTGTAAGGCGTCGTTCATGGTCTGCATACCATGCTTCTTACCGGCCTGCATCAGCGAATAGATCTGGTGAATCTTCTCGTCCCTGATCACGGCCCGAATCGCCGGCGTACAAATCATGATCTCGCAGGCTGCGACCCGGCCCTTCCCCTTCACTTTCGGGAGAAGCGTCTGGGTAACAACCCCCTCCAACACGAAAGCCAGCTGAGCTCGAATCTGAGCCTGCTGGTGAGACGGGAACGCGTCCACAATGCGGTTGATGGACTCGGCAGCAGAGTTGGTGTGTAGCGTGGCGAACACAAGGTGACCGGTCTCGGCGATGGTGAGTGCCGCCGAGATGGTTTCCAGATCGCGCATCTCACCAATCAATACGACGTCCGGGTCCTGCCGCAAGGCGTACTTGAGCGCAGCCGTGAAGCTCTTGGTGTCGGCCCCGACTTCCCGCTGGTTGATCATGCAGCCTTGGTGCCGATGAATGAACTCGATGGGGTCTTCAATCGTCATGATGTGCCCCTTCCGCTCACGATTCACCTTGTCCACCATGGCAGCCAGCGTCGTGGACTTCCCCGACCCAGTCGGCCCGGTGACAAGCACCAAGCCACGGGGGCGGTCACACAACTTCGACAGGATCTGCGGCATCCCCAGTTTTTCGAGCGAAATGATCTCGTACGGAATCTGGCGGATCGCCATGGCGACGCAGCCGCGCTGCTTATAGACGTTGCCCCGGAACCGAGACAGGTTCTGTACGCCAAACGAAAAGTCCAACTCGCTTTCGACTTCGAACCGCTTTTTTTGGTTCTCCGTAAGAATCGAATAGGAAAGCGACAGGGTGTCTTTCGGAGTCAAGATCTGCGCGGTCTTGGACTTCGCCAGATCACCGTCGATCCGGATCATCGCTGGATTGCCGACTGTGAGATGAAGGTCGGACGCACCACGCTGGATCATCTCCTGAAGCAAGATCCGGAGACTAAGCTCTTGAGCTGGTGCCTGTTGTCCCGCCGGAGCGGCCGGCTGGTTCATTCAACGGTCCTTTCGATTCGAAGTTGCGACAGGCCGGACCTACTCGGCTGCCGTCGTCTCTTTGATGAGTTCTTCCATAGTCGTCACACCCTTCTCAACCTTCTTCATGCCATCCTCACGCAACGTCAGCATGCCTTCGGACTGCGCCAAAGCCCGGAGCTCGTCCGTCCCGATTTCTTGCATAATCGCTTTTCGCAACGGCGTGAACATCATCATGACTTCGTAGAAGCCGCACCGGCCCTTGTAGCCGCTCCCCCCACAATCGCTGCACCCCTCACCCCTCATGAATTTCTGCTCAGCCGCCCAGTCCAGAGGGATCGTCGCCGAGACGAAATACTCCTCGTCGTAGGTCACCTCGACCTTGCAGTTCTTACAGATCCTACGCGCGAGCCTCTGGGCCGTCAGGAGGTTGAGCGCTGAGGCCACGTTGAAGGGCTCGAGACCCATGTCGATCAGACGCGTGATCGTCGACGGTGTGTCGTTGGTGTGGAGCGTCGACAGCACCAAGTGACCGGTGAGTGCGGCTTTGATCGCGATACCGCCAGTCTCAAGGTCACGAATCTCACCGAGCATGATGATGTTGTGTTCCTGCCGAAGGAACGCCTTCAGGGCTGCGGCGAAGGTCATGCCGATCGCGGCTCGAACCAGGACCTGGTTGATTCCGTAGAGGTTGAACTCGACGGGGTCCTCGGCGCTCATGATGTTCGTGTCGATCGTGTTGATCTGGGACAGGGCCGAGTAGAGCGTGGTCGTCTTGCCGGAACCCGTCGGGCCAGTCACCAGGACCATACCGTACGGTCGCTGAATGGCCCACATGAAATCCTCTTCGGCCTTCGGCTCGAAGCCGAACGTCTTCAGGTCGAAGGTAAGATTTCCCTTGTCGAGAATACGTAGGACGATCTTTTCGCCAAAAATGACGGGTAGAATCGAGACTCGGAAGTCGACAACCTTGTTCTTCATCTTGAGCTTGATGCCCCCGTCTTGAGGCACACGCCGCTCAGCGATGTTGAGGTCCGAGAGAATCTTCACACGAGAAGTGAGCGCCGCCTTCATTTTGAGCGGCGGTCTCATTACCTCTTCAAGCGCCCCGTCGATCCGGTACCGTGTACGGATCTCATGCTCGAAGGGCTCAATATGGATGTCGGACACACCCTTGATCACGGCGTCCGTGAGGAGGCCGTTAATGAATTTCACCACCGGTGCAGAGTCAATCTCAGCGGCCAAAGCGGAGTAGGCCTCGTCGTCTTCATCCTCCTCAACGATCTCGACCTCAGCGTTCCCCCACTGGTCCATGAGGTTGGCCATGGCCTCGTCTTCGGTACTTCCGTAGTACTCCTCAAGGTGCTTACGGAGCGTGTACTCGCCGACAATCACCGGTTCGATCTCGAGCTTTGTGATGAACTTCAGATCATCGATCGCCGAAAAGTCGGTGGGGTTCGTCATCGCCACCGTGAGCATACGGCCAACACGGCGAAGGGGGAGAACCAAGTGCTTCAGGGCGACCGGGCCCTGGATCAACTTCAGGATCTTCTCGTCTACGGTGACCTTGTCGAGATCGACCGCAGGCACCCGATACTGCTTCGAGAGCATGCGCGTCAGTTCTTCTTCCTGAACAAAGCCCTGCTTGACGAGGGCGTACCCGATCCTGAATCCCTCAGTCTTGGCAACCGCGAGGCCTTCCTTCAGTTGCTCTTCCGCAATCAAACCCTCGCGCACAAAGGAGGTCGCCGAGTCGAATTTCTTGAGTGGCCTTTGCTGCCATCAGCAATCCGTTCCTTAACTGGTTGGGGCTACGGGGGTAAGAACGAGTGCGCACCAACGTACACAATACGGGTCAAGACCACCTCTCTAGAAGGAAGGCGCCTCGCGCCGGTTCCGCTCGCTTTTTAATTGGCGGAGGCGTAGCTGCTTTAGCGGACCCTGGCCAGCGCGCGAAGTCCTTCCACAGTGGCTGGTCCGATCCCCCGGACCCTCACCAGGTCATCGAGCGACGTAAACGGTTGTTGCTGTCTCGCTTCGATAATTCGGGCGGCGAGGGCGGGTCCGACACCAGGCAATATGGCCAACTGACGCTGATCAGCCTGATTCACGTCGATCTGGCCGGACGCGTTGCCTATGCCCGCGCGCGCCCTAGGCGGCGCCCGTGATCGGGGACCTTCGGAAGCGGCCAGGTGCCGGCGGATCTTTGCGATCGTGGAGACACCAATCCCAGACACCCGGGTCAAATCGTCCGGGCCGTCGAAGGGACCCGAACGCGCCCGTTCCGCCACGATCGCCGCAGCGGTGGACGGCCCAATGCCTGGAAGACGGTCGAGATCGACTTCATTGGCCGTATTGGGATCGACCCTTTCCTCCGGGCCCAACGGGCGCGAGCGGGCTTCGGCGTCGGCCTCTCCGGCCCGACTCGAGTCAATAAGCATCGGGAGGTCGGCTTCTACGGCGCCCAGCGGCTCGGCTCCGGGTCGGGTCCAAGCCCAGCGAAACACGCTGAGCGCTAGAAGCAGGAAAGCTGTGCGCCGCAGAGCGCTGGTCTCGGAATCCATGCCAAACAATCGGACGGCGCTCTGGGCGCCACCATGCCAAAACGGGCCGACGCTAGCGGATCGGGATGGTTCCAGCAGAGAAGTGGAGTTCACCGAAGAGCATCAATTGCAACTGCGTGGAGCCCGTCCGCTGACCCACGAAGGACTGACGATTGTCAAAGCTCACCTGCACACCCATCTCGAAGCCGCTCACACTGGTGTCCATGGAGAGGTTCAGGCTGCGGCTGATCTGGTCGACGAACGCCACGCATTCTGAGCGTGCCGCGGTGGTGCGGCAATCGCGCTCAGACCGATAGAGCGCGAGCAGAGACAGTCTGATGGGTCGGTCGAGTCGATCGGCCAGACCCAAGGGAGGCAGGAACTGTGAACTCACCGTGATGCGATGCGTGGTCTGGACGCGCTCGGTGTCACCGGTTGGATCTGTGCCGCGTCCGTCCTGGAACTGAGCCTGGTACCCCGTCACGAGCGTTCCGCGCCAGGCGATCGAAATACTCACAGGGATGTCCCTGGCCTCGTCAAAGCGCCGCTGAGTGCCCCGTCCTCCGAAGTCCGTTGTTCGCTCAGTCCTGACGATTCCTGACGATACAGTCACACTCCTCATGCCCGTGAAGGCCGGCATCCCAAGCGCGGGGAGCTGACCTCTTAGGTCCGGCCAACGCCGCTGCGTGACGCGCCTGTCACTGCGGGTGTCTAAGGTCGCCGCATCAACGCGTTGAAACGCCGCCGTCACGCCCAACCCCCCCGGCAACGTGGCCCCCGTCGACCCCGTCCACGACGACCGGTCAGTGAGCGTCGCAGCAGTGTCCCCTTCAATGACGCGAAAGTCGTCGAGCGAGCCCAGCCCAAACTGATAGCCGGTCCCCGGATTCACGGGATCCCGGCTGAAGCGCGACACGACGCCGTCCTGATACGTCAGCGTCAGCGGGCGCATTGCCTGGAGAGCCGTCCTCAGTTGGGTCATCCCCGGAGTCTCTCCGAGCTCTTGGGATCCCAGCCATGAGTCAGCGAGTCGGATCGGGTCTAGCGCGAAGGAAGCCTGCCAGTCCCGCTGACCGGTGGCGTTACGCGTCAGACTCAGCGTCGTGTCTGCGCCGGCTATCGTACGATCGAGGAAGTTCGTGTTCCGCGCTGATCTGTAGTGCGTGGTCCAACTAAAATCGTTGCGGAGCCATGAGATGATCGACGGCCGGTAGCCGAGTCGGGTAATCAGGGACCGATTCGTCTCCCATCCTAGGTCGACACCCGCCGCACGGAACCGCTCGGCTTCGATCAGGCCCTGGACCCGTCGGTCCGGAGCCGCCTCTTCTGGAGGAAGAACGTCCCGTATCGTGGTCATCGTCAGATCTGCAGTCAGCGGCGGCAGAGGTCGAAAACGGATATCTGCGGCAGTCTGGAAGGCCTCACGAGGTGCCCGGGTGGTCAGAGCCAACGTGTCGGACGCATGCTCGACAATCCGATCGAAGCGCAGAATACTGTTGTCGAGGCGTGTATAGCTCGAGCCTACTGACACCCGTTCTGGCGTCCATCGCAAGCGGGAGCCCAACACCTTGTCCTCCAAGAAGCTTGGAAGCAGGGCTCTCACCGTGGGGGCGGCGAAATCCGGGACCACGGCAAACTCTCGTAGCAAAGGGTTTCGAGCCCACGATAGGCCCGCCTCCATTCCGTCTGCATCGTATTCGGTCGTGACCGACGACCCCCCGGACGACGCATACGAGAGTCGGGCCCCGAGCCCATCGACCAGGAAGCCGAGCCATGGGTTTGCGGACTCTGTGCGCTTCCGGAAAGAGACGCCAACGCGCGTCTGGTGTGCCTCTGTCTGGCGTAGGCTTTGAAGGCGGTCCGCGCGAACGTCAGAGTCTCTCAGGAATACCGGAGCCTCGCTCGACCGGCTGATATCCAACGTCACGGGCAATTCGATGCCCCATTCAGCCGGCATCCACCGGTCGAGAGCTAGGACCGAAGCGGAAGTGAGATTGCGGTCATTCTGATACGTGGGCGCATCCCGCAATTGTCGGAAGAATGCGCCGCGACTGGTGAGACTCACGCGTGAGGTGAGCACGCCAGCCCCGTCCAATTCTATCTCAAACGACGTCGCGACCCCGGCATCGCGAACAGGACGGCCGAGCCTCAGTTCGTCGATCCAGATCTCTCCGGAAATCGGTACCAGTCCCTCGTTCCAGATACCCATCGAAATCTCGCGAACAGCGGCGAGGTTCGGCGCGCGACCGCGATCCCTCAACACGACGGCGTATGTCGAGTCCGACGCCCACACGGAGATAGGTGGATCACCTGGCCCGGGTGGGGTGAGAAGAAGCGACGTCTCCGCGCGCTGCCTCAGGTCGAACCATTCATCGAAGTCGATTCGGACCTCAGGGAGCCAATCCCCGGGGGCCACACCCGACGGACTAGACGACGGCTGTAGCGGCGTCCGGAACAAATAGAAGTTCTCTGCATCGGTTCCGACCTTGACGTAGAAATAATGGGGCCGGTCGGGGCCGAAGTCCCCCTCACGTGGCACGACCCAGAGCCTTGCCTCCCGATAGGCGAGGAAATTTTGCGGCCGCTGGAGGAAGCGCTGATACACCTCGGCACGCCCGTGGGAGGGAACGTTCTCGAACGTGATGCCGAGCGACTTTTCGTTGAACTCGATGCCCTGCCCTGCGAACGCGGATGTAGGATCGACGAGTTCCTCCAACACGCCGGGCGGAGAACTGTATTCTAGGCCCTCCGTCACGCGCGACACCGTGGCGACTTCCATGCGCCCGAGGCCGGACAAGGTGTCGCCTACGATGCCGTCGAGGACCCCTTCACTTGCCCGCTTGATCCAACGCGAACCCACGAGCCTCATGCGGGCGAGCCGCAGCCGCTGGTTATTCGCGCCGGCGATGGTGAGCCGCAGGTGTCGCACTGCACGCATATCGGCGTCGCCGAATGCTCCGCCGACCTCGACGGAGCCAGCCCCCCTCAGCGGGATGCGATAGAGTTGGAAGTCCGTGCCGGTTTCGGACTTGGTGCGCGAAAGGAATGGCGAAGAACCGTCCAGGCGAATGACGTACCGGAGATGACGCTCCTGCGTGTCGAGGTTTCCGTCTTCGTCCAGGTCCTCCGTGTTTCGTCTCCCGTTACCCCTCGTGCAGTTCGCACGAGGGTCCCCGATACGGTAGGTCCGCGCCCGTTGTCCCTCACACGTCTCACCCCAGACTCCTCTTCGATCCGCCTCGTCGCTCCAGATCTGCCCCTGCCGGGGGTCCGCCTCCTGGTCAAGTGAACCGAGTCCCCACACGCTTCCGTCCTGAGCCCGGGTACCGGAGGTGTGGCCGAGGGAGTCCACGAAGAAGGCGTCCTCGCTCACGGTGCCAAGGTCCATGACCAGAGTCAGGTTCTCCCCGCCCGCCGCATAGAACTCGAGGAACTCGGTCTTGGTCATGTCGAGACCGCTGCGCGAGAGCGAGGTCGTCACGGAGCGCCAAGACGCAGCCTCGACAAGCCCGTCACCAAAAGCGAGCATCAGGCCGGGCTCTCGAATCTCAGAGCCTGAAACGCGGATTTGTCGATCGAGGTCGAGGCGGGGGAAAAAACCTTCATGCACGCCCACGCTGTCACCAATCACGGACTCTACGACCCACGAATGTTGCCAGGAGAGCCGCACCGCATTGGACTCCGTCAGGGCAGCCGGCAAGACCGCAGTGGCTCCATCTCGGGACTCGGGCGCACTACCCTGCACCCAACTGGACGAAATCAATGACACCGGCAACTGAGCCGCTGCATCGAAGTCATCGAGGAACGCTCTCTCCGAGGTGTTCGGGTTAGGAAGGGAGACCGCGAACTCCCCGCTGAGAGACAACGTCGTATTACCGTCGAAGCGGAGCCCCGGCAGTCGGTCTAACACGCGATCGAACCAGCCGACATCCGTCTGATAAGCCCCACTGAGACCACCTAGCAGGCTCGCCCCGGGTTCCGTGCCAAGAATGGGCCTCCTTACTACGGAGCGCTCCGAACGATAGAGGCCCAAGACGTCCACGCCCCCCCGATTGCCGAGGTCCGCGTGAGTTCGAATTCCGAACACCTGGGTCGGGGACACCTGAAATAACGAACGCTGCTCCCAGCTCGCCCGCACAGAAGCATTCGGGCTAGATGCGAATAACACCTCGGGCGCCAGCAGCGTGACCTGGCCGACGTCGTAGTCGATCTCGTAGTCTGCCCCCAATGACAGCAGTCGCTCGCCCAAGAAGATCCGCTCACTACCGACTCGAATTCCGAAGGCCCCGAGGGAGAAGGAGGAGATGACTCCTTGGCTGCGCAGTCGATAGGCCATGGACAGACGAAAGCGCCCGGCGTTTTCACGTTCGAACGGATCTTCCTCATCGTAGATTCGGTGGTTCGCGTCGTCCCCCAGGATTCGCCCGACCTCCTCCTCGGTGAGGCCGACGGACTCCACCGCAGCGGGCTGAGCAAAAGGCCTTAGGGTGGGGAAGACGATGAAGGTCCCCTGCACCGGCGATTGATCCTGGAAGAACTCGTCTCCAGGTGCGTAGACGAAGGAGGGGTCGAGGACGTCGACGGGCGCCTCTTCGTCCACGCCGAAGAGACGAAGGAACGTCAGGTCTTTGCCGGAGGGTCCACGCTTGAAGGTCCGGCCGGCAGAAAGTTCACCCAACGACACCGTCAGCTGTACGGACCCTTGTTCAACGTCGGGGGACCCTGAAACCCGGTAGACCTGATGCATCTCTTGATCCCACGTCGGCTGGCCGGGCTGGTGGTTCGCGCCAGACGCCTTTAGCAATCTCAGAGTGGGTCGGCCACCAGCGTTGTGGATCCGCTCAGGGTTGTAGTCTCCCACGGTATCCCCTGCAGCGGTGATGTAGCTGACCCCCAGCATTTCATCGCGGCTCAGCGGCGAGCGCAGGGCGACCCATAGGCCGCTCGCGTGCACGAAGTAGTCGACGCCCGGCTGCAGATATCGGAACCAACCTGACTCAACGACCCTTTTCCCGTCTTGTTCTGCCACGGCATCGGCCTGAATGAGCCCTTCGACCTGCTGTTGAAAGACCGGATCGTCGTCGAAACGATAGAGTTGGATCGGTTCAGCGCCTGGAGAAAGTCTGACGGGGGCCGAAGATGGGTCCAAGGCGAGCGCGTCGATGTGCGGGTAGTCAGTCATCTGACTGGGATCGATCAAGAAATAGAACTGACCACGCACATAGTCGGCGTCGTCGACGACTACCGTGTCTTCCTGCACGAAGCTCCGTTGGTCTCCGAGTCCCGTGAGTTGGAAGACACGTGAATTGAGGTCGCCACGTTGCTGCGCCCACACCGCCTGGAAGTCGAGCGGCCCAACCTGGCCGTCGGCCTGGAAGCCGAAGTTCCCCGCTGGAATACCCTCAGTGAGGAAGCGGGATCGCGGGAGATTGAACGTCACATCGCCCACCTCGAGACGTCGGAGCACGTCGTCCTCACGTCCCTCGTAGAAAATGTTGATCCGGTTGGCAGCGTCGAATTCACGCGATTGATCGAAGTCGACGTCTACGCGCACGCGGTCGGCGATGGTCCCGTCCACCTGCACACCAAACCGAGCGTCGGGGCTCAGTTGCGGAAGAAGGTTCGGATTGCAGCTGACCTTGAACTGTTGGTCACAAGGCTGGAAACGAGTCCATTCACCTCCGATCTCCATGCGGTTCGTCACATTGAGGGCGAGGTCAGCATATGGGGTCCGAAAACGAGGAGAGGCGTCCTGCGGATCTTCCGCCCTCGAGATTGGCGTCACAGGCGGTGGAAGGAACGCGCTCGAATCTGCGCCCACCCGACGGAGGGGGAGGACAGGCACGACGAGCGTGAGTGGGAGCACCGGCCTACCCACGAACAAGGCGTCGAGATCTAGCGCCCCAACCCGAACGATGGCCTCGCGCTGTCCGATACCGGCAGAACTAATGGGCATCAACTTCAATCCGAGCCGCACGTGCGGTTCGCCTGGAGTGGCGCCCGCCCCTGACAGGACGCTCGCGGACGGCGTCGAGAGATCTCGGCGGAGGATCGTATCCGCGACAGGGGGCGTCGCGACCGACCGTGCTGGCCCTGCCGTTCCAGGGACCCCAATCCACAACGGGATCACAACCGGAAGAAGCAGAAGTCGAGGGAAATGGTACACGTGTGAGGTCAGCCGACGAACAGACGGGCGCTAGCGGGTGTATGGATTGCCCGACAAGACATCCGTCGGATTGAGTGACGGCGAGGCGCAGGGCTAGCTTCCACCGCCCCGAAGATTCCAGAGTGGTAGGGATATGAAGCAGCGACACGAATGGGTGTAATCACGAAGTACCTGATCAGGGTCCACATCGGACCTTTCCTCTTTGCATTGTCCACCCTCACAGCGTTGATCTTCCTGAACGCGGTGGCACAGCGAGTAGAAGGGCTCGTGGGCAAAGGGCTCTCATGGGGGATAGTGATCGAATTCTTGGTCCTTTCCTTACCTCATACGATCGCGCTGTCCCTCCCGATTTCGGTTCTCGCGGCCGTCCTGTACGGCTTCAGCGAACTCACGTCGTCTAACGAGATCACCGCCATGTCTGCCGGAGGCATCCGTCCGGCGCGAATCATGATCCCGATGCTCGGAATGGGATTGGTCATGACGGGTGTGATGTTGTTCTTCAATGACCAGGTGCTCCCAGAATCGAATCATCGGTTAAAGAACCTCATGGTGGACATCGGTCGCAAGAGTCCCACCCTTGAGTGGCGGGAACAAGTAGTCAATGAAATCCGCACCGACGGGGGCCGCGACACATACTTTCTGACGGCTGACCGGATCGACCCGGCCACCAACAGGCTCGAGGAAGTCACGATCTTCGATTCGAACAATTCCTCCCGCCGTCGTACCACATACGCCGCTCGGGGCGACATGACTTTTAATGAGGCCAAGACCGACCTGTACCTCACGCTCTACGACGGGGTGGTCCACGAAGTGCAGAGCGATCGCGTCGGCGGCTTTCAGCGCCTCTATTTTTCGAAACAGATCGTACCGCTTCGTGGCGTCGGAAACGAACTTGACCGCCGGTTGGGCGGCACGGAGCGATCGGACAGAGAAATGGGGTTCGCGTTGCTCCTCGAGAACGCTGCGGCGCACGAAGCCGATTTGGACTCCGTCCATATTGAAATGAAAGAAAAGTCACTTCAGGCGGTTCGTTTAGCGCTCGGCAGAGAAACGGTTGAGGACTCGGCCATGGTAGCCGGGGTGATGGGGCAGCGGGTGCGCGGGCAGGTCGCGACCACTGGGAACGGAGCGTCGCTGCTTGCTCAGGATCCTGTCACGCAGGGCGTCGTGATTACGGCCAGGACGAGGGCGTCTCGGGGGGAGAATCTGCGGACGACAACCAGCCGATATAGGGTCGAGATCCATAAGAAACTGGCGATTGCGGTGGCGTGCCTGATTTTTACACTGCTCGCCCCCCCGCTGGCGATTCGTTTCCCGACTGGCGGGATCGGCATGGTGGTCGCCGCGTCGAGCGGGATCATCGCGATCTGTTGGGCCGGACTCATTGGCGGTGAGTCGTTGGCGGATCGAGGAGTGGCGAGCCCTGCGGTCACAATGTGGCTCGCGAACTTCGTGTTCCTGATCGTCGGCCTGTATTTGGTCGCGGGTATGGGACGCGCCACCGGCTCTCTTCGCGGTGGCGCCCTCGATGGCGTGATCGAGAGGATGCGTTCGCGGGTCACCAGATCTCGGACGCAGGTGGGCGAGGAGGTGTCGGGATGATCCGAATTCTCGACCGACTGATCATCACGACCTTCTGCAAGACCTTCCTCCTTTGCTTGACCGCTTCCCCAATTCTTTTTGTAATCGGGGACATTACCGAGAACTTGGACGAGTACCTCGACGCAGGCCTGACCGGCATCGAAGTGACGCAGGCCTACTTCTTCCAGATGCCGCTCTTCATCAAGTGGTCGTTCCCCATTGCCGCACTGATCGCCACCGTGTTCACCATCCACGGGATGACCATGCATCGTGAGTTGGTCGCCGCGAAGGCGGGCGGAATTTCATTCCACCGAGTGATGCTCCCGTTGATCTTCGTCGGAGTCCTACTCACGGGTGCGGCATTGGGGCTCACCGAGATCGTTCCAGTTGGCAACCGAATCGCGGCCCAGATCCTTCGGAGGGAGGCCCTAGGTCGCTCCTTTCGGTCCGATTTCGTCTACAAGTCGGAAAATGGACTCACCTGGCAGGTCGGACGCCTTACCTCGAACGACGGCCGCATGACCTCGGTGGTTGTCGAACAACCGCCGACCGACTCCACCGCAGGCATCCACGTCATTGCCGAAGCTGCACGTTGGGACTCGATCGACGGCTGGACGTTAGAACGAGGATACCTCCGGACGCTCGCACCGGACTCGGCAGAGCGGTCCGTGGAATTTGAAAAAATGCGGATGGTCGGGCTTGTCGAACGCCCCGAGGAGCTCCTGGAATCCCCGCGGGAACCCGAAGAAATGACCTACGCCGAAATTGACCACTTCGCGAAGATCATCCAACGCACTGGGGGCAATGCGAAGGACCTCTTGGTTAAGCGCGAGCAGAAGATCTCGATTGCGGTGGCTACGTTGGTGGTCATTCTGTTTGGCGGGCCTCTCGCTACAAGCAACAAGCGGGGCGGCAGCGCATACGGCATCGGGGTGTCACTCGGGACAGTCATCCTATACCTACTAATGTTCAAGATCTCCGGAGCCCTTGGAGAAGCCGGGGCGGTGTCCGCCATGACGGCGGCCTGGCTCCCCAATGCACTGTTCATGACCGCCGCACTGGTTCTCTTGGTGCGCGTGCGCACCTAGGGCCAGACGACCCCATGGCGCACCTTATACGCTTTGCGTACGACAACGAAGCGCGATCCGCTACGTCTTAGGGATCGAGGCGAAGCGACAACTCTCCGGACATCACGGCCTCCACCGGACCTCGCAGTTCGACATCGAGTTCGCTGGTGACCGTCACGAACAGCTGACCGCCCGGCATCTCTACCGTCACCAGGCCTGGGTCTACCATGTCCTCATACACAGACGCGACAGCCACCGCACACGCACTCGTGCCCGACGCGCTGGTTCGCCCCACGCCGCGCTCCCATATGAGGGCTGTGACACGATCACGCCCGCGTGGGCAAGCCAACTGTACGTTCGCGCCGTGTGCCAATCCTGGATGGGTCGTGAGGAACGGGCCGATCACCGCTAGATCTTGTTCAGATAGCTCCTCCACAAATACGACCAAGTGGGGATTGCCGACCGACACCGGCACGACCTGGAGAAGCCGTCCGTCGGGGCCCAAGATCGAGTTGTCGCCGACGAGGACTGCATCATCGAGTCCGACCGCGGAGGCGCCCACACGTGCCGTCCCCATGGACACTGCGACGTCGTAAACGCCGCCTTGGTCGCCGTGGACTACCATCCCCACAACATCTCCGGCGACCTCTACCGTGAACGGGTCCCCACCCACACGGCCGGTTCGCGCCAGATAGGAAGCGAGTATCCGAAGTCCATTGCCGCTTCGTTCGAACTCGCCGCCGTCTGGATTGAACATCCGGAGCGCGGGACGGCCCTCGCCGGAGAGCAAGACAACCACGCCGTCCGAGCCGATGCCTTCGTGGGGGTGACACACCCGGGCCACGGCTGCATCGGTGGCCAACCAGTCGTCGCCCTCTTCAAAGACCAGATAGTCGTTTCCGAGCCCATGAGCCTTGTAAAAGGCCCGTGAAAGGCGCGGCCTACCGGGCCACCGATTCATGGCGCGCTACGACTGGGACGGCGGGGACCGCGGATAGCCCCCCGGGGAATGCGGACGCTGGACATTGTGCCTCGGCTCGGTAAAGGAAGGCGCCCTCGTGGCTGTCGTGCGCCCTCCTTTATGGTGGCCAGCCTTGCGAGCAACCGCCAGAACCGCATTTGGCGCCTAGGGCAGGCCCTGCTACTTTCTCTTCACAACAGTATTGGGCGATTTAAGGTGTATTGCGGCCCGCCGACGTGGACACGCGTTGGCTAACGAGCTAAAAAACCCACGCCCTCTCGCTCATATGCGAAGGGCATTTTTTCTAGGGGTACCGTGCGAAACATAGAGAGCCGCCTTTCCCGTTCTGACCGGGTTGCGCTAATCCGGCAGCACCTCGCCGAACGTATTCTCGTGCTTGACGGTGCCATGGGCACCATGATCCAGCGGCATGAATTCGAAGAAGAGGACTTCCGCGGAGAACGGTTCGCGGACGCGACCTCACCTCTGTTCGGTGCCAATGACCTGCTGTGCCTGAGTCAACCGCAGGTCATCGCCGACATCCACACCGCGTACCTTGACGCCGGCGCCGACCTCCTGGAAACCAACACGTTCAGCGCGAATCGGATCTCCCTCGCTGACTATGGCCTTGAGGAGATTGCGTTCGAACTCAACCGCGATGCCGCGCGGCTCGCCCGAGCGGCGGCGGACGCCGCAGAAGCACGGGAGCCTGGACGGCCCCGCTGGGTCGCAGGCGCCCTGGGTCCGACCAACCGCACGGCATCCATCTCTCCGGAGGTGGGGGACCCCGGTGCCCGCAACGTGACCTTCGACGAGTTGGTTGAGGCGTATACAGAGCAGGCCCTCGGCCTCCTCGAGGGCGGTGTCGACCTCCTTCTGGTGGAGACGGCGTTCGATACGCTCAACGCCAAGGCCGCGCTCTTCGCGCTATCCGGTGTACTTGAGAGCACGGGCATCGATGTGCCAGTCATGGTCTCGGGCACGATCACCGACCAAAGCGGGCGCACGTTATCTGGGCAGACACCTGAGGCGTTCTACAATTCCGTGGCGCACGGAGTCCACCCCGGACCCGGTCGGCCGTCCGGCTTGCTCAGCGTCGGCTTGAACTGTGCGCTTGGCATCGACCAGTTGCGGCCGCACCTGGAGGAGCTGTCGGGGGTCGCAACCGTACCCATCAGCTGCTATCCGAACGCGGGTCTGCCGAATGAATTCGGCGAGTATGACGACACACCCGAGCATATGGCCGCGATGGCGCGCGAGTTCGCCCAAGCCGGATTCCTCAACATCGTGGGGGGCTGCTGCGGAACAACGCCCGACCACATCCGTGCCATGGCCGACGCGGTGGCGGGGCTCCCACCCAGAATGATCCCGGACGTCCCGCGTCGGACCCGACTCGCGGGCCTCGAGCCCCTCACGATCGGCCCCGAATCGCTTTTCGTGAACGTGGGCGAACGTACCAATGTGACCGGCTCTCGGCGCTTCGCCCGGCTCATTGAGGAGGACGATTACGGCACAGCGGTTGAAGTGGCCCTACATCAGGTCCACGGCGGAGCCCAGATCCTCGATGTAAACATGGATGAGGGGCTCCTCGACGCACCCGCGGCGATGAAGAGGTTCCTCAACTTGCTTGCCTCCGAACCGGAAATCGCACGCATTCCGGTCATGGTGGACTCGTCAGACTGGCAGGTCATCGAAGCTGGCTTGAAGACGCAGCAAGGCAAAGGAATCGTCAACTCGATCTCGTTGAAGGACGGCGAGGACGCATTCCGCGAACGTGCCCGCCTCGTGCGGCGTTATGGCGCGGCGGCTGTCGTCATGGCCTTCGACGAAGACGGGCAGGCCGACACACTCGACCGCCGGATCGAGATCTGCCAACGAGCCTATCGCGTTCTCCTGGAGGAGGGATTCCCTCCCCAAGACATCGTGTTTGATCCGAACGTCTTTGCCGTCGCGACCGGCATTGAAGAGCACGAGCAGTACGCCATTTGGTTCATCGAGTCCGTCCGCCGCGTGAAGGAGGCGTGCCCTCACGTCCTCACGTCCGGGGGCATCAGCAACGTGTCGTTCTCTTTCCGCGGATCGCCCGAGGTCCGCGAGGCGATGCACTCGGCGTTCCTCTACCACGCCATCGCGGCGGGTCTGGACATGGGCATCGTGAATGCGGGCGCGTTGCCCGTTTATGACGACATCCCAGCGGATCTACTCGGCCCGATTGAAGACGTGCTTTTCGCGCGCCACCCTCGCGCTACCGAGGTCCTCACCGAACTGGCGACGCAACGGACCGGTGCCACGGAGCACCGTGCCAAGGAAGATCTGAGCTGGCGGGAACTCGACGTCCACGGCCGGCTGGGGCATGCCCTCGTCCACGGCATCGACCAGTACGTCGCCGAAGACGTCGAGGAGGCGCGCCTGGGGATGCCTGCCGCGCTACACGTGATCGAAGGCCCACTCATGGACGGCATGAACGAGGTCGGCGACCGCTTCGGCAGTGGGCGCATGTTCTTGCCGCAGGTCGTGAAAAGCGCCCGCGTCATGAAAAAAGCCGTCGGATACCTCGTGCCCTTCCTCGAAGCAGAGAAGGCTGGAGCGATGGACAAGGGGAAGATCCTCCTGGCCACGGTAAAAGGTGACGTCCACGACATCGGCAAGAACATCGTCGGGGTCGTTCTGCAGTGTAACGGCTACGAGATCGTCGATCTGGGCGTGATGGTGCCGGCGGAACGGATCCTAGAGCGCGCGCGGGAAGAGAATGTCGATGTGATTGGCCTCTCGGGGCTCATCACGCCATCCCTGGGCCAGATGGTCCACGTGGCGAAGGAGATGCAGCGCACCGGATTTCGCATTCCCCTGCTCATTGGGGGAGCCACGACATCGATCGCGCACACCGCTGTGAAGATCGAACAACACTACGAGTCACCCACAGTCCATGTGCTGGACGCTTCGAGGGCGGTAGGGACGGTGGCCACGCTTCTGGACGAGGGGCGGCGAGACGACTTCATGGTCGGCATTCGAGCCACCTACGCAGAGGCCCGGCAGCGGCGAGAGGCGCGTTCCGCCCGCTCAGACCTCCTGTCCATGGCCGACGCGCGGGCCTGCGCCGCGGACCACGACTGGGTGAACTATGCGCCCCCTGCCCCTGCGGCGTCAGGGGTCCACGAATTCGAAGTCCCGGTCAGCGAACTGCGCGACTTCATCGACTGGACTCCGTTCTTCCAGGCTTGGGAACTCGCAGGACAACACCCGGCCATCCTCGACGATGAAACGGTCGGCGACGCGGCGCGCGACCTGCTTGCGGATGCGGAGTCTCTGCTCGACGAGATCGATGCGTCTGGCGCCATTCAGGCCCGGGCGGTCATCGGACTCTTCCCGGCGAACGCAGTCGGGGACGACATCGACGTCTATGAGGACGAGTCGAGAACCGCTGTCCGGGCCCGACTGCACCATCTTCGCCAACAGTTCTCGAAGAAGGGCCGGACCGCCCAATGTCTCGCCGACCTGGTTGCTCCGGCGGACGCGGGGAAAGCGGACTGGGTCGGGGGTTTCGTGGTCACGGCTGGGTTGGGCGTGGCGGAGTTGGTGGCTCAGGCGGAGAGCGAACAGGACGACTACAGGGCGATCCTTATCAAGTCGATTGCCGATCGACTTGCGGAGGCGCTTGCAGAGTATTCGCATGCCAAGGTCAGACGAGAATTTTGGGGATACGCGCCCGATGAGTCTCTCGCCAGCGCCGATTTCATCCAGGAAGCATACCGCGGCATTCGACCGGCACCGGGCTACCCGGCCTGCCCCGACCACACTGAAAAGGGTACACTCTTCGGGCTTCTTGACGCTGAGCGCCGCCTCGGAGTCAGCCTGACCGAAAGTTTCGCCATGACACCCACGGCGTCCGTGGCCGGCTGGTACTTCGCGCATCCGGGTTCGAGCTACTTCGGGCTTGGACGCATTGGCCGGGACCAGGTTGAGGACTACGCGACCCGAAAGGGGTGGTCGTTAGCCGAGGCCGAAGAGTGGCTGTCACCGAATCTCGCTTACGAGCCAGGAGGCACCCCATGAGGCACCTAATTGACGACGGCCGCGTGCACGTCTTCGACGGGGCGATGGGCACTCTGCTCTACAATCGCGGCGTGTTCGTAAACGTGTGCTACGACGAGCTCAACGTTCATCGCCCCGAGATCGTTCGAAAGATCCATGAGGAGTATGTCGCCGCGGGTGCCGACGTCTTGGAAACGAACACCTTCGGCGCTAACCCCGTGAAGCTCTCATCCTACGGGCTCGCGGACCGTACAGAAGAAATCAACGAAACAGCAGCACGGTTGGCGAAGGAGGCGGCGGGCACAGCGGCCTCGGTCGGAGGGGCGATCGGGCCTCTGGGTATTCGCATCGAACCCTGGGGACCTACGGCCCGAACGGAGGCCGTGGACTTCTTCAAGAGACAGGTCGAAGGCCTTCTTGCCGGCGGCGTAGACGGTTTCGTATTGGAGACCTTCTCGGATCTGAGCGAGATCGCCTGTGCGCTCCGCGCAGTCCGCGACTTGTCCGACTTGCCCATCGTCGCACAGATGACGGTCGGGCGGGGGGGCAAAACCGCCTACGGCAACGACGCCGCCCAGATCGCGAGCGAACTCGCTGAACACGGCGCTGACGTGATCGGGCTCAACTGCTCGGTCGGCCCGGCAGTGATGCTCGACGCAATCGAAGAAATGGCCGAGGCCACAGACCTACCCCTGATCGCCCAGCCGAACGCTGGACTCCCGCGCACCGTCCGTGATCGAAAGATCTATCTCGCCAGCCCCGAGTACATGGCGGAGTACGCGCGGCGCATGATTGACGCCGGAGTCCGTTTCGTCGGTGGATGCTGTGGGACTACCCCAGAGCACATCAAGCAGATTCGGAACGCCGTGATCTCGGTGCAACCTCGGAACGCCACTGTGGTGATCCCCACCGCGACGGCTCGTGGGGAGTCCGCGCGGGAGCCTGTGGCACTTGGGGCAAGGTCGGCTTGGGGACGCAAACTAGCCCGGGGCGAGACGCTGGTTTCCGTGGAAATTCTCCCGCCTCGCGGTTGGGGCCGAGACGGGCTCATTGAGCCGGCACGGGCCCTCAAGGTGGCCGGGATAGATACTCTGGCGCTGGTTGATAACCCTCGAGCCTTGAGTCGCATGGGGGCGCTCTCCGCAGCGATGATCGTGGAGCGCGAGGTCGGGATCGAAGCATTGGTCCATTACACGTGCCGCGACCGCAACATGATGGGGATGATCTCGGACTTGCTGGGGGCCGCGGCAGCCGGCGTGCGCAACATCTTGGTGGTCAGTGGCGACCCATCGCTGCAGGGCCCCTATCCGGACGCCACCGCGGTCTTCGACATCGACTCTATTGGCCTTACGAACGTGGTGCAGGGTCTCAACCGGGGAATCGACCCCGGCGGGAACTCCATTGGTGCGCCGACAGAGTTCGTGCAGGGTGTGGCCGCCAACGCGGGAGCGGTCGACCTTGAGCGAGAAATTGAGCGATTCGGCTACAAGGCGGAGGCAGGGGCCGATTTCGCGATCACTCAGCCGGTATTCGACCCCGAGTCGCTGGAGCGTTTCCTTGATCGCACGAAGTCCCACGATGTGCCGGTGATCGCGGGCATCTGGCCCTTTCTGAACCTGCGGAATGCGGAGTTCTTGGCGTACGAAGTCCCCGGCGCGGTCGTCCCTGAGGCGATCGTGGCGCGTATGCGTGACGCACAAACAAAGGGCGAGGAAGCTGCACTCGAGGAAGGAGTTCGGATCGCTGTGGAAATGATCCAGGCGGTGCGGCCTCTCGTGCAGGGATTCCATCTCAGCGCACCGAGCCGGCGGGTCGATATTGCCCTTCGAGTCCTGCGCGAGGCGGGCGTCAGCGCGACGGGCTAGACGGCCTTACCGCCGCATCCACTCCGAGTCAGATCACTAGACCCGATCCAGGATGCTACGAAGGCGACGGCCGGCCCCACGGTTCCCGAGATTGCTGACGTAGATCTTCTCGGCCCCGACCGCACGCAACTCGCGGATCGACCGCGCACAGATTTCCTCAGCCGTCGCCCCCGCGTCGAACTCGGCGGTGAGCTCAGTGGCCGGCACGGGGAAGAAGCGATCCAGCGCCGCCAACGTGGCCGGATTCGCACTGCGGTAAAAGAACACCCCGTATACGAGAGGAATCGTGGTGTCAGCCCGATCCAACTCGCGTACGAAATCCGCGACGCTGGCCGTTGCGTGGTGCGACACAACCTGGGTGAGCGCGAAATCAGCGACGGCATCATCCGCCGACAAGAAACCAACCTGCTCAGCCGCGGCCCGGTGAGGATTAGCCCAACCCCCAAGGGTCAGTTCCGGTAACCGCTCCCGCAGGATTCCCCGGAGGTCGCGCCCGTGCGGCACGCAGCGCGGCGGCGGCACACTCGGATCGCCACCGAGCACCGTGAGGGCATCGAAGCCCTGGGAAGCGGCGCGAGAGGCGAACATCCGGCAATACTCGAGCGAGTGCTTCGCGGTGAGAATGGGCACGATGCGGCGAACGTCGACGTCGTCTTCCACGTTCGCACCCACGTGGGCCAAATTTTCTTCTTCCGCCGCACCCACCGCGTTATCGGTGAGGAAGACGAAGAGCTCGTCACGAGTGAGACTTCCGAGCGAATGGTGGATATCGATCCAGGCACCCATCCCGGCTTGGCCCGCGAGCTCAGCACTCGGGGGACGCAGTTCGACCGAAACCATGGGGCCCGGCTCGGCGAGTCGCTGAAGCAGGAGCGCCTGGCGGCCCGAGACGGCGGCACTCACCGTCCTACCACCAACTGCTCCACCTCGTCCGCGGAATTGGGGAGCCCGGCCGTGAGAACCTCGATCCCTCCCTCGGTCATCAACACGTCATCCTCAATGCGCACGCCGATTCCGGCAAAATGTGCGGCGGCGCCGGTAGACACGCTGGGACGGAAGTAGAGGCCAGGCTCGACCGTGAACACCATACCCGCCTCCAACTCACGAGATGCCCCTCCCCCCATGTAGTCGCCAGGATCATGCACATCCAGGCCCAGCCAATGGGACGTCTGGTGTGGGAAGAACGGCTTATGGGCGCCATCCTCAATAAGGTCCGCCACGGCACCCTGCAGCACGCCGATGTCGACGAGTCCCTCCGCGATCACGTTGACAGCCGCGGCGTGGACGGACGCGAACGTCCCACCTGGACGGGCCGCCGCGATCGCCGCAGCCCGGGCTGCATTCACGATATCGTACACCACCCTCTGCTCTTCGGAGAAGCGCCCATTCGCCGGG
Organism: uncultured Gemmatimonadales bacterium; assembly: GCA_937919655.1. Taxonomy (GTDB): domain Bacteria; phylum Gemmatimonadota; class Gemmatimonadetes; order Longimicrobiales; family Gaopeijiaceae; genus CALFPJ01. Next base: position 36,644 of record CALFPJ010000096.1, read on the forward strand.
TAGGTGCGTGTGATATCCCCGTTGTACAATCCGAATTCGGCTCCCGCGTCGACCAAAACTAAGTCCCCTTCCCCGACCGTAGCTTTGTTATCGACGTAGTGAAGTGTACAGGCGTTGTCCCCAGCCCCGACGATGGTCGCAAAACCGGGCCCTGCCGCCCCCCCGGCCCTAAAGGCCATCTCGACCGCGGCCTCGATCTCAAATTCCTTGGCCCCCGGAGCGATGCAGGCCGCTCCCGCCCGCTGACCGGCCTCACTGATGGCCGCGGCGGTTCTGAGCTGGGCGACTTCATACGGGTCCTTTCGCAGTCGTAGCTCATCGAGCATCTCGCCGGGATCAACCAGCGCCCTCGGGCCCGCGCCGGTCCTCGGACCGTGCGCACGCGCCGCTCGAAGCGCACCGCTGACGTAGTCTCCGACCCCATCACCCGCTCGCTCGCGGTAGTAGATGCGATCCGCGGTCTTGAGAAGACCAGCCAAGCGTCCTTCCATTTCGGACAAGGGATAACAAGCATCCGCCCCAAAACGTTCACGCGCGGCTTCCGGTCCGAGTCTGGGGCCAGCCCACAACTCCGCTTCCGGGTCCCGCGGCAGGACAAAAAGTTCGAAGCGGGGCTCGGAACCCCCAATCAGGACAGCAAGAGCTTGAGATTCGGTGACCCCTGTGGCGTAGAACAACTCGCTGTCCGGGCGATACCTGTATTCAGAATCCCTCGACCGGAAAGAAATGGGCGAAGAGGGCAATACGATCACGCCTTCGCCGAGGCTTTCGAATATCGCCGCTCGTCGGCTGGCGAAGGGGGCTTCGGTCAGGCTCTTTTCGGGTCCGGGGTGGCTCATAGCGCCAAGCTAGCGAGGGTGGCTCGCGGACGGCACCCCAGACCGCGGCTCCGTCGTGCGGCTCTGCCATCACGAACGAGGACCCAGGCCCGAGACACAGCCGCCGCTCGAATGCACCGCAGCAATGCTCGGGGCCCTAGTGTGGTGCATCAGGTCGCGGACCACGCCCAGACCAAACGGCTCCACTCCTCGGACGGGTCGGCGGCGAATCTGGAGGCCCTTGCAAGGCGTCAGGGTAGCTACCACATGGTTCGCGTCCGGGGGCTTTCAGCCGACGTTGACCTCTGTCCCCGCCGGACCCAACGGCGAAGCACGGGCGGAGTGGGTGGTCGGCAGGGACGGAGAATTCACGACCGTGAAGACTGAACCTGACGCTCGCGGTATCTTCCTCCTGTGCGTTGCACCCCACGGACCTAGGCTCCCCCTGGACCTGACGACGCGAGACGGAAAGACGATCTCGCGGAAACCGCTAATTCCGCGGGGCAGCGACGTGGCTTTCATCACCGTAAAAATCGAGGAAGGGAGATAGTCGTGACACGTGTACACCACGCCCTGATGCTTCTTGCCCTGTTCGGCCTCTTCGCACCCGCCGCATTGCGCGGGCAGGTGCCTGACTCCGTGGTCGTCATCGAGCCTGTGATGGTTCGGGTCCTTACCAGCGCGGTCGAGTCTGGCCTACCCTACTCCGTCTCGGTGACTGCTGGGACTGAACTGACGCGCAGCACGACCGGCGCGTTCCTCGAAGACGCGTTGCGGGCGGTCCCTGGGGTTCAGATTCAGAATCGTTACAACCTCGCGGTCGGGGAACGTCTTTCGATTCGCGGTTTCGGGCCACGGGCGCAGTTTGGCATCAGGGGAATCCGCGTGCTGGTAGATGGTATCCCGGCTACGCTACCCGATGGACAGACCACAATCGACCACCTCGACCTCGCAGGCTTGGATCGGGTCGAGGTCCTGCGTGGGCCAGCTGCCGCCCTTTACGGCAACGCTTCCGGGGGGGTGATCCACTTTCAGACTGTCGATCCCTCGCTGCGCCCCGCAGAGGCGACCGCACGGGTCGTAGGCGGTTCTTACGGACTGCTCAACGTTCAGGGAAGCGTGAGCGGCAAGGCTGGTTCGACCGGGTATCGAGTCGGGGTCTCCCGCCTCACCTATGACGGTTTTCGACGTGACCCCGTGGCGGATGATGGGCGTAGCTACGGTGGCGGGACTCGCGCCGTCGTGAACACGTCGTTCTCATTCCCGCTGAGTGGAGGCACGTTGAAGGTCGTCGCGAACGCGGTGGACCTCGACGCGGACAACCCAGGCTCTCTGTCCCAAACGCTCCTCGACCTAGGAGACCGTCAAGCGTACCGCTTCAACGTCTTGTCGGGTACGAGCAAGACGGTGCAACAGGGGCAGGCGGGGGCCTCGTGGATGGGTCCCCTCGGAGACTGGAACGGGGAGATCGCGACCTGGGGTATTCGGCGAGATCTGTCCAACCCGATTCCGGGTTCGGTGGTGGACGTCCTTCGCAACGCCGGCGGCGCTCGAGGCATCTTCCGACGTGAAATGGATGTTTCCGAAGGTACGCTGTACTTCGGTGGCGGCGTTGAAGGTGAGTTCCAGAGCGACCGCCGTCTCAATTTCGAAAATGATGGTGGGGCCAAGGGGCCGTTGAGCTTGTGGCAAGACGAGCGCGTCCTGGGCGGAGGAGTGTTCATGCAGGGACGCCTAGATATGCGTTCCGGCATCTCGTTCTTGGCCGGACTACGGTACGACCGACTGAGATTCTCCGCCGACGACCATTTCGTCACCATCGACGATCCGGACGAGTCTGGCGCCCGCGTGATGGACGCCCTCAGTCCTTCGGCTGGTTTCGTCATCGACGCCGGGGAGAACTTCGAAATATTCACTTCGGTCGCGAGTTCCTTCGAAACCCCGACCACCACCGAACTGGTCAACCAGTCGAGCGGCCTGGGGGGATTCAATGGGGCGCTTGAGCCTCAGAAGGGCTTAACCGTCGAAGGGGGACTCAGAGGGCGCGTGGGCAGATCGGCGACCGTGGAGTTGACCCTTTTCCAGACAGAGCTTGAGGACGAGCTGATCGCTTTTGAGATCCCCTCCGATCCGGGCCGCACCTACTTCGAGAACGCAGGACGTTCTCTTCATCGTGGCTGGGAAATCTCGGCTGATACTCGCCTGGGGGACGCTTCGTCACTCCGCATCGCCTATACACGTGTGAACGCCAGCTTCGTGAGCTTCGTCACCGATGATGCCGACTATTCGGGTAACGCGGTGCCCGGGCTCGCGCCCCAACGACTCGACGCCCTGTTTCAAGCCGAAGTCGGCCGTGGATTCGTTGAGCTGAGAGGCCTCTATCAGGGTGACATCCCAGTCGACAACGGGGGCAACTTCGCGTCTCCGTCCTACTTCTTGATGGATGCGCGTGCGGGACTCGAAGACTTCGCGGTCGGAACACTCCAGATCTCACCGTTCGTCGGTGTCGCCAACCTTTTCGGCTGGACATACAACAGCTCGGTGATCGTCAACGCGTTTGGCTCCCGTTACTTCGAACCTGGGCCCGGGCGAACCTTCAGCATGGGAGCGGGCATTACCTTCGGGCGTTAGCACACGCGGACGCATCTCTTCGGAGTGCGAGGGCGTTGACCACGGGCCGCTCTCCGGTCGCATCTGACGGGCTGTTCACGGGACGTCCACGCAGGACCATTACAGACGACCCTCCGCCGTCCAGATTCAGCGCCTCGTCAGCGCCTAGAGCTTCGAACAGCGTCGCGAGTTCAGGCAGTGTCATGCCACCGGAGTGCGGCGGTTGGCGTCCGTCTACGACGACCAGCCAAAGCCTGCCACCTTGGGAGTCATATCCCACGGCAGTGCGCGGGTGACGAGAGGCGGCAAAACTCGGTAACTCGATCACCCCGAGGTCGCCGACCCGGACACCCTCGCTCAACAGCTCGGGAAAGCCACCGACCGCCTCGGTCAGCCCGTCGCCGTTGCTCCGAGGAACCGACCAACCCACGTCCAGTTCAGTGTCCGACACGGAGGGTGAACCGATCCACAGGGGCTCGTTCGCCCTCCAAGCGATGGCAGGCCGGGCCCCCGCAGCCCGCCGGACATTCCCATCGACGATCTCAGTGCCGACTGCAGCCCCCTCTGGGGTGAAGAAGTCGGCGTTGACAGCCACCAGCACGCCATCACCACGGCGCGCCACCATGGACGTCACGGTCTCCCGCCCACGACCTCGATCTTCCCGGGCTTCTGCTTGAAGTACATCCAAAAACAGCTCACAGCGCGCGTCGATCGAGCTCTCCACTAGGTGGATCGCCCAAGGACCATCCGGCGACCAGAGATACCGGTACACCACGCCATCGCTGAGGCGAAGCGTCCGCACAGTGTCTGGATGGATGGCATCCATGACGGAGAGAGGCAGACGCCTGCTGAGGCCCGGGGGGCTATCGGGCGGGGCACACCCAAAAACCGTACCCACCAGAAGAAGCACCAAGGCGAGTCGGGCGTAGACCGCTTTGGGCGACGGGCCTATAATCCGGCTCCCATGAAGAACCTGTCCTTCTCTCCACGCCGCGCCATTCTCGTAGTCGCCTTGTCGGCGGCCACGATGCTGGCTCCGAACGTCGTTCAGGCCCAGGCCTCGGCGGCGGACGACCACATCCGGATTGGCGTTACCCTGGGCGGAATCAGCACGTTCGGCCTGGTCGTTGAGTTCTTCGATGGGAACCAAAGCCTGGACCTGACCGTCGGGACATTTTCGTTCCACGACTTGAGTATCTCGGCCGTGGCCAAGCGGTACGTCGGTTCCCACGCCGGGAAGCTGTTCGTCGGCGGAGGGCTGTGGATAGTGCTGGCCAAACCCCCGGGAGAACGGCTCGGCGTTGCCGCAGTGGTACGCGCGCCCATCGGCGTCGACGTAACGCTCCGGACCGACCACCACCTCGGAGCGGCGGTCAATCTAAATCGAGCCCTCTTCGCCCGCCGCACAGACCCGCTGGACGATCTCCCGCTCAACAAAGGCCTCATCCCGCTTCCGGGCTTCTACTACAAGCTCGAGGTGCGCTGAGGGGCCGCAGTCGTCGCACTCCTCGGCCGTCACCATTCTTCGGGCTGGTCCCACGGCTCCGACCAAAATTTCCGTTCTTCATCGTCGATTTCTTCGAGGTCGAGAGGCTGATCTTCGTGCGTGATCAAGACGCCTGTCCGCAAGATCTGGTCGACGTCGTCGTCGTCCACCAGTGGCGTGGCGCGACCGATGCTCTCCGTGAGCCGCACACGAAGGCTCACGCCTGCCGCGAACATCAAGACTGTCAGACCGGTCCAAAATCCGAGCCAAAAGAGTACGAGCATCAGCGCGCCCTAGGCGTTCAGTCGAGCGGGGTCGATCCAACGTACTTGAGACCACTACCGGTGTTGAACAGAACAACCTCGTCGTCGGGCGTGATCATACCCTTTTCAAGAAGTATCGGCACAGCCGCCGCAGTTGCGCCACCTTCGGGGGCAGCGAAGATGCCCGTGTCCGCACCCAGACGCAGGACCCATTCGGCCATCAAGTGATCCGGGACGGCGACCGCTCCTCCACCGCTCTCTCGGAGCGCACGCAAGATCAAGAAGTCCCCGACCGCCCCGGGAACTCGAAGACCCGAGGCATAGGTAGAAGCCCCCTCCCACGTTTCCGCATGCTCCGCGCCGGACTCCCAGGCTCGCACCATAGGCGCACACCCTGCCGCTTGCACGGTGAACATCTTGGGGCGCTCCGAGCCGATCCAGCCCAGGCGCTCCATCTCGTCGAAGGCCTTCCACATTCCGATCATCCCAGTCCCTCCGCCCGTCGGATAAACGATGGCGTCCGGCAGGCGCCCTCCGAGCTGCTCTCGCAGTTCATAACCCATCGTCTTCTTCCCCTCGACCCGGTACGGCTCCTTGAGGGTGGAGAGATCGAACCAACCATGCTTCTCAACGCCCGCCTTCACGATCTTTCCGCAGTCGCTGATCAGGCCTTCGATGAGCTGCACATCCGCTCCGAGAGCGGCCATCTCTTGCAGGATCGGGGCGGGTGTGTCTGTGGGTACCACCACATGGACGGGCAGGCCTGCGGCAGCACCATAGGCGGCCGCGGCGCTTCCCGCGTTACCGGCCGACGGTAGTGCGAGTTCTTCAGCCCCTAACTCAAGCGCTCTCGAGACCGCGAGACATAGGCCGCGGTCCTTGAAGCTCCCTGTGGGGTTCTGCCCCTCATCCTTGATCCACAACTTGCGCACGCCCAGGCGGGCCGCGGTGCGGTGAGCATCGATCATCGGCGACCAGCCCTCTCCCAACTTGATTTGGGCGGCTCGATTCCTAACGGGAAGCACCTCTTCATAGCGCCATAGGTCGGCACTGCGGCACGCGACGAGCTCGGGGGTAAACCGATCTGCGATCGCGTCCAAGTCGTAACGAGCGAACAACGGCTTGCCTACCCTGGAGAGCCCAATCAACTGTTCGCTTTCGACTCGCTCACCTGTACCCATGCACTCGAGGTGACTAGCGCCGGGCAACTGATTTGAATCGGCCATCATGTCTCGCTTCTTGTCGGAAGGGCGTTCATTAGTCGAAACCCAGTGAAGAGTGCGATCGCGGCGAAGGGAAGCAGCCAGAGCGGAGGAGGCGCCTCCGGATTGGAGAACGACTCACGCAGCCCTGGTGACGACGCCAACACCACGATCGTTGCGTTGTTCAGTAGGTGCATGATCATCCCGACCCAAATGGAGCCGGTCCGCCACACTGCCCACGCGATCACGATACCTAAGGAGGCCGTCGGGAGGAACTGGATCACGGTCTCGAATGAGAGATGGAATACGCCGAAGATGATGCCGTTCAAGAGCACTACGCGCCATGGCTCCATGGAACGGGTGCCCCCCAGCAGGACGCCCCTGAACACCGTCTCTTCACAGATCGCCGGAGTGACCGCCAGCACGAGAAGGAGCCACGCCAGCTTCGGTAGGGACTCTGCGGTGACGAGTTCCTCAAGTCCCTCCAAGAATTCCCATGGAATGGGGATGACGTGGCTCTGGAGCCAGCCAATGAGCCAGGCCGCAGGAGTCGCCCCCGCAATGAGCAATACCGCTCCCGCGAGCGCCCGATGATTCGGACGCCGAAGCGACAACGTCTCGCGAACGTCAAATCCCCCCAACCAAACGAAAAGCACGGCCGGGAGCAGGAGAAGGGTCCATTCCGCAGCCAGAAGCCCGCCCATGCCGAGTCGGATCTGAAGCTGGAAACCACCGTAGAAGTACAGCAAAGCCACGAACACCACGAACGCGAGCGCCTGATCTGGCCTAGGGACGCCAGCGCCACGGCCACGCAGTCGGATGCGCTCAATCCAGGACGGGGCATCCTGGGGTACGGGCTGCTCGGCTCCACCGAACAGGATTCGTTCATCTCCAAACGCTCTCACAGCGAACACCAGCGCAGCCGCGGCGTAAGCCGCCGTCGAGCCGAGGACCAGCGCTCCGGTGAAAAACCCGGCGTCACCGGTCATTAGGTCGCGAAAGAAGAACGAGACCCCCGCCACGGGTGTGATCGCGAGGAGAGGTCCAAATTCGATGCCCGGGAAGATCGGCAACATCGCAGGAATCACGACGAGCATTGAGACCGGCGTGAGCGCATTTTGGGCCTCTTTGAACGACGTGGACCGCACCGCGAGCCCGAGGAAGATCGCCCCGAACAACACGGCCAGCGGGACGAGCGTCAGGAAGATGATCCCGATCGAGGCAATGGGGATCGAGACCTCCAGACCCACGGCTCCGGCGAATTGAAGCATCCCTGTTTGGAATATGAGAATCATGCTGCCAAGGTTGAGCCCGGCGACCACGACACCGATGATCGCGACGGTGACGAACTTGCCGGCTACGATCGCGCGAGGGGGCACCGGCGCCGTAAGCAGCGTCTCCAGCGTCCCACGTTCCTTTTCCCCCGCCGCCAAGTCGATGGCAGGATAGAAGGTGCCAAGAAGCGTCATGACCACCAGGAGGAGTGGGAGTAGGCGACCCAGGGTGTAGCCTCCGACCTCCTCAGGCCGTGCGATTGACGAGTCTGCCATCGCGACGGGTGTCGCGAACGAGGTGGGAAGTCCCTCCGACTCCAGCCGCTGGGCGAGCAGCGCGTCACCCCAATTACCGATGACGTTAGAGAGCGCCCGGTGTCCGCGCTGCGATCGGTCCGAAGTCGCGTCGAAAAGCAGCGTGACATCTCGCGTGTCCTCCGGCCCGCCGGAGGCCCCAACGATCGCAACCGCACTCACCGAATTCGAGCGAATCGCCGCCTCTGGTTCTCCTGCGAATTCGACGAGCCGAATCGATTCACTCTCACGGATGAGATCGAGAAGCTCCGGCGGCGCAGTTCCCATCACTGCGACCGCCGCCGGATCCGCTTCCAGCTGTCGCATTCCGAACAGAAGGAGCTGCTCACTTACGATGAGGAGTACCGGATAGAGCAGGACCGGCACCACAATCATCATCAGCAACGTCCGCCGGTCGCGCAGCGTCTCGCGGAGTTCCTTCCTACAGACGATCCACCACGGACTCATGCCTGAGACTCGGTGACGAGATCAAGAAAGGCACGCGCCAGGGTCGGAGCACCCCTACTCGCGACCAATTCGGCCGGGCTGCCTTCGGCGACAAGTCGACCCTTGCCGAGCACCCCGACCCGATCAGCAAGGAGATCAACCTCGTCCATCTGATGGGTGGAGAAGAGTATGGCTTTCCCCCGCTCCCGTTCCCGCCGAATAAAGTCGTAGATCGTCTGCCCGCTCAGTACATCGAGCCCCAGGGTCGGCTCGTCGAGAATGAGCACTGGCGGGTCATGCACGAGCGCGCGGGCCAGAGAGACGCGCTGGCGTTGGCCGGTCGACAGCCGGCCGCACAGGCGGCCTGCGAAGTCGCCGATACCGAACAGCTCAATGAGTTCATCTAGGCGGGCCTCCAGCACTCGGGCGTCAAGCCCCTGAAGCATGCCGAAGTAGCCGATCATCTCTCTCGCCGTCAGACGTTCATACAGCCCCATCGAGGCCGCGAGAAACGCCAATCGCCGGCGGGCGCCCAAAGGATCATGGGTCACGTCCACGCCGCAGATCGCTGCGCTCCCCCCATCCGGAGTCAGAAGAGTCGCCAGACAACGAAGAGCGGTGGTCTTGCCGGCACCGTTCGGGCCCAGAAGGGCGTACACCTCCCCAGCCTCAACGCTAAGGCTGAGGCGATCGACCGCCTTGAGCGGGCCATACGCTTTGGTGATGTCGTGCAGGCGGATCATGGTTCGGCGTCCCGAACTCTGGCTGAGCGAACGGGTAGATGAAGCTGGAGCGGAGGAACGGCACACTAGACGCCCAGCACCAAATCTACAACAGTAAAAGCAACCCTCCCCAGCCCCTTTGGCATCGTAGTGGTCGCATGCAAGACATATCTGCGGGAACGTCCGAGAGTCAGCTGATTAGGCTGGCCGCTGATGGTGAGGCCCGCGCGATCCGGACCCTTTACGACCGGTACGCGCCGCGGGTCTATGCTGTAGTACGCAGGATCGCCGGTGACGACGACCTCGCTCAGGACTACGCTCAGGAGGCTTGGATCAGGGCCATTAGGGCGCTTCCGACCTTCCGGGGAGATGCACGTTTCTCGACATGGCTACATCGAATCGCGGTGAACGCGGCGCTTCAGGCGCTCCGGAAGTCGGAGACGAGAAGGAAGCGAGAAGCGCCTATTCCAGATCAGATTCCGATCGCCCCGAACGGGGGGGATGCGCTGCTCCAGAAGCAGTTGGAGCGGGCTTTGGACACACTCCCTGAGGGCATGCGACGGGTGCTGATGCTCCACGACGTGGAGGGCTTTACACACGAAGAGATCGGAGACTCCCTTGGGGTGACCTCCGGCACATCGAAGTCACAGCTTTTCAAGGCCCGAGCAAAAATGAGAGATCTACTCACCACCTTGGCCGGCGCATCGCAGGAAAATGGAGCAGAAGCATGGAGCATCTGAACGCTGAAAAACTGGCACAGCTCGTGGACAACGTCCCCGAGCCGGCAGAGGCCGCACACCTCACGGCCTGTGAAGTGTGTACCACCGAGCTGGCAGCCCTTCGAGCGCAGACCGATGCGCTTGGAGCCCTCCCGGACCTTATGCCGCCGCTGGGCGATTGGCACGTGATTGAGGCACGGCTCCGATCGGAGGGACTCCTCGCACATCAGGGTCGGTTCCAGAAGCTCGGGCTGGCCCAGACGCCTGAGTGGATGAAGATCGCCGCCGCCATTTTGCTCTTCCTAGGTGGAACAGGAACCGGCATGACGCTGGCTAGTACTGGTGGGCCACAGGAACTCGGCGACCTGGCTCTGATGTCCGACGCTACCATGTTCGCGAGTTCCCAGACGATCGATGATGCGGCCTCAACCGTGCGGATCGCCGAACAAAACTACGTATCCGCGCTCGCCCGATATCGTGAGCTCCTCTTGAATGAATCGGGGGTAGAGCGAGGGGTGGATCCCTTGAGCCGGTACGCCGCACTCGAGCATTTGGCTGCCGTCAGCCAGGCGGCTGTCCGTCAGGCTCCGGGCGACCCCTACCTCAACGGGCTGCTCGCATCTGTTCTTGGTGAGCGCGAGGCGACTGCACGAATGGTCTCCAGCAGGAACAATTGGTTCTAATGAGCATGCGCACGCTCCTCCTTACCTGCCTAATCGGCGTCTCCTCGGTGCCCGAGACGCTGGCTGCTCAGTTCGTGGCGCCGTCCCGCGGTTGGATTGGCATCTCTGCCGAGCTGATGACTGCGAATACCGCAAATGGCGTCAGGATGCTCGTCGAAGTCACGGACGTGTATGCTGAAGGACCGGCTAGGGCGGCGGGTGTGCGCCCGGGCGACGTGCTTCTCTCGGTCAACGAGATCGCTGGGCCCGACTCACTCTCCAATCTGGGGGAGTATCTCCATCTGAGTCCTGGTGACCCTGTGCGGATCGTGCTCAGTCGAGCGGGGCGCCGCCAGGTCCTCGACCTACACGCGGGCGAACGCAGCGAACGCTCCTTCGTCGGCACCAGACTCACGCTGCGGTTCGAGCCCGACTCCATGGTCGAAACGATGGTCCGGGCCATGGACTCGCTTCGTGTACGGCTCGTCGAGACGGGCGGCGTTTACGTGGTAAATCAATCCGGTCGTACGAGGGGAAGCGTTACGCTAATTGGACCGCCTGGTGCTGCCCCGCGGCTAGTTGAAATGTCAGCTAGAGACGAACCACTGCCGCCCCGCTGGGCGTTCCCCGACACCCAAGACTTCGCGCGCGGATGGATGGCTCGGGAAGTGCAGGCGCCCTTCCTCTTCGAGTTATTCCGAACCGACAAACACGACTCGCTATCACTCGAGATGGAGGTGTTGAATCACACGATCCGGGACCTCCAATTGAGGCACCGAGATCGCAGATTGGAGTTGGTCCACGAAGTGGAGACACGCGCCGGTGTTCCGGCCACCGACGCTGAACTTGGCAACCTTGAGGTGAAGCTCGAGGATCTCTCCCTCCGTGCGATGCGCTTAAGAAAGTCGATGGAGGAGGCGGCGCGAAGCTCCGCAGAAAACGTTTGGGTGACCTCCGCCGCACCCGCGGTTCCAGCGGACGGGGTCACCCGTGAGTTCCGCCCACTGACTCCCTATCTGCTGGGACAGAATCGGGCCGCCGGTGCGGAGGTCATCGACCTGACACCCCAACTCGCCGTCTACTTCAAGGTGGACGGCGGTGTGCTTGTAGTCGACGTGCCAGGAGGAACTCCAGCGGCCATCGCCGGCATCCTGGCTGGCGACGTCATCATCAAGATTGATCAGCTGTCGATCCGGTCCGTGGAGGACCTGCGTCTGGGGTTGTCGCGCTCAACTGCCGTCACCCCGATCACGTTGATTCGGGAAGGCACCAGTCGTCAGGTGCTGCTGCGGCGCTAGCCTCAGAGACGCAGCGCCAACGACAAAAGAGAGGGCCGGCGCGTGTCAGCGCCGGCCCTCTCTTCGTGGAAGGCTATGTGGACCTACGAGCAGGCGTTACTCGTACCGCAACGCGTCGATCGGGTTGAGGATCGCTGCACGGCGCGCTGGCCAGATTCCGAAGAAGAGGCCGATACCCGCGCTGAACACAAGCGCGATCACAACGGCACTCGGCGCGACAACGGTGTCCCACTGCGCCACACGAGTCATCAAGGCCGCCGCTCCGTACCCTAGCCCGACCCCCAACAAGCCGCCGAGCACGCAGAGAAAGAGCGCCTCAACCAAAAACTGGGTCATGATCGCAGCCTTGGTGGCGCCAAGCGCCTTCCGAATCCCGATCTCACGCGTCCGCTCGGTCACAGACACCAGCATGATGTTCATGATGCCGATCCCCCCCACCAAGAGACTCACCCCAGCGATGCCCGCGAGAAGCATCGTGAACGTCTCATTCGTCTCGTTGAAAGTCGCCAGCAGGTCCGCAGAGTTGCGAATGTTGAAGTCAGCCTCTGCGCCCGGCTGCAGGCGGTGTTCCCTTCGCATGATCCGGTCGATCTCCCCGAAGGCACGGTCCAGTTCGGCGGTCGTCGCCGTCGCAGCATAGATCGCGTTCAGGCGATCCCGTCCACCCATGACCCGAAACTGGGCCGTGGATTGAGGGACAAAAATCTGCTCGTCTGGGCGGAAGAACGCAGCGTCGCCTTTCTCCTCTAAGACACCGACGACTTCAAACGGAATACCGCGAAGCTGGATCGTCTGTCCGATCATCAGCTCCCCAGGGGTCTCGCCCAACTGGCCTGGAACGGCGTGGCCAAGTACCGCGACTCGCCTTCTACCGTTGAGCTCGCCTTCGTCGAAGAAGCGCCCAGCGCTGAGTCCGAGATTATAGATTTCGAAATACTCAGGCCATACGCCCATCATTTGGTTGTTCGAATTCCAACGCAGGTAGGCGACCTGAAGTCGCGACTGTAGCTCGGGGGATACCTTGAGCAGTCCGGATGTCCCAGCCTTGAGCGCCTCGGCATCCTCAACGGACATTTGGGCATCTCCGCGTGACACGCCAAATGAAAATTGTTGGCCTGGGCGGATCGTAAGGACCGTGGTCCCCATGAGGTTGATCTGCTTCTCTACTCGCTGCTGAGCACCCTCGCCGAGGGCGACCATGGTGATGACGGCGCCCACGCCGATCACGATCCCCAGGGTCGTCAAAACGGACCGGAGGATGTTGGCCCGCACGGCCGCCATCGCGACCGCAATAATCTCAAAGAGAAGCATGGAGTACCGCCCTAGCGTCCACGACCGCCACCCATGCCCCTGGTCGAGCCGCCGCCACCAAACGGGGAAGTGCCACCCATTCGCTCGCGCATTTGCGCGAGGAACGCCTGCTGCTGCGCCAGCAACTGTGCAGCCCCAACCACAACCAAGGCCTCACCCTCTTCAACGCCGCTCACGATCTGCGTCTTGTCCCAATCATTAAGCCCGATCTGAACCAGGCGCGGCTCTGGCACACTGTCTGCGCTCAACACAAAAACGACCGCGGCCCGAGACTGCCGGGGCGGCGCCGCGGTCGCGGCTCCAGCACCAGCACCAGCACCACGGAAGCCGCCATTAGCACCACCGGAGCCGCCAGCACGGCCCCGAGACCCTTCAGGGCCCCGTAGCGCCCCCATGAGGACGCGCATGGAGTCTTGTGTGAGTTCACCCTCGTCGACTTTTGCTCGAAGCGCAGTGAGTTGCGCCATCACATCAACTTGAGCTCCGTCGGCGGCCTGAGGCGCACCCGTCGCATCAGGAGCCGCTCCCCCGCCTCTCTGGGCAGCCCCAGGGGCCTGACGGGGCGCACCACGCTGTCCCTCGCCAGGTTGTCCCGCGCTCGCCCCACCGCGGCCACCACGGCCACCACGGCCGGCGGACGCAAATTGTGTGAGGTCTAGGGTTTCGATGTCTAACCCAAGCGCCATCGCTGCCGGTCCAACATCCGACGTCTGGACGATGGCGCTGTTCGGAACCACAAGAACACCCCGGGCCTCGTTGATCTTGATCTCGACCTCGGCATTCATCCCCGGCTTGAGCAAACCGGCACGGTTGTCCAGACTCACGATGACCGGGAACATGGTCACGTTTTGTTCGACCTGAGCCTGAGGCTCGATCTTGGTCACGGTCCCAATGAAAGTACGATCTGGGAACGCCTCGACCTTGATACTGGTCTCCATACCGGCAGCCAAATCACCCATATCTGTCTCATCAACGAGCGTGCGGACCTGCATTTCCTGCAGGTTCGCCATAATGAAGAGCGTGGTGCCGCCGGATACATTGCCCGAAGCCGATTGGATGACCACACCTTCCTCGACGTTCTTCTGGATGATCGTGCCCGCCATGGGAGCACGAATCCGAACGTCCATGAGCTGCAACTCGGCTAGCTCGAAGTTGGTCTTGGCCTTCACGAGATTCGCTTCAGAGTTCGCAGACTCCAGGCGAGCACTCTCATGCTCCTGCTGCGTGATGACTTCTGCCGCAAGCAATTGGTTCGAACGCTCGCGCTGAGATTCAGAAATCTCCATGCGTGCCTCAGCTACCCGCAAATCCGCCTGCATCTGGTCAAAGCGATTCTGCACGTCGCGCGGGTCGATATCGGCTAGCAACGCACCGGGCTGGACCTCATCGCCGACGTCGGCATGCAGTCGAAGAATTTCCCCAGAGGCCTTCGATTTGACCTCGACCCTACGGATCGGCTCAACCGAACCCACCGCCTCCGCACTGACAATCAGATCCCCTACCTCTACCTGAACCGTCTGCAGGGAGGGGGTGCCCTCGGCAGCCTCTCCCGTCCGGCAACCGGTCACGCTAAATGCCACAAGCGCCAAGAGGGTCATGCGGGTCACCGTCTTCATACTGCGGCCTCCACGGGCTTGTTCTCGAAGTCTCTTTCGATCACGCCGTCCTTCAGGTGAACCTGTCGTCTGGCGTGCTCGGCGATGTCATGTTCGTGCGTTACTAAGACAATCGTCTGGCCCGCTTTGTTAAGATCCCCAAGCTGCTTCATGAGGTCGGCACTCGTGACCGAGTCCAGATTTCCCGTCGGCTCATCGGCAAGTAGCAGCGCTGGTTCGTTGACCAGGGCTCTGGCCACCGCCACGCGCTGCCTCTGACCGCCAGACATTTCCGGAGGTTTGTGGTCCATGCGGTCGGCAAGACCGACAAGTTCCAACTTCTCCTGGGCGCGGCGCCGACGCTCTTTCGAGCCGACACCGGCATAGATCAACGGCAGCTCGACGTTGTGAAGAGCCGTTGCGCGGGGAAGCAGATTGAAGGTCTGAAAGACGAATCCAATCTTGCCGTTTCGAACGCGGGCCAACTGATCGTCCGACAGGTCGCTCACCTTCTGCCCGTCCAGCCAATATTCACCGGCGGTAGGGGTATCGAGACACCCGATCATGTTCATGAAGGTCGACTTGCCACTTCCGGAGGGGCCCATGATGGCCACGAACTCCCCTTCTTCGATTTCGAGATCGACGCCCCGGACCGCTTTGACTGTTTCGGAGCCTAGCACGTAGTGCTTCGTAAGGCCCTGAGTCCTAATGATCAGTTCACTCACAACACCCTCCCCAGAATGACCTCGAGCTCGGCCCGGGCCAGCAAGTAATCGTATGGATATGGCTCAATTGATCACGGTCGCCCGCTCGACGACGCCTTACCAATGATCTCGTCGCAACGCGCGGCGACCCGCAACAGGCCTAGCGGTCTTCCTTGTTCTTTCGCTCTGCGCGGCGCTGATCGAACTCGTCGAGAAGCAGCTGGTAACGTTCGGCCTGCTCGGCCGGAAATACGCCTCTGATCGCTTCCCGCGCCTCCTGCACCAACGCCCTATAGCGTGGATTGTATAAGCCGCGGAACTCGTCGTGGAGTGCGTCCATGTTCGCCCGATGTTCTTTTACGATCGAGTCGATCTGGATCGTCTGTGCGGCATTCGGCCCGACTTGTTCGTACAGGGGCACTCTGCTTCGTGGAGCATCTTCCGGCGTGCCTTCGGCCAAGGCGGCGGTGCCGTCAATCGGCCCGGCCACGAGACTCCCGTCGACGGCAGCACCCAAAAGCAGCCCGGCGCCAAACACCACGACCAGAATAACTGCAGTCATCAAGCGCGTGCGTGATCCACTATCCATCAGAAGATCTCCGAAGCAAACGTGATCGCTGGGCCAGAGGTATCAGGCCCTAGGGTAGCCGGAATGGTCTCCCCTTCTAAATCGCTAACCAGGAGTTCTTCTACGCTTACCATCTGCTGGAGGTGGTCTTCAGGCCCCCTCATGAGGATGATTCCGGCCAGGGCCGCGGCGAGCGCTGCGGTCGGCAGGAGGGCGCGAGCCCAAGAGGACATGACATCGCTGACGGTCAGGTGCGCCACGAGCCGGCGCCGGGCGAGTTCGCCCGCAGCCTCCCTCACGACCCACTCGCGGAAGCGCATCCAATAGTTGGGATCGGCATGCTCTGGAGCCAGACGTCTCAACACGTCGGCCAGTTCCATGTCCCGGCCCATCTCATCGGTCCTGCCCGCTAGATCGAATTCGTCTCTCATTGGATCTTCCTCTCTTGGTCAGGTGCGCCGGGCATGTTTCCCAGTGCCTCCCGTAACGACTTTCGAGCAAAATGAAGATGCGACCGCACCGTCCCGGACGGCAACTCCAATGCTTCCGCGATTTCGCGGTGTTTCCAACCTTCCACATCGTGCAGCAACACGATCTGTCTCTGTACTTCCGGAAGACCGGCCAGAGCCTTCTCCAACATCTCTCGCAACTCAGCAGTCTCTGCGACCCGGTCCGGCGTCGGCACCTTGGATCGGGCCGCTGACGGTAACTGGTCCGTCTCCCGCAAAGTCTCCCTACGTACAAGGTTCCGTGAGCGGTTTCGTACAATCGTCATGAGCCATCCCGCAAAGCGCTCAGGATTCCGACACTCATCCAATCGCTGCAGGGCAACCAAGAACGACTCCTGTGCCGCATCCTCCGCGTCCTCACGGCTTCCAGTGACCGAGTATGCGACCGAGTAGGCCGCCCGCTGGTACCGCTCCACGAGCTGAGAAAATGCGAGTTCCTCACCTTTTCTGGCGCGTCGAACGAGGTCGTCGTCCTCCGGCGCTTCGGATGCTTTCAATGACACCGTATGGTTGCGCCGTGTTGAAGGAATCGCCCACGAACCATCTGGGAAACTAAGTGGGAGAGCATCAGCAAGTCACCTATAAGGGCGGTGGTCATCGTCCACCGGCCCGCCCACCCCCATCCGGAAAGAACGGGCGCGGACGGTCGTCCGGCAGCGGCGGTCGGCCCTGGGACAGGGCCGTTTCAAGGCGGGACGGCGTCATATCCGAGAACAGGCGCCCGATCACCATCGCTTCGAGTTCCGGTCGCTCAGCAGATGGATCCTTTGCCCAAAAACCCAACAACAGGAGCGGAGCGCTTCTACTCCGAGGAGTCCCAGAGCGGCCCATCACCCGTACTGTCCAGATCACACCGGCTACCTCGACCTGGGCCTCGACGAGGTCAGGTTCGGTGTTTTCAGGAGCACCCGACAGGGCTCGCACCGGCATGGGCTTGCTGGCAACTGACTCGTCGGGGCGGGGGGTGACGCCTGGCTCCGGCCTCGCCCCGATCGGCTCGGGCCGCTCAGCCATGAGGTGACCTACCGACGGGGTACTCCGCACCCAAGTCTGGGCTCTCGAACAAGGCCACACATTCGAGTCTGGCAGGAGCCGGGACCCGGTGGACCATCGCGTCGAAGATCGCCTTTGCTAGGGCTTCGGTCGTCGGAACGGCGACCGCCGGTAACAAACGATTGAGATCACCACCGTCCCATCCGTCCAGCGTGTCTAAGAGCAGCGCATCGATCACGGCCAGATCGACCGCAAATCCCGTCTCTGGATCCACTGGACCGACCACGCGGACCTCCAGCGTCCACTCGTGCTCGTGAGGCTCTGACTGTACTCCAAAAACCTCGCGATTTCGACTCTCTGACCACTCGCCGCGACGATAATAGTGGCTCGCACGGAACCGCCGTCTCCTGATGAACCGCGCCTCGGTCATACCGCTCCTCTCTTTACCGGTTGCCGGAGCCCCCCCCGGTATCCCCTTAGGGGATACACTAACGTCATAATCTCCCCTGGGCTGCATAGTTCAAGGGGTTTTCTTCGGAGGGTGATGTCCGCCATCGATGGTCCAGGCCAAGCGAAGCGCGAATACACGCAACTGCTTCGCCTCCACGAACGATTGCTGACCCAGTTTCAGAAAGCGCGAGAAGATCTGTCCGCGCCGGGCACCGCCGCGCTTGTGAAGGAAATCAAGGCGCGCACAGGCTCGGCTCCCGATCTCGCTGCGGTGAAGACGTCAGTGGAAGAGGCGATCCGCGCGCTCAAACTTTCTGAGTCGGCGCTCCAGGGGGCGGTAATCCAGGAAACGCCCGACGAATTCGAGATCGATGGCATTACCAATATGCCGGTGTATCTGCAGCGGTACCTGGCCGAGCGGACGGCCGCGCCGGGATTCAGCTGCGAGGTAGTTCAGGACGAGGTGCGCGGCTGAATGATCTGCTGGAAAGAGTACACCCACCGGGGAACAGTGCGCGGCTACGGGCATCTACGAGCGGCCCGACGCTTGGTTAGAGGACTGAGGCCGGGCTCTACCGCCGACCCGCCACCTCGTCCAACGCCGCCTCGCCGTAGAACATCCGGATGTACTTCGCCTGTGGGTCGGTGACGGTTCGCACGACCCACACGAGATGCACGTAGTTCGGCTCCACGGGTTCGGTGAGCAGAGTCAATCCTGCCTCATGGGGAAGGCGGTCCGCTTTCCTGTTGTTACACGCGGAGCAGCTCGTGACCACGTTCTCCCAACTGTTGGCCCCGCCCCGCGACAGGGGCACGATATGGTCTCGGGTAAGAAACTGCCTGCCCCGGAGCGCCGACCGGTACTTACCACAGTACTGGCAGGTGTAGTCGTCCCGAGCGAACAGGAATGTGTTGGTCACCTGGCCCCGGAAACGATATGGGACGTGTACATATCGGACGAGGCGGATGACCGAGGGACAGGGCACCACCTGGCGCTCGGACCGAAAGCGTCTGCTCCCCTCTTCCTCAAGAATTTCCGCCTTACCGTCGAGAACCAGCCGCACAGCACGGTGCGGCGGCACGATCGTGAGCGGCTCGAACGAAGCGTTCAAGGCCAAACAGCCCACATCCCCTCCTGAGCCCAAGCCAATTTCGACACTCGCCGCGAAATTACCCTGCCACGAGCTGTATAGGCAACGACCCCAACGCCCACCCCGTAACGGCGTTGGGTTCCCCTATAAGAGGGCTACGGGATCACGATCCAGCGCTAGGCGCACGTCGCCGGCGGGAAGTCGGTACTGCTCCATCAGCGCTCGTGCCGCTGCTCCGAGCCGTCCTGGGGATTGGCTACGCATGAGAAAATGCCAACGCCAACGACTGTGGAGGCGCTCTATTGGCGCCGGCGCTGGCCCAACGAGTTCGACGCCCGCCCTTCCCGACCGCGTCCGGGCGGTGAGCCACTCCCTCATCCAAGCGGCGGCGGTCTCGGCGCCCGTCGCGGCAAGGGCCTGATCAGGACTGCTCACCACCACGTTGACCAGGCGAACATGCGGGGGATACTCGGGGCGCGCCCGTTCGGCGAACTCTCGTTCGGCGAATCCGTCGAAGTCATGCGCGACGGCGGCCCTCACCGCGTAGTGCTCGGGGAGCGATGTCTGAATGATAACCTCGCCCCCCAGCACACCCCTACCCGCTCTGCCCGCGACCTGACTGAGTAGCTGAAACGTGCGCTCGCTCGCCCGAAAGTCCGGCAGGTGCATCCCTACGTCTGCGTTGACGACACCGACCAAGGTTACCCTGGGGAAATCCAGACCTTTGGCGATCATCTGCGTCCCGAGCAGGATATCTACCTCGCCGCTCTCGACTCGTTCGAGGATGCGCTGGTGGGCCCACTTCCCTGATGTGGTATCCACGTCCATACGCGCGATGCGTGCCTCCGGAAACGTCTCGGCGGCAACTCGCTCCACCTGTTCCGTGCCGAGGCCACGAAACGAAAGGTCGCCGGAGCCGCAACGGGGGCACCGCGACGGGGCCGGGGCCTCGAAGCGGCAATGGTGGCAGATGATCCGCTGCGTGACGCGATGATAGGTGAGGGATATGGAGCAATTCTCGCACTGCTCCACCTCTCCACACTCGCGGCACTGCACGAAAGAAGAGTACCCTCGGCGGTTAAGTAGCAAGATGATCTGTTCGTTCTTGCGAAGCCGGACGTCCACCGCCGCGATCAACTCTTCCGACAGAACGCCCGCGCCGCGCGTGGGCTTCGGCGGGGGCTCAATGGAACCGGCGTGTCCTCTTCTGAGATCCACGAGTTCGACCTTGGGGAGACGCGCCCCACCCACACGTTCCGGCAGGAACAGATGGCTGAACTTCCCCGAACGAGCGTTATGCCAACTCTCGAGGGAAGGTGTCGCGCTGCCCAGCACACAGACGGCGCCCACCGATCGAGCCCTCACCACAGCCAAGTCGCGGGCGAGGTATCGTGGGGCCTCGGATTGTTTGTAGCTCCCGTCGTGCTCCTCGTCGACGACGATCACCCCAAGATTCGCCAAGGGAGCGAAGAGGGCGGATCGGGCCCCGACAGCAATGCTGCGCTGTCCGCTCCTGAGCTGGCGCCATGCGTCGTAGCGCTCGCCGTCGGAAAGGCCGGAGTGCAATACCGCGACCTGGTCTCCGAAGTGCGCCCGAAAACGGGACACCGTTTGCGGCGTTAGCGCGATCTCTGGCACAAGGACAATCGCAGTTTGACCTCGAGCGAGCGCCTCTCTAAGAAGCTCGATGTACACGAGCGTCTTCCCCGATCCGGTGATGCCCTGGAGGAGGAAGGGCGCCGGCGTCTTCTCAGCCAAGGCGACAATCATCCGATCAAGGGCCGCGCGTTGATAGGCGGTTGGTGTCAGCTGGGGCGGCGTCTGGATCGGCGCGTCAGCGAACGGATCACGGAATTCCTCCTGGTCAGATAGGGCCACCAAGCTCTTTTCTTCCAGGGCCGCCACGACACTACGGCTGAACCCGGCCTCACCCGTGAGGCGCCCTAATTCGGCCACGCCCCCGCTGGATTCAAGCAGCTCGTATAACTCGCGCTGACGCGCCGCCCGACCAAAGGCCTCCTCCCGCCCGGAGAGCGTACCGAGTCGTCGGATGAGTCGGACCACTCTCCGAGTCTTCACTGACGGCGCGGGGGGTGGCACGGTCTCGTGGCGCACGACCCCCTTGGCTTCAAGCGAGCGCACCTGAGGCCAGATCGATCCCAATCCCAATCGCTTGCGGAGGGTCTTCACTCGTTGGGGTTCGACCCTCTCCCTCAGAGCCTCGACAACCTTGGCCTCCCTCGCGGACAGGTCCTCGTTGGGCTCGTTCACGAGGGTCAGGTAGTCGCGCGACACATCGGAAAGCACGGAGGGCAGGGCCGTCCTCAACGCGATCCCAAGCGGAGTCACGTAGTAGTCGGCCATCCAACGACAGAGTTCCAGTAGCTCAGCGGGTACGCTGGGCTCGTCCTCCAGCACAGCGAGAACCGGGCGAACGCGCTCGATCTCGGCACCGGCTCCAGGGCCAACCACCCAACCTATGCGTTCCTCTTTACGAAACGGGACCAGAACTCGGGTGCCCGCCGGAGGCGCTTGTAGTGTGTCGACTCGGTAGGTAAACGTGCGATGGATGGGTAGCGGCAACGCTACCTCAACGCGGACCTCGGCTGGATTCAATCGCCGTCCAGGAGCAAAAAGATTTCCTTTTGGATTTGAGACGGAGTGACCTCGGGTCCTGCCACACTCCAGTGTACATTGATCTCGCTGCGAATCCCGATGTCGTCCCAGAGGTAGATGCCGGGCTCAACCGAGAATCCGACGCCTGGCACCAGCAGCCGGTCATCGCGGCTCTCCAGGTTGTCCAGATTGGGCCCACTCCCATGGAGGTCGATGTCCATCGAGTGGCCGGTGCGGTGTACGAAGAACTCGCCGTAGCCACGTTCGGTGATGACCTGGCGAGACACATCATCCACCTCGAAGCCGCGCACGTCCTGCCCAGCGTCAAAGCGCTCTTGAAGGAAGGTCACCGCAGCATCGCGAGCATCGCGCACTGCCTCCCAAATTTCCTGCGTGCGTGCATCGACTTTCGCACCCATGAAGCCCATCCACGTCTGGTCCGCGTACACCATGCCCGGAAACGCACCCCAAAGGTCGATGAGGAGCAGATCCCCACGATTGATGGTCTCCCCTGCGCCAATCGGGGCATAGTGGGAATCCGCCGCGCGCGGTCCGATGGCAACAATACATGAGGGCCTCATCACGAGGCCCGACGCCTTCAATTCCGTGGTGATCCACTTGGTGAGCGCTCCCTCATTGGTGGGGGCCCCCGCCTTGATGGCCTCTGCCGCTCGCTCAAAGGCTCGACGAGCGATTTCAGCAACGATCTCAGAGGCCTCGCGATGTCGCTCCCGCTGCTCTGTCGTCCATACCGAGTGGAACCTCGAAACCAGATCGCCTGAACTCGTAGCCTCGACACCCATGCCCAGGAGAAGGCCCACGACCCCGCCCGGCACATAGTCCAACGTCGGCACCGCGGCGCCCGGGGAGACCTCCATCGCTAGACGGCCATGATCACCGACGAGTTCAGCGAGCTGGTCCTCCATGTCCTTCCACCCGGAGTACTTTCGGAACGCGAACGGCCAGTGCCGCCACGAAGACGCCTCAATCGCATGGATCATCGCGACCGGCTCGCCCTCAGCCGGAATCAAGATGAACGCCCTGCGCGTGGTCTTACCTAGCCCTAGCAGCTGCACGGCAATCGGGTTGAGTCCGTGGAATTCGTAGAGAAGCCACCCATCCAGGCCTGCGGTCCGAATGGCTTGTTGGACGCGTTCAATACCTTCCGGCGTGCAAAGAAGTGCAGTGCTCACGTGGCTGACTCGACTCTTGATATTGTGGTTCGGGCGGGACGATCCCGCTCAAATTTGTTCGCCTTCGTTCCCGAAGAGCGGAAGACCGGCGGTCTCGGTACCCTCCGCCCCAGACTCAGCAGACGCCTTCGGCGCGACTTTTTTTTCGTACGCCGCGTCGTCCACTGCCTCGGCGGCCTTTGGATGCTCAGCGGCCATCGCTGGTTCAGACTCCGCGGCCGGAGTCTCAGTGCTGCCCTGCACCGACCCTTCTTTCCGGCCCTTCAGTAGGTCGAGCCCAAGAATCCGCTCCCGCGTGAGCAATCGATGCACCTCCCGCTCACGTGTCAGCAAGGTGCGGACGCCCTTCCAACCCCACCGAGCCCAAGCCCTCCTCAGGATGCCGATCTTCTCAGTCAAGGTGAAGAGTTCGGCAAAATCGAGGAACGGCTTCACGACCGCCGAGCGAAACGCAGTCTCCTCATCGGACCAATCTTGGACAAGGAGCTCCTCCACCCCCTGTTCGCGGAGAAGGCGCTTCCATTCCACGACCATGAGCGGTTGGGCACCAAGATGTGCCGCCAGTACAACGCGACGCACTTCCTCGACCGGCGCTTTCCACACCAGTTGCACAAGGACCACAAAGCCCCCCGGCTTGGAGACCCTGACAAGCTCACGTATCGCATCTGCGGGATCGCAGTGATTGGCTAGGCCGATTTCACCGACAACGACGTCAAAGATCTCGTCACGGTAGGGGAGCGCGTCTGACCGTCCTGTCTGGAATTGGAGTCTGTCGCCGAGTCCATCATCGCGACTACGCCCTTCTGCAAACTCGACCATCGTGGGGTCGGCGTCGACGCCAGATCCCTGCACACAGAATTCGGTCACGAAGTAGCCGAGCGAAACACCCTTGCCGCAGGCAACGTGAAGGACTTCGTCGTCCGCCGACATCTCCGTCAACAACGCGATCTGGCGGTAGAGATCTACTCCTCCAGGAGGAAACAGGAGACGTGGACTCAACCGCACCAAGTCGAGCATGGAAGGAACAGTCGACGCTTGCACGTCCGTTCCGGGTTCGTTTGATGGCATGGAAAGGAAAGCTACGGAGCGGGACGGCAGGGGCAACGGCACCGCAGTCATCATCTCCGCCTCGGACTCGAATACCCTGAAACCGTTAGGGTTTCTCCAGCCCGGCCAACGCTCGGATCACCGACACGGCCCCCAAACCCAGACGCTTCGGGTCATACCCGCCCTCCAGCAGCGCCACGACACGACCGCCACAGCCGGCCGCTGCGACCTCGATCACATACCTCGTCATCGCGTACAGGTCGTCGGGCTCCAGCAAGAGGTCCCCCAGCGGGTCTCCGGCCATCGCGTCAAAACCCGCTGACACCAGCACGAAGTCCGGCCGGAAACGCTCTAGGGCGGCATCGATCGCCGCTTCGAAGCTGGCTCGGTGCTCCGCCGCGGAGGTGCCCCCCGGCAGCGGCACATTCAGCGTGTAGCCGATCCCGCCGCCGACGCCGGTCTCCTCAGCCGCGCCACTGCCGGGATAGTGGGGCCACTGATGCAGCGAAAGAAAGAACACCGAAGGGTCTGACAGAAACACGTCTTGGGTGCCGTTTCCGTGGTGCACGTCCCAATCCACAATCAGCACACGCTCGGCGTGTCCATGAGCCTGCAGCCATCGCGCAGTAACCGCCACGTTATTGAAGAGACAAAATCCCATCGCCTGATCGGGGGTGGCGTGGTGCCCTGGGGGTCGGGTCGCCACAAACGCGTTTCCGATTTTGCCTTCCGCGACCGCACGCGCAGCCGCGATGGCGGTGCCGGCACTGCCGACCGCGGCCTCCCACGAGGCGGAGGAGACCCTGGTGTCGCCATCGATCGCTACAATCGTCTCGGACTCCGCAGCCATCGCGCAGGCTGAGCGCACAACGTCGATCTGGCTGGAGGTGTGCACTCGCAACAGGTCCTCAACGGAGGCCACTTCCGCCGGCATCTGTTCCACATGACCGTGCAGCGTCAGCAGGTCTTTACCGACGGATGACGCGAGCGCCCGCAGGCGACCCTGGTGTTCCGGATGCGCCCACCCCGTGTCATGAAGGGATGACGAGGGATGCAGATAAAAGCCGGTGGGGCCACTCATGAACTCAACCTCCTGCCGACTGACACGTACGTCAGTCCCCGCCCGCGCCGACAGACAACGAAGCGATACGCTCTTGGAGCGAACGAACCTCCCGCTCGCGCGACCTGAGCGCGATCATCGCGTCGCATGCGGCGGAGGTGGCCGACATCGTCGTGAGGTACGGGACCTTGTAGGTGATCGCGGCCCGTCGCATGGCGTAGTCATCATACTGCGACTGTTTCCCGAGCGGCGTGTTGATCAACAAAGCCACTTCGCCCGAGACGATCAGATCCACAATGTTCGGCCGATTTTCACCGACCTTGAAGACAGGTTCTGCCGGCACACCGAGCCGCGCGAGATACTCACGCGTCCCCTTCGTCGCCATGATCGTGAAGCCCATATCGTGGAAGCGCCGCAGGATAGGCGTAACGGTCGCCTTATCCCCGTCGTTGACCGTGACGATCACTCTCCCCGAGTCAGGCAGCACATTCCCAGCGGACACCTGCGCCTTGGCGAACGCCATGCCGAATGAGTCGTCGAAGCCCATGACCTCACCCGTCGAGCGCATCTCGGGGCCGAGAAGGACGTCCACATCGAAGCGGTTAAACGGGAACGCGGCCTCTTTCACCGCGACCCCTGGCACCGGCGGCTCCTCAGGCACGTTGAGGTCCGCAAGCCGCTCGCCTGCCATGATCCGCGCCGCGAGTCGGGCCAACGGCACCCCGGTCGCCTTGCTCACGAAGGGGACGGTTCGCGAAGCCCGCGGGTTCACCTCTAAGACGTACACGACGTCGCCTTTGATGGCGTACTGCACGTTCATCAAGCCGACGACCCCCAATTCAAGCGCGAACTTGCGGGTCAAAGAGCGGATTTCATCCAGCACAGGGCCGGACAGCAGATAGGGTGGCAGCACACACGCCGAGTCGCCGGAGTGCACTCCCGCGTCTTCGATGTGCTGCATAATGCCGCCGATGACCACATCGGTTCCGTCGCACAACGCGTCGACATCGGCCTCGAAGGCGTCTTCGAGGAAGGAGTCCACCAACACCGGATGGTCTGCGGAAGCCTGGAATGCTTCAGCGAAGTAGCGCTCCAGCGCGGGCTCGTCGTAGACGATGCGCATCGCGCGTCCCCCGAGCACGTAGCTCGGACGAACAAGGACAGGGAAGCCGATCCTGCGCGCGACCTCGATCGCCTCTTCTTCGCTGCGCGCCATGCCGTTGTCCGGCGTACGCGCCCCAATCTTCCGGCAGACCTCGTCGAAGCGGTCCCGATCCTCCGCTCTGTCGATCGCCTCGACCGACGTTCCCAAAATTGGCGCGCCCAGCGCTTCTAACGCGTGCGCCAAGTTGAGCGGAGTCTGACCCCCAAGGGACACGATCACGCCCTTCGGCTTTTCGAGGTGCAGAATCTCCAAGACGTCTTCAAGCGTGAGGGGCTCGAAGTAGAGCTTGTCACTGACGTCGAAGTCGGTAGAGACCGTCTCCGGATTTGAGTTGATCATGATCGTCTCGTAGCCCGCCTCGCGGAGCGCCAAGACCGCCTGCACACAGCAATAGTCGAATTCGATGCCCTGCCCGATTCGGTTCGGCCCACTACCCAGGATCACGATCTTTTCCCGATCCGACGGCTTGCTCTCGTTTTCGTCCTCGTAGGACGAATAATAATACGGGGTGGCCGCAGGGAATTCGCCGGCGCACGTGTCGACAACGTTGTACGTCGGGCGAATGCCTAAACTCCAACGGCGCTTCCGCACGTCAGCCTCGGTCTCTCCACGTAGTTCAGCGAGTTGTCGGTCGCCAAAACCCTCGCGCTTCATGCGACGCAGCAGGTCGGGCGAGACCTCGGTGGCCTCGGCGTAGCGCTGCTCCCATTCCAGGATCTGTCGCAACTGATCCAGGAACCATCGGTCGATCTTGGTTGCCGCGAAGATCTCTTCCGTCGTGAGACCAGCCAGCATCGCCCGCTTCAGCTGATAAGGCCGGTTCGGCGTAGGGCGGCTGATCGCCTTGATAAGCGTTGAGGTGTCCCCATCAGCGAGCCCGTCGTCCTTCAACGTCTTGCCGATCACCCAGCCGTGGCGCCCCGTCTCCAGACCTCGGAAACCCTTTTGCCAGGCACTCCGCAACGTGCGCCCGATCGCCATGGTCTCCCCGACCGACTTCATCTGCACGCCAAGCGTGTCGTCGACTTCCGGAAATTTCTCAAATGCGAACCGAGGGAGCTTTACCACCGTGTAGTCCAGGACCGGCTCGAAGGAGGCGGGCGTGCTCTTGGTGATGTCGTTCGGCAGTTCGTTCAGTAGATACCCGACAGCGAGCTTGGCACCCACTCGGGCGATGGGGAAGCCGGTCGCTTTGGATGCCAGCGCCGACGAGCGTGACACCCGCGGATTCATCTCGACAACGAGTAGATCCCCGTTGTCTGGGTTCACTGCGAACTGGACGTTGCAGCCTCCAGCCTCGACGCCGACCTCGCGAATAATCGCGATCGCTGCATCCCGCATTTTTTGGTATTCCACGTCGGTGAGCGTCTGCGCCGGGGCGACCGTGATCGAATCCCCTGTGTGGACGCCCATCGGATCGAAGTTTTCGATCGAACAGACGATGATGACGTTGTCCGCCCCATCTCGAACGACCTCAAGTTCGTATTCCTTCCAGCCGATGACAGAACAATCGATCAGGACCTCGGTGATTGGCGAAGCATCGAGTCCCTTCCGAACTTGGGCACGGAACTCCTCGCGGTTGTACGCGATGCCGCCCCCCGTCCCGCCGAGCGTATAAGACGGCCGAACGATCGCCGGGTAACCCGTCGTTTCCACGATCTCCATGGCCTCGTCGATCGTACCCGCAAAACCGCCGGTGGGCACATTCAGACCGATACGGTGCATGGCCTCGGTGAACTTCTCTCGATCTTCCGCCATTTCGATGGAATGGGCATTCGCTCCGATCAGCTCGACGCCGTACTTCTCGAGAACCCCGGCGTGATGCAGATCCATGGCGACATTGAGCGCGGTCTGCCCACCCATTGTCGGCAACAGTGCCTGCGGCCGCTCTCTTTCGATGACCTTCTCGACCCACTCCAGCGTGATCGGCTCGATGTACGTCCGATCAGCAATCTCCGGGTCGGTCATGATGGTCGCTGGGTTCGAATTCACCAGGACTACCCGGTATCCCTCTTCCTTGAGGGCACGCACCGCCTGCGTACCGGAATAGTCGAATTCGCAGGCCTGGCCGATGATGATCGGTCCTGACCCCAAGATGAGGATCGTCTCTAGATCGTCGCGTCGTGGCACGTGGCTGCGGCAGTCCGGTCAGGCCGCGGCGCGGAGGGGGTGCAGCTACTCGTCACCGCTCTTGCCGGATTCCTTCCGGATGGCGGTGGTGAGCACCAGGGAGAAGCCGCCCCACACAAAGGCCATCACCAAGATCATGCTGATCCATGTGGCTCCCGTCATGGGCTGCTCCCCCACCCTAAAGGCGGCTCGGCGGTTTGTTTTTTGGCGAAATCGGTCGACCGTAACGACTGATGACGAACTCTGACGAAACGGTCCGCGTAACTTCGCTAGAGGCGCGAGGGCGTGCAACCCGACATTCTCGTGTACTGCAACAGAAATTCGTTTGCATTCGAGCGCCGCTGAATCCACGCTGACTTCGTTGCTCCTCCGCGAAATAGCGATGCTATTCCTTGTCGTCGTGCCTTGCCATCGCGGCGCATCGGCACTGTCGGGGCTCAAACCACTTCTGGTACAGGACACTAGCGGTCGAGACGGACCACCACACCCGTCGATAACTGCGCCTGGTTGTCGCTTCCTGCGGCGACGAGGACGGTCACGAGTGGGGGCTCCGCGTCTAGGTCCTCAACCGTGATACCGAATTCGATCAACCCGCCTGCGGCATCGACAAGAACCACTCTGTGACGCCCTTCAGCAGCGGACACGACGGCGTCGTACGCACGGGTGTCACCCCGCCCCTTGAAGCCCGTGATGCCGATGCCCGTCACCTCCAGGACGACGGCACCCAATTTCGCGGGTCCCTCCACAACACCGTCTCGCGTCCCTGGGCCCTTGGGACCTCCATCGCACGCTGCTGCTAGCCCCGCGACGATGAGGAAAAGCAGGCGGCGGACGCGGCGACTCCAGGGTGGCGCGGTCATCGTCCGCCCGCCGGGTCGGATGCACGGATCACCACATCGGGCCCAATAAGCGACCGGAGCTCTAACGAAAACGGCAGGCTCGGGTTCGCGAGCACCCAGGCCCGGAAATCACCCAGGTCAAAGCCGCCGTTCCGGTTTCCTTGCCGGTCTAGGAAGTTCAACTGGATCGCGCTTAGGGACGGACCCACGCCAAGGAAGTGCGATGCAAGCTGCGCGACCGGGATTCCCGGGTCGGACACAGCAAACACCAGTGGCCCCGTAGCCTGAAGCCCCAGGGCATCGGTCGCGCGGACCGTCACAGTAAAGTTTCCCAACTCCAACGCCGCGCCTGTGACATTCCCGAAGGCATCCACCGCGACACCGGCGGGAAGTAGGCCTTCGGTCACCACCCACACGACCGGGGCCGTTCCATTCTCAACGTCTAGCCGAAAGTCGAGTGATACTGCCGCGGAAAAAGAGACGGGAGCGGCCGGCAGCGCGTACGTCAGTTCGAATGAGGCCCCCGCTGTGACAGGTGCTGCCATCATCACAATCGCGGGGTTCCCTTGGCCAGCCAGTGCCCCCGTCCAGTCGACAAATCCGAAGCCTCTCGTGGGGACCGCCTCGACGATGACCGAGCTCGCTTCATCGAACCAGAGATCCGCCGAGGCCGGGACTGTGCTAAACGTGCCTGGGCTGACCCCGTTCACACCGCCCGTCGACTCGACGGCCAATTGCATCTGGCGGCCAGCGAAACGGGCCACGTACTCGGTGTCAACAAAGGGCGTTTTCACCTGCCGCACCGGCAGCGCGGACGCGTCATCCGCCCAGCCGGCGAAGGGACGTCTTACGCCCGCCGCGATGCTCTCCCCCTCCGCCACCTTGATGGTGTGCCGCGAGAACGGAGCCGAGCTGAATGTGTGCGTCGCCCCCGTAATCGAGGACCCGTCTATGGTGAAGATTCCGCCCGTGCCCTCCGTGCCCTCCGCGAGCAGGGAGAGTGTCGTGAAGCGCGTGAGCAACCTGAAGGTCACGTCATCGCCCGCGGTCGTGATGTCCACGATGGTCACCCCAGTTGGCGTGCCCAACCGCGAGGTGGCTGCCGGTTGTGAAGCGGCGTGGAAGGATCGGTTCTCACCCGAGGAACTGATCCAAGGGAATGGATCGCTGGCGTCGCCGCGGCCTCCTCCTGGCCGCCCCATGTCATCACCCCCATCGGCCTCACGGAGCCACACACCGCGGTGTGCATACGCATTCACGTTGTTGAATGCCGCCCACTGTTGGGAGACCCAGGCCGGGTCGATATGCCAGATGAGCATACCCTCGCCATACAGATTCTTGTCGTACCCGATTCGCTGCCGATTCTCGAGCAGGAAGTAGTCACCGGAGCCGTCTCGGGCATCGACCCGGTAAACGCCACCACCGGATTCAACCGGATTGAGTACCAGCGTCCCGAAGTCGGTACCTGCTGGCATCGTAGTGACGTTGACCCAACCCAAGATCGACTTGCTCCACGCGCCCATGTGACAAGGGCTTTCTGCCGAATTTCCATCGCAGCCATAGGAGCCCGAGGCCATCAAGTCCCAGTTCCCAGCCCCGGCATGTTTGCCCTCGATGCTTGGCTTGGTGTCGTAAAGATCAGGAAGCCCGAAGGCGTGTCCGAGTTCATGCGAAAAGACTCCAATCTCGCTGAGATCGGCCCCGTTGCATGCGAGGAGGGGCTGTATCACGTAGTCATCGACCCGGATGACACCCCCGCCGGCCGCGGGCACAGTCGTGGCAAAACCTTCGTTCATGCCCATCGCTCTCAATACAGTGCCAGCGGCCGACTGGAGACTCCAGCGATGCGACCAAATGCGGTTGTCCTTGTCCGAGCCTCCACATTCGCCCCCGGACGTCGGCTGGACGACGGCCAGTGCGTCGACGAAGCCATCGTCGTCCCCCGAGTTCGGAGATCCGTCGGGGCCATCATTGTCGTACAGCGCCCAGTCCACGTCCGGGAGACCTTGGAGCAACTGTACGATGAACGGCCCGGTCGTTCCCGCGGACAATCCGCTGTTGCCCGCCGTCGCCTGAAGGTTTGTAAACGAGCCCCGAGTCCAGTCCTGGAGGTCGCCGAGAAGATCGACCTTGCCCCCTGAGATCTCGCCGTAGAAATCGGTGATCGTGCCGGGTACGTGTCCGAAATACGCCGTCTGTACATCGTCGCGGGTGTAGGGCATGGCCGCTTCGGCCGGGGAGTCCGAGAAAAGGCCCATGAGGACCGGGATGCGGTAGGTGCCTTCCACGGGTCCATCCCTTGGCCCAATTAAGCGAGGGCGTCCTGGATCCAAGCCGGCCTCGGCCGCCATGCGGGCCCGCAAGCGAGCCGTGCGACCACGGGTGAAAGCGAAGGCGCCGGGATCCCGCGACAGCTGTTCGTAGTAGACCTGCGGCGGCCGCGTGCCGTACCTCTCGCCGAACATTTCCACGTCCTGGGCCGAGCTGACGTTTGGCAACGCCACCAGCAGACCAAGAAGAAAGAGCTGCGTGCGCATATTCACCCTAAGAGATGGAGACCCATGCTCACGATACACGACGCCTGAAGGGGCGATCCCTGCACGTTCATCCACACGCCACGGCGTCCGTCCAGGCCCGCAAAGGGACCTCGGCCTCAAGCCGGTCGGTCTTCTCCGCGAATCCCGAGTTCTTCGCCGATCGCTCGAAGCGCATCAATGATGTTCTGGATGTGCTCACTCCGTTCCAGCCCGATGAGTTCCATGCCGTGATGCACCTCATCGCGACTGACTCCGGCTGCGAAGGTCTTGTCTTTGAGCTTCTTGACCACCGACTTCGGCTTGAGATCGTCGATCCCGTTGGGGCGCACGAGGCAACAGGCGAAGACGAGGCCAGACAGTTCGTCGCACGCCACCAAGATCTTATCCAAGTCGCTCGACGGCTGGACTCCGGTGAAGTCCGCGCGATGCGCGAGAATGGCCTGCAGAACCTCGTCCGTGTACCCCAACGTCCTGAGGTGCTCCACGGCGGTCAGTGGATGACGGTCTGGGTACTTTTCCCAGTCGAGGTCGTGGAGCAGTCCAGCCAGCCCCCATACGTCCGGGTCGCCGCCCCGCAGCACCGCGTAGTGCCGAACCGCAGCCTCGACGCAGTACATGTGCTTCCTCAGTCCCTCGTTTTCGACCCACTCTTCAAGGAGAGTGACGGCCTCGTCTCTGCTAGGCATCATGCGGGTTCGGCTGGAGTTGGGGAGCGGTCGGCGACGTGCGAACGTGCGCAGGTCCACTGAAGAGGTCAAGATCGACTTGCTTCGCGGACCTCAAAACAACCTCTTTGCTTCCGTGACGATTACGCTCTCCGCCGGCCTCGTTGCCGGACGCAACCGCTGCCAATTCTACCTCGCCGGGCCGATCACGGCCGTGGTGGGTGCGTTGTACGGGTACGACGTCGCCACAGCGTATGACATTCAGCCGGTGGTCGGAATCCTGGCGGGCATACTTGGTCTCACGCTCTTCGTTTACCTCCAACTCGTCTTGGAGCCACAGATCGTGCATTGGGTCACCGACGAATCCGGACGCTTCCATGAAGCCGTGGCCTTCGCGTGGGACGCGGTCACGGGGACGGTCGTCGGGTTGCCGCTGTTTTGGTATCTCGACGTGGCGCCGATTCCTGCGATGGTCGCGGCGGCCGGGGTCGGGACGGCATACGGGTACTTTGCCGGTTGGGTGATCTGTGGCAGCGCAGCTGAACTCGCACTCGGCTCGATTGTAGGCGGACTAGGCGGCGCGAGACGCAGGCCGGACCATTCCCAAATCCAAGCCCTTGAGGCCCGCGGTGAGTACGAGTCCGCTCGCACGGAATATGAGAAGGTCCTCAGGGACGACCCCCAACACGTGGGGGTTGCGATACGACTGGGGCGCATGCTCGCGGAAAGTTTTGGGAGACCTGAGGACGGCATCGCAGTAATCCGCCCCTCAC
This sequence comes from uncultured Gemmatimonadales bacterium, assembly GCA_937919655.1. GTDB lineage: Bacteria > Gemmatimonadota > Gemmatimonadetes > Longimicrobiales > Gaopeijiaceae > CALFPJ01. Next base: position 69,685 of record CALFPJ010000096.1, read on the forward strand.
TTGCAGGTGACGGTGCCCCATACGAACTCTGGGCCTTCGTCCTGCGAGTCATGGGGGAGATCTGCGCGGCCAGGCTCGGTGATCCATCGCTCATTCTCCCCGACCTGCGCCGCCTTGTTGCGCGGCACCCCAACGGACCCGACGGCACATGGGCCGCGCAGCGAATTCAGTGGATCGAATCTGACGATCAGAACTAGAACGCTGATGCCGCCTCGTTCTGCAGGACGTTCTTGGGCTACGCTACTACGCTACACCCTAGACGACGGACAGAGGTACGCCAGGGTGCACATCTCACATTTCGGCTTGCGCGCATCACAGACCCGCCTGCCGTGCCAAATCAACAAGTGTGACAACAGCGTCCATCGCTCTCGGGGGAAAATCGCCACCAGGTCCTTTTCGACTTTCTCCGGGGTCTCTTCTCGGGTTAATCCGAGCAGGGCAGCCAGCCGCTTCACGTGCGTATCGACGACCACACCCTCATCGATCCCGAACGCGTTGCCGAGGACGACGTTCGCCGTCTTGCGACCGACACCCGGCAACGCGGCCAGCGCGGCCATAGTCCTGGGGACCTCGCCACCGTGGTCGGCCATGAGCCCTCGGGCGAAGCCGATGATATTCTTCGCCTTGTTCCGAAAGAAGCCTGTCGTGCGAATGATCTCCTCGACGTCCTTCTGCTGCGCACTCGCAAGGGCCTCGGCGTCCGCGTAGGCCCGAAACAGCGGCGGCGTCACCATGTTCACGCGGACGTCTGTGGTTTGCGCCGAAAGGATCGTCGCCACCCCGAGCTGAAACGGGTTCAAGAACTCGAGTTCGCAATGCGCGTCGGGATATTCCAAAGCTAGGAGGTCGAAGACCTGAGCGGCCCGCTCGACTTTGTCTCTCTTGGATTCCCTAGCCATCCAACACCACCCTGTCGTGGGAAAACAACGAGGCAGTCGGCCCTCCGTCCGTCCCGGTCGCTGGCTCGCAGCGAACGAGTGCCGACGGCACTGCCGTAACGTAGGCGAAAAAACGTGCCAAGAGCTTCAAGATTTCGCCGGAAGACTCGACGGTGCACAGACCGTCCAGTTCTCCGCCAGGCATCGTACTCGAAAAGTCGCCCCCGGCCGCCCTCACCTCGATTCCCATCCAACTGGAAGCGTCGGAAACCGGCGCCTCAGGTACAGGAACCGTGCCAAAGCCCGGCCTGTCCGGCCGCAAGCCGGTGGCAAGCAAGATATGCAGCATGCCCGTGGAAGACAGTGTCCAGAAGAGTCCGTCGATCGACTCCGGCGGCGATCCCTCGGCACCGGCAGTCCAGAACAGATGTTGCGGTAGCTGAAGGTATCCGGAAGGCTTAGGGGGCACAGGCGCACCGGACGGCGCCCCTCCAACCAGGTAACGCGCGGCGTGCGCACCAAGTACGTACACCGGGCAGCCCGCTTCACGAAAGTGCACTGCGTGGAAGACCAGCGCTCCGTACTGGTGAATCGCCTCAGGGGGGGCGTCTGACCCCTGGAGGTCACGAATGAACGCACCCACGGCACCCATTGTGATGAACTCATGCGGCTGCGCCGGATCTGCGCCGCGGCCGCGCGCTTCTTCGGCGATATCGGCGATCAACCGGTCGACGGCGTCGGGCTCAGGAAAGGCGAGCTCGTACGGCGTGATACGCGCATAGGCGTCATGAAGAGACATTGCGCGGGAAGCTAGGAGGATCGTCGGAGGCACGGAAGTCGACGCCGCGAGACCTCGACCCAAGCAGCGCGATGCCTTTGTCGGAATCACTCCCCCAAGAGCGGAGACCACCGGAGGGGCACGATGGGACACCCGCGCGGCACCCCAGGTCTCTCGCTCCGAGGCTCTCTAGACGCCGTCCGTGAGCGGTTTCGCGATCGACTTCGACTCAAGCACTACCGGACGGTATGTGCCCACGAGCCGTTTCGCGTCCTCCCACCACGTCCGTTTTCGCACAAGGACGATTTCGAGACTCCCCTGCCTCTCGATCCCCTCGATCCACACGAAATGGACGTCCCCGAGTGCGTCCGGCCGCCGGCAGACAAATCGCACCCCCTCCCAGTCGAACTCGATTCGTTCGGCCTGTGGGAAGTCCTGCTCCCTCCATTCCTGCTCGATGTAAACGCTTTTCTCGACTCGATACACAGACGGCGCAATCTCTTCGCCAGACTGGAAATACCAAGGATCAAAATCGAGCCCCTCGTCTCGCTTGAAGGTCTCGTCAACGGCGTAGTCGAGCGAATCGAGGGCATCATCGCCGGCAAGAGATTCCAGATGATGACGCAGTTCATGGGTAAGCGTCTCCCATAGTTCGCCTTCCCAATCGAAGTCATCATCGGAGCGCGCGAGCTCACGAAACGAACCCCAATACAGGGCGATCACCGAGCGGGTGGTCTCGGGGCTCCCGTAGTCGGACCTATGCTCCTCGGTGAGGCACTCTCCCAAAGTGTAGACATTCTCACGCTCTGGGTGGGGAATCGCCTCACGCCTCACCACCAATCCGTCGATCCCCTCTTTGAACGGGTCCGGGACGTCTTCGTATGCCGCCTGCGCGGCTCGTTCAAAAGCCTCGAATTTCATCAGGATACTCAGGTCGGCTCTTCCGCTGCTCCGCTCGTCGAGACCCGAGCCGCGAGCCATCGATTCGCAGCGATCAGCGCCACGAGGACCACCGCGAATTGAATCAATACGGAACCGACGTTATAGGCGCTGAACAGCGTCCATGTTTCCGTGACATCATCGCTGCGTGCGCCCCACAGCCACCACCCGGCGAGTACTGCGGCTTCCACCGCCACCAAGCGAATGGCCCAATCCCACCAAGCGCCGATGTGGATGTCTGAGCCCGGCTGATTGATGAAGGTTTCACGCCACTGCGTGACGCCATAACGCAGAACGGCCAAGGCAAAGAAAAATCCGGACACCATGAGCGCGACACCCCACACCCAGTCCTGATTTTGAAAAAACTTAAGGTTGAGTGCGCTCGGAATGCCAAATGCGACCCCCGCAGCCCCCACCATGAGAATCGCACGCGACCGCGGCAGGCCCAGATCCATGAGCACGCGGCTCGCCATCTCGATCATGGCTACCAGGCTCGTCCATGCGGCGAATACCAGCGCAAGGAAGAAGAGCCCCTGGAAGAAACGTCCGCCTGGAATTTGTGCAAACAGTTGCGGTACCCATATAAACGTCAGCCCTTCATTGCCGGCACCTACAATCTCACCCGCCGCATCGGGCATGACAGAGAACACGGTGCACAACACCATGATGCCCGCCAACAATGACATCGCATTGTTGCCGAAGCCGATGACAAAGGCGTTGAGCGCAGTGTCCTCGTTGGCTCGCATATAGACCGCGTAGGTCAACACCAGCCCCCACCCCGCTCCGGTATCCCAGGCGTTCTGAGTTAACGCCTCAAGCCAAACGTGGTAGTCACCGAGCGCCGCCCAGTCGGGAGTGAACAAGAAGGCGAGCCCAGCGCTCGCGCCCGGCAGGGTCACCGCACGAAGCGCAAGCACGAATACAAGAAAGATCAGGCTCGGAATCAGGAACTTCGCGGCCGTCTCGATCCCCTTCACGCCGCGCGAGACTACAAACACGCCGAGCGTCATCGCAACGACGTGCGTGACCAGCGCACCGGGGGTGGAATGGAAGCCGTCCCAAAATGCGCTGGGTGTCGCTCCAGGCACTTCGCCCGTGATCGTTCCCACGAAAAAGCGAAGGGTCCAGCCCATGACCACGCTGTAGTAAAACATGATCGCGGTCGCGACGAAGGCGACCCACGCGCCCATCCAAGCGAATCCGGGGCCCAGGGTCTTCACAAAAGCCCCGATCGCGCCCTGCCGAGTCCCCTTCCCCATGCCAAACTCGAGAATGAGTAGAGGAACGGACCAGGCCAGAAGGAACACCGCCCAGGCGATGAGGAAGGAACCTCCTCCGTTGCTTGCCGCCACGCGAGGAAAACGCCAAATGTTGCCGGTCCCGACCGCCATCCCGAGCATCGCGAGCAGCATGCCCCACCGAGAACTGAAGACTTCGGACTTGGAGGACAATGGGAGACTCCGAGGTTGCGCGGATTCGGTCTTTTGGCAGTTCTTTCGGCGGGATGAAACAGCCCGAGTATAGGGAGCGCGGCTGTGACCGGCCACCGAATTCGTGACCCGGACGCGCCGATCGACTCCGCGGGAGGACGTCAGCGATCCGTCGGCATTCCGCCGGCGGCGGCTGGAACCGGTTGCGTGAAGGTGGCTTCGGCTGACCGACCAGGACGCTAGACCAAGCGCTCCCGAACCCATCCAACGACCTGGTCGGCGGCAATACGAATCTGCTGGAGTGAGTCCCGATCGCGGATCGTGACCGTGCCGTCCTCCAGCCCTTCTCCGTCCACCGTGACACACCAAGGCGTACCCACCTCGTCCTGGCGTCGGTAGCGACGACCGATGGCCCCAGACTGATCGTAGAACGAAGGGATCGCGCCGGCCCGTAGGTCTGCCATGAGCTTTTGCGCCATCTCCGGCATCCCGTCCTTCTTCACGAGCGGAAACACCGCAGCCTTGATGGGTGCCACCTTGGGGTGCAGTGCGAGCACCACTCGCGACTCTCCCTCGACCACGTCCTCGCGATAGGCATCCGCCAGAAGAACCAGCACCGTGCGGTCCACACCCATTGAGGTCTCAATCACGTACGGAATGAATCGCTCATTCGTGGGTGCATCGATGTACTCGAGCCTCTTTCCCGAATACTCCTGATGCCTGGAGAGGTCGAAGTCCGTGCGGTTGTGGATACCCTCGAATTCCTTCCATCCGAATGGAAACTCGTATTCGATATCGAACGCATTTTTCGCGTAGTGCGCGAGTTCGTCCGGGCCGTGCTGGTGGAAGCGAAGCTTCTCTTCACGGATTCCGAGTGCTCGATGCCACTGCATACGTGTTTCTTTCCACTGCTCGAACCACGCGTCGTCCTCCCCAGGTTTTACGAAGAACTGCATCTCCGCCTGTTCGAACTCACGCGTACGAAAGATGAAGTTTCCTGGCGTGATTTCGTTGCGAAACGCCTTCCCGATCTGTGCAATCCCGAAGGGGACCTTCTGCCTAGCTGTGCCCTGGATATTCAGGAAATTGACGAAGATGCCCTGGGCGGTCTCAGGACGGATGTAGACCGTAGCGCTTGAATCCTCGACGGGCCCCATAAAGGTCTTGAACATGAGGTTGAACATGCGCGGCTCGCCGAAAACATCTTTTGTGCCACACGTCGGGCACTGCCCCCCCTCAATTTCCGGCATGTCGGCCCGAAACCGGCGATGGCAATTTGAACACTCGACGAGCGGATCGCTGAAGCCTTCTACGTGACCCGACGCCTCCCACACCTTTGGGTGCATGAGGATGGCCGCATCGATACCCTCGATGTCATCGCGCTGATGCACCATCGATGACCACCACAGGTCCTTTACGTTCCGCTTCATCTCCACACCGAGCGACCCGTAATCCCAAACAGAGCCGGTTCCCCCATAGATCTCGGAAGACTGGAAGACAAAACCCCGCCGTTTTGCGAGCGAGACGATCTTGTCCATGAGGTCAGCGGTGGCCATGAATAGCCTGTGTTTTCAGGGTTTTTTTAGGAGACGGCGTCAGGAGCGAAAGGTACCCGAGCGCTAAGGAGCGATCAACGGCCGCCACAGGTAGAACCCGACGAAGGACCTGGGGTAGCAGACGCTACGGTAATTCGGAACCACTCGACACAAGACTTATGATCACCTTCACTGATCGGGCCCGCGAAGCAGTCATCTCCTACATGGGCGGTGGCGACGCCGGCGACACAGAGGCTCTGCGCATTACGATGCGAACGGGTAGCCCTCCTGCCGAGCCTGCGTTTGAGCTCACGCTCGTGTCGATGGAGGAGCGCACCGACGACGAGCGGTCGATCGACGTCGACGGCATCGCGGTCCTCGTCCCCGAATCGTCTGCCGAACGCTTGGAAGGTGCGACTGTCGACTTCGTGGACCGAGTCAATGAAACGGGCTTCCAGGTCCGGACCGTTCAGGCGGCCGCGGGCGAGGCGCCCGGGACCGCAACGGCAACCAAGGCCGCCCCTAAGGGGCCGATAGCGGACCGTGTTCGGGAGGTCCTGGAGTCGCAGGTCAATCCAGCCATCGCGTCCCACGGCGGCATGATCTCGTTGGTGGATGTCGACAAGACGGATGTCTTCGTCCAGATGAGCGGTGGCTGTCAGGGATGTGCGCTTTCTCGGATGACCCTACGGCAGGGTGTCGAGCGCATGTTGCGCGAGGCAGTTCCAGAAATCACCGCGGTACACGATGTGACGGATCACTCGTCAGGCGAAAACCCCTACCTCTAGTGCGCTGATGCCATGACGCGTTGCCGTCTCCCGATTCTCGCCGCGGCGCTCGCCGTCGCTGCCGGAGGAGAGGTGCGTGCTCAGGCCTGTGGTCAGCCGTGCGTTGGGCCAGAGCACGGCGCCATTATCGCGGCAAGCGGGGGCCGGTTGGGCCTCAACATATATGCGGAGTTTGTGAAGCTCTCAGGCGGCCCCGACGCCAAGATCGTGCTCATCCCTACGGCTGGAGCCCGATATGGATCGCACGATGGCTGGACGGCGATCGAGGAACTCAGGCGTGCGGGCGTAAAGCAACTCGAGGTTCTCCATACGCGCAGTTCGTCCGTCGCGGACCTCGATGCCTTGGCGGCTCCGCTGCGTGAGGCGACCGGGGTGTGGTTCTCCGGAGGGCGCCAATTTAGACTCGTTGAAGTCTACCTAGGCACTCGGGTACACGACGAACTCGAGGGCGTCGACACTCGGAATGGCGACTTCGTTACCCTGGGAATCGATGTAGGCAAAACGCAACGGTGACCCGCTGCTAAACCGGTAGGAGAGTCCCGCGCGGAACACGCGATTTTGGACGATAGACCAAGTCTAAGGAGAAGCGGGGCGCTCGGCGATGGGAGGCGCCACCGATAAAGAACGAGCCCCCCCGGCCCAAAGTTGGACCGGAGGGCTCGTCAAAAAGCAGTGTTTGACCGTGCCTACGAGATCACGCGTCTACTCGGACGGGCACGATAACGGTCGTAAAGCGACTTGTGCTTGTTATCGGTGCTCACTGAGCGCCCAAGAATGAACAGATCGGTAACGTTAGTCTGGATTTCCAAGGGGTTACCGTCCGTCACGATGATGTTCGCGAGCTTCCCCTCCTCGATCGTCCCGATTCGGTCATCGAGGCCCAACATCTCAGCCGCGTTCTTCGTGATCGCGTCCAGCGCAGCCTCAGCTGGCAATCCGTATGGAACGGCCTGGGCGGCCTCGTACGGCAACGTACGAGAATCTGCCGAATTGAAGGTCGCAAACGCGATCTTCACACCTGCCGCGTACAACCGGCCTGGGTTCGCATAGGCCTCGTCGTACGACGCGTCGGCACCGGCCGGCATCGACTGCGTACCGGAGAGGATCATCGGCACGTCGTTCTCAGCCAACCAGTCCGCGATTTTCCAACCCTCGCGTCCACCTGTGATCACGTAGCGAATCTCTTGGCGCTTCGCCCACAGAACTGCATTTCGGATGTTCCGTTCCCCATCTGCCGACAGCAGCACCGGGATCTCCCGATTCACGACCCGAGCCATGGCTTCCATCTTCAAGTCGCGGCGTAGGTCTGCTCCCGCGGACACCGCCGCAGAATACCGACGTCCTGCGTCCATCCATTCGTCGAGTTGCACGACGGCGGCCTCGTAGCGCTCCTCCTGCTCAGACCAAGTGCCTCCGCCACGACCTCCTCGTCCGCCGCCGCCACGGCCACCGCCCCCACCTAACGTGGGGTAATTGATGACCATCGCGGCTCCTGGATCAATCCACATCTCCTCGACCGTCCAACCATCGAGTCCGATCAGGGAGGCCTGCCCCACGATCGCGCCGCTTCCGCCCTGGGGCGCAGCCATAGTGATCGTGATGCCATTCGCCCGGGCGACCGGAATGTGCTCCGTCGCCGGATGGATCGCAGTCGCCGCCTGCAGGTGGGGGTTGAAGTCCCCCTGCTCGCGTGCGTCGTTGGTTACGTCCACGGCACCGACCTCAGTCAACCCGAGGCCAGACACCGCGTCGAAGAGGCCGGGGTATACATGCTTTCCAGTCGCGTCAACGATTTCCGCGCCCGCAGGGGCCTGCACATCAGGGCCCACCGCGAGAATGCGACCGTCTCTAATGACGACCGTACCCACAAACGGATCTCCGCTCAACGTGTGTACGGTGCCACCCTGGATGGCATAGGTCTGCGCTGCCGCAGGCGCCGCAAGTCCAAGGGCCAATGCCAGTGCGCTCAAGGCGCTGATGATTTTGTAACTCATCGGTTGATATCCTCACCAGACAGACGAGGCGACGCTACGCGATCGGTCGACGACCGTCCACCCGCCTCGCCGCTACCGTGCTTCTCCATCAGCGCGCCCTTCTCGTCCGCGATGGCCGCCTGACGCTCTAGGTCCATCTCCAGATCGAAATAAAGCATGCCGTCGACATACGTCTGCACGGCTTTGCCGAACATACTCAGCGGATGTCCTTCCCAGATGACCAGGTCGGCGTCCTTCCCTTCATCGATCGATCCGGTTTGGTCGTCGATGCCGAGTTGGATCGCCGGGTTGAGCGTCACGAGGCGGAGCGCTGGCTCCTCTTCCATGTCGCCCCACTTCATGGTCTTAGCGGCCTCCTGATTCAGATGTCGAATCTCTTCACCTGAGTCCGAGTTGATCGACACCAGCACGCCACGATCCGCCATGAGGGCGGCGTTATACGGGATCGCGTCGTAGGCCTCGACCTTGTAGGCCCACCAGTCCGAGAATGTGGACGCGCCAGCGCCGTGGGCCGCGATCTCATCTGCGACCTTGTAGCCCTCCAACACGTGCTGGAAGGTCCGAATCGTGAAGCCGAACTCGTCGGCCAAACGGATCAACTGCAAGATTTCGTCGGCGCGATAAGAATGGGAATGTACCCAGCGGTCACCCTTGAGGATCTGCATGAGGGACTCGAGCTTCAGATCCCTGCGTGGTGCGACACCTTGACTCCCACCCGCCTCGTAGGCGTCGTGCTCCTTCATGTACTCTTGGGCGTCGAGGAATGCCTGTCGAATCACATCTTGCACACCCATGCGGGTGGCGGGATACCGGTCAGGATTTCGGTCGCGCTTGGTGTTCTCTCCCAGGGCGAATTTGATGCCCGGATGTGCGCCGATGAGCATGTCGTCAGCGTCGGCACCCCAACGCAACTTCAGTACCGCGTTGCCTCCGCCGATCGGATTCGCCGATCCGTGGAGCACGTTCATCGAGGTCACACCGCCCGCGAGCGCGAGATAGATTCCGTTGTCTTCGGGTTCGATGACGTCTTCGATGGTGACCATAGACGAAACGCTGACGGAGCCTTCGTTGATGCTCCCCGCTGCCAAGTGAGAGTGGGCATCGATAATGCCCGGCGTCACGAACTTGCCCGTCGCGTCGACGACCCTCGCTCCACTGGGGCGGCTCAGACCGGTGCCAACTTCGGCAATCTTGCCGTTGCGAATGATGATGTCGCCGTTCTCGATGGTGCCATGAGACGCCGTCATGATCGTTGCACCCGTAATGAACGTCACCGGGTCACTGCGGAAGGCACCCTTATCGGCAGACATCGGAATCGGAGGAGCCTCCATGTCCGGGCCAGTGGAGCGACCGCCACCGCGACCGCCGCGGCCACCGCGACCAGCCGCTGACGTCGGTCCGTCGGCGTCCGGCCCAGCGGCCGTCGTTTCAGACCCGTCGAACATCTCTCCGTCGACGAAGATCGACTCAATCTCGGTGCCCTCAGTAAAGATGTTGCCACTTGTCACCACCAGATTCGCGATCTTGCCCTGCTCAATGGAGCCAAGACGATCCGCAACACCGAAGATCTCGGCGGGTGACAACGTGAAAGCGCGAATCGCGTCAGCTTCGGAAAGCCCCTGCGCGATCGCCCGGCGCGCCGATGACACCATGTCCGACGCGTTGCTTAGCCCACCTGAGTAAAAAGCGAACTTCACCCCAGCCGCCGCGAGAATCCCAGGCGTGGTCGGTGCCCGATCGTACAGCCTGAGTTGGGCGAGTGCGGGTACGGCGTCAGGGTCCCCATTTGCGGGGGCCGACGGCCAATCCAGATTGACCAACGTCGAGATTCCAGCCGACGCCAAGAGGTCTGCCGCCGCATAGGCGCCCTGGGCCCCGTACACGATGGGCGTCACGCCCATCTCGCGAGTAGTCTTGATCGCCTGGCCGACCTCATTACGGTTGGTGGCCGGAAAAAGCACCGGCCATCCTTCACGCAACTGCTGCCTCACCGGCTCAAGCGCGAGATCCCATTCGGGGCGCTGCTTGCCGCGCGGATTCGCGTCGTACGCAGCCCACACGTCTTGATAGTTCTTGCCGTCGTAGTAGAGCTGCTTGAGGTAGGCGAAGACGCCCATCGAGCTGCCCGGATACCCGGTGAATGAACGGTCGAGGAGGTTGACCCTCATCGCCACCGGTGTCGCCACGACCAATTCTCTGGGCCGGGCATAGGAACCGAGGTTCAGAACCGCGGCTTGGCCTGTCACGAGCCCAGTGGGCAGTGTGCTCAACACCGTCGTGAACCCCGCGCTCCGCCAACTGTGGAGTCGGTCGTCCTCGGCGTCGAGATCATCTGCCGCGGTCAACCAGCTCGAGGTGCCCGGTCTGTCCTCTGGGCCCCATGAGTGATTGGAGTCGTCGACCGCGCCTCCCGGCCCACCGCCGCCGAAGAAGCCACCCTGCTGGGGAGCGACTGATCCGTGCCCCAGAGTGGTCAAGGCGTCGAACAATCCGGGGTAGACGGTCTTGCCGGTCCCGTCGATGACCCAAGCGCCTGCAGGCACCGACACATTCGACCCAACGGCAGCGATGATGCCATTCTGGACGATGACCGTGCCACGGTCGATGGTCTGGCCGGAGACGGTCACAATGCGGGCGTTCTGAATGGCGTAAAGCCGAACGCCGACAGGACTCGTGGGCCGTGGCTGCCCGTACGCGGCCTGCGGGGCGACGACAAACGCCGCCAAAAGGCCGAAGATGGCTCGCGCCCCCCATGCCTTCCCGAGACCGGGTATCTGGAACCGTGGTCTCATACTTGGACCTCCGTTGAGAAGAAACCGTTCGCGGCACACGCCGAGGAAAACAGTCGATTGAGCCCCCAAAAGAATAAGGGGACGCTAGATATAGGTTCGCGTCCGGCGGGCAGCTAGGGTCGCCAAGCCAAAATCTGCCGCTCGCCGACTACCTGATCATGCGCGAAGACCGACGCTGTGATCCAAGACAACCGAGGCTCTCGGAGTGCTTAGTGGGGAGCCGGGGCTTGGGCGGATAGGGGGCGCCTAGAGCCCCATTTCAGAGACGAGGGTTCGCAGGTCTGGCACCTCGTGATCAGGGCGAGCGTCGGACGGCGCTGTAGCACCAGCCCCCTTCCTGCCGGTCCGGCGATTCACCCAAACAGAGGTAATCCCCAGCTCCCGGGCGGGCGCAATATCGTGATAGAGGCTCTGGGCAACGTGCAGTACTTTTTCGCGTGGAAGGGCGAGCCGCTTCAACACTTCGTGAAAGTGGGCGTGATTAGGCTTGTAGCTCCGGACTTGTTGTGCGGTAACCACCTCATCGAAGTTCACCCCCAGTGCAGCCTCGGACCCTGCGAAGAGGTCATCGTCAACGTTGGAAACGATGGCCAACCGGAAGCGACCTGCCAGCGCCTTCAGCGCGGGCACCGTATCTGTAAAGGGCGGCCACACGCCGACCGAAGCTGCGAATTGAGTCACCTCTTCGTCTGGGGGTTCAAAACCGTGCGCCTTGCCGAAATCGAGGGCCACGTCGACGAGAACCGAGCGGTAGGGGCGGAAGCCGCCCGACTCGGCCTCTGATTCATGGCGGGCGAAATCGCGCAGCAGGTCATCGTCTGATGGCACCGTCGCGCCATTGCGGTGCAACATCGGTCGCAACTGTCCGAGGATGCCGGACTCCCAGTCGATCAGCGTTCCGTAGCAGTCGAACGTGATCGCTTCGAAGCTGCCGTAGTCGAAATCCATGTAGGTCACTTGATCAACAGTATCCGACGGTTCACAGGATAAAGCCACTCTACCCCGCGCTCTGTGACAACGGCATCATCCTCCAGGGGGATCCTCACCTTAGCGCCCCCCCAATCCGGGTTCGACGTGAAGGCAAACAGCTCCACAGAGATGAGCGTCCCGGGGCGAAGCTCATACGTGAGCCTCGTCGGATTAAAGAACGCCAGTGACGGACCTAATCCGTGCCCCCAATTCCCAACGGAATGAGGCCCAATCACGACGTCGGTAGTCTCAAGGTCAGGAGACGGCTGATTGAACTCGACTCGATTGAAGCCAGCCGCCTCAATCGCCGCCCAGGTATCATCAAGCGCCTGCTGAGCGGTTGGCGCGGGCTTGATGGAGGCCTTCATCACGTCTCGCACGGCCAGCGCTCGCGCGAACGCGTGCCGTAGTCCCGCCGGGGCCTCCGTCTCGCCGTCGCGAAGGACGTATGCGATTCGCTTCATATCTGTATAGAAGTCCAGGAAGCCGACGCCCCAGTCGACCATCAGCAGGTCGCCCCGCTGAATGATCCGGTCGCTGGAGGTCGCCACGACCCCCTCAGGGCCTGTGACATAGACCGAGGGCATATCGAACGACGAATCCAAGCCGCGCTCAAGAAGCCGATCCCACATCCACCAGGCCACGTCTTCGAGCGTCGTCACGCCAGGAGTGATGACCTCATTCGAAAAGGCACGCTCGGCGATTTCCCTGCTCAGTTCGCCGGCCTCGGCGAAGGTCGCAATCTCCGCGGCAGTGCGTGTCGAGCGAAAATCTGAAACAAAGCGTTCTGCTGACACGAGGCGATCTGCATACGTCGGCCCGAGGGTGGCGCGCAGCCGTCCGTAGGCGGTGTGTGACAGACCATCTGCCCCGCCGATCGACTCGGCCATGTTCACACCGATCCGCTGCGGATCGCGTTCCGCCACGAAGTCAGCCAAGGAGTCCGCCGAGCCGAACAGATCGTATACCTCACACTCTTCAAGCATATAGCCGCTCACGCCTAGCGCTGCCCGCTCAACGCGATCACCACGGTCGGTGAACACGTAGAACGCCCAGTCGCCCACGTATCCGCGGCCAAGCGCCTCCCACATGGGGTCCAAATGGCCCTCGCGCATGACCACGATCCACATGTCGAGGTCGTTGTCGTGCATCGCCTGAGGGAGGACTAGATCGAACTTCTCGGCGCGGATCTGGCACATGCGCTCCCATCGGCGACGGGCCTCCTGCGCCTCGACCGGCGCGGCGGATGCTGCGGCTACCACCCCAAGCACGGCCCAAGGGAGAATCCGGCGAGCAAGTGAGGTCATGCGACCACCACGCGACGGACCGGGAATAGGGACGGGGACATTGGGAAACCGGCGAAGCGGTGACCAGCGATGGATCGCAGCATGCTACCTCCAGCAAGCGGACAGAGAGGTCAAATTGAGCGCCCAATCCACCGCGCGATACCCGCCCCGGAATTTTCGCGGCTTGTGGTCGAGGGGTCGCCGTCGACAATTTTCTATAAGTCCCCCAATTCGAGCACCTGAAATACCTATGAACCTCGCGACGACCGTCGTCGTCCGTCTTCTGGTGACTGTTCTTGCGATCGCGGCGATCGCGGGTCAGGTGGCCCACATCAACGCGCTTTCGGGCACAGCAGACTTTATCATCGCCCCTGAGGCACCGTTGACGCTGCAAGATGCGCGCGTCATGACGCACCAGTTTTCGGTGCGCATCCCCATTCGATGACCGAGACGATACTCCGCTTTACCCAGCCGGATGCGAACGGATCTTAAAAAACCCAATGGCGACCCTTGACCAGGACTGCCTAGAACCTCTATTAATCCCGCCTTGTTCAGCTTGGGAAAGAAACTAGGAGCCAGAATGTCGGAGAATGGTGGCAGCCGAATCCGCGTGATCCTTCGCTGGATTCAGATCAAAGACAACAAAGAACCCATATGGGACGACGAAGGGGAGTTTCGCTTCCGTTCGAAGATCACTACGGCTGGTGAGAGCCATGAGGTCGAGTTCCCCGCACAGGGTTACTGGTCCATCTCCGATCACCCGCGACGCAACAAAGTCGACAAGATCGACAAGACGTTGTTCGAGGGCGAGTCGGGTGACTCGATGGTCGTCGAGCTCTTCGGAGTCGAACTCGACCAGTTGACAGCCAACGATCACCTCGCGGGGTACCGCCGCGAGTTCGCCGGTCCCGCCTCGTCATGGATTGGGCGGCATCAGCCGACCGACGAAGGCACGGACGACCCGGAGAACATGGTCGACTGGAGAATCTGCTACGACATTGAGGAAGCCTGAGCCCAGGCACATTCTCGTGAGAAGTCGAGGCCCCGTCCGCATCGCGGACGGGGCCTTTTTCTTCTACAGGACTTGAGCGACTAGGTCTTCGGTCTTTGTTCGGTTATCTTTGGTCATGGCGATTCTTCATCCCCTCCCGATCATTCGCGGTCGCGGCACCTCGTGGAACCCGCCCAACCGGTTCGAGCGACTTTCCATTGATCGCGAGGGCTGGAACGATCCGGATGATCCACCTCCCCAGACCCAACTCTTCAACGACGCATCCCGATCGATTCTGGCTTATAACGACTCCCCTGATGTCGGGTTCGATGTAGGGATCAATCCCTACCGGGGATGCGGGCACGGCTGCAGCTACTGTTACGCACGCCCGAGCCACGAACACCTCGGCTTCTCGGCCGGCCTCGACTTCGAGACCAAGATCATGGTCAAGCGAGATGCACCGGACCTGTTGAGAAAGGCGCTCTCGTCCAAGACCTGGAAGCCCCAAGTGATTGGGCTGAGCGGAAATACAGATGCGTACCAGCCAGTGGAACGCCGTTTGCGGATCACACGGCGATGCTTGGAAGTGTTGGCCGAATTCAGGAATCCCGTGGGCATCGTGACCAAGAGTTATCTGGTTTCCAGAGACGTCGACCTGCTCGCGGAACTTGCGAGCCACAACGCCGCCGCGGTGGTCCTCTCGGTCACCACTCTGCGGCAGGACATCCAGAGGGTCATGGAGCCCCGTGCTTCGATCCCGGCTCGGCGGCTCGGCGCCATTCGAGTCCTCGCGGACGCAGGCATACCTGTCGGCGTGAATATCGCTCCGGTGATACCCGGCCTGACCGACCACGAAGTGCCAGCCATACTGGAGGCGGCCGCCGAGGCAGGTGCGTCCTTCGCCGGATACATCCTCCTCAGGCTGCCGCACGGAGTGAAGGACATCTTCTCGACGTGGCTCGGGCAGCACTTTCCCGACCGAAAGGAAAAGGTGCTCAACCGCGTGCGCGAAATGAGAGGCGGAAAACTCTACGACGGTCGCTATTCAGTCAGAGGGCGCGGAGAAGGGCCGTGGGCGAAACAGCTTGAATCCTTGTTCCACATCCATTGCAGTCGGCTAGGACTTGATCGTCCTCCGGCCTTGTCCGCGGCTTCGTTTATCGCCCCCGCGGACCCGGCCCGGCCACAGATGGAACTGTTCGGTGGCACCAGAGACGCCACCCGGCTGGGAGCCAGCGGTCGTTAGAACTCCGCCTGCCACCGCTCCTGACGGCACTTCCTGCTTTGTTTGAACGTGTACAGGAAGTTGGTGAAGCCTTCGTCGTAGTCTGAGAGACCGTTTTGGCCCATGAGCTTCATTCGTTCGTCGTAGAGCTTCTTCATGACGACCGAAACGGAGCCCTCATACGCGCCGGCTTCCGGGCGTAGCATGTGCAGCTCTTCGGCCAACTCCCCTCGGAGTTCGATGCCGTCCACGAGATCGTGATACGCCTGATGATCTTCACCGGCAATCACCTTGATCTGACGGTGTAAACGCTCTGCGAGCGCAGACTGAACCATGACGGGGTCACCCGACGCCATCAACGCGAGGTAGGACAACGCCTGCGCATGGAGTTCCTTGATGTATCCCTTTCGGTGCACGAATTCATGGCATATGACGTGCGGCTCGAAGATCCCGGTGTCCCTGAACAACGCCACGTCGCCGGAGATGACGTCACAAACGCCCATGGCGAACGGGAACACGAGCTTCGCGAGGGTGAAGTCACGAACCTCCGAGCTTGTGTGGACGCGCTGCCCAGTGACCCCGGCCATGTATTCGGTCAGGTGCTCGTTAACCACCTTGGCCAGTGCCTCGCGCGGAATCCTTTCGTCCGTGAAGCCATCGTTCATGCGCTTCGCAAGCCGCGCCACCTCTTCGCGCCGCGCGGCCTCAGGCATCGGCATCAACGTTTTCACGTCTGCGCCGAACTCGACCTGGAAGTCGATCCATACCATGTCACGCCGACTCACCCAATCCTTTACGGCACTACCGGCGTACATACCCAAGGCGGCGGCGCTGAGTAACCTTCCAGGCAGCGTGGCTCCGAGTATGAGGCGTGAGGCCAGCGGAGCGGTGGCGATGATGTCCGTCAGAGAGAACGGGGCGTACGTCGCGTCGTTTGGAATGCGGATCTCGTCCATGTGACCCTATACGGCATCCGAGGCAGGATAAGTTCCAAATAACAAAAAGCGCCGCCCTTTCGGACGACGCTTTTTGTTCACCTCCGCCGGCCATCTCCAACACCCCACGGCCACACCCGGGCCGGCGAATCCTGTTAGCTCATCAGTCTCAGCTGAGCCTCTCGTCATATATTGTCTAGCGGCTCGACCTCGTGGTTCACGGTCTGGACTTCTACCTGCTCCATGACCCGCCCGGCCTCCGATTGAACTTCTGGCGTAGCGGTAACGGGCACCGCAAGCGAGAGCATAAAAACCATGAGGGGAACACCCAGAAGGGGTGCGCCTAAGACGGCCCACCAAGGGGCCGATCGTCTTTCGTCGATATGTGAATGAATCATCCTGGTCCCCCTTCTGAAAAACTGAGAAGCAGCCCTGCTACCTTCCCTCACATGACACTTCGTTGGCGGCGGCCGGGAAGTTTCGAGTTTCTGCTTTGCCCCTGTAGAAGATGAGACGGCGCCGGCGTCCATTTCGTTGCGGCCACAAACACTCGGAGTAGCGATGATCTCACACCGAGGCAGTCACCAGGCTTGCGACACAGGCTTTTTCGTCGGAGTGTCCGAGACCAATCCCGCATCACTAACGGAGCGCTGAATGGATCTTCCCACCCTCGCGCAGCAGACCACCCCACCCGGCGTCCGCGTCGCGACCTGGAGCGCGCTCGTAGACAGACAGCCGGCGCACGCACTAGTCGCCGACGTCGACCTGGTCGTGATCCGCTTCGATGACCAGGTGGCCGTCCTCTACGGGCGCTGCCACCACAGGGGTGCGCTGCTCGCCGACGGCCACATTGAAGGGGCCAACTTGATCTGTGGCGTGCATGGCTGGGACTACCGCTACGACACGGGCGTCAGCGAATACAACAATGACGAGGCGTTGCACCGCTTCGGTGCCGAGATCGACCTCTCAGCCGATGCGGTTTGGGTCAGTCCGGAAGAGGTCGCCGCCTTCGCAGAACGCAACCCGCAGCCCTACCGACGGGATGAATATCTGGGCATGTACCAGGACGTGCACGGAACAGCTGAAGAGCCATTCAATCCATACATTCAGAGGTTGGCGAGAGAGGGATTGTCGCGGCTCGGGCACCATGGTGTGATATCCGCGATGGGTGTGCCGCTGACGGAACTCCCAAGGTGGGATGATCTCCAGCTACTCACCGCGCAACTAGCGACACGGCCTCTCGCTGAGACCGAGACTGTCGGGACGGAACTCGTAGTGGGTCCCAATGCCGCACGTCCACTTCGACTCCAGATTCCGATCTTCGTGAGTGACATGAGCTTCGGGGCGCTCTCAGAAGAGGCGAAGATCGCGTTGGCCAAGGGAGCAGAACTCGCGGGTACGGGGATCTGCTCCGGCGAGGGCGGCATGTTGCCAGAAGAGCAAGAAGCAAACAGCCACTACTTCTACGAACTGGCCTCGGCGCGCTTCGGATGGGGCCTCGACAAGGTGGCGAAGTGCCAGGCGTTCCACTTCAAGGGCGGCCAAGGTGCGAAGACCGGTACGGGTGGGCATCTCCCAGGTGAAAAGGTGGTCGGTAAGATCGCGATGGTGAGGGGCCTCCCTGAGGGCCAACCCGCCATCAGTCCGCCCACGTTTCCGGACCTCGTGACAGCCGCGGACTTCCGGGCGGTGGCTGATCAGGTGCGCGAGACCACCGGAGGAATCCCGATCGGCTTTAAGCTGAGCGCCCAGCACATCGAGGCGGACATCGACTTCGCGCTCGATGTGGGCTGCGACTACATCATCCTTGATGGCCGCGGAGGGGCCACCGGCGCGGCCCCGGACATCTTCAAGAACAATATCTCGGTTCCCACGCTTGCTGCCCTTCCCCGCGCCCGACGTCACCTCGACAGCCGGGGAGCGAGCGGCGTGACTTTGATCGTCACCGGTGGCCTGCGCACCGAATCAGATTTCGTGAAGGCCATGGCCCTCGGGGCGGATGGCGTGGCAATCGCGAACTCCGCGCTGCAGGCCATCGGCTGTTTGGGAATGCGCGCCTGCAGCAGCAACAACTGCCCAGTCGGAATCGCGACGCAAAAGAAGGACCTACGGGCTCGCCTCGTCGTCGACGAATCAGCGCGTCGGCTCTCGAACTTTCTAGGTGCGTCCGTCGAACTCATGCAAGTCCTCGCGCGGGCGTGCGGGCACCGTCATCTTCGGGACTTCTCTAGCAGGGACCTCACGACCTGGAAGAGAGACATCGCGGACCTTACCGGCGTGCGCTACGGGGGAATGGCAGGAGAGTGATACCAATGACAGTGACACCCATGACAATGAGTTCGCTCCCGCGCGAAGATTCGAAGCGGGGCAGCAGCAAGCTCAGGTGCGTGACCGTGACCCAGCAGGCGTGGCAACTCCCCGTCGCGTGCTGCCGAGAGCACGTCGGTTCGTGAGCGTTCCTCTGGTCGTTCTCGCCGCGGGACTCTCCACACGTTACGGCACGCTGAAGCAACTCGATGCCTTGGGGCCTTCGGGCGAAGCGATCATGGACTACAACATCTATGACGCGGCGCGGGCCGGCTTCGACAGCATCGTCATGATCGTGCGCCCCGAGATCGAAGACCAAGTAAGGCAGCACGTCGAGGACATCGTGGGCGACGCGCTACCTGTGCGGTACGTGGCGCAGACGATTGACCAGTTGCCGAAGGGATTCCCCGCACCGCCGGACCGAGCGAGGCCCTGGGGCACGGGCCACGCGGTACTGTGTGCTGCCGAGCACCTGGACGGACCGTTCGCGATATGCAACGCGGACGACCTATACGGGCCAGTAGCGTTCTCGATCCTGTACGAGCACCTCTCTAGCGACCCCATACCCACGGACGTCGCGTTGGTCGGGTACACGCTCGAAGACACGCTCTCGGGCTCAGGCGGTGTCGCCCGCGGCATCTGCGTCCTGAAGAAGGACGGGTTCATGGCGAGAGTCTCGGAGGTCCAGCAAATTCGCAGGACCGAAGTCTGGATCACCGGCACAACCCCTGGAGGCGAGCCGATCGAACTCTCGGGAGATGCGGTTGTGTCCATGAACCTTTGGGGGTTCACACAGCCAGTCGTCGCCCACATGCACCGTCAATTCAAACGCTTCATGGGCATGTGGGGTTCGGACACCGACCGGGAGTTCTTCCTCTCGACTGCGATCAACGGGCAGCTCGAGGTAGGGGCGACCAACGCCAGGGTGCTTCACGCCGAAGACCATTGGTTCGGTGTTACCCACGCCAACGACCGCGAAGGCGCGCAGGCGACGTTGCGGCAGCGGGTGGAGGTCGGGGCCTACCCCAATCGGCTCGCCGACGCCTTCTCCGATTTGCCTAATCCTGGAATCACGACATGAGATTGAGCGCACTCGACTGGTGGGTGATCATCGGCTACGGCACGTTCGTGCTAAGCGTCGGGCTGTATTTCGCTCGCAAGGCAGGAAACCAATCTGAGGATTTCTTCCTGGGCGGGCGCTCCATGCCCTGGTGGCTCCTCGGAACCTCGATGGTTGCGACCACATTCTCGACCGACACGCCGAACCTCGTCACGGACCTCGTTCGCACGGGCGGCGTCAGCCAGAACTGGATCTGGTGGGCATTTGCGATCACCGGCATGTGCACGGTGTTCTTTTACGCCCAACTGTGGAGGCGCTCTGGGATTCTCACCGACGTCGGCTTCTACGAAATCCGGTACTCCGGTCGACCCGCGGCCTTCCTTCGCGGATTCCGGGCGGTGTACCTGGGCGTCTTCTTCAACGTGATGATCATGGCGACGGTGACGCTCGCCGCGATCAAGATCGGTGGCGTGCTCCTGGGGGCTTCGAAATATCAAGTCGTGCTCGTTGCGGCCTCCGTGACCGCGCTGTATTCGGCGACCGCGGGCTTCTGGGGGGTCGTGGTCACCGACCTCCTGCTCTTCGCCGTGGCGATGGCCGGTTCGTTAGCCGCTGCCTACTACGCCGTCTCGCAGCCAGAGGTGGGCGGGCTGGTCGGCTTGTTCACCCATCCCGCGCTCGAAGGCAAGCTGAGCCTCCTTCCCGACTTCAGCGATTGGCACACTGCGACAGCCGTGTTCATCATCCCGGTGGCCGTCCAATGGTGGAGCACGTGGTATCCCGGTGCCGAGCCCGGCGGCGGCGGTTACATCGCGCAACGCATGCTGGCGGCGAAGGACGAGTCGCACGCGCTCAAGGCGACGCTGTGGTTCAACATCGCCCACTACGCCCTGCGGCCGTGGCCGTGGATTATCGTCGCGCTCGCCTCGCTCATCATCTATCCCTCGTTGGATTCGATTCAGGCGGCATTCCCGCACATCGACCCCTCTATCGTGAGGCACGACCTCGCGTATCCAGCGATGCTCGTCTTCCTGCCGTCGGGTATTCTCGGAATGGTCGTGGCCTCCCTGGCGGCCGCGTACATGTCGACGATCAGTACGCACCTCAACTGGGGGGCGTCCTACATCGTCGATGACTTCTATCGTCGCTTTTTTGCGCCGGACCGCGATGCGCGTCACTACGTGACGGTCGGACGAATCGCGACCGTGGGCCTCATCGTGCTGGCGGGGGCCCTGTCCCTGTGGCTGGAGAACGCACTGCAGGCATTCCAGATCCTATTGCAGATTGGCGCCGGGACCGGACTCGTGTTTCTTCTGCGCTGGTTTTGGTGGCGCATCAACGTGTGGAGCGAGCTCTCGGCCATGTTGATCTCATTTCTCGTCGCGTTCTACTTCCAGTTCGTGCATGGAGCGCTGGGGTTCGCGCCGATGGACGGCTCGCTCCAACTCGTCGTCGGGGTCCTCGTCACAACGATCGGCTGGGTCACGGTCACCTTTCTGACTCCTCCGGTAGATGCGGAGACCCTCACATCGTTCCACAAGCTCATCCGGCCCATGGGGTCGGGGTGGAAGGGAGCGGGGCTTGGCCTTGAGGCAGACCCAGACATGCCCGGGCCCTCGGCTGCGTTCCTCGCCTGGTTCCTGGGTTGCGTCGTGATTTACGGGGCCGTCTTCGCAACCGGCTACACCCTATACGGGCAGGTCGGCCTGGCTGTCACCTGTTCGATCGTTGCCGGACTTGCTGCAATCGGGCTCCTGAAGACCTTCCCGCGCATCAGGTTGAATTAGACGCCCCGAGCCGAGAGTAGTGCGGCGGCCGGCGCCATCAATGGGGCCGGCCGAATGTGCCCGTCGTGGAGCCGCGGTCAGGCCCGCTTCGGGGCCACGGACCAGTAGCGGAAGGCTACCGGCACGAGCTTCATCAGGAGCGCTACGAAGAACACAAGCGCTGCGAGGCCCGTCGCGGCAAAGAGAATGCCGTTCCACGCCGACAGCCACTCGGGGCCGACGTACATCTCATTCGGCGCAAACGTCGCTCGCGTCACGCCTGTGACCACCCCCGAGACGTGCAGCCAAAGTACCAGGGCCGCGACCGAGAGGTTGAGGCCCACGACAATCTTCTTCATGCCTGCCGTGTGCAGCCCCTCAGCTGCCTTCTCGCCTTCCCGAGCCCGCACGTGCTCACCCAAGATCCAGATGAGCGCACCGAGCAAGACCATGGTGTCGATGCCGATCGTGGCACCCATCGCATGGCCGGTCACCGCGTACGTGCCGTGGATGAGGGCGTTGAGGGGCGGGATGGAGATCAGCACCGACGACAGAAGAATGAAGATGGTCCAATACTTCGAAGCGCCGAAGCTCCCACGTGCCGCACAAAACGCACGGTCCTCACTCGTTCGCACAAGATTCCACAGGTCCCACATCGCGCGACACAGAATCGAGATCTCCATCATACTGACCACGAAGGAGATCCACTTAACGAGTTCTTCTTGCGGCAGGTGGTAGGAGTGATGGGCGAAATTCGTGAAAGAATTCAGTAGGCCGATGCCGAAGAGCGCATAAGCGAGCCGCGAGTGACCATACCTCGGATCTCGAGAAATACGCTCCCCGATGTAGATCATGGAACCGTAAACAAACAGGTTCATTGAGCCCACGAGTGTCCCCGTCGCCTTCCATTGCACCTGCAGGTCCTGCGTCGGATTCGCGAAGAAGTCCGGGAGCAGGTACAGGTGTTGCTCGATGAACGTGACGAGGAAGAAGATCATCCCCACGCCCCACATCGTCAGGTAGATCGGGCGTTCGAAGAAGCGCGGACCCGCAATCCTGAAGAAATTCCACGCGTAACACAGCCAGCCGATGGCGATGAAGGCGCTAAAAACGGGATGGAAGCCGAGGTACTCCCTTCCCGAACCAATGCGCAGCATGAGCGTGGTCAAAATCCCGACGCCAGCGATGGCCCAACTGAGTACCTGAACCCGCAGCCGCCAGCGGTCTGCTTCCGTGGCGATGCCACCGTGATCTTGCAGCCAACGATGCACGACCGCGACGCCACCGAGGAACATCCAAGCTGAGGCGAACGCCGTGTGGATGGGCCGGAGCTGACGCATGTCCAGACCGACAGATTGAAACGCCGGCGCTAGCGCAGGAACGGAATAAAGTGCGCCGAGAATGCCAAACAGGACGGTGACCGCCATCGCGATCAAACCGCCACGAATGAACGTGACCGTCGCGAATTGCCGAACTGGGTCACCCTCCTCAAACATGAGCCAATGACCACCCTCGGCGGGAATGGCCGTCCCCTGGACGCGAAGGTCGCTCACCTGAACTCCCACCAGGGCAACTTCGCCCACTCAACAGACGTCGCCCCCCGAAGACGGCTTGTCTGCGCCACGAGCTCGACCCGATTGGCATTGAGCCACTCAAAGTAGGCGACCACCTCACTACGACGGACCGCATCGAAAGCCGGAACTGGCGGCGGCATCCCCTTTTCGGGGCGCCCAAACGTGAGCACATCATTCAGCCCCGCCTCGTCGAGCCGCTCCACCACGGTCGACAAGTCCGGGCCACCCACCGGAGAGATCTGGAACGGTAGGTGGCACGTACTACAAATGCCTGAGCGGAACACCTCGAAGCCAGCGGCCGCTGGCCCATCCGGAATCATCGAGGATACGGCCGCCTCAAACGCCGCCTGCGGCGAAGCGCCTGAGTCAGGGTCGCCGAGGCGCAACTGACCGCGCCCGACATCCGGGCGATCCAGTTCCTGCAAGTAGGCTCGTATGGAGGCGATCTGCGAGCCCGAGAATCCGAAGACCGGCATCTGTCCGCTACCGACGGTCAAAAGCAGCGTCAGCCGCGCACTATCGACCCGGCTCGCAGCGTTCGTGATATCAGGGCCAAGGAAGCCCCCCTGGCCCCAGGTTTGGTGGCAAACCTGGCAGGCGTACACATGGAACAGGCGTCGCCCCTCGATCGCCGTCTCAGACAACACTAGATCCGTGTCGTCCGAATACACCAAGCCGGACTGGATCACAAAACACGCGACCAGGCCGGCGAGCATGAATTTCTTGGCCGTGGGATGGAACATGGGCAGGATCAGAGGCTAGGCAGGAATCCCATGGGGGAAAAAGGGGATGCCGGCGGGTGGAGTCAAGCGACCAGAACCGTCCCTCTACGGGGTCCTACAACTCATTGATCTCTGCGCCGGCCGAAGGGATCGCCACGAAGAGATGGTTGTCGAGGTCCGCCGCGAGTCCTCGTGGCTCGAAGTACTGGCTTGTCATGGCCTCCAAAACGCCGTCCACTGCCCCACGGTCTGCAAGGGACACGGTACAGCCTCCGAACCCAGCACCGGTGAGCCGGGCTCCTACCGCGCCGCCCTCTCGGGCGATCCCAACGAGTTCGTCGAGCTCTGGTGAACTCACGTGATAGTCAGAATGCAGGCTCCCATGCGACGCGTCCATCAGGGCACCAAACCCCTCCAGGTCGGCCGACAACAAGAGGTCTGCTGCCTCGCGTACTCGATTGGCCTCGGTCATCACGTGCCTGAAGCGACGAGCGAGGTGCCCGTCAAGAACATCCTCGCCAAGCGCGAGCGCAGCATGGACACCGATCCCCGCGAGGAGGGCAGGATAGGAGTCGACCGGTTGATGGGTCATCTCTGCGGCGACAACGGCGGCGCCCACGGCGCGAAGAGCGTCTTCGCACTCCTGCCGTCGCCGATTGTACGTCGCCTGACGGTTACCCGATTTTTCGGCACGTACACCCGTGTCTGCAATGATAAAGCTCCAATCATTGGGAATCGCCAGATGGGTGATTCGCAGCGGCGCGAAGCTGATCTTTGCGGCACAGTTCGCACGGCCCGCCATGGAAATCGCCTGGTCCATGCCTCCCCCGCGCGTGCCCGTGTAGCGTTCGGCCTCGGCCATAACCTCGGCCAGGGGCAGAGGCTCTGTTTCTATTTCGTTCAGATACGCGAGGGTCAGCCCGACGGCGTTGACCAGGGCAGACGAAGAAGACAATCCCGAGGCGACCGGCACCGTGGATTCGATGACCGCGTCGAAACCCCGCCAGATTGCGAATCTGCGCGCGAGTTCATCTGCGGGCGCCTTACAATAATTGGCCCAGTGCCCCGCCTCGCTCTTCGCGACCCCCGGGCGGATCTCGAACTCCACGTCCTCAAACTCAGCGGACAGGTTGTGGATGCGCACGATGCTGTCGTTTCGGGGCCGGAACACCAACTTGGCTTCCCGCTGAATCGCCATGGGCAACACCGGCAGATCGTTATAGTCGATGTGTTCGCCAAGGAGATTTACTCGGCCAGGCGCACGAGTCGTGTGACTGGGGCTCTCCCCAAACCTTCCCACGAACGCTTCCCGGAGCGACTTCGCCTGAGCGGCAGGCCCGGACATGGTCATCTCTGCACCCTACGTTCCTCGAGCACCGCCCTAGGCCCCGAACAACTCCAATTGCGGCCACTGCGTCCAGCGCCCGCGTGTGAAGTCAGGGACGTCAACGGGGCGACTCCGATTGGCGTTCGACCAACCTGTCAGAGGCTGAATGACCGACAGCGCGGCGCCATCGTAAACGTTTGCGTCTGTCGGGGTGCCCTCATGAAGGCACTTGATGAGTCGATAGTCTTCAATGAAATCCATGCCGCCGTGTCCGGCGCCTTGCGACTGTTCATCGAGGTCCTTCCACAGGGGATGATCGTACTCGTCCCGCAGCTCAGTCCACTCCTGCCACCGGTGCGCCGGACTCACTCCCTCCACGTGGACTCGGTGCGGGTAACCCTGAAAAAGACCCTTGGTCCCTTGCACCGTGTGGATGCGAGAGTACGGACGGGGGAGATTCGTGTCGTGACTCAAGAAGATGGTACGGCCTCGCACCGTCTTGATCATAGAAGTGTTCACATCTCCCAAGAGGTACTGCTCCGCCCTCTTGGGATGCCCCTCGGGATAGTGCTCACGTGCCCAGTCCTGAAGGCCGCGCGAAGGAGAACTCATGGAGACCACGTAGTCGAAGCGGTCCCCGCGATTGATGTCCATCACGTTGGCGACCGGACCCAAGCCGTGCGTGGTGTAGAGGTTGGCGTCTCGCAACATCGCGTGTGCACGCCGCCACAGGCCTTCATCTCGGTCCTCGAACTTGATTTCCCTGAGGTCGTGGAGATAGCCACATTCGGCATGCAGGATCTCGCCGAACAGACCAAGGCGAGCCATATGGAAGACCATCATCTCCGGTCGATCGTAGTTGCAGTTCTCCATCATGACGCAGTGCTTCTTGTACTTCTCCGCGTGCTCAACGAGCGCCCAGCAGTCCTCGACGGTATAGGCGATCGGAACCTCCGTGGCCGCATGGCTCCCGTTCTCCATGGCGGCGAGGCAAACGGGCGCGTGCCATTCCCAGGGCGTGGCGTTGAAGACCAGGTCTAGATCTTCGGTCTCGCACATACGCACGAAGTCGTGATCGCCCCGTCCGTAGAGCTTGGGCTGAGGACGCCCGTCCGCGGTCACCCACCCGGCGACTTCGTCTAGGCGACTCTGGTTTATGTCGCACAGGGCAACCACTTCAACGCCATCCAATCCGAGATAATTCCGGACATGTGACCCTCCCTGAAGCCCGACACCCACGAAGCCGATGCGAACGACCTCCATGGGATCCGCCGCAAAGGGTTGGGCCGGAGCCGGCCCGAGGTTAGACGGCTCCGAGAAGGGGGCCGAGTCGGCGGCCGACACGAGGCCAGGAGTGAGTCCCTGCGCGGCTGTGAGACCGAGTCCCGCCGCACCGAGTTTGAGGAGGCCCCTACGGTCGATGGAACGGGAATCTTCTGGCGTTGCGTCGCTCATAGTTCCTCACATACGTGTCGTTAGCGTCGGATATGCCCAAACTGGCGACGGCACGCCCTACGCTCAAGGGAGGAATTTGCCCCACATCGACCTTTCCGGCCCGTCCTTAGCTTCGATTCATGGCTTGTCGTGCCAATACAGGAGGAGTCATGACCCGTTCAATTGGACGCGTGATTGCGATCAGCCTTTTCGCTGCTTGCAGCAACGAGCCCCCGCCCCCAGTACAGATGACCGCGGAGACGAGGGCCGACTCAGTCGGGATCGCGTCGATGGCGTTCCAGCCTGCGGCCTTCGACACAATCGCTTGGGAGACGCGTCAGCTTGCGATCGATCGGGGCTCGGTCGTCTTCTCCATCTCTTGCTCCAAGTGCCATGGGGAGTCAGCCCGCGGCAACGGAGGCTTCGTCTTCCAAGGTGACACGCTCCGCCCCCCGTCGTTTATGGCGACCGACTGGAGGTTCACCGACGATCCAATGGGACTGCGCAAGCAGATTTTCATGGGCAACGTCGCGGGGATGCCGTACTGGGGTCTGGTAGGACTGAAGTACCGTGACATCGACGCTGTCTCGGTGTTCATTACGGAATTATTGAGGACGAACTATTCGCTCAACTGAGCGAAGTCAGCGCCACCCGGGCCGACGCCAACCTCCCTTCAGGCTGGCGCACCGCCTCGCGGCACGGTCTTATTCCGGTCACACAATTCCCGACGCTGATCGTGCGAGGCCGTATGTACCGCAGTCCATTTGGGAACGCCCTTCGGCGCAGCGTCTTCCTACCGTTGGTGGCGCTCGCCCTCGCGAGCAGCGTCTCAGGACAGGAACTCCCGCACGCGATACCGGAGGACGTCGGACTCTCGGCCACCCGGCTTGAGCGCTTGACGCAGACACTCGACGCCTTCGTTTCGGATGCAAAGCTCCCGGGTGTTGTTGCACTGGTCCTGCGGGATGGGGCGGTCGTGTATGAACACGCGGCTGGTTTCCGTGACATCGAGGCAGGTGACCCCATGCGCACGGACGCGATCTTCCGTATCGCTTCCCAGACAAAGGCACTGGTTAGCGTTGGGATCTTGATGCTGCAGGAGGACGGTGCTCTGCTCATCGGCGACCGCGTCTCCAAGTACCTGCCGTCCTTCACAGAAACGACGGTTGCGGCGCCACGCGAGGGCGGCGGCTACGACGTGGTCCAGGCCAACAGGTCCATCACGATTCGGGATCTTCTCACGCACACGGCCGGAATCGGGTACGGCGGGGGCCCGGGTGGCGACCGCTGGAGCGCAGCCGGGATCACGGGCTGGTACTTCGCCGATCGCGATGAGCCTGTGCGCGCGACCGTAGACAGGATGCCGAGCTTGCCGTTCCCCTCGCAGCCGGGTGAGCGTTTCGTCTATGGCTACAACACGGACATCCTTGGCGCGGTAATTGAGCAGGTCTCGGGCCTTTCACTCGAGGCGTTCCTGAAGTCTCGGATCCTTGAGCCCCTCGACATGCGAGACACCCACTTCTACCTCCCGACCGCGAAGCGCGAGCGACTCGCAACGGTCTACAACCAAGGGGCTGAGCTCCAAGTTGTACGCGCGCCCGACGGGCCCGGGATGGACAGCCAAGGGCAGTACGTGAACGGCCCCCGTCAGAGCTTCTCCGGTGGTGCTGGGCTCCTATCTACCGCCCGCGACTACGCGCGCTTTCTCCAGATGATGCAGAACGGTGGTTCCTTGAACGGCGCGCACCTGCTTTCCCCGACAACGGTCGCGCTCATGACCTCGAATCACATCGGGGACCTGAACGGGACCGCCATGGGCTTTGGGCTCGGATTTCAGATCCGGCGTGACGTCGGAGGGGCCGGACAGCCCGGCTCGGTGGGAGAGTACGGATGGGGCGGCGCCTATCACTCAACCTACTGGGTAGATCCGAGCTAGAAGCTCGTGGTGGTCTACTTCACTCAGGTCCGACCCGGCGGGGGCCTGGACGACCACGCCAAGCTACGCAGCCTGGTCTATGCTTCGATCTTGGACTCGCCGGGCTCTTGAGTCCTCGTCTTGCCCCACAAAAGAGTCACATACCCATGCCAGCCGCACGAGGGGCACGTCCGGGTCGATGACCGTGAGGGCAAAAAAGACCCGCACGGGGCGAAAGAACCAAGAGGTGCAGGTCCTGTTGGTGCCCGTGCCGCAGCTAGGGCAGCGACGTGATGTCGTGATGAACGTCATTCAAGACCGAACGCCGGGGTGGACCCCCCTGGGGAGGTAGGCCTAAATACAGCCCTGCGCATACTATTTCGCCAGGCATGAAGTAACCGGACGTCCTTCCAAGGTGCATCAGGCCAATCCGAGAATTCCAGCCGCGTTGTCCCACCGGATCTTCTTCTTGTCGCCTTCCGAGAGATCAAGACCGGCAATGCTCGCGGTCATCTTGTCGAGGCTACCGATCATGTGCGGGTAGTCGGAGCCGGCCACGATATGGTCCACACCGGCGAATTCGATCGCTAGGCGCAGACAGGCGGGGTCGAAGTTCACTGTGTCATAGTAGAAGTTCTTGAGCTGCTCGCTCGG
Source organism: uncultured Gemmatimonadales bacterium (assembly GCA_937919655.1). Taxonomy (GTDB): domain Bacteria; phylum Gemmatimonadota; class Gemmatimonadetes; order Longimicrobiales; family Gaopeijiaceae; genus CALFPJ01. The sequence continues at coordinate 98,984 of CALFPJ010000096.1, forward strand.
CAGCACCGAGCAGTCTTCTCGGCACTCCGGGTACGCTTCGAAGCCGCGATCAAATCGCTCCGCGAGATAAGGCACCGCACCACCCAAGTGACCGAGCACCCATTTGATGCCCGGGTAGCGTTCTACCACGCCGGAGTAAATCAGACCAGCCGTGGCGAGCGTTGTGTCCATGAGGAACCCGACCATCGGCATCAACATGTACTTCTCCATGACCTCGACGCCCACCGGATAGGTCGGATGGATGTACGCGACAGCACCCGCTTCGCTGAGCCTCTCGTAGATCGGATGGAAGCGTTCGTCGAAGAGCGGCACTCCGCTGGCATTGGAAAGGAACATGACACCCGGCAGGCCAAGTACGCCGACCGCTCGCTCGGCTTCGACCGCCGCTGCCTCGGGCGAGTTCATCGGCAGGTGAGCCAACGCGGTAAATCGGCTGGAGCGCGCCTTGATCTCCCCGGCGAACGCGTCATTAATGACCGTGCACAATTCGACGGCGCGGTCAGGGGTTTCAATACTCGTACCCGGCGCTGTGAATGTGAGGACCTGCATCTGCACGCCAGCCTCGTCGAGCACCTTCTCGCGAAAATCCAAGTCGCGGTGTCCCGGAACCAGAACGTTGTAGTCTCCCGGTGAGTGCAGAACCGGGTTCCCCTCCTCATCTGTCGTCACACGGAAGTGGCTGCCGCCGTCCCGGATCGCGTCCAGATATTGGGGCGGAAAGTAGTGATTGTGAAAGTCGATAATCATGCGGTTCCCCAGTGCGTGCTCAGCTAGCGAACGAAAGCAATACACCTCTAGACGCTCCCGTGCCAGGGTTAGGAATGAATCGGCCCCCACGTCGGCCTTCGCCTCTCTTGCGACCCCGGGAATGTCTGACGATCCTCTTGCCCCGTGACTTCACAAGCTGACCAGACCCAGGCAGGCGAACCCACGTTCGCCCGAGATCTCGGCCTTTTTGACGCCACCATGATCGGCGTCGGGGCGATGATCGGCGCAGGCATCTTTGTGCTCACGGGTATCGCAGCAGGTGTGGCGGGGCCAGCGTCCATCCTCGCGTTCGCCCTGAACGGCGGTGTGACGCTCCTGACGGCATTCGCGTATGCGGAGCTGGCATCGGCGATTCCGGAAGCCGGCGGCGGCTACGCTTTCGTGAAAAGGGCGTTCCCGGGAGCCGTGGGCTTCACCGCTGGTTGGATGCTCTGGTTCGCGTACACGGTCGCGTGCTCGCTCTACGCCCTTGGGTTCGCGGGCTACTTCTGGGAGTTCTTTCTCCGATACACGCCCGGTGTCGCAGAGATGGTGTTCGGGGTCGTTGGCCAACACGGCGCCAGCTTGATCGTGACCCTCCTCGTCGGCACGCTGTTCATCCGCCTGAACGCCCGTGGCGCGGGGGTGACCGGACAGGCCGAGAACGTCTTGACGGTCGCCAAGCTGATCATTCTCGCAGTGTTTATTTCCTACGGGCTCAGGGCTGTCGGTGCAGAGCCAGCCCAAGTGACCGAAGCGTTCAACCCGTTCTTTGCCAATGGCATGGGAGGGGTGTTCGTGGCCATGGGCCTGACGTTTATCGCGTTCGAGGGGTACGACCTGATCGCGACCGTGGCCGAAGAGATCAAGGACCCTGAAAAGAACATCCCTAAGGCGACTTTTATCTCGCTGGCCATCACGGTCGTGATGTACCTCCTAATTCTTTTCGTGGCCTTGGCCGTGCGCACCCCGGACGGCACACCGAGTTGGCAGTTCCTGGGCAACCACGGAGAGACCGCCATCGTGCGTGCCGCAGAGAGCTTCATGCCCGCGTTCGGCGTCGCCGTGATCGTCTTCGGTGGCCTCCTCTCCACGATGTCCGCGCTCAACGCCACCATCATGGCATCGTCTCGCGTCGCATTCTCGATGGGGCGCGACCGCTGGCTCCCCCGCTCAGTCGCCACGATCCACCCTGAGCGCCGCACACCCCACGTGGCGATCATGCTGACCGGCGTCATCCTGCTGGTGATGGCGGTGACCCTGCCGATCGAGGCAATCGGGTCCGCGGCGAGCCTGATCTTCTTACTGACCTTCGCGATGGTGAACCTGTCTGTCATCGTGCTGCGCCGTAAGGCGCCGGAGATCCCACGGCGGTACAAGGTACCGTTCTACCCCTTCGTGCCGATTCTCGGCATCGTGCTCAACATCTTCTTGGCGCTCTACCAATTCACGTTCCAGCCGCTCGCCTGGTACGTGACCATCGGCTGGGTAGTCACAGGCCTCCTGCTCTACTACGGATATTTCGAGAAACAGTCGGCGGCGGTGCAGCCCCAGGTTCTCGAAGCGCCCATTCCGTCCGAGGCCGCGACCACAGACGCCGTTGTGGTACCACTCCACAATCCGGATACCGCCGGGATCCTGCTCGATTACGCCAACGCGATCGCGCGCTCCCGACAGAAGCCGCTCGTGGCCTTCTCCGTCGTCGAAGTACCGCGACAGCTGCCGATCCACGAAGGACTCCGCTTCGTCCACCACCGCGAGGGATTGGTGAAGGCGGCCCGCGAGCACGCGAACCACAACGACATGGAGCTGGCTACGGACCTCGTTGTGGCGCACCGAGCGCACGACGGCATTCTCGCGGGAGCGAAGCGTTACGACGCAGACTTCATGGTCATGGGATGGAAGGGCTACACAGACACGAGAGATCGGATCTTCGGAGAGGTCGCCGACAAAGTGATTCGCCATGCGCCTTGCGACCTTGCGCTACTCAAGATCGAAAAAGCTCGTCGCCCGAAACGGTGTCTATTTCCGACCGCCGGCGGCCCAAACGCCAGCCTGGCGGCAGAGATGTTGAACGTGCTTGCTCCCGCATTCGGGATGTCGGTGACCGCCTGCTACGTGGTACCTGTCGGCGCATCTGACGTGGAGCGCCGAGAAGCCGACCGCTGGATGAGCAAGACGCTCGAGCGCCTAGAGGTCGACGTCGAGGTCGAAAGAAAGATCATTGAGGCGACATCCGTCGCGGGCGGAATCGCGCTGGAAAGCCGCGACTACGACTTGGTGGTCCTCGGAGCTGCGAGGGAACCGTTCCTGAGCCAGGTCATGTTCGGGGAGATTCCCGAGAAGGTCGCACGCTTCTCGCCCGCTGATGTGTTGGTCGTGAAGCGTTATGACGGCCACGTCCGAACGCTCTTGAAGCGTGCGCTGGGGTAGTCACGCGGCCCAGCTTCTGGCCAAAACAACTAACCGGGCACAACCAGACGCTTCTTGGCCCATAGCCAATACACGGGCAAGCCGATCAGCACGAGGCCCAGCCCCGTGACACTCTCCACTGGCTGGGACACGATCTGGTTGGCGACGATAGTGAACGACGAACCGGCGAAAACCAGCGGTACCACTGGGTAGCCCCAGACGCTGTATTCGCGCGTGAGGTCCTTCCTGCGTCTCAGGAGTATGAGCCCGATCGCCATCAACCCGAAAAATATCCACTCCGTGTAGATCACCCGCGTGAACAAAGTGCGATACGTACCTGTGAGCACGAGCACGCTCGCCCAGATCCCTTGCAGGACGATGGCGCGGTGAGGCGTGCGGCGCCGCGGGTGGAGTTCCCCTAACCACCTGAACAACAGTCCGTCCCTCGCCATCGCGAAGTAGACACGAGGGCCCGCGAGCACAATTCCAGAAAGGGCCCCGAACGTCGAGAACACGACCAGCGCAGACATCGCTGCGCCACCGCCCCGCCCGAAGATCGCGTTGGCCGCCTCCGCAGCGACGCGGTCCGACGAGGCCACTGTGGCCATGGGCAGAACAAAGAGATAAACCCCGTTGAGCAGGATGTAACAACCGGTGACAACCAGGGTCCCCAGTACCAGAGCTCTTGGGATCGTCTTCTTTGGATCCATCGTCTCTTCGGCGTTGTAGGTGACCATGTGCCACCCACCGAAGGCGAAAAGGCCAGCCACCATGGCGGCAGCGAAGTCACCGGCACCAAAGTCAGCGCCCGGCGGCGGCGGCGCTGCGGCTGCCACGACGTGCGCGTCTCCGCCGAACGCGAAGCCCAGAAAAATGATCACCCCAATGGCCATCAGCTTGCCGGCGGTGATCACCGTCTGGAGCACGCTCCCATGCCGCACCCCCAGATAGTTCACTGCCGACAGGACAGCGATCGTCCCGATCGCGACGAAACGCTGGCCGCCATCACCGAGGTCCACAAAGAACCCGACGTAACGAGCACACACGACCGCAATGGCGGCGATGATCCCGGAGTGCATCGTCCAGAACATGGCCCACCCCCACAGGAACCCGAGCGCGGGAGAGAAGCTCTCGCGGAGGTAGACGTACACGCCGCCTGATTGGGGAAACGTGCTGGCCAGTTCGGCGCACACCAGAGCACCACACAGCGTGAGGACGCCACAAAGAGCCCAAACCGCGAAGATCCCGAGCGTGGTCGGCACATGCCCCGTGATCTCGGACGGCTGTACAAAGATCGAGGCTCCGATAATCGTACCCACGACCATCGCGGTGGCGTGATTGAGTCCGATGTCGCGGCGCATACCCGTCGCGCTGTCACCAGAGGGCGCAGTCACAACCCGGGCCGCGTCTGGGTCAAAGGAACCTTCACCGCCCGCGCCTCGTCCATATGACGATCGCTCCGCAGCTCACTTGTGTGTTGTTGCTATAGTTGAATTCGGCCGGAATCGCAGCGGTACCTTTGTAGAACTCGAGAGCCTCGATATCAAACGTATTGATCTCGTTCAGGCCCAAGTCAGGATCAAGCTTGTACATGCGCCCGTCCATGAACACCATCGGCGTACACATTCGGCCACGAATCACGAGGCTAGCACCTCCCTCAGCGATGCGAACGCCGGGCATTCCCACGAGCAGTTCCGGAAGCCGCGATGCCGCACGTATTTCGATTTCGTTACGGGTCAGGAATTCGCCGAAGCCGAGGTTGACGCGCCGTACGAGGCCCTCCATGTCATTATAAAATTTCCTTGGCTCCACACTGACGGTCAGCCCCTCAAGCTCCATCGCCTGCTGCGACATCTCGATCTGGAGGTTTTGCGTGAGCCCACCGGCCACGCGTATCGGCATCTCGCGGTCGGCGTAGGCGAGATGTTCGACCTCCATGACATAGACGCCATAAGGCATCTCTGTCAGCGTGAACATGCCTCGATCATTCGTAAGGGTGCTGACGTCCGTGTCACGAATGCGGATCACTGCGCGGGCAATACCTTTGCGGCTCGTCCCGTCCATCACCAAGCCCGTAACAAAGCCGGGCGAACGGGGGTCGGACAGCTCGACCTGAAGGTGTTCCACAACCAGCGTGCCTGAATCGATGCCCACAGTCACCGGCGCCGAGCGCTCCTCCAGCACCTCGGCCGTGAGGTAGACGGCTACTCCACCCGGAGCATCGCAGAACAGAAAAAACCCATCCCCGTCTGTGCGGACGGCCCTTGATCCTGGCAAATTCGCCCCGGGCAGCTGCCAGCGGATCACGACCGCAGCGCCGCCAAGGGGTACGCCAGACTCCGCGTCGCGGACCGTCCCCGCGAGCACGCCTTGGATCGACTCGTCCACGAGGCCGCATGAAGCCGCAATCGCCCGCCCGACATCGTCGGGGTCCTGCGCTGCGAGCGGAGCGACCGCAATCGCGATCGCTAGAGGCACGGCTGAAGCCAGGTGGGTCAGACGTTTGTGCATAGTACCGATCAAGACAACCGGCAGGCCCGGAGTGTTAATCCCTCGCTACGCCACGCTGCTAGTCTTCGAGGAGCGGTGGGTCCTTGGAGTCCTTCACGCCCAGCGCCACACCCGTCCCTACACCCGCGCCAATCGCCATGGCGGTGCCAGCTCCAACAATCGGTAGGATCGCCACGACTGGTGCCGCCACAACCATCGCTACCACACCGGCAAACAACCCAAGAGCAGGCTTTTCCACCAAGCTCGTATAGCGCAGCCGCTGGCCTACAAACTTCCTGGACTGGAGATGTGTGTACACACCGCAAATGCCCGCGATGCCAGCTGCCAATAAACCGAACATGAGATCCCCCTGGGGATGAGTCTTCGTTTATGTCCACTACGGGCCAAGCGGCCCTTCTGTTCCGACCTTGATTGCATCCAGGACCCGCTGGGCATGTTCTGGCACATCTTCCACGCGCATGACGATACCACTTCCGCGCGCCTGATCTAACATTTCCCTCAATATGTATGCCCCGGTCACGTCGATCCGGCCGAGCCCGCCGCAACGCAATACGACGGTCTCAAGATCGGGTTCGTCCGCGAGGCGCGCCAGCAATGTGTCCTTGAGGGCCGGCGCAGAGCCGAACCAGAGCACTCCGCTCGGCTCAAGGTACAGCGTGGAGCCCTCGCGGCTTGATGCCACCACGGGCGTCAATTCCCGCCACATATGGACCGCCCCAGCCATGACGACCCCGAGAAGTACGGCCTGCTCAATATGGGGCGAGAGAATCAAGGTGAACGCGAAGGTTCCGAGTCCGACGGCCACCTGTGGGCGAGAGATCGACCATAGCGCCAGGACTTCTCGTGGCCGGAAGAGCGAAACAACGGCTGCGATCACGATCCCCGCAAGCACTGCCTTGGGCATCGGTGACAGGACCGAGGCAAACGGCAAGAACGCCACGACGCCAAGCCCCGTAACGAAGCCGCTCCACCTGCTCGTCGCACCCGACAGACGATTCACGCTGCTCCTGGCAAACGAACCGCCGACGGGAAAACCACCGGTCAGGCCGGCGGCCAAATTCGCCACCCCCTGGCTTAGAAACTCGCGATTGGCATCCCAAGTGTGTCGTTCTTCCGCTGCGAACACGCGGGAGATGGACGAGGCCTCAGCAAACCCCACTAAGGCGATCACGATGCCCGGGAGAATCAACGCAGGCAGGCTTTCCCATGGCAACGCGAGCGAGAATGGAGGCAAGCCACTGGGAATCGCCCCCACGACCGCGCCTTGGTAGTCACTCACGGCTGAGAAAATGAGACCCAGAGTGGCAGCAATGAGCACCCCGGGAACCAATTGATGCACGCGGCGAGCGCCCAGCACGATCACAACCGTAAGCACGGTCATCCCCATCGCCATGGCCTCCCAAGCACCCGGATGGCTCACCGCCCACCAGGCCCGCATCAGCACCGATCCATCCGGGGCCGCGGCACCGAAGGCGCCGGGCAGCTGTGACGACGCAATTAGGATCGCCGCGGCGGACGTGAAGCCACTGAGCATGGGCCAGGACATCAGGTAGCTGAGCCAGCCGACGCGAAGAAAGCCGACGGCGACTCGAACCACCCCTACGACCAGCGCCAAGAGGGCCGCCAACCCCACAAAGTCCGCGGAGCCGGGCTCAGCCATGGGTGTGAGGGCACCCAAGGTCAGCAGCGCCGTGAGCGCGACGGGCCCCGTCTGCAAGTAGGGAGACGAGGCAAAGAGGGCAGCGGCGATCGGCGGCAACGCGGACGCCCACAAGCCGTGATGACTAGGGAGACCCGCGATTTCCGCGTTAGCCATCGACTGGGGGATGACCACGAGGGTCACACTGAGCCCCGCCACAACGTCACGCCACGAGATCCTCCTGCCGGGTTCCGCTCGGAGCGACTTCATCAAGACGGTGTCCCTTCAGCCACGGCCTCGGGTGCGCCAGCCGGAGCTGATCCTTCGAGCACCGCCGTGTCCTGAGCTAAGGATTCACACAACGCCGCGGTCTCGAGAGCCCGTTCCTGAGAAAAGCTGGCAGTGAGACCCAATAGACCCACGCGGGCGCCATGACCTTCGGCCTGCCTCTTCGCTTCCTGGGCCAACCACCTCAGTACGCCTTCGGGGTCCACGCTGAGTAGATGTTCGAGCGCGTAGCGTCGCTCCCCTGCCCTCAGACCCAGATCGAGCGAGGAAGACAGCCGAGCCAGATCCGCGCGCGTGATGATCATGCCGGCCCGCGCCGGCGCGAGGAGCGACGTCACGAAACCTGCCCCTCCCCCGTCGCGGGGATCCGTGATCCCATTCACGGACCGCAGGTGCACCGGCAATAGAGTCGGGCCCGGAGCCGCCGCCTGCTCGTCCCGAAGTGCCTCCTCGAGCAACGCGCCCCAGGCTGCATAAAAGCCGGATCCGAGCTCGGCGAGGCGGGCGAGGTAGGCAAAAACCCAAGGGCTCAGGTGTTCATGCAGGAGCGCCCGGGCCGCCTCCTGGTGCAACGCACCTTCCGGGCCGGCGCCGCTCACCTGGTCATCCACCAGGTCCGCATACAGGGCGATGAGCGCAGACAGGTGGTCTGGCTCGCTTGGAGGGACCCGGCCGAGGGCGGTCCAAAAACCGGCAACCCTGTCGCACGCGTCCCCGCCCATCATGCCCTCTTCCCCGAGGTATACTGACGCGTAAGGGTAGAGTTGGAATAGGAAGACGTCGGCGTACTCCGAGTTCGTAGCAGCCTCCGTCAACCCGAGCGCCTGAGCCACGCGCGCGTGCTCCGGCTTCGGCGGCTCGCCAAGTACAGCGAGCGCTCGGAGCAATTCGACCGGGCGCCCTGACATACCGGAGCCTAGTCTCCCGTCGCCAAGGACGTCTTGGGCAGGTCGTAGGCGGCTCGTTCGGGGCGGACAGGGCGGAGCATCCACCACGGACGCCTTGTCCCATCGGGCGAATGCGTGTCGGCAGAACGAGTCAGCGCCAACCACTCTTCGTATTGCCCACGCGAGCGGGCCGTATCCACAGACACGTCACCCTGCCGGTCGCCTGGCAGCGCCGGTGTAACCCTTACAGCCTGATGCCAGCAGTGCATGCCAGAAATCGGATCTGGGTGCACGGCATGCGTGAGATTCTGATGGACACCGATGTCGGTCCACCACACGCGCATCGTGTCCGGGTCAGAGGACTGGAACGGCCCCCCGTACTTCGTGGGAGACAGTGACCAATCCGTGCCCTCCTTCCCGAGCGCGACCGTCATCATCCCGAGCCGTTGCCCTTCGTGGCCCTCCGGCTTCCAGCGGCCCATGTGGTGGCTGCACGCGACTACACCGGGTCGGATGCCCTCCGTAATCCACACCTTGAGGACGAAATAGCCAAGGTCTGTCGTCACGCGCGCGAGGTCACCCGTCTTGTGAATCCCGAAACGCGCTGCATCGCTAGGATGTAGCCATAGCGGATTCGTGTGGGCGATTTCATCCAGCCACTTCGCGTTGGCGCTGCGCGTGTGGATCTGCACCGGGACACGGAACGTCGTGATCATCGGCACCTGGTCCGCCGCCAACTTGTCCGGGTGGATGTGACTCTTGATGTAGGTCGGAATCGCATGCTCAGGCCAGCCCCAATCCGAAAGCGTGCGGGACCAGAACTCAAGCTTGCCGGTGGGGGTCGGCCACCCCTTCAGCACCTCTCCGTCCACCTGCACCCCGACTCTGCGCCGACCCTCGGCATCCGGATCAATCTTGGTGCCGCCGGGCGCCTTGGGGCTTGGCGGAACAGGCGCGCGGGTGAAAACCCGCCCCATGTCGTCGATATTGACGTCTTCCAGCTCGGCCTCAGGCACCTTCTGCTCATAGACCTTCCCGACCTTACGGGAGACCTCGAAAGCGCCGTACTGGCGCATGTACTCCAACGGCGACATGCCCTGCGCTTCCGCTGCGGCCGGGAGTCCTGGGACAGAGTTCTCGAACATCCATCCGTAGTACTCGTCGACGGTCATCTTCTCGCCGGGGTTCTTCCTCGACTCGAAGAACTCGCGGATACCCAACGCTCCGTCCGGATCAATTTTCCAAGTAAGCTCGATCCAGAACTCGTTCTCTTCCCAGACCTCGCCCGGGTTAACCTGGCGGGTATCCGTGATCGTCTCGCCGAGCCGCTCGCGCGCGGCGCGTAACACCGGTTGGCGAAAACCGATCCACTGGCCGTCATATTGTTCGTAGGACGTCAGGTCGTGGCGCTCGGACGAATGGCCCATGGGCAGCACATAATCTGCGAAGTAGGCGGTCTCGTTCCAGGTGGGCGTCTGCGCGACGTGCAACCCGATCTTGCTCTCGTCGGTCAGCATCTCAATCCAACTGAAGCCATCCGGGTTCGTCCACACGGGGTTGTAGACCCGGGTGAAGTACGTGTCGACGTAAGCCTTCTGGTCATTCATGAGATGCGGCATCAAGAACGACATCTCCATCAGCGCGAGCGGATACTCCCGCGGCCACAGAACCTCGTTCCAACGTCGAGGATGCTGTTGCGGCGCGCGAATAGGCTTCGGAGAGAACTTGTTCCACGAGTTAGGAAAGGTCCCTCCCACGGTGGCCAGGGCTCCGGTGAGGGCGTTCAGCAGCGTGAGCGTTCTGGCGACCTGCCATCCCCCGAGATTACCGGACCCCGCGCTCCGCCAGTTATGCGTGGCCAACTGAGTGCCCGCGGTGGCGATCACCTCAGCCACCTCCTTCAGTCGGTCCGCCCCGACCCCGCTTTCGGCCGCAGCATACTCGAATGTGTATTCCGTGTAGGTCTCGCGGAGCACGGCCTCGAAGCGCTCGAAGGTGGCTCCAGGCTCGCCCTTCACCGCCTCCATGTACTCCTGCCAGTTCCACCATCGCCGCACGAATTCGCGGTCGTATTTTCCCTCCTGGATCATCCAATTCGCGACCGCCAAGAAGATGGCCGCCTCAGACCCGGGATACGGCGACAGCCAGTGATCCGCGTGTGTCGTCGTGTTCGAGAGGCGGGTGTCGAAAACGATGAGTTTGGCGCCGTTCTTCTTCCCTTCAATGATGCGCTGCGCGTGAGGGTTGAAGTAGTGACCCGTCTCGAGGTGGCTGCTCACCAACACGATGACCTTCGCGTTCGCATGGTCAGGGCTCGGCCGATCCATACCCATCCACCAGTGGTACCCGGCTCGGGCGCCGCTCGAACACACGTTGGTGTGCGAGTTGTGGCCGTCGACGGCCCACGCGGCGAGCATACTCGTGGTGTAGCCTTCTTCACCCGGCCGTCCCACGTGGTACATCACTTGTTCGTGACGTTCCTCTTGCATCGCCTTGCGGATCCGCCCCGCGATGTCGTCCAACGCGTCGTCCCACGACACCCGCTCCCATTTTCCTTCACCCCTCGCACCTGAACGCTTGAGCGGATACAGGATCCGGTCGGGGTCAGTGATCTGATTGATTGTCGCCGGACCCTTAGCGCAATTCCGCCCCCGCGAACCAGGGTGCTCTGGGTTCCCCTCGAATTTCCGCACCTGCAGGGTGTCGCGATCCACGTACGCGAGCAGCCCGCACGCGGACTCACAGTTGAAGCATGTCGTGGGCACCAGCATGTAGCGTTTTTCAACGCGCTTGGGCCACGACTTGGAGTCGAGCTCGACCCAGTCGTTCCAACGTTCCTTGGGTGGATACGCGGCCAAATGGACACGGCTCGCCCCGGGGTAGAACGTTTCGCCGCGGGCCTCGACTTCGGCCTTGGCTGCAGACACCCGATCGTTGAGTTCGTTGAGCTTACTCATGCGAGCGGCACCGACTGGCCGGCTTGGACGAAGGCATGTTCGAAAAGGAGGAGACCCACGAGACCCGATATCGCGCCCGCAGCGGGTCCGATGCCCACAAGGAGCACCCCCGCGACGCCGAGCATGATTCCTGTCCAATAAGGGCCCGCGTATGGACCGCTCAGCATGTTCTTGGCAGCCAGCGCTGCGTGGGCCGTCGGATGCGCCATCGTGGCCTCACCCAACGCGAAAGCCAGGTGCGTGATCAGCGAGGCCTGAAACACCCATAGGGCACCGACCCCGAGATCGGCCGTGCCCGTCAGAAGCAACGCGCCGGCGCCCGCCAATAGCGCCTGAACGAACAAATGCGGGGGCAGAAGCGGGCTCTGCCAGAGGTCCCGGGCTTTGGCCTGGGCGAACAGGTAGGCGGTGTAGATCGCCGTCATGGTGGCCAGCGGCCCACCGGCCCAGGCGAGCAACCGAGTCAGCTCCGGGCGGTCGAGATACGCGGCAGCCAGGTGCGCCGCCAAGACACCCCCGTATCCGGTAATGATGAAACCGCCACGCACCAGCCAACTCCGCCACTGGGGCTTAGCCAGCACCATCCAGAAGCGCTCCGGGTGTTCGAGATCCCACACGAGAACGGCACCCGTGATGCCCAGGAATACCATGCCCAAGAGCGGAGCCACGACCATCCACGTCGTGGAGTCCCACGAGATCATTCCGGTCATCGCAAGCAAGAGCGCCACAAGATAGGCGCCCGCCGAGATGGACTTGGTGAACGTGTAGAGGCTGACTCGATAGTCCCAGGGCGCCCGGTGGGGCACGTCGTAACTGAGCAGTGCGGCCGCCGAGCTGTTGCCCCCGCCGGGGTGCCCAGACGGTACCTGATGCGGGACGTTGCCCTGCTCGCTCCACATGAAGAGGCCACCGTCGGGCCGCCGCGCAGCGAGCGGGTCGAGCGTGACCTGATCAGCACCTTTGTAGAACACCTTGGGGCGGGTCTCCTTCTCGGGTTTCCGCACGGACACTGCGTCGCGGTTGATGATCTCGCTGACGCCGGAGAACGGATCGTTCATGTCGCCGACCATCAGCGCCTGGGTCGGGCACACGACCACACAGGCTGGCTCCAGCCCCACGTCCAAACGATGCGCGCAGAAGTTGCACTTCTCTGCGGATTTGTCTTCTGGATTAATAAAAATGGCGTCGTACGGACACGCGGCGATACACGCCTTACAGCCGATACAAATCGACTTGTCGAAATCAACGATCCCATCCGGACGCCGGTACATGGCAGCCGTCGGGCAGGCGGCCACGCAGGGGGCGTCCTCGCATTGATTGCAGCGAGTCACCTGAAACGAACGACGCGCTGTCGGCCAGTGCCCAACGTCCACGTACTTCACGTACGTGCGGGTCACCGAGAGCGGTACCTCGTTCTCGGACTTACAGGCGGTCGTGCAGGCGTGGCACCCAATACAGCGGGTGTGGTCAACGACCTTTGCCCACAGCGGCATCGTCGGAGTGGTAGTTGCCTGTGTTGTCGGCATCCGCAAGGGTTTTTGGGTGAGTGGAAAGGCGCCCCGGCAAGCTATGCTACCGGCGGGCGAAGTTCCACAGGGGGACGGACGATTCTGTGCGGCTCTCCATCACCGCGAGCACCCAGGCGACCCTATCTGGGTGATCTGCCCCGACGTCCGTCTGCTCGCCAGGGGCCACCTCGAGGTTCGCACAACCCTGTGCATACGCCGCCACCGTTGGGCGTCAACGGCACGTAGAAATCCGAACGAGAACCCCTTCTCAGGTCGCTCTGGCTGACGTCTCCGACCGCCCCGACGAGGTGAATCGCTTACCGATCCAGACCCGTTAATGCCTCCTCCACCTGCTGATCGAGCCACGAGAAGACCGCCACGCTGGCACCCGGGCCGCCTCGGTCTGCTGCCATAAGGTTCGTAACCCGATCAAGCGCGTCCTCAAGAAATTCCTGAGTCGCCGAATCAACACCGGCCGCCTCAAGCACGGGATCGGACGAAAGGGCAACTCCTCGCGCCGGCTCATAGCGTATAGACCCGGCGAGCTCTACCAGGAGGTCATGGAGCGACAGAGACGCCGCAGAGAGTTCTTCGATTCGGCGAAAGCGCTCCTCGCGGGCGGATTCCTACGCTCGAAAATCCCTCATGGCGCCCGCGATTCGTAACGACCGGAGCGGTCCGTCAATTCCCTCGGCCTCCAATTCGGCTAGGTAGGCCTCTCGGTAAGTAGTCTCACCGCTCGCCCGCTGCGCCCGAACGAAGTCGAGGTAACCACGCCAAGCAGTCTTCGTTTCGGGGAACGCGACGGCGTTGGCCAGATAAGCCCCACTCAACCAAACATCTGGGATCGCGGTCACGCCTAGCTGGTTCACGAGGCTCCGCGCTTCTTTCAACGAAGCAGCCCGAGTGCGCACACGCGTGTCCTCCTCAAGTTGGCTCACGTGAGGAGTGCGCACGGATAGCGCTGGCCGGTCACCCGACTCCACTCGTGTGACTTCGGCCATTTTCCGCATCGAGGGCGCCGCGACCCCAGCGGTGACGCACATCAACACAGTCACCATCCATAAGGATCTGCCGCGCACCGGCTCAGCCCCGACGGACCCCGACAACGGTCTAGCGACCCACGGCGTGGGCTGGACTGAGACCGGGTTGGCACGCGAGACGAAGTGAGCCGAACTTCCGTCAACGTTCCCCAAAACGACGTGTAGCCCGTTCAGATCGGCCGAGGGGCGACTGGGATCCGACTCTCTCTCCGCCTGCATGCGGGCCATGAACGCTGCGGCAACCGTATCAGAACTTGGTGCATCGGCCAGCCCCAGCGGCAAATAAAGGTCGGCTGAGGGCCCGTCATCCGAGCGCACCTCAGCGCGCGCACGCGGCCTCCGAGGTGGGGCGAGCCCGGGTTGCTCTTCCGTCGACGCCCCTAGATCGACCATGAAGGAGACCGGGTGGGCACGCGCAGGGGCCCACTCCCCTGTCAGAGCATCGTAAATGAGGTCTTCCTCAGAGATCTCTCCGTCATCTACGAGACGAGCAAAAGCAGCTAGGGAGCCTGGGGTGAACTCCCGACCCTCACGGGTCCGAACCCGAAATCGCGCACACCATGGTGGTTCTCCTTCCCTCGCCACAGCCCGGGGCGCCAGTACATCACGACCCGGTGAGACTCCGCGCTGCATGCCGCACGGAGGGCTGGTTCACTCGACTGTGTATGGGGGACCGCTCAAGTGGACACCGGCCAGGGAGATTCTCTCCCCTACGCAACCCCGGCAGAGCCGGTCGGGCCTGTGCTGCCCCCGAGGGGGCGGGAAGGGGCCGGAGCGGCCGGCCTCTTCCCTGGTCTAAAGCTAGACCACCCTCCCCCTACGGATCAAGCACAATCTCCACGCGCCCTACTCAGCCCTGAGCGCCTCCGAGGGCGCCACTCGAGCGGCCCGCCAGGCGGGGACAGCACACGCGACAAGCGCGACAGCCAACAAAAGCATGGCGGCTCCACCCAAGGCGATAGGGTCAGGCGGCTGCACTTGGAAAAGCAGACTCGAGAGGACCCGACCACCCGCCTCAATCGCCACACCATCGGTCAGTCGGCCGACCACCATGAGCCAACGGCCCGAGTTGGTCTGGTCTCCGCGATCTATCTTGATGCTGACCCAGAGGTCGATGTTCTCACCAAAAACCACGTAGTCCGGCGACATCACACCCACCACTACAACGGGTGTCGCATTGAATTGTAATGAGCGGCCAATCACGTTCGGATCACCACCAAAGCGACTCAGCCAGTATCGAGAGGAGAGAACAACCTCCGTGGTCTCAACGGCCTCGATGTCGGTAACAAACGTCCTACCCAGCTCGGCCTCCAGGCCCAAGACCTCGAAGAAGTCGGGGGGGATGCGTACTGGCTCCGCACCTCATCGGGCTCGCCCGCACCCCTCAGTGTGGCGGGCATCATCATGCTGACCGCCGTGACCGACTCAAACGACGATGCGCGATCTCGCCATGCGGCGAAGTTGCCGGAATTGGCCACGTTGGTCCGGTTGTCGCGCGGGACGTTCCACTCCCATAAAGCGACAAGTTCCTCGGAGTCCTCATAAGGAAGCGGATCGAGCAATACAGTATCAACGACCGAAACAATCGCGACGTTGGCGCCGATGCCGAGCGCCATGGTCAGGACCGCCACCACTGAAAAACCAGGCGCACGCCCAAAGCGCCGAAGCGCGATCCGCATATTCTGCCACATCCGATCCATTCCTCCCCCTTCCCCTTTGTGAGCCCAGGCTTCCGACGCGTCACTCCACATGAAGTGCGCGGAAATCTTGATGGCTTCCCATCCGTACCAACGCCGAGCCGCGCCAGGCGTGGCGCTCGCCGAAAGCGTCTTGAATTCTTCGTCGAGGTCAGCCTGTACGCACTCGCCGTGGGAACCGTCAGGCAGGACCAGACGGAGGAGCGCTACCGCCCACCGCGGTGGCGTTGCCTCGATGCGACTCATCCGAGCCCCTCGATCACGCCATCGAGGCCCCGAGAGAGTGCGTCAAACGCTTTGCGAGATTCCCTAAGGGCAAGTACCCCGTCGGGCGTGACCGAGAAACGCCGCAATGGCCCGCTACGTCGCGCATCGCGCGGGGTTTCCTCCAACCACGCGACCAGTCCCTTTCGCTCCAAGCGATCGAGTGTCGTGTAGAAGGCGCCTCGCGACACGGTGCGGTCGGCGCTCCGCTCAATCTCGCGGCGGACCTCGAGCGCGAAGGCGTTCTCCCGCTCTTGGAGAATCGCCAATAGGACCATCTGTTCGAATTCGCCGAGAAACGTCTTAGGACTCACGATTCACTCCGTACACATTGTAGACACCGCTATCTACAATGTAGACGCACTTCGTGGCAAAAAGGTTTCCGCGGCACTCGGACAACGAATGGGGCCAGGCACCCGAGGGTGCGAATGGGACCCCCTGCTCGAAGCTACGCTTGGATACTGTCGGCTTCGGCGCCCTCGGCGGCGATCTCGCGGAGCGCGCGTTCGACCTGGTCCGTTAGGGCGGTGCTGAACAGGTGTCCGTTGGTCCCATACCAATCGGCCCACGACGGGGTACGAAGGTGATTTTTGAGCGTTACTTCGTACGAACGCCACATCTGCTTATCCAGGGCGCCGACGCGGTACTGGTACACCAGGTTGCCGAAATGCCGATACACGGCCGTCATGTAAGAATCCCACCGAACCTGCTCTTCGACGGTCAGTGATTCAGGGTCTCTCTGGGCGCGCTCAAGAAATTGAGCGAACTCGGAGTCCCGAAACGAATGCTCCAGAAGCCTGATGCTGTTCTGTACCATCGAATTGAACGATGCGGCACGAACGGCGGTGGTGTTCTGGCTCATCTGCTGAGTGAGGTAAATCAGCGATACGACCACACCGATGGCTCCGACGAACTCACCGATATTGCCAAGGTCCTGAAGGTTCAAGGTCCAGCCTTAAGGGAGGGGATGATTACTCTTTGGACGGGTCACTGCCAGAAATTTACTTCACGTAGGTCCTCAGCCTAAGCCCCTCCGAATCTTCTCTTTGCTGTCGCGCGGCCGAAAGTTTCATCACCATTGCGGCCTTGGACACCAGGATCAGGAGAATGCCACCCATCACCATGCGAAAGCCGGCCTCCACGGTAGGGGGATTCGTGAAGGCGACGCCCACAATGAGGACCGCCGCAACGACCTCCACAGCCGACAGGACGGGCACGCCGATCTTGGCTCGCCCGGCCGCACGCAGCTTGACGAACGCGGACGCCGCGAGCATGAAGCCCGTGATGACGAGTAGCGGTGTCATGCCGCCCTCACGTGGTTCAAGGCCCGATTAGCTCATCGACTAGGAACAAATCCGTCAACAACGCACGGAAGTGGATGTTGGCGTTGAGATTGTCGACGAGTTGAGAACTCACGGACTCCTGGGCGGCAACCAACCGGATGGCGGACAGCGTCGCCGACGCATCTCGGTCCACAACATTGAGCACCTCAGCCCAGACGTCCGCTGGTTGAAGTTTCTCCTCAGACACGAGCACCCTCAGCTGGTTCGCCAACCCATCGAGGCCAGACACCGCCTCCCCGAGATAACTCCGCAGCTGGCCGCCGGTCTTGGAGCCTTGATCGCTATGTAGACCCTGAGCCGCATAGGCCAAGAGAAATTCATAGCTCTTTTCGATGGCGTCGATGCGCCCCTTCACGTCGTCACGAACGGCGGGCACGAGCACTCCCGAATGAAATGATTCTGGATGATTAGGTATCTTCGCGGCGCACGCTCACCGACGCATCGGCAACGGCGCCCGAGGCGATCGAGCCCTTCTTGGCGTCTTCGGCCTCACCCACGACCCACTTCTCCGGGTCGAAGTGCGCCACATAGTGCTCACGGTCAATCCACCCACGCACCATGGACCACGTGATCCAGAGTTTCTCAGGCCGCAGCGCGAAGTAGATGTGGGACGCGGTCAAGAAGATCAACGACACGCCGCACAGGCCATGGACCACATACACGACACCCCAAAGGCTGTCGGAGAGCATGTAGGGGTTCCGCGTCCAAAACGGTGTGTCAATCCGCACCATCATGAGCAGACCGGTCGCGATGACGCCGAGTCCCACGACCACGATCGTGTGGTGGAAGAGGCGATGATCGAAGGGGTACTTCCCTGCCTTGGGCGGCGGGGGCGCTTTAGGCGACATGATGTGTTTAAGCGTCGCGATCCCCTCGCCAACGCCCACGGTCATCATCGCCCAGAAATCCTGCCAGCCAATCGAATGGATGACGTGATAAACGATGGTCGCGGTCAGCACAACACCCGCAATCCAGTGGATCTGGACCCAGTCAAACTGAATCCCGAGCACCGGCACGAATGCCGTCCCGAGCAGCACGAGCATCGACGCCGACATCGTCCAGTGGAAGAGACGCGCCGCGAGCGAATGTCTCTGGATTCGCTCAGGGAGACCCGCAGCAGAGGCACCAGTTGGCGCAGGCTCTACGGCTGGACGCGTCTTGATCCAAATCGCATGCCCGACAAAGAAGAGCCCGGCGACGATGATCGCGGCCCACATCAGATCCCATGAAACCCCGATAAGGACGTCCTGACCCCAGGGGTTTGCGGCGCTGCGCCAGAACTCCATTAGACGGCACTCCTGATCGCACGGCGAACCAAGTTCCGCATCATCGGAATCTTGTAGTCATTGTGGCGGAGTGGCCGCGCGCCCAAGACGGACAGCTCGCCGGCCTCGGTCGCCACGGCCTCGTCACCCTCCGTGCCGATGACCATGCGCTCGACGGCCTCCAACCGAAGTGGATAGGGTGCCACACCGTTCACGGCGATGCGGGCCCCGGAGATCGTGCCGCCAGACACTTGGAACGCAGCGGCCACGCTCACCAGTTGGAAGTCCCACGAGCCGCGATCGCGGATCTTCTCATAATAGAAGTTCGCGTTCGCCCACGCCGCCGGAATGTGAATCTGGGTGAGAAGGTCACCCGGCTTCATCACGGTCATGCGCGTAATGTCGGTGGACGGCCCAATAAAGAAGTCCTCGGCATCGTAGACGTTCGGCCGCCGCTCGTTACGGACGATCATCTTCGCGTCGAGCGCGATGAGCGCGGGGGCGGTGTCCGATGGATTCACCGCGACGCAACGACTGCGGCCGATGATGCAGTGTTCACGGTTCATGGCCTTGGGTGCCGAGGCGTAACACGTGTTGCCCCCGGCCCGATAGCATGGCCAACCACTGCGGTAGTACCAGCAGCGTGTGTCCTGCGCCGCGTTTCCACCCAACGTGCCCTGATTGCGAATCTGGGGCGTCGCCACGTGCTCTGCCGCGTCGGCCAGCAACGGGTACTGCGACCGGACGCGTGCGTCCCGAACGATCTCGGTCAGCGTCGTCATCGCTCCAATCTCGAGCCCGCCCTCCACTTCGCGGATTCCATTGAGCTCAGCGACGCCGCCAAGATCGACCACAACCTTCGGCCGCTTGATACGGTCCTTGAACCAGTCGTAGGAGTCCAAACCACCCGCGAGGACCCAGGCTTCACGGCCATGCTCAGCCAGAAGCGCCAACGCGTCGTCTACCGACGCGGGCTGAAAAAGATCGAAGTCCGGGATCATGTCTCTGATGATTGCCATGGTTCTCTCCCCTACCCGACGTGCATGTCGAGGCGGCCATGAGCGCGGGTGCGCCCCTCTAGCTCAGCCAAAATGATGTCCGGCGTCAGCGGCGTGCGGCACAGGCACTTCCCCCCCATCGCATCCGCCACCGCGGTCGTGAGCGCCGCCGCACCGGCTCCAACCGGAGGCTCACCGATGCCCTTTGCACCAACCGGCGACTGTGGGTCTGCAATGCCAACGGCGCCCCAACTCATGTTGGGCGGGACGTCCAGAATGCCCGGAGGCCGAGCCGTGTAAAGTCGCTTCGCGAAGGGCACGCCGTACTGAGGGTCGAACACCCAACGCTGGGTCATCGCCATGCCCATACCCTGGATGCTCCCACCCAAGACCTGAGCACCAAGGCTGCGTGGATGAATTACCGTGCCGCAGTCCGTGATACCGACGTACTCCTTAATCTCGACCACGCCGGTTTCGACATCCAGTTCTACATGGGCGAAGCCAGCGACCCATGAGTAGATGCCGCCTTCACCACCGTAGTTATCCTTGGCGACGCCCATCAGCCCCTTGCCCGCTAGGCCAGTCGCAGCCGGCACGGTCGTCTCGTGGATGTCGTCCGGGAGGGTGTGTCCGTCGTATTCACCCCCGAGTTCGATCGCGCGCGCGGCGATCTGGGCGAAGGTCATGCGACCGCCAGGACCCGTGACGACTCCGTTGTCCATCCGGTAGGCGTTGGCCGCACCACCAAGCGTGCGCGCGGCGACCTCTTGGATCTTCCGGCGCGCATCCATCGCAGCGGCGTGGTTAGCACGCGTATGCGCATGGGTCGTCTGTGACCCTGCCTGCACGGAACTGCGAGGCATACCCCGGCTCGAATTTCCCCACACGATCTCAACCTGATCCCAATTCAGACCCAAGATCTCGGCAGCCGGTCGAGCCGTATCAGCGATGGAATGTGTGCCCAGATTTCCGATGCCCTGATGCACGTGGAGTTTGCCATCTTCCGGGCTAATGAGCATCAGCCCGTCGAAGCCACGCGACCCAGCAGTATAGGGCGACAGCCCGATGCCGATTCCCGACACCTTCGAGCCGACCCGCTGGCCCGAAAGGCTCTGCTTGCCCGCCCAATCGAACATCTCCGCACCCATCCGCAGCGCTTCTTTTGCGTGAACGCTGGTGAGCTGCGAATCCCGAGGGCCAAAAGAAACATCGGCGTCCGGCGCGTTGATCATGCGCATCTCAAGGCGATCGATGCCCAGTTCGCGGCCCGCCTTGTCGAGAATGGGCTCCATCATGGAGATGATCTGAGCGCCACCCGGACCTCGTTGGGCCGCCTTGGGCGGCGTATTCGTGTAAATCGACACCGCCCGGAAGCGCATGTTCTGCGGCGTGTAAGTGAGGTCCGCGACCATGCCGGCTGTCCCATTGTCACCGGATCCGTAAGCTCCGGCCTCCTCTACCAAATAGAGGTCGATCGCGTTGCACTTTCCGCTCGAGAGAAAGCCCATCTTCAGCCAACTCTGGAAGCCCGGGCGGGCCCGGCCGATGTAGTTCTCTTCGGCCCTCGTCACGCGATGCATGATGGGCCGGTTGATCTTGCGAGAGAAGAAGGCGGGGAGCGCCATGATCGTGGAACCGCTGATCTTCGATCCGAAACCACCACCGCAGTACTCGGCAACGAGGACAATGTCCTCCGGGTCCATATCCAGCATGCCGGCCATCGCGTACTTGGTGCGCTGGGCGCTCTGCGTGGAGACGTGAGCAAACAGCTTGCCGTTCTCCCAATACGCCATGTTGGAGCGGGGCTCCATGGGGTGATGGCTCAGCGACTGATGCACGATGACCTCATCGAGAATCAGGTCAGACGCGGCGAAGGCCGCGGAGACATCGCCCTTACTCCATTCAACCACAGCCTCGGCGTTGGGCATCCGGCCCGCATCGATTTCCGCAAAGTCTTCCGCGGTCCACTTGATCTCGCTCCATGCGTCATCCGAGAAGAGATTGCCGCCGGAGTAGGCATTCGGGCCCCCGGGGCGGAGACTCTCCAGCGGGTCGATTACAAAGGGGAGCGGTTCGAAGTCGATATCGATCAGCTCGATGGCCGCAGCCGCGATCTGCTCGGTCTCTGCGGCGATGGCGAGAATCGGCTCGCCTTCATAATGAGGTTCGTCCGTGAGGACTGCCTCGCGCGGTCCGTCCCGCTGAGGCACGTCTTCTGCCCGCAGGATGCCGAGAACGCCCGGTAAGGCGAGGGCGCGGCTGGCGTCCACGCGCCGCACTCGGGCGTGGGGCATCGGACTCGCAAGGATCTTGGCGAAGGCCATGTTGTCGGCGCGGAAGTCCTCAGAGTACTTGGCCCGGCCCGTGATCTTCGCAATGAGATCGGGTGGGGCGATGTCGGTTCCGATCAGTTTCTCAGCCATAATCGTGCCCTCCTAAACGGAGCGTGCAAGCTCAGCAGCTCGCATCGCACAGGTGAGAATCTTGTCGTAGTCGCAGCAACGGCAGAGGTTGCCTGACAACGCGTGGGCGGCCTCCTCGCGGGTGGGATTCGGGTTGTCATCGATCATGGCGGTCATGCTCATGATGAAGCCCGGCGCGCAGAACGCGCATTGGAAGCCACCCTCCTCAAGCACCGCCTGCTGGACGGTGCTGAGTTCGCCCGTATCGGGGTTTTGCAGCCCTTCGATCGTGGTAACTGCTCGCCCGCGCACCTGATGGGTGAGCATGGAACAGGAGTACTGGTTCACGCCATCCACCAGGACAGTACAGGCTCCGCACTCGGCGCGGTCGCAGCCCAACTTGGTGCCGGTAAGATTCAGCCGGTAGCGGAGCGTCATGGCCAACGTCTCATTGGGCAAAACGTCCACCGGGCGGTCCTGGTCGTTGACCCGCAGCGTGATCAGTCGCGCGGCAGAACCCGCCATCGTCTGCGCCCCGGCGATGCCGGGACGGCCAAGAAACTGACTTGTCGCGGTGGCGGTCGCACCGACCGCAATCACGCCCTTGATGAACGTCCGCCGAGAGAATTTCGTCTCCAGCAGCTCTACGGAATCCATATCACCCATCGAAAAAACTCCAGAACAGGGACCGTCCGAAGGCGCGGGGCAGGCCCAGCATCCTTCAACCGTGCGGCCATAATACGGTCGACACGGGCTTCACGCGAGCGGGATCTACGGCGCCGGCGGGGTGGACCCCGTTTGCGTGGGGCGCCAAGATTCCACGCCATGATCTTCAAAACACCAAACGTGTGGGCGGCGCTCCTGGGGGCAGCCCCCTTACTGATTGGGATGTCTGCGTCCGCCCAGTCCCCGTCGCTGGGCCCGCTGACCTTCGAGGACGGTGGGCCTCTGCAGCGCATCTCCTAATACGCCGACCACAGAACGAGCCGCGCCAGTCGGGCAAGGCGCTTGGGACATCGCTCTGTGGATGGGCTACTCGAATGTCTTCGAACAGGACTCTGCGGCCACGCACCGACTCTTCGCGGAATCAGGTTGGATCCGAGCGGACTGACGTGGATCTCAGCGTGCTAGGCCAACTCGCCGATGGACAAGGGTGCCTGCACAGCATGATCGGCGCGTCCACGTTGCGCGCGTCGCCCGAGCTAGACCCGGTGATGCGATCTTCGAGAGGGTACTTCATGGTGGGCGCTGAACGCACCCTTCACGATCGATTGGCCGTCCTCGCGCAGTATTCCGTCGGCAGCCCAGTTCTGCGGCGCTTCCAAAACCGCGAGCTCGACGCGCCCTCTCGGAACTTCGTGTTCGGTCTCTCCGGGCGAGCGGGGCCGAGGTGGGCCTGGGAGGTCAGTTTCCAGGAGGACATCCCTGCGGATACTCCGGCGGTGGATTTCACGTTGGGCATTCGACTGAGCCACGTCTGGCCGGCTCCGGGAACGCATTGACGCACCCGAGGGTCAGAGACCCGAGCCTACTTCTGCGGCCGGAGTGAAGTCGATGCGGTGAAAGTCACTCCACGCCACGGCACCAGGGCGAGGTCCCCGGCGCAGTCTTCGACCGAAACGGGAAGCAGCCCTGCCCCGCGTGTCGTCGGAATCGCTGTGACTTCGGTGACGGCGCCAGACTTGAGCTCAACCCGCAGGGGACGAGCATCGATGGAATCAATGCGCGTCATGTGACCAAACCGTAGACCCGCCACCGCGCTGCCTCGCGCCTCGTTGGCGGGCAGAACATCGGCCCAACTCGCCTCCCGTCCATTCCAGCGGAGATAGCCCACGTGTTCCTCACCAGACTTCGACAGGACCCGCCCGTAGATGCGGTCGGCACCGGCCGTGAGGTCGACCTCTGCGGCGACTGGCGCCCACACAACATCTGCTTCAGTGATGTACACCTCAGCGTCGGGCGGGTTGTCCGCAGTGCGCGAGAGTACGAGTCCCCCGGTCACTAGGAGCGCAGCGAGCGCCGAGCCAGCAATCAGGCTCGCGTGTTTGATGTCTTCGGCCAGGGACGGTTTGTGCAGCATGGACAGCGGGTCAGCCTCCGCGCGGTGGGTCACCCTTCCACGTTATGACCGACCCTGCATCCGCTGCAACAGAGACGTTCCGGAAGCGACGTCCTCATTGGCGGGCCTGGCCTCTGGCGCACCCCCTAGCGGTAGTTCCCGAAGTTCAGTTCCATCTCGTAGTCCTTCGCTTTGACAAACGCCATGACCTCCTGAAGCGTATCGCGCGAAGCCGATGTGACCCGAAGCTCCTCACCCTGAATGGACACCTGCACCTTCTTGAAGCCGCCGTCGCGAATATCCTTGGACATGCGTTTCGCGGTTTCTTGGTCGATACCCTGCTTGAGTCCAACGGTCATTCGAGCTCGTCCGAGGGAGCCAATTTCCACCTTGCCCTCGTCCATGTTCTTCACGGAGACACCGCGGCGGGAGAGCTTCTCTCTCAGAACCGCGATGAGGGCCTCAAGGCGGTACTCGTCGTCGGCGTCGAGCTTGATCACGCCAGCCTCACGGTCGAATTCAAAGGTGCAGCTCGTGCCCTTGAAGTCGTACCTAGTGGCTACCTCTTTGCCGGACTGATTGACGGCGTTGTCGACTTCTTGAAGATCGACGCCTGTGGTGATGTCGAAGGATGAGTTCTTGGACATGTCTTGTTGGTTGTTTGGATGACCTTAGTGTGTTGAGGAGGCTGCCATCGGTTGCTTGTTGACGCAAGCGGGGACCGGCGAGCTGTGGCATCCGGGGCAGGGGCCGCTCGCCCTCGGGAGGGTGGAGTCGGGTTCGGGGGCTCGCTAAACGACGCAGCTCGTCCTGTTTCTCGCGTCCTCATTCATTTTCCGGTTCGGCGCGCCGATTGCCCCGGACCCGGATGCCGCAGCCCGTCGGTCCCTCCGGGGTGCGGTGTCGTCATCCGCCTCCCGTTTTGGGAGGCACGGGGCGGGGCGGATTGAAGCCTGTCTGGGAACGTGGGAGTGGGGTTGATTGAAGACCACCGAAGAGAGACTGAGCTAGTCCGCTCCCTCCGCCCACGTCCTCGCCGCGGGCTCTGAATCCCCCCCAACGCCGACACCACATACGCCAAGCCCCCCAACGCCGGAAAGCGTTGAGGGGCTTCGTGTTTCCTTCAGTGGAGCCAGCCGGGATCGAACCGGCGACCCCTGCCTTGCAAAGGGGTCCCTCAACTACCTCAACCCGGCGAACTTCGCATGGTTGCTTGCTTCTCTGTCTCGCGTCCGCCGGGGTTCAAGGGGCGTTCCGCCGGGTTTCGCCGGGTTCTCGGACACATTCCGGACACAGTCCCTAGAGGGCGACGCCGAAGCCTGACGCACGTCGGGAGTGTGAGCTGGTCCAAACCGACCACCAGTCTACGACTCCCACGGTACCTCCTAGAACGAGAAACGGGCCGACCTCTGAATGATGGGTCGACCCGTTTTCGTTGGGGATGGCTGGATGGGACACGGAGATTTGGGATGGCTACCGGACACTCACCATCGGGAACAAACACCTCAACTCCAGCGACGACAGCAGTCAACTGAAGCAACCCTTTGACACCACCAGCAAAGCCATAAGTCCGCCGTTTTGAACCGCGAGCGAGATCCGTGAGTTTCTTCAACCGCCCTCTCAGGAAACGCGTACTAGATCCTCCCGCACAAAAGACCACTGACCGGATTCGTTTTCGGCGAAGATCAGAGTCGCATCATATTCGTAGAATAGGTCCAAGATGGACGATCCTGCGACAGGATCACGCCGCGAGACCCGATACACGCGAACGCTGGCTGTCCCGTTGTCAATGAGCACGGATCCAAACGCGACCTGATGGTCTATTCCATCGGCCATCCTACATCCGTGCCCGGAGGCCGGACACTGGACTACGCTCTCCTTTGCTCTCACGACAGCCTCAAGACTCTCGGCGAGAAGCCGGGTCGTCCTGCCGGTCCTGGGACCCCACTCTCGACTGTTGTGGGGCGAGGCATTGCATTGCTCGACCAAGGTACACGCCCAGCGGGGGTCGAGGGCGATGGCACCGTCGAGTGCGCCTCGCAGATGGCGGGCAGCTGCAGAGAAGACCGCATCTTCAGTCGCCGACTCGACTTGAGCGCCAAGCCTCGGTTGTGCAGACCCACAGATCGCCAGCAGAGCTGCCATGATCGGCAGCAGGACTCCCGTTCTATTTGTAAGATTCGCCATTCTCACATCACCTCGCATGGGGTGTTTTGCTCGAAGCCCTGCATAGTAGACGAGCCATCGTTAGCGTGGTTCCTATGACCAAACTCGTGCCAAATGACGGTAGCGAGTTGGGCCGGATACGCGAAAAGCCTCGTGTCTAAGTGGATATGATCGCCGTGGCCATACGGAAGCCACTGCCAATCGTGATAGTCCCCACCGACGGTCCCGGTTCCGGTCCACGTCTCGAACCGCCCGGATTGGAGCATGCCCAGGAGTTCGGTGCGCCACCATCCGCAAGCGGAGGTCGCGATCGCGTCACTTATCATACCGTAGACGGGATCAGTCGGATCATCCGGATCGACCTCTACAATGACACATTCCGGGTCCTAAGAGGATCACAGTCGCCGGCGCTGAAACGGGGTTCGACCACCAAGCCGTCGGGTGCCGACGGCTCCCCGGTACAGCCGAACGCGAGTACAAGCCCTAGGGCGCCGAAGAGGGCCACAACGGCTTGGCGCGGTCGGCGATTACAGACTTTGTTGACCATCGGGTCTCCCAAGACGGGGGGGCAGTCAAAGTGAACGCGCTAGCAAGTACGCGGCGCCAAGCGGGGCGCGCAACGACGTCCATTAGAGATCAACAGGACCCGATTCTTAGGCGTCAATCGACAACCAGTCACTTGAACGGTCTCAGCCGCACCAGACCCAAGATATGAGTGATTCGGCCCGAATTGATAGTGCCTCCTGGCGGTGAAGACTTCTCGCGGGCCACTGCCACCGCCGGCTTGGGAGTCGGAGGCACGAGGCTACTCGGGCCCTCTGCGGACCGTCTTCAGGACCGCATCGGGAGTGTGCGGAAAACTGTGTAAATGGCCATGGTGAAGGATTCTCAAAAGGAGAACCCCATGGCAGAGGAGCAGGAGTTTAGCGAGAAGGAACTGAACGCGATCTTGGACCGGCTGATTCAGGGCAAGACACCCGAGGATATCTTGGGCCAGACAGGCCTTGAAGGACCTGACGCGCCGGCTGGTGGAGCGCGTGCTGGAAGGCGAGATGACGGCGCACCTGGGCTACGAGAAGCACGCCCAGGAAGGGCGCGACGGCGGCAACTCGCGCAACGGCAAGACGGGCAAGCGGGTCAAGACCGACACGTCGGACCTCGCGCTTGAGGTCCCACGAGATCGGGACGGCACGTTCGAGCCGGTGATGGTGGCGAAGGGTCAGCGACGGCTGCCTGGCTTCGATGAGAAGGTGATCGCCCTGCACCGCCCGGGGGATGACGACGCGTGAGATCCAGGGGCATCTGAAGGAGCTGTACCAGGTCGAGATCTCGCCGACGCTGATCTCGGCGGTGACGGATGCCGTGCTGGAGGACGTACGTGCGGGGCAAACTCGCCCGCTCGATGCGGTCTACCCGGTCGTCTACCTCGACTCGCGTCCACGTGAAGCTGCGCAGGGAGGGCCACGTCCTGAACCAGGCGGTGTACCTGGCGTTGGCCATAAATCTTGAGGGAAAGAAGGAACTCTTGGGACTGTGGGTGGGCGAAGCCGAGGGCGCGAAGTTCTGGCTCAGCGTACTGACGGAGCTCAAGAACCGCGGCGTCGAGGACATCCTCATCGCCGCCGTGGACGGGCT
>CALFPJ010000097.1 GCA_937919655.1 uncultured Gemmatimonadales bacterium
GGTACCAAGTCCGCCTGAGCCGTCCTCATGAAGACGTAGGGCAGCGTCATCTTGGAATGCGCGTCGGGGACCCGCAGCTCAAGCCACATACCCCTCCCATTCCAGCCTCGACGTGAGACTCGTGCGCCGTCCCACATCTCCGAGACAGCCCAGCCGATACCGTTGTCTCGTCCATTGTCGGTCATTGTTGCAGCCTCCACTTATCATCACGATAGACGGAAACCACTCCCCTCGGCAAGCCCTAGCTTCGCCCCGCATGCGACCGTAGTCGGGCATGAACTTCGAGCGCACGATGGACGACTCAGGCAACGTCTTCAACTCGTCGGCCGCCCTGATCTGCTCCGCCTTGGTGTACTCGATGAGCTGTGGGCAGACCGGCTCAGAACCCGCCGTCGCGCAGGCGCTTATCGACATCGTCAGGAGTGTGAGGCCCAGCAGCGTTCGCATCGTCCATCCTCCGTTTGGTCTTGATGGCTCGGGCCTGCGTCTCGGCGCGCTCAGCGGCACGTCCCATCCCGATAAGTTTCAGAACGACTCCAAGGACAACCAGAGCGATGGCGCCGGCAACAGCGAGTTTCGCCCACACCCCCGAAAGAAACGAGGCGATCATGTGCTCACCACGTCGCCGGAGTTACGCTTCCGGATGTAGCGGATCACCATGTAGACCACCGCGCCGAAGGCGACGACCGACAGAGCAATCACGCCCAGCTTCATGGCGCCCTGAAGCGACAGGCCGACCGTCGTGATGCTCTCGATGATAGGCGTGATCTGGTCGATCTGGTCCGCGATGGACGCCGCACCGGCCGCGACCGAGACGCCGCCGGCGATCACCGTCTTGCTCAAGGCGGCGGGCTTGGCCTGCAGGGTCGGGTCGGCCACCGGCAGCGGCGGGCCTTCGGCTTGGCGATCGATGCCGGCCTGCCGCGCATAGGCGTCTGCCATCTTGGCCGAGTAGGACGCTACGGCGCCGGGGCCGTTGTAGTGCAGGGCGAAGGCTTTCCAGTCCTTCTCGCGCAGCGCCTTCAGGATTGGCGGGTTGGCCTTCACGAAGTTGATAAAGGCTTCCATGTCGGCGTCGTCGGGACCTTTGATGAAGTCCACGAACGCCTCGACGGTGTCGAAGCCGCAGGCCTTGTGGTTGAAACCCATGATCTGGAACAGGCCCCAGCTCGCCGACTTCAGCGCGGCCTCGCGGTCGAGCGCCATGGCGGCCTCGAGGCGGCCGTACTCGCCGGCACCGCCGACATAGAGCGAGCGGTCCCAGTCGCGGGTCGAGATGTTGGAGTGGGTGTCGTTCCAGCGATAGCCGGTCAGCTTGCCGAACCAGTGCGCCTCGAACAGGATCTTGGGACGCCCGTCGGGCAGGTTGTGACCGCCGCCGCTTTCGACTTCGGCGACGGCTAGGACGGCCACCGGATCGACATCGAGTTTGCCCGCGATGTCGGATGCTTTGGCGTAGGTGAAAGTCATCGCACAATTCCTTTGTCCACCTTGCCGTCGAGCTTTACATCGAGGTTCTTGAAGCCATCGCGTACAATTATTTTCATTTCGCGAATGTCCTCAACGACACGACTTTGCAGCTGCTGCGACATGGCTCGTTCGTCGCCGATGCGGCTAAGGATGCGGGTTGTTTTGGTGATGCGGGCATCCATCGACGTGAAGCCGATCACTGCCGAGGCAAGAAAGGTCGCTGCGGTCAGGACATGACCAAGGTTGATGGTCATGTCGAACTGGACGGAAGAGGACATCACCCTCTACCCACGAAACAGGGCGCACATAGAACACCAACCTCTCCGCAGTCCAGTTATCACAGATTTATCACAACTTGGGGTGTGTGCATACCAAATACGGTGGTTGAGGAAAGAGGCCGCGCTCACGAGGTCGCCGCCCCTGAACCGCGTCTACTACATGTAGTAGACGCGGCCCCCTCAATCGTAGGCGGGGACGACCTCCCGCCCATACTCATCGAGGCCCGACGACTCGGGACCCAGTGGCCCCATATCGACGTCCACCTCCAGAGAGTCAGGCTTGATCTGTGTCATCACGCCGGCATTCAGCCAGCGGTCGGCGAAGTAGCGGGTTCCTTGCGAGAACGAGTCGACGAAGTCGTCGTGCTTGGTCGTGCCGGGTCCTGAGTAGACGCAGACCTCGTCGAGCATCGGCTCCGCCCAAGACCTCGGCTCATGCGGCACATTCGACGACTCAGGCAGCCAGATGCGCCCGGCCGCAGCAACATGCGAGACGGCGTGAAGTCGGCTCAACTTGTCAGCGTGGCCGGGGTTGTAGGGCCAGCTGTCGATGCCTTCATTGGAGAGGGACTGCCGGAGGCTGATACCGCTGCCTCGATCCTCGACGATCAGGAGGTCGGGGTGTTTGGTCTGACGCTGGTATTGCGATGGCCCGACCTGCGGCTTGAAGATCAGGTTGTCGCGTTGGCCGTAGGTCGCTTTCATTTCCCGCCGCATGCGCGATATCAGCTCGGGGAACCCAAGCTGCTCATGCCAGCATTCGAGCAACATCATGTTCCAGCGCTTCTCGAAGGCGAAGACACCCCACACCGTCGTCGCGGTGTAGTCGGCCTCATAGCTCTTCTTGTTGAACGTCTTCTCGGTGAAGGCGGTGTCGGTGCTGACAAACACGAAGTCGAACCACGGCAGCGGTCGTTTGTGTGGCCACAGCTTCAACCAGCTGCGCTTGATGATGGCTGCCTCGCCGATATCGAGTAGTTCCCCCAACACTTCCTGTCGGTAGATTTGAGTTCCTTCGAGCTGCTTCAGCTCTTCGATGAACGACTCGGCGAGGTTCTTCTTGTTCTCCATCGTCGTGCCGTGGATCAGCAGGATGCCGGGCCGCGAGCGGAGGTCCTTCAACCACTCCAGCGGGCGCGGCGTCGTGGTGTAGAAGCGCTGCGGCTGGATCGCACGGCCGCGGCTCGGGTAGGTGAGGCGCGTCGACATGTCGATGTTGGTCATCGTCTCTTCGGCGGTGTTGCCCCACGCCGCCAACTCATCGCCCCAGCAGAAGTGACACTGCGGACCTCTGAGTCGATCCGACGACTCGGCACTGAACCCACGGATCAGGCTTCCGTTGATCAGCTCGATCTCGAACAACGAGTTGTTGACGCGCTTGATCATTGGCGCCGGGATCACGTTCAGCAGTCCCGACTTACCGCCGAACACGACGCCTCTCAAGTCGGTGTAGGTTGGCGCCACGACGTGACAGATGCAGCCGGGGTAGAGGCCTGCCTGCCGCCTGATCCATGAGGCGCCCATCTGTGTCTTGCCGAAGCCGCGGCCACTCTGCGCCAGCGCCAGCGACCAGCCGGTGAGCGGAAGAACCTGCTTCGGCCGCGCCTCATGCAGCCACTCGCGCTCGGCGTTGAGGAACGCAATCTCGTGGGCGTTCGCTGAAGCGAGTCGTCGAGCGATGTTGGTCATGATCCCGGCGTCTCGTAACTATCTCTCCAATCAGCGACACGAAAGCCGTAGCTTATCCCCGTGCGGTAATTAATCCCGTCGTCGTTGAAGTTCTCGGGGTCTCTGATGCGCGACCTGTAGATCGGCGGTTGGCGTGGGGCGGGAGACTGTGCGTAGTATGGGGAACCAGAGGAGAGCGCTGTCGCCTGCTCGACTATCCTACGCAGGGTAAGGAGCCTGCGGCTGGCGCGCGCGGCATCCTCAGCCTCCCGGCTGATCTTAGGCTTCACCCACTCCATCATCGCTTCGGTCTCGGCTTCGTCGCCCAGCTCGAACGCGCCCTCGGCCACGACCCGCAGCACTTCATTATCCCTCACGATAGATGGCGTGCGCGAAAACCCGGGCTCCTGAGAATAGATGCGTGGAGGCAGGGGCAACGCCCAGCGCACTAGGTCCAACAGCATGGTGTCGCGTACGTCCGTCGGGTTAATGTTTAGCGCAACCCAATCCCGCTGCGTAATCACTACCATGTCGCGGTAGACGAACGTCGACTTCTCCCACGTCCCGTCGGCGCACAGAAGAGGCTCCGTGACTTCGATGGTTGTAACCCGGTTACTCAGAATGGGTTGCTGCTCTGGCATCACGCCCTCACGATGATGGTGCCCTCGACCATGCGAGGCACGAACACGAACCATGCGTAGTCGACGCTACCGCCGTGGCCTTTGTCGACAACGCCGGGGGGCAACATCTTCATGCGACCAGTGATGATGATCCGCTCAAGGTGGAGCAGCAAGTCCTTGCGCTTCTTCGCTGCAATCCAGTTGAGGCGCAGCAGCACACAGACGCAGCTCGACTGGCGTCTTGTGTTGCCAACCAGTGTCAGAGCAAATCGTACATGCTCGTCGCTCACGTTGTAGTCGGGGTTCATGACTATCGTGTTGATACCGATTTCTCTGAACTCTATGGTCGTCGTCGTTATAAAATCAACCGGGGTTTCGATGCCTAAATACGACGACGCGCCGTGATGAAACAGGTCTCTGGCTAGAACATCAAAGCCATGGCGACGCAACGGGATGACGAGTCGTCCAAGGCCGGCGCTGGGTTCGAGGATCGGCCCCACGATGCGCTTGTGACTGAGCAACAGGTCGATGGCGTTCTCCGGCGACTCGTAGAGACCTGTGGGCTCGCGCGCGTCAGTCATCGCACCGAACGAGCCGGCCGCGCGACGCTCACGACGTCGCGTCGTCGTCCTTGTCGCGCTGGGCTCGCTCGAAGTCCTCCCTGATGCTGGGCTCGGCATGTCCGTTAGCACTCCCGTTTGCGTGGCCGTTGGAGCGCGGAGTATCTGCTCTCGTATCCTGTCGGTCAACCGGAGGAGCGCTGGGTGTGATGTCGACGATCTCTGCATCGACGACTCGACCCAGCTTCGCGTCGGTCAGGGCGCGCACGACCGCCTCGATCACGACGCCGGTCGTCTCACGATGCTTCGAGTCGTCGGGGTCCTCATCACCTTTCCTGAAGCCGACCTTCCCCTCGATGCGATCACTGATCGCGTTGAACGCCGCGACATCGCCGCGGATAGCCTTCCTCACCATCGCCTCGCCCATCGCGATGATCGCCGGGATCGAGCGGGTCTCGGAGGCCTCGGAGTTCTCGCCGGGGACCTGCTCCTCGAACGACTCGGCACGTCGGTCGAGTTCTTCGACCGGCCGCATCATGGCCAGCCACAAGGCGATCTTGATAGGAGACCGCATCGCCGCCAGCTGCCGGTGATCCCGGGCCGCCAGTCGGAGCGCGTGATTGTCCTCTGGAGTGATGTCAGCCATGCCTCACCATACGCCGTTTGGGGTCAAAATTCGCCGTCGGGGCCAAAATTGAGCTGTCCGCCGCTCATGACGATATGACGACATGACGACCTTGAGTAGCCGGCGTCCTACGTTGGAATCGTGAGCGGGATTCGGCCCCTATGATGCATAAGGCTAAATATAATGTCATACTCGTCATACTCGTCATGAGTTCAACCCCGCCGGCATTTTACAGCATGACGATATGAAGGCGTCATTTTTCATGTCGTCACACACGTCACGAATTTTGCTCAATTTCTGATCAGATTAGGTCCCCGACCGTTTCGAAGTAGTACATTCTCGCATTGTTTGTGCGGTTTTTGACAAACTTGGCGCGGACCCTTTCCACCGCCGGCATCGGGAGAGTCGGCGGCAAAGACCCTCTGGCAGGCCCTGCGGGGCTCGCTGGGTGGCCTTCGACCACATCGAAGTACCTGTTGAGCCGCGCCCTGAACCACTGCCCCAGCCGCCGATTTCGCTGCGCTGGCGACGGCTGATCGTTGGTCCTGATAGGAAGCTCAAGCGGACCCCCATCGAAGTCGGCCTCGATCACCTCGGTACAGGTGAAGGGCGTCGCACCGAACACCCGCCACAGCGACCTCACGAAATCCTGCTCGGTCAGTTCGCGGTCGCCAAGCATCTCGAAGGTGTCGCCGGAGCGGTTATCCAGCCACCCCGACACGCCGCACGACTCAAGGATGCCGCCGACGATCCCTGTTGTGCTTTCGTAGCTGTCGAGCGTCTTGCCGCGCGGCATGCCGTGCTTCAGCCACCACGACACCATCGTCAGGAGCGCCTCGACAGCGCGCCTGTGATTGAGCTGCAGCCACAGCGGCTCGGTCGATGCTCGCCCCCGCCGTGCCTCGGCTCGCTCGGCGTCGGTGGCGAAGGCCTCAAGGTTGATGAAGTTTGTGCGGCGTATCATGTCGCGGTCGAGCGTCACGCCATTGCCGGCGAAGATGATCTGGCAGTTGATCGTGAAGCTGACAGACGTCGACGTCCCCAGCACGCGGCCGTGGATGATGCGCGCCTCCGCAGCGATGGCGAGTGCCGACCCTTCGAGCGTCCCCTTGACGTTGTCATACATCTTGGCGGCGGGCTGCTCCCGTAATGAGGAGAACAACATCTTCCGCTGTTCCTCCTCGTCATCCTCCGGCCAATTCTCGACGTCGGGGTCGGCCCCGATGCCGGTCATCGTCAGGATGCGTGCCGCCCACGAGCCGCCGCTGTTCTGCTCGGGTTTGGATACCAAGACCATCGGGGATCGGTCGGGGCTGGCGGGCTGGATCACCGTCATCAGGGCGGTGCCGAGTATATTTGCGCCGTCGGCTGCGGTGACCGGCTTGAAGCCACCGAGGTAAATCTCCTTCACCACCTCGACAGCCGCATCCCGCTCGGCTTCGGTGGGGTCGGCCGGGAATGTGTGAACCTGCTCCGGTACGGGGGTCTGGAACCAGACGCCTGTGCCGCGGTGGTAGCCCTGAGTCGTCACCAGATGATCGTCGTGCAACCAAGGGATCGCCGTCTTGGTCCTAAGCCTCGGCGCCTGCGTGATCAACGAACGCAGCACACCCGCGATTACGTCGGTCGGCGGCATCGCCGAGACCTCGCCACTCTCGGTCTCGCGCATGAAGCTGCACTCGCTGAGGAGGAGGTTGAACACCAGCTCTCGGCCGGCGCGTTGCAGCTTGTACGATGGCGCCTCCCCGACACGTTCCGACGACAGGAGGTTGGCCATCAGGTCGACGCCGTTGCTGAGTATCTGCGTCCCGACGTTGTGCGACGACCGGAGGATGCGGATGACGATGTTGTTGATGTCGTCGATGCTTGGCGGGAGAACGACCGACAGCGGGTTCTCGCTCGCCACCATACCCTTCGGCAGTACGCGGTTCTGCACCGGACCCGGCGCCTCCCCCGGCGTGTTGTCCCGGGCGCTCTCACGTTGTCGATTGCGCGACGCCGACCACTCCGCCTTGATCGCTGTGTGCAGTGTCCTGAGGTCGTTGGCCAGCGCCGCCTTCGCCTCCCGCGAGTAGGTGGCGGTGTGCGATCCCAGCGCCGACTTGAAGGCGCCCCACATGACGTCGTCGGATATCAGGACCGCCAGCTCCATGACATAGATCAGGTTGGTCGCCGCCACCAGCCTGTCGGGTCGCACGATGTAGCCATCGGCGGCGGCCCTGATGTCGGCCATGAGCTGCTCTGTGCGCGCGTTCACGTCGTCGGCGAAGTTGTCGGCGCCGCCAGTATTGTTGGGCATTACCGTCTCCTCGCTGTTGCCCGACGCGGCTGCCGCGCCTTCCAGATGCGTTTTGCCTTCTCCCGAGACAGCAGCCGCCGCCAGTGCTGACGGAGGTTGTAGTCGCGCTCGACGTTCTCGACGCGCTTCCGTGCCCACGCCGCGAGGTGTTCGAACTCGCGCTCGACCTCGGCGGGGTCGTCGGGATCGTGGAGGTTGGCGAGCAGCGTCCCGATCATCCGGGTGAGGGCCTCGAAGCGGCTTATCTCGGGGTCGCCATGACCAACATTACGGGCGGCCAGATCGTCGAGGGAAACTTTCCTCGTGAACCCAAGACCGTTCGAGTCGTTTGCCGGCGCCCTGTTGTGGCCAACATCAGGAGGCCTCGGGAGTTTGTTTTCGAGCTGGGAAATATGCAGCCAGTTCGAGTCGTTCGCGTAGGCGAGCGACACTGGTGTCGCTATTTCTTTTCGGTGGATGGAGCCGGCGACCCTGATTGGCTGCTGCGGGCGGCCGTCGAACGACCCGTCGCCATCGAACGTCCTCGCCAATCTCCCCCGCAGCTCGACCATCTGTGCGACGGTGCGCGCCCCCCGTATCGACCAGTAGGCGTGAAGTTTTGGCGATCCATCTTCGAGCCGGCCGCCGGAGCGCACCACGAGGGAGGGGTTGCCCAGTGTCGATGCAGCTGCATCTATGTTGCGCCGCACCTCACCGTGATCGAGGTCGATGACCACCGTCGACATCCCGACGACGTCGGCCGCCCCGGCGCGACCGCGGCCGGAGACGAACCCCGGGATGCAGTAGGCCGCGATGCCGCGGCGGCTGCAGGTCTCGACGAAATCGATCACCAACTCCGGCAGCCGGGGGTCGTCGGCATCGATCCAGAGGAGGTGCGGGGAGCCTCCGCCCCGCTTCTCTGGGAGCCCCCTCAGGGCGACAAACGACCCCGGGACGGGGTCGGCGAACACGATGCGGCAGTATTGTCGTACGGCGTCGGCGTCGATCATGCCCACGCCCTCTCGCGTGCGATGCCGCGCTCGACGGCGGCAGCCTGCTTGGGTGTGAGGCGTCCCCACTTGAGGACCGAGTCCCGCAGGCTTCTGGCGAAATCGAAGCTGTCGCTGTGGCGCAGTATCCAAGCGGCTTGGCCGGGATGTGAGGCCTCGAACTTCTCCCACAATACGTCGGGATCGGTCTCGTAGTGTTCCCGGGACCTGCCCCCCTGCGAGGGTCTCTCATTGTTGCTGCCCATCACGATGTCGGTCCACGTCAGGCCGGCGCCCCGGATCAGCTCGTTCGCTTTTCGCGCTGCCGTCAGGGCCTCGCCATCGTGCGGCGAAGCCATCATTTCACACAATTTTGCGAGTCTGGATGGGTCTATATCAGGCATCAAGGCGTCCCCTGGCTACAGCTTATTCTCCCGCAAACGACGCTTGCGGTGGCATCGGCGCAGCGTATAGGGTGACCACACACTGTCGTGTCGGTTAGGCATCTACACGATAGGCTTGCGTGACTGCAGGTGCAAGGGCGGGGGCGGCACCGTGAAATATCGGCGTCGCCCCTTCTCGTTGTGCACACATGTTCGTGTGTGTCCGTGTGTGTCAGGCACAATATCTTGTGAAAAATAGTTCACCCGGCAGACGTCAGAGTTGTTGACTATCATGTCGCTTTCATGAGATAAGACTGCACCGGACCACGGTGGTCCGCCCAATGTGGAGAAATCAGATGGCCAAGCGCACCCAGTCCTTCGATGCAGTCACCATCACCGCCACCTCGGCGGCCGGCATGAACATCGCAGACACCGTCCGCTTTCACGCCTTCAACCCCCGTGGTCTCGTCAAGACGCAGCGTCGCATCGACGATGCCGTCCGCGCGTTGGTCGATGCCGGCGTCGTGAGGTCGGGCGCCCATCTCGCCTACGGCTCGCTCGACACCTTCTTGTCGAGGGCGGCCCACATTGCCGTCCGCGCGTTGGTCGATGCCGGCGTCGTGAGGTCGGGCGCCCATCTCGCC
>CALFPJ010000098.1 GCA_937919655.1 uncultured Gemmatimonadales bacterium
CGGAGCTCAAGAACCGCGGCGTCGAGGACATCCTCATCGCCGCCGTGGACGGGCTCAAGGGCTTCCCCGACGCCATCGAGGCCGTCTTCCCCAAGACCCAGGTGCAGCTGTGCGTCGTTCATCTCATCCGAGGCTCGCTACGCTACGTGTCCTGGAAGGAACGCAAGGTCGTGGTCCGGGACCTGAAGGCCATCTACCGGGCGCCGACGCTCGAGGCGGCCGCAGAGGCTCTTGAGGCATTCGCCGAGCGCTGGGACAGCCGTTTCCCCCAGATCAGCAGGATGTGGCGCACGCACTGGGCGAACCTCACGCCGTTCTTCGACTACCCGCCCGAGATCAGGAGGGTTATCTACACGACGAATGCCATCGAGTCGGTTAACGCCTCGCTGCGAAAGGTGACGAAGCACCGAGGCGCGTTCCCCACTCCCGACTCCGTGAGGAAGGTGTTGTACCTGGCCATCATGAAAGCCAGTGAACGGTGGACCAGGCCGGTGCCCGACTGGACCGCCGCCCTGAATCATCTGTCCATCGTTTTTGAAGGACGCATTCCCGTTTGATGATGAGGCCATTTACACAGTTAACCTGACACGCCCCTGGCATCCCGATCGAGAAGATCCGGACCAGGGCCACGACCTGGAGGGGTATGCCGAACCCTCCGGTCCGGGTCACGAAGAACGACCCCAGCAAACTCCGCTCGACGTGGCTCTTTGCCGAAGAGGACTGCTGGAAATACGCCCGCGAGAACGACAGAGTAGGCCTGCAGGTGCACCGGGGTCCGGACGTTGACCCTGATGACGCCGGCGCAATCGCAGACTCTTACCTGGAACGCGTCTCGCTGCGAGGCACATGGAGACCCCCTTAAGTGGGCTCGGTGACCCCGTTCCATCCACCGATCACGCCGGGGGCTTCACACTTGCTCGGAGCCATCGGCGGGCCTCGTGAAGCGACTCGCGAATCTGGGCGACCGTCTCGCCATCAGCGGCGTACTTCCCTTGGAGATCCTCAAGCTGGACGATCCACGCTTCGATGTCCTCTCTCGCCGAGTACCACGAGACCGGCGGGTCGATGATCATGGTCATGGCCATGGTCGATAGATATACCTACTACCCACCGTCAGGCATCCCCTCTCGTTTCCGAAGCGCTGGGGAATGAAGGAGCGCTCCATTCTAAGGCTCGTCTGCGTGTTGCCTAGGGCGCGCCGAAGTGCGTCTCGATTTCCACGCCGGCTGAGCGCAGGAAGTCCGTTGGCAGCTCTCCTCCAATGAACACGAACACGCAGTCCGCGCGCTCCTCTGTGCGAGCGCCCGCCTGGTCCTCTAAGACCACGTGATCTGACCCGATCTCAACCGGGGCTGTTTCCCAAAGCACATCGATCGTTCCCTGCTTGAGCGCCGCCTCGATGCGTTCATGATTACCGGGTTTGATGCGCGAAAACGAGCTGCGCCGATAGGACATTTTGACGCGATTGCCCGGTTGTTCGGCAAGCGCGAGTGCTGCCTCAACTGCCGAATCACCTCCCCCCACTACGAGGATGGAGTCATTGGAGTACGCCTCAGGCTCCCGTAGCGAGTAAACGACGTGGGGCGACTCGTCTTCACCCGGCACACTGAGCTTACGAGGAATGCCCCGGCGACCGATCGCGAGGACGACACGATGCGATTCGTAGACTCCACGATCCGTGGTGACTCGGAAATGGAACGGAGCGATGCGTTGCACCGCAGCTACGGTCTCGCCGGTCGCAACCTCGAGACCGACCGACTTGACGACCTCTTTCCAGATGTCGATCAGCTGCTCCTTCTGGATCTCACGCATGGAGAGCTTTCCGTACCCAGGCACCGTCACCGGTCGAGTCATCACGATCTTCTTGCGCGGGTAGTGCCGGACGGTCCCGCCGATGTCTTCCTTCTCGACGGTGACGAATTCGAGGTTCTGGCTCGCAGCAGTGACTGAAGCGGACAGCCCGGCCGGTCCGCATCCTACGATGACCAGGTCCAGGAGGCCTTCAGGTCCTTCGCCGGTCTCCCGAGCAATCCCATCGATGCACTGTCGGCCCTGTTCGAACGCGTTTGCCACGAGTCCCATTCCACCGAGCTCGCCCACGATGTAGAGCCCCTCGACGTTCGTCTCGAAGTTGCCCTTCACTCTGGGTAGGTCGACGCCGCGTTTCTCCGTGCCGAAGACGAGTTGAATCGCTTCGACCGGGCAGCTTCGTTCACACAGTCCGTGACCGATGCACCGGGCGGGGCTCACCGCTATAGCTTGCCCTAACCGAATGCCCAAGACGTCTTCCGGGCATACCGACACACAGGTCGACGTCCCGATGCATCTAGCTGGGTCGACGATCGGGTGAAGGGAAGCGGGTTCGTGGAGACCGTACTTGAGCGCCTTCAATTCCAGGGCGTCGGTTTGCCTCTCCTTGTGTCGAAGGCGCAGGACCACCGGAACGACCGTGACTAGGGTGAGTCCGAACCCGATCGCCCAGATCACAAGCGTATCCTGTTCCACGATCAAAAGACTCGGGTGAGGGTCAGGTCGAGGCCCTGGCTCTGCAACGTCTTCCCCCAGTGAATTCTGCTGCGTGCGGACAACCTGAGCCCTGATGCCAGTCGGGTGTCGAGCGACGCTTCCAGGCCATGCGTTGTAGTCACCCGGTTCAAGAAGTCCGAATGATACAGGCGATACCCAACCCGGACGCGGCGGTCACCCACCTGAAAGCGCGCTGAGGGCGCGACCGTGATCCAGCTTCCCGCGTCTCCGGACCAACGTGAGGCGCTCAGGTTCCCACCACCGCTGAACCACCGGAGCCCATTGGTGGAGAGTGATGCGGTGACGCCCGAGCTGGTCTGGCCGCGAGAGTTACGCGTCGACCCACCGTCGAACGACACGTAACCGCCGCCGGTCATGAACAACGCGCCGACGTTGATCCGATCACTCTTCGCGGCGAACGGATCGTCCGGCCGGGTCATCCAAAAGCCCTCTCGTCGAGACGCTGTGGCCCTGAGCTGCACCGCATCGCTCACCTCTAGAGTCGATCGAAGGCGAAGCCGCGACATCCTCATGCCTCCGCCCGTCGGGTCACGATCGAGCTGGATGTCATGGCCAAGGAAGAGGCGCCCGACGTTGAGCCTCTGAGTGGCTCCCAAGAAGTCGTGCGTGGCCAGGGAGTCGGCGGGGCGCACGGTATGTAGCGAAAGGTCTCCCGACCATCGCCAGCCTTCCCGGCGCGTGGAGGCATCGACGAAGACGGTCGCTTTCGGAAGTTCGAGAGAGGGTCGTTCGTTCCACCGATCCGGCTCGAAGCCCACGAGCGCTCCGACGCCCAGGCCGTTGCCTCCCAACCGAATGAACATGCCGTCCCAGTAGCCACTATATGACTCTATCGGGCTGTTGAACCGCCCGAGGGTGATCCTCCCTGGGATCGACGTGAGGCGTTTCTCGAGGTAGGCCGAGTAGATCCGGGCCGATACTGGTGGCTGCATGGACGCCGTACTCGAGTGCCGATATGCGAGACGGGAGCTGACACGCAGAGTAAAGCCGCCGACTGCTTGCGGGGCCGTGAGGTCGAATCGTAGTGAAGGCGTCGCGAAAGTGCGCGGTACTTTGATGGGGTCGGCCCCGCCAAACCGAGTCGTCGACCGGGTGGACGACATGCCGAACGAGTAGCGCCCGAATGCTCGAGGCCGGGTTGGCGCCGACTGAACGGGTGAGGGAGGAGGAGGCGGAGTCAGTGACTCTGTCCGAGGCGGGCGGACGCCTTCCCGACTCCCGCCAAGAGCCGAGGGGGCCGGTCGCTCGTCCGGCTCTCGGAGGAGCGCCAATACCAAGTTCTCTCCGCGAGTAAGGGCGAAGACCCCCCCTGCGAAGGTGAACACCGACCGTTGGTCCGAACTGGCGGTCACGACCATAGATCCGGCCGCCGCTCCGTCCTCGCGTGTCACGTGGATTGTATCACCTGTGGCCAGGCCGTTCCGAGTCCCTACGTCGAAGTACACGGTTGAACCCGCGATCTGGCGAACTCGAACCGTGATGCTCGGACGCTCTTGTCCCTGCAGCGACCCTGTCGCCGCCGCTAGTGCGGCGAGTGCGAGGAATACAGCCGCACAACGCACGTCAGCTATTTCCTCGCGGATGGCACGCGAGACATCCGGCGGTCGTGTAGGTGTAGCCAGGCTCGTCTTTGTGCTCGTCATCCATTTTGGCCTGCCGGTGCTCGTGGCAAGTCAGGCAGCTGACGACGGCGAAGTCCGCCGGTGCTATGTGGCAATCAGCGCAGCTATTCCACTCCTGACGGTGCTCCCCGGAGTAGATGGGGAAGTACTGGCCATCATGGTCGAACGTGGAGGGTGTCCAGGCAGTCTCGGTGTGGCACCCTAAGCAGTCGAGGGGGACCGGTGACGCGCCGTGTTCTTTGTCGTAGTCGGACTGGTGGCAGGCTACACAATCGCTTGGGCCGGTGAACCCACTCGCCAGGTACTGGGGTGGTCCGTGGCAATCACTGCACTCCCCATCGGTGTGTGCCCCGACCAGCGGAAATGCGGTCGCGCCGTGATCGAAGTCGGCGTCGTCCCAAGTGTCGACGTTGTGGCACTCGAGGCAGGTGGTCGGGAAGCCCGAGTCCGCATGCTCACCGTCGAAATCCGACTGGTGACACGCGACACAATCGTCGGGACTGGACGCCTGCTGGAGAGGTTCGAGGTCAGGGATGCTGTGACAGCTGGCGCATCGCAGGTTGCGGTGAGCCCCGAGCAGTTCGAAGTCTGTGTGGCCGAAGGCGGGTGCGTCACTCCAGCCGATCGCGCTGTGGCAATCGGTGCAATCGGTCGCGTAGCCGCCTGCGACGTGATCGACTGTTACAGCCGCCTCATAATCATCGAGATGGCAAGAAATGCATTCCGTTTCCACCCCACCGAAGGCGCCTCCCACGTCGTCGATGTGGCAGCTCTCACATGTGGCCTGCCTGTGGGCACCCGTCAAAGGAAAGGCGGTCACCGCATGCGCGGCTTCACCGTCCACATCAAAGAAGGACTGGGTCTCGTGGCAAGTGGCGCATGGCTGTAGGAGCCGCCCCTCGTGGATGTCCAGGTGACACGACTCGCAGTCGGTCGCACGAATTTCCGGCTCGTCGAAACGAAGCTCCAGATGGCACCTGCTACAGTCCGTCGTGACGTGGGCTCCGGTCAGAAGAAAGCCGCTCTCGCTGCCGTGCGAGAACGCGAGTTCCGCGCGTGCGGGGCTCCACACGTCGGGGGTGTGGCAGGCTGAGCAGTCCAAGTCGGCGGGGAGCTCGCCGTGGGGATTACTGACGCCCTGCGCAGAGAGCCCCGGAGCCATCAAGACGACGGCAGCCATGAGTAGGCCCCAGGTGAGGGCGCGTCGCCGCTCGGGCGTTCGGGGCGTAGAAAAATTCATGTGAGCTCTCCGTGACAGTCACGACACTCGCTTACGATCGGTTTGTACCGGACGAACGGCACGCCCCCGGCGTCGGACTCCGTGAAGTGGCAGTCGTCACACGTCGCGTTCTCGTGTGCGCCGTCCAAGAGGAAGCGGGTTGTGGAGTGGTCGAATGTCTGGATCTCGAACCGATTCACATCGTGGCATTCGTCGCAGGAACGCCCGTCGAACTGCCCCTCGTGCGGATCCGTTTCGGTGTGGCAGTCATGACAAGTCGTTGCCGCGATCTCGAAGGTCGGAGGGAGGTCGGTGGGCACGTGACAGTCATTGCAGGCGAGCACAAGGTGCACGCCGACCAAGGTGAAGTCCGTCTCCGCGTTGTGCCGGGTCAGATCGAACTGTGCGGGTAGCCAATCGATCTGTCCGTGACATTGGGCGCAGTCTGCCGTGCCCGGTGTGTCCTCGAACACACCCGAGTGTCGATCGACGTGGCAGGACAGACAGTTCCCGGTTGCGGGTGATGGGAAGGCGTTGGCCTCTGTCCCCGCCAGGAAGGTGATGTGGACGCCTTCGAGTGGGTCCGCGGAGGCTGATTGATGACAGGATGCACAGGGGGCGGCCGCGTGCCGGCCCTCTAGGGTGAAGCCCGTCACCAAGTGGTCGAACGTCGACTCCACGTGGCTCCGATCGATGTCTCGCCAGCCACCCGTGTTGTGGCAGGAGGAGCATGTGCCCGGCATGGTGCCGGCATGCTCATCTGAGTGGCACGAAGTGCACAGACTCGACTCGACTCCCACGTATTGGACGAAGTCGGGTAGCTCACCCTGCGTTGTCGTTTCGTGGCATTCGGCGCACGTGACGTTTCTGTGCGATCCGGTCAGTCGATAGTTGGTCTCCTCGTGGTCGAACCCGCCGGCGTCCGGCCATCCGTCGGTATCGTGACACTCGGTACAGGCGCGCCCGCCGAACTGCTGCTCATGAGGCTGGTCAGTGGAGTGGCACGACGTGCAGTCCTGTGGTAGGCCCAGGTAGGTGCGGGCCAGAGCGCCATGCTCCGATTTGAAGTCCCGCACGCCCTCGTCCGCAATCAGGGTAGGCGTATGGCAGTTTCGGCAAGACACGTTCTCATGCTTTCCCTCGAGGCCGTAGCCCGTGAGCGAATGCTCGAAGGACAGCGTATCCAGCCGAACGAGTGCGAAGTCCTCCCCGAAGTGATCTTTGTGACACGAGGCGCAGTCATCTTCTGTGAGGGAGGCGTGAAAGCCCTCGTCAACGTCTATGCGTGACGCGAGAGGAAGGTGACACGCCAGGCAACGATCCGGAGCGACTCCCCTCTGGAGCAGCTCGTGGCACTGAGTGCAGCTGCGTATCCCCTCCAACTCCGCATGCGCAGTAGCCAGCTTTCCAGGTGAAATCAACTGGCCCGACAATGGGGTCGCTGTAGCGGGCACGACGCAGGCCAGAAGAAGGACCCATCCCCATACGGTGCGAGACGAAAGCCGCATGCCCCTACGCTCCCCTCAGCCGCGTAAGCGCGTTCGCGACACGGGCACCGAGGTCCGGATCCGTCGTTGCCTCACCTGCGGCCTCGAAGTGTCGGATCGCGTCTGCGGTTCTTCCCTGATTCGCCCTCACGGCACCGAGGTTGTAGAGGGCGGTCGCATCTTCACGGACGGACGCCAAGCGGGCTTCGAGGATCGAAGCTGCAGACTCCCAGTCTCCCAACACGACGTGTACGGCGGCGAGGTCGAAGAGGAGGGATGTGTCACTCGGGTCTGCCGTCATGGCTCGCTGGTACCAGGCAATGGCCTGTTCTTCCCGGTGGCCGTCGTGGAGCAAGCGCGCGAGCTCCGCCAAGAGAGCTGGCTCCTCCGGGGCTTCGGCCACGCGGGCCTCCAGAGCCGCGACCCGTGCAGACAAAACGGCGTTCACGTCGCGACGGTCAGCTCCGAGGTCCACACCCGCAGACTCGTGCGCGGCCTGGGCCTGGGCGGCCGCGAGGGCTACTGGCTCAGGCGTCGCAACCGTGGGGCGGGCACGG
The DNA here is from genome assembly GCA_937919655.1 of uncultured Gemmatimonadales bacterium. GTDB lineage: Bacteria > Gemmatimonadota > Gemmatimonadetes > Longimicrobiales > Gaopeijiaceae > CALFPJ01. Next base: position 7,433 of record CALFPJ010000098.1, read on the forward strand.
AGGAAGAGCAGCCCAGAAATCGCCATTCCGACTATAAGAGCCACCGACAGGCCCACACGCGCGATGGCAGGTAATTCCGGCTTCGACATCAGAAGATCCAGGTGTAGCCGAAGAGGATCGAGACCCCAACGTGCAGGGTGACGATGACGAGCATCACGAGAGCCAGCGGCAGGTGGACGGCATGCCAGTAGCGAAACAGCCTCTGAAATGGCTGTAGCAGAAGTGCTTGAACGCGGAGTCGCCGCTGCTCGGCAGCCAGGGACAACGCAGGTGCTTCAAGTGCCTTCGACACCTGATGATCTTTGAGAAAGCTCCGGAGACGTCGACGATCCCGCCGGTGTCCTAGGTCTTCACGAAGTGCCATAGCAAGGGCTCCCACGAGCCCAGACGGCGGGTCGGCGGCCCTCCTCGGTCTGAGTACGCTGTCGATGTCCGCGATCCCGATTCCCGTCTGCTGGGCGATGTTCCCGGACAGCTCGGAAACCTCATCCCGGATGGCGGCCAGCGAGAGGAACCCTCCGTTCAGCGCCTTTGGAATTCGCACATAGACGTATCGTCCGAAGACGCCGCTGGCGACGACGATCGCCATGCTCCAGAAGCCGATAGAAACGATGCCGCCGAACTTGAACGTCGTGTGCAGTAGGACCAAGAATGGGCCGAGCGTACACAGGAAGATGTGAACCTGAAGCCAGGCGCTGAGCGGACCCAATCGGCCCAGAAACGCGAATCTCTTGCGAGCGGAGTACCCCGTCACGCCTACGAGTATCATCGTTGTACCGACGATGCCGAGTCCCTGGCCTACGAGGCCGGTGGGCGAAAAGAGTGCCGCTAGTTCCGAGAAACCCCGCTCCTCGATGGGGAGCAAGTAGTAGTCGAGGCCCGATACAAGCGCCGCGCCTGCAACGGCGAGCCACACAACAGTCAGTACGAGTGTCAGCAAATACACTTCCCCCGGGGATTAACCATCAGCTGATGGCGACCGCAAGAACGGCGCCGGGAGGAGCGCCTGCAGCCCGTCCCGATCCATCCAGGTGGACAATAATGGAAAGAACCTTTGGTCCTTATCCCCTGGCAGTCGGGCGGCCTGATTTTTTCGAACCCGCCGTTTCTGGTGGGTTGCCCTTAAGGCAGGACGCATAATCATAATGAAATTCTCCTCCTTGGTACCCTCTTCTTTATTTATTGGGGGACGCATTGTCGGGGTAGTCGTGCGGGGATCGGACCTCGCCCTTATCTTGGTCACCCTCGGATCGTCCCACGTAATCCTGAGTCGAACCATGTCCGTGAAGCGTATCGCAGGTTGGTCGTCAGCATCACTACTGGTACTCATAATGTTGGTGTCCGCGACCCCCCGACTCTCTGCTCAAGACGTCACACTGAACGAGGAGCTCCTCGACAACTACGCTTGGCGGAACCTCAGTCCCGACCGGGGTGGTCGTTCAATTGGTGTGACCGGAGTCATTGGCCAGCCCGACGTCGCCTACTTCGGTGCCGTGGGTGGTGGCTTGTGGAAGACTAGCAACGGCGGCCAGGACTGGAATTCGATCACGGACTTCAAGATCAATTCGTCTTCCGTGGGCGCGGTCGAAGTCAGCGAGACCAACCCGGATCTGATCTTCATTGGTACAGGCGAGACCTGTATTCGCGGAAATGTCCTCCCGGGTGACGGCGTGTACCGCAGTCGGGACGCGGGTGAGACGTGGGAGCATGTCGGATTCAGCGACTCACACGGCATCTCTAAGATCCGTATTCACCCGACGAACCCGGACATTATCTGGGTCGCTTCGTTCGGGAAGTACTCGGCTGAGAGCGAAGAGCGCGGCGTCTTCAAGAGCACCGATGGTGATGACACCTGGGAGCGCGTGCTTTTTGCGAATGGTTGGTCCGGCGCGATCGACATCGCCGTTGACCTGAAATAGCGGCTGCGTGTAGCGGACGAAATAGCGGTTGTAGTAGCGCAGGTCGCTGCTCCCGTCTTCCTGGAACTGCGTATACCGGTACACCCGATTGTTGAGCGACAAGTATCCATTGGTCGGATACCTCAGGAGGATCACCGGCTGCCGGATGGAGAGTTCGGCTTCCAGCCTCCGTGAGTCCTCATGAATGATCTCCTCACGCTATAGCTCGGAGTTCCAACGCGGCTGAGAGATCGATTGGAAGTCAGGCGCGGAGACGTTCAGATCAACACGAGAGCGAAGCCTGGCCCGCTCGGCCTGAAGCCGGAATCGAGTTCGATCGATGCTGAGGTTGAGCTGGCGTACCTGAAAGCTGCTGCTCAGAGCCAGATCGACCATTCGGTCCAGGGTCAGAGGAACAACGTTGGCTTCCTGAGCATCCAGGGTTAAACCCCCTGCTCCGCGAACGACCAAAAAGAGCACGGCCACTGTCAAACGCTTCATCATCCGCCACCTCATCTCGAACCTTCATGTCGACCTTCTAGGAAGAGAGACGCTCGAAGTGGCGAGAGCGTTCACCCCTTCCACTACGAAAAAGTGGGCCCGCCCCCGCATAGCGAAGACAGACCCACACTTCGGACGGAGAGGCGCCCGAATATCATCAAATCGGAGTTACTTCCGATTTGCCTCCACTGCGATCGAGATACCGACTTCATCACCCACGACAGCATTCGCCGCCCAGTTTCCAGTTCCGACACCGTAGTCGCGCCGGATGAGATCTAGACCGGCTTCGAAACTGGCGATCTCTGTCACCCCGCCCAGCATTTCACGCATCTCCGCGGGGATGTCTTTCACCCCGAGAATCGTGATGGGCAATTCGATATCGCGTACCTCACCCTTGATCATGAGAGGTCCGGTCACGATGAGCTGCCCCTTGGCGACCTCCCGAACCGACGTGGATACGAACGTGATGAAGGGATACGTCTCAGCTTCGAAGAAGTCCTCGGACATCAGGTGGTTGTCGCGGCGATCGTTGCCCGTGTTGACGCTCGCGACAGCAATCGACACCCGGACTGAGCTGTTCTCCGGGTTCTCCCGATCGTACGTGAGTTCGATCTCGTAGTCATCGAACTTACCCTCGACCGGGGTAAAGAAGTGCTTCACACTGAAGCCGACACCCGTGTGGGCAACATCGACGTTCCACATCATCGGTGCCGGACCCGCCGCAATTGTGAGAGAGGAGAGCGTGATCACAGCCACGAGCAAAATGTTGCGTTTCATAATTGATTCCTCGAATCATCTAGTTATGGCTCACCGGCCCCGCCTCGGACCGATGGTCAGTATTTGTGGTTGTCTCGCCAAATCAGGAAGATCAAGAATCAGTTCCCAAGAGGCTGGACCGACGACAATCGGCTTAACCGTGCGGTGGTCGTCGAGCCAACATTTTAAATATAAATGATTGTCGTGTCAACTATCTTTCTGGCATCCTGCTTCCGTGCACCTGTGAGAATGACCCACCCATCTAGGTTGGCGTCGCTTCTTCTCGCCTTTGGTTTGGTCTCTGGCCCTGCCCCCGCATCCTCTCAGACCATCGAAGACGCGACCGCGGCCCTTACGGGTGCCCGCAAAACTGAGCTTTTCGGCCTCGAGGTAGACGACGTGAGCTTCAAGCTCGGGTGCATCTTCATCCGACCCAATCAATGGCGCACCCTCAAGACACGCGGATCAGAGCGGACAATCCCGCTTTGGCCGCAGCTTGAGGAGATCCTCCGCGCTTATCTCCTCGCGCGCGAACAATCCGGCGGACTCGGGTCCTTGCTCTTCCCGACCAATCGCGGGAAGGAGGAGGGCCTGCTCGACAACGTCGACCGACTCATGGACCGCATCGGAGAGCGCGCAGGCATCTCCAAGCCGCGTCTACACGCCTTCCGGCACTCCTACACCGCAGCAAGAATCCAGACGCTCGAGAAGGGCGCTCCCGTGCACATGTGGCAGGTCGCGAGGGAACTCGGCCACCAATCGTCAAGCATGATCGAGGACCGCTATGGGCACCTCGCTCGGGTTACTGAGCGGTCGGAGGTAGTGGTTTTCAAGACACTGGAAGGGCACGCCACCCCGATTCAAGTGAGGGCCGCACCGAGACTATTTTCGAGCTCGTAGTGACCGCCCTTGTGACCGCTCTATCTGCCCTGCTTGGGGCGTGGGTTGGCGCCCGCGTCGCGCTCGATCAATTCAAGAAGGAGCGGGCGTTCGATACCCAACTCGAATGGTACAGGGACGCTGTTCGGCTCCTGTTCAACGCCCGCAGGGAACTCAGCGCCCTGATCTATGAGTCCGAGATCGGTCAAGACCCGACCGCCGAGGCCCTTGATAGGATGGTTGCCGCGCCAGCGAAAGCGGCGGAGCAAGCTGACACCGGACACCTGTTCGCGAGCGTCGCAGCGATTGAAGCTCTTCGAGGGGCCGCGGCCGCGTTCGACCGCAGGAGGGACCCCCGACAGATGACGACGGAGGAGAATCTTGCCGCGTTGCGGCTTATCGTGTCTGCCTATACGGACTCAGCCGAAAAGGTCGCTGCCGAGGGGCGACGGCACCTGCGGCTTGAGTCGCTGTCCGCCCCCGCCAAGATTCGTTTGTCACACTGAACGTCACACTCTCGAGAACGACAAAGCCTCCCAAGGCGTTAAGTCCTTGAGAGGCTTTGTTTTATCCCTAGTGGAGCCAGCCGGGATCGAACCGGCGACCCCTGCCTTGCAAAGGCAGTGCTCTCCCAGCTGAGCTATGGCCCCAAAAGCGCTGACGACACTTAAAAGCCATCGTGCGCGGATGAGAAGTTAGCCCGCTGACGGCATCGTTGGTAGACATAACCTATCGACTCTGTGGCCAGTCCGGGCGTACATTCGCGACTCGGCCGGAACTCATTGTGAATCGGAGGCTTGCGTGCGCGCAGCCCACCTGGTGTCTCGTCTCTTCGTCATCGCCCTGACCCTGGCGGCCCTGTCGGGCTCCTCTGCGTCAGCGCAACAGATCCCCTCCCCGGAGCAACACTTCGGGTATGCGATGGGCACGGACAAGGAACTCGCCCGATGGGACGAGATACTGGAATACTTCACGCTGGTGGCGGACGTCTCAGATCGGGTCCAGATGGACACCGTGGGCCTCACCACGTTGGGCGACCCGTACGTGTCTGTGACGATCTCGTCGCCGGCGAACCTGGCCCGCTTGGGTGAGATCCGCACGGCGTCGAAGGAGATCGCGGAGGGCCTAATCTCTCGCGACGAGGCCCAGCGAATCGCCAACTCGATTCCGGCCACTGCGTTCATCAACCACAACATCCATTCGACAGAGATCGGATCGTCTCAGACGAGCGTGGACCTCGTCTACCTGTTGGCCGCAGGAAGCGACGAGACCACTCGGACCATCCTGGACAACGTGGTCACGGTCCTGGTTCCTTCGGCGAATCCGGACGGCCAGGTGTTGGTGACCGACTGGTATCGCCAGAACGTGGGCACGGAGTACGAGCGTGCGCGGATGCCGTGGCTCTACCACTACTACGCGGGGCACGACAACAACCGGGACTACTTCCAGGCCAACCTTGTCGAGACGCAGTACTGGATGGAGTTGATGTACAGCCGGACCTATCCGCAGCTCTACCTCGATCAGCACCAGATGGGCAGCTCGGGACCCAGGATCTTCGTCCCGCCCTACCCCGACCCGATGAATCCGGACATCCACCCGCTGCAATGGCAGCAACTGCGCTTTATGGGCGGCGGCATGGTGGCAGACCTGCAGGCCTCGGGAAAACAGGGCGTGGTCACGGGCTCGATGTACCGCATTTGGGGACAGGAAGGTGCGCTGACGGGTCGCTACCACAACATCGTGGCGCTACTCACTGAAAGTGCGAGCGCGCGCATCGCCAGCCCGGACACGGTATCGCTCGCAGCCCTTGAGCGCGGTGCGGCGCCGGGCCGAGGCCTGGGCCAATACGGCTTCCAGATGGCCTTTGTCGACCCGTGGATGGGCGGCGAGTGGACGCTTGGCGACATCGTCGACTATCAGACCATCGCTGCGATGTCCTATCTGGAGCAGAGCGCCAAGTTCAGCGAACACTACATCATGGGCCGCTGGCAGATGGCGTCTGAGACCATCGAACGTGGCAAGAAGGAGGGTCCGCTCGCGTACGTCGTGTCGCGCGATCAGTCGGACCCTGTGGCCGCAGCAGAGATGGTGAGCAAGCTGCTCCTCCAGGGCATCCAAGTATTTGAGGCCACGGAGTCGTTCGATGCAGAGCCGGAACTCGACTTGTGGGCCTCCCCGGAAGGCGGCTCGCTCGACGGGGACGATGACCGTGAGGCGTCCGGTCATGATGATGATGATGATGATGATGACGACAGCCAGGCCGCTGGCCATGATGAGGACGATGACGGCGAGGCCGAGGGGGACGACGAGGATTCGGTCCGCACCTTCCCTGCTGGCTCATGGATTATCTATGGAGCCCAGCCGGCTCGAGCGGCAGTCCTCGATCTGATCGAGCCTCGCAGACGTGAGCTCCTCCACGAGTGGCCTGACGGGCCCTACGTGCGCAACTACGATGGGGCGGCCTACACCATGCCACTGCAGATGGGTGTTGAGGCGGTGCGTGTCGATGACAGCTTCGACGTTGACGTGCGGCCGGCGACCCCGGGCATCCTGACCCCTCCGCCTCTACCCACGGCGAGCCGTTGGTACGCGTTCAGCGCTGAGGTGACGCGCGCCTTCCAGGCGGTGAACCGTCTCCTTCAAGCTGGGCTTTCTGTATCCAAAGCTTCGACCGACGAAGGACCCAAGTTTTTGGTCGCTGCGACCGACGCGCAGGCTCGCTCGCTCTTGAACGAGGTTTCGAACGACATCGGCATCACGGTTACGGCCGACCCTGAAGGGGTGATGAACCCAGAGCCGCAACAAGCGGCGCGGATTGGTCTTTACCAGGGCTGGGCCGCCGCAATGGACGAGGGTTGGACTCGACTGGTACTGGAAGACTTCGACTTCGCCTTCGTTTCTCTCACCAACCAAGACGTCCGCGAGGAGAACCTGAACGGACGCTTCGATGTGATCATCATTCCGTCGGAGATCCCCCTCACCCGCTTGGTCGTGGGCGATACGAGCGCCACCACGCCGCCCGAATTTCGGGGCGGCATGGGTGAGGAGGGCATCGACAATCTCAAGGCCTTCACCCGCGCCGGCGGGACGCTCGTGACCTTCGAGCGCGCGGACGAGGTCGTCATCGAACACTTCGGCGTTCCAGTGCGAGACGTGCTCTCAGAAGCCCGAGAGCCGGAGTTCTTCTTGCCGACGTCGCTTCTCAAGGTCGAACTCGATACCGAGCACCCGTTATCCATGGGAAGCCCCGAATCTGTCGCAGCCAAGTGGGGCGGCGGCAGGGCTTATGAGCCGACTGGGTTCGGCGGCGAGGCCGGGCGTATCCAAGCGGTTGGGCGTTGGGCCGAGAATCCGGACGAGGTCCTCATGAGCGGACTCTTGGTCGGGGCGGAACTGATGTCGGGTAAAGCCGCGATCCTCGACGTGGAATATGGCTCAGGCCGGATTCTCATGTACGGCTTCCGGGTGCAGCACCGCGGGCAGACGCACGGCACATTCAAGCTACTCTTCAACGCACTCTTGAAAGCCAGCCCACGCACCGCGACGGAAGACCGCTAGTTCCATGCTGAAGTACCTGAGAGGTAAGCGCTTTGACATCAAAACCACGGTGATCCTACTCGTGATCGCAGGGCTCCTCTGGGGTGCGTTCGCCTACGCCAACATCAAGAACTTCGTACCCGACGAGTTTATGGAGCCCGTAGAGACGCGAGAGTAGGGAACCTCTGCACACCCCACCCTCAGGAATTCCCTGGTGCTACTCCGCGCGTACCAGGATGCTCATCCAGAAGGTGCTACCCTCGCCGACCGTGGAGTCCACCCCCGCACGGCCGCCGAGGTGTTCCGCGGACTTCTGCACGATCGCGAGTCCGACGCCGGTCCCCGGATACTCGGCGGGCGCGACACGTTCGAACGCTCGGAACGCCCGTGTCACGTCTGCCGGATCGATGCCGATGCCGTTGTCCTGCACCGCGATCCGCAAGTGCCCCCCTTCGCGCGTCACTATAATTTTCACCTGTGGCGTGCGATCTGAGGGCACAAACCTGATGGCGTTAGAGACAAGGTTTTGCAGCGACCGGACCAAGAGCATCCGATCTGCTGCCACGGTGCCGAGATCGCCCTCGATCTTAACCAGCGCTTGACGTTCCTTAATCTGAGCGTCGAGAATCGCAAGCGCCTCACCGACGATCACGCGTAGGTCCACCACCTCAAGGGTGATCGTGGCGCGGGTCACCTTGCTCAATTCGAGTAGATCGTGAACGAAACGATCCATTTTTTGTCCCACCTGGACGATCCGCTGCAGCTACTCTTGGGACTTTTCGTCTAACTGGTCACGTGAATCAGACCACAGGACTGAAGCGAATCCACCCATCGTGACGAGGTGGGTGCGGAGGTCATGTGATACCGAGTACGAAAACGCCTCCAATTCGGCATTCGCTTCCCGCAATTCGCGGGTACGCCGCTCGGCGAGTGCATGTAATCCGGCACTGTCCGACACATCGTGGATCGTGTCTTGGTACTCGCGGATCGCCTCTCCGTCGAAGCGAGCAGTCGCTGTAATCAGGCATTCGCGGACTTCGCCAGCCTTGGTGAGAAGGTGGACCGGGAAGTCCTGCACAAATCCATAGCGGCGGATGCCTAGGGTTAACAGATCGCGGGCCTCCGCGTCCTCGTAAAGTCGCAGAACGTCAATGTCCATAAGTTCCGCTCGTGAATATCCAAAGAGCGTCACCGTGGCGTCGTTGGCATCTGCGATCGTCCCATCTGGCCTGCTCACGTAGATCGGATCCCGCGACCTCTCGAACAGAAGTCGTTAGCGATTTTCAGAGTCCCGGAGCGCGCGTTCCGCCCTGCGCCACTCGGTCAGGTGGTGATCCAGGCGCACGCCAAGGTCCCTGAGGAGTCCGACGACAGCACCGACGACGATGACCAGCGCGGAGCCTTCCACGCCCGCGGAGCCGAGAACAACGAGTAGGCCCGATTCGCCGAAGAATCCGAGCAACGAGACGTTCAGAGGCACGATCAGGACACCGGCCAATAGTCCACCCCACGCACCGAACAGCCACGCCAGGACCACCACCGGAAAAATGGATAAAGCTGACACACCGGTCCCGCCCGCAGCGTACACGGGGATAAATGCCATGCCGTAGAGGACCAGTGCCCCGCCGGCCAGCCCGACTCGTTTGCTCAGGGGCTCGATGATGAGGTTCGAGCGGAACGGGTTCCTTCGTTCTTGGGCGGGCATCGGTGCGGCAGTCATATCACAGGATCCATTCGGTGGCGAGCCTATGGACAATCCGGCCCAATTCGTCGAGATCCGCCGGCTTGGAATGGAAGGCCCGCGCACCGAGCGCCAACGCCTTTTCTTCGTCACCTGGGTTTACCGACGACGTCAGCACGATCGCGGGCACCTTGTCAATCAGGTCTGCCTCGGCCATCCACTCGAGCACGCGGAATCCGCCGACCACGGGCATGATGAGGTCAAGCAAGATCAGATTCGGAAACGGATGGGAGTGTCGGTACGCGAAGGGAGGTTTCCCGGCGAGATACGCGACCCCCTCCTTCCCGTCTCCTGCGACGCGAACGTCGAGTCCGGGGAACTTACGCCGAACGGCGATACGGACTAAGAGGGCGTGATCCTGGTTGCCTTCGATGACGAGGACGGAACGGTCGTTCGGAAACGTCCAGGCAATTCCCCAAGGTCAAAGTGGGCCAATCCTAGGGGGGGATACCCAAAGATGGCGACCTCAGTGGGTTGACGCCAATGACTTTCTTCTGAACCGACCTCTGGCGTCCTGCCCCCCCCGATGCCGCCGCACAAAGGTCTAGGCTCCCTCGGGGAGGAGTAGGTTGTCTGGGATCTCGGCGATCTCTTCAGCCGCAGCCCGGGTGGCATCTTCACTTGACCCGGTAGCCTCACCCGCCCCGATTGCGAACCTTGGTCCTTACCCGTCGCCGCTCCGTCGCCGCTCCGTTGCCTTGATCACACTGAGACCTATGGAAACCGAACCTACAGCGCTTCTGACCGACCCCATGGCGGTCTTTGGCTTCTTGGCTGGCATCGTCGCTCTGATTTTCTGGGTATCGGAGTTGCCACGATTCAAAAAGTTGTTCGAGCTCGTCCCGCCGGTCATCTACGTCTATTTCATCCCGATGCTGACGACCACGGCGGGGATCACGCCGGCAGAATCCCCTCTATACAACTGGACGGTACCGTACCTCCTTCTGTTTGCGCTACTCGTGCTCATGATCTCGATCGACGTGCGGAGCATCATCAAGCTCGGGCCCACGGCGCTCTTCATGGTCCTGGCAGGAACCGTAGGCATCATCATTGGCGGGCCGATCTCACTGCTGCTGTTCAAGGGCTTTCTTCCACCCGACGCCTGGACCGGATTCGCGGCACTCTCTGGTAGTTGGATTGGTGGAACGGCGAACATGGTGGCGATCGCCGAGAGCGTTGGCACATCAGCCGACGCCATGGGCCCAGTGATCGTCGTCGACACAGTGGTCGGTTACGGGTGGATGGGGGTCCTCATCGCCTTCTCCGGGTACCAGGCGCGCTTTGACAGACGCACCAACGCGAATACGGCTGTGATCGAAGAGACCAACAAGCGTCTGGCCAACCTGGACGATGACCGCCGACCGACCACCCTCCGCGACGCGATCGTGATCATCGGCATGGGCATGGCCGGGGCCGTTGCAGCCAACGAGTTGGGCCAACTGTTACCCTCGCTCGGCGACCCGACCATCATCAGCAATACGACTTGGGCGATCCTCATCGTGGTCACGGGCGGGCTGATCCTCTCCTTTACTCCACTCCGCGACCTCGAAAAGGTAGGCGCGTCAGGGTTCGGATACACTGCGCTGTACTTGCTGCTGGCAGGTATTGGCGCCCAGGCGGACCTCAGGGCAGTCCTCGACGCCCCGGTCTATTTACTGGCGGGCGCGGTCTGGATCGCCATTCACGTCGGGGTCCTACTGATTGCCGCCCACCTCGTAAAAGCGCCGCTGTTCTTCGTGGCCACTGGCAGCATGGCCAACATTGGCGGAGCCGCTTCCGCACCTGTCGTCGCCGGAGTGTACCACCCGGCCATGGCGCCGGTCGGACTACTGATGGCGGTGGCCGGCTACATCATGGGGATCTACGGCGCCATCGCCTGCGCGTGGCTTCTGGGCATCGTGGGGGGATGACGAAGGCGGCGCTGCAACTTGCGTGATCGGTGCGCGCGGTTCGATTGTTGGCCGTCACTCCCGACATGCCGCAGTAACCTTGGCACCCCTTGAGGCAAATGAAGAACATGACGCGTGTTTCTCGCATCGCCCCGGCCCTCGCCGCATTCGCCGCTTTCTCCGGCTCATCTCTTGCTGCACAGTCTGGCGCCGATGTCGCTCGGAGCTATAGAGAGGCCCATGAGCCCGAAATCGTCCGCGACTTCGCGGAGTTGCTCTCGTTCCCGAACCGCGCCTACACACCTGAGATCGTGCGGGCGGCCGAGTACATTCGAGACGAACTGCTCGAGGTAGGCGTCGCGGCGGAGCTGCTCAGAATTGAAGGCGCGTCTCCGTTGGTCTATGGAGAACTCATGGTGCCTGGCGCCACCCGTACGTTGGGCATCTACGTGCACTACGACGGCCAGGCCGTGGACCCATCGAACTGGACCAATGCACCCTTTGATCCGACACTCTACACGGCCGCCATTCCCGCTGGCGGCCAACGTATTCCGCTTCCGCAGGATGGTCAGGCTGTGGACCCCGAGTGGCGCCTCTACGCCCGTTCGGCTGGCGACGACAAGGCGCCGATCGCGGCGATTCTCCCCGTGCTGCGGTCATTTCGCGAGTCGGGTGTGCAGCCGACCTCGAACCTGATCTTCTTCTTCGATGGTGAGGAGGAGGCGGGTTCCAGGAACCTGACGCAGTACATGGAGGAAAATCGCGAGCGCCTGGATCCGATCGACATTTGGCTCTTCTTTGATGGGCCTGCGCACGCGAGCGGGCGCCCCCAGATCACCTTCGGGGCTCGCGGTTCGGGGAGCATGGAGGTCACGGTCTACGGCGCTACCCGGAATCTGCATTCGGGGCACTACGGGAACTGGGCACCCGACACGGGCAATGTCCTCGCCCACCTGCTCGCCTCGATGAAGGATGACGACGGGCGCGTGCTCGTGGAGGGTTGGTATGACAGTATCGACCCCGTCGGCGACGAGGAACGCGCGGCGCTGGCCGCGATGCCGGACTACGACGGTGAGCTGAAACGGGAACTCGGGCTGGTCCGCACGGAAGGCGAGCCTGAGTCGCTCGCGGAGCGACTCATGGTGCCTGCGCTCAACGTGCGTGGGATCACGAGCGGCAATACGGGCTCCCTCGCCCGGAACGTGATCCCGAACCAGGCTGTCGCGTCGCTCGGGCTGCGTCTGGTGAGAGGGAACGATCCCCGGCACATGAGTCAGCTCGTTGTGAATCACATCGAGCGACAGGGTTTCCACGTCGTTCGGGATGACCCGGACATGGCCACGCGCCTTCGTTACCCCCGCATTGCAAAGGTGACGGGTGGAGGCGGTTCGCGGGCGGCGCGGACCACGATGTCCGACCCGTTCGCACAGAGCATCCTCGGCGCTGCGAGCGCCGCAGCCGACCGCGCTTTCGGTCCCGGCTCACTTGTGGTGGCACCTGGAATGGGAGGAACTCTGCCGCTCACGCCCTTCACGGAGTTGCTAGGCAAGCCGGCGATCATCGTCCCCACGGCCAACCACGACAACAATCAACACGCACCTGATGAGAATCTGCGCATCGCGAACCTGTGGTACGCGATCGACCTGTATGCCGCGCTTCTCACCATGCCTCTGACGGTCTTTTAGATGTCAGACTTTCTGAGCCTGCTTTGGGTTCAGCGCGTGGGCTTTGCGCTTGGCGGGTTGATCCTCGGCTTGCTGGTCGAAAAGCTGATCGTCCAGCGTGTTCATGCCCTGGCCGCCCGGACACAGGCGACGTGGGACGACATGCTTGTCGACTCGGTGCGGGGAGTGGCTACGGTTTGGTTTTCAGCCGCGGGCATCTACTTCGCGCTCCACGTCGGGGCCCTCGACCCGGTCCTGATATCCACGGTGATGAGCGTCATCACCGTCTTGGTTATCGGTGTAGCCGTCGTTGCAGCAATGCGGGCAGCGGGGGCGACGGTCGAGCTGTTCTCGGGCGAATCCGGCGGGGAAATGTCGTCCCCGACGCTGGTGGTGAACCTCGCGCGGCTGGCCGTGGGGGGACTCGGCATCTTCATCATTTTGGAGAACATCGGAGTCGACGTCACGCCGTTGATCACCGCGTTGGGAATCGGAGGGCTGGCGGTGGCCCTGGCGCTACAGGACACCCTCGGGAACCTGTTCGCAGGAGTGCAAATCATTCTGGCGAAGCAGGTGCGCCCGGGGGACTACGTGCGCTTGTCGTCGGGTGAGGAGGGATGGATCTCTGACGTGATGGGACGCAACACGACCATCCACACGTTCCCCGATGGGAACTTGGTGGCGGTGCCAAATTCGGTCCTGGCTTCTTCCATCGTCAAGAACTTCACGCTGCCGGTTCAGGCGCTCTGGGTGAGCGTCGATGTCGGGGTCAGCTACGACAGCGACCTCGAGGCGGTCGAGGCCATCACCTTGGAGGTCGCAACGGATGTCCTCATGAATGTCGACGGTGGACTCACGGATGAGGCCCCGGTCCTACGGTACCATGAGTTCGGAGACTCGAGCATCAACTTTCAAGTCCGCATGAGGGTTCGCGACTTCGAGCACCAAGGTCCGATCCGTAGCGAATTCATCAAGCGTCTGCACCGGCGGTACAACCAGGAGGGCATTGAAATTCCATTCCCGATCAGGACTCTGGTCATGAAGCATGACGAGCCGGGGATGGCAGCATCGGACTGAACAAGCCGGACAAGCGACACCCGCCCCGGTGCGGGACTCCTACCGGTCCAGCCGAGGTTTAGTCAGGTGGTACATCCTCACGCGCTCCACACCAAGCTCGTCGCGGTGGACGCCCAGGACATAGGCCCCTCCGATCTCAGAAGGATCATAACGCGCAGGCATTTCAACCGGCCCGAGCCAGCGCCCTTCCGGTGAGAACACGTCCCAAGTGGTTGGGGACGGGTTCGGATCGGCCACCTGCGGGAGCGGGTCCCGCGGCCCGTCGCCACGCTCGACCCACAGATAGTGGTCCGTCGACGTGATCACTCGATAGTGGGCTGGAAACACGGCGGGATAAACCATCATGTCGACAATGGCACGCCGGATCTGCTCGTCTTCGTAGGGCGTGTCGCCGGCCGGCATGGGGCCTTCCAATACGCGTAGCTCAAAGGCGCTCCGGTGCGCCGCGCTCACCGACGTCGGCAACACGACGCGCCTCAGCCTGACCGAGGTGGCGCCCTCCCGCCCAATCAGGGCAAGGTCGAACGATTCCGGCCACGAGACGACGGTAAGATCTCCGACGGCTGCTGCTTGAAGCGTCGGGGAAAACGCCGCCGGAAATGTGACACGGTCCCCCCTCACCCACGCGGCTCCGTCGAAGGTGCCCAACGTCACGAGTTCCCCATCGGCTGTGGATCGGAAGACTGTGGTGGGGAGAATCGAAACGCCCGCGTCGAGGTCACGTCGGGGCGCATCCTGTCCGAGTACAAGCGACCCGTCCTCCCCGATGTCGAGCAGACGCGCCACTCGATCGCCTGGTTTCGGTATGGTCGCGGAGGCTACGCGCACACCGGCCTCGTCAAATACCTCGATGGGCAGGGCCGGAGCTTGGTACACCCAAGTCCGTCCATTCCGCTGAAGGCAACGCGTCATGCGGCGCAGCTCTCCAGGCCCCGCCCCCTGTCCGCCGCCCGAGTGGGTGTACACCCCGTCCGGCCCGAAATAACGCAGCGTTCGATCTGCCGCGTTGCACACCACGACCGATCCATCGCTGAGTCTGGCTGCCCCGGAGACTCCACTGAGGAGATATGCATCCTCCCCCTCTTCGCGTCCGATTTCTAGGATCGGCGTTTCAGAGAGGGCTCCTCCGATGTCCTCCAGCCACTGCGGTTCCCGCGACAACGCAATCCTGATCCCTGCGCTATCCGAGCGCTCGAAGTCAGGGCCTTCAGGTCCTTCAGGGCCGCACGCGACGAGGGGCAGCGCGAGGACGAACGCCACGAGCCGAGGAGTCGAGGCCGTTCCGATCACGCTGTATCGTTTCGCACAAAAGTCATCCTGCTGAACGCGTCCACGATTTGAAAACGTAGAAGACAACTCAAGCCCTGCATCCAAAGGGCCTACTACTCCGTGACCCTCCGAACCAACGCGCGTCCAATAAAACGCATTCTGTCACGAAACGGCAGCCGATGAAGGTTCGCCTTCACCACGCCCTTGGTGAAATAGGTCTTGCGGCTGTAGTCGATCGCGACCTCGATCAATACGGGCCTCCCCTCCCTGGCCATCGCGTCCGCCTGGCGAAGCACGTCTTGGACTGAGTCGTCACTGTCGATAATGAAGAACGAAACGTGCATCGCGGCGGCGAAGTGTTTGAGATCGTACTCATGAACAGCACTGGCTGTCTTCCGGTTCAACGCGGTGCTCTGGAACTGAGCAATCTGCGCGAGTTCACGATCTCGCAACACGAGCACGATCGCCCCGACGCCTTCCTGTACCGCGGTGAGGATCTCCAGCCCGGTCATGAGAAACGCACCGTCTCCGGCCAGAGCCACCACAGGGCGCTCGGGCATCGCGAGCTTCGCACCGAGGGCACCCGGGACGGAATAACCCATGCAGGAATAGTCGATCGGGGCGAGGTATTTTCGCGGCGTATCTAAGCGCAGGCACTCGAGTGCGAGGAAGGTCCCGTTGCCGCTGTCTGTGGTGTAAATCGCGTCTGGTCCGAAGACCTCCTGAGCCGTACGGAGCAAATGTGCAGGCGTCACTCGGTCACCCCCGACATCGTCGAGCCAGCTTTTCCATACCTCCTCGTGCCCCGCTCGTATGTTCGCCCTTCTGTTCGCATCGGGCGTGCGCGGCTCAGGCCCGAGAAGTGACATCATCTGGTCGAGCGCGTTTGCTGCGTCGGCGGCAATCGCCACGTCCGCCTTGAAATTCCGATTCAACGCGTCCGGGTCGATATCGATATGGATTAGCGGCCCTTTCGGCTCTAACGCATAGCTCCCAGTACCCACCTCGCTGAACCGACAACCGACGGCGAGGGTGAGGTCGCAGTTGTCGGCGATCTTCCGCACGAAGGCCGGGGCGGTATGCCCGAAACCTGGCCACAGGAAGAGCGGGTGAGATTCCGGAAATACACCCTTTCCCTGGAACGTGGTGGACACAGGGGCGTCAAGCAGTTCTGCGAGGCGCACAACCTGTTCCAAAGCGTCCATCGCCCCCGCGCCCACGTACAGCAGCGGTCTCTTGGCGGCCTTCAGCAGGTCGATTGCCCGGACGACTGCGGCGTGGTCTGCGACAGCCTCCGGGTTCAGGCTCGCAGTGGCCTTCGGAGTGGGCCGTTCCGGCAAATCGACATCATGTTTGAAGAGGTAGAGGTTGACTGGCACCTCGACAAACACCGGACCGGGCGCCCCTACCCGGGCCACCCTGCACGCCTCGCGAATGGTGCCGTACAGATCCCGACCCGTGTCGGGGCGGAAGGTCGCCTTCACGACGGGTCGAGCAATCGCCTCCTGATCCACATCGTGCAACTGAAAGGCCCGGCGCACATCTCGCCGGATGCCGCACCCGAGGACGAGCATCGGCACATGGTCCATGAACGCTTCGGCAATACCAGACATCGCGTGCGTGAGGCCGGCGCCAGGCACGAGGTTCACGCACGCCATACGACCTGAAGCACGCCATGCCCCGTCGGCCATGAACGAGGCGCTCTGCTCGTCAGTCACGAGGACGGTTCGCACCGAATCCGACTCGGCCAGGGCATCGTACAGCTCAATGTTGTGCGTGCCAGGAATCCCGAAGGTGAGGGTGATTCCCTCGTCTTCAAGGGCGCGGGTCACGATGGCACCGCCTGTGAGCTTCATCGGTTTCCTTTCATTGAGACTTGTCCACTTCGTGACTGACGGCCGACCCGGGTGGAGAGGGCGCGCGGGAGGCGTGGGGGCAATTCACGCGCAAAGGCGCATGAAGTCAACGGGTCCGGTGGGCTAGCTTGCCTTCGGTCGAGCGCCGATATTGCCACTTCGACCCTGCCGCATACTCAGGAGATGGACAATGCGCAAAATGATCGCGCTAGGTCTGCTCACGGGAGTGATCGCGATGGGCGCACCGGCTGCCGCTGGTGCTCAGGAAACGGGATCGAGTCTTCTCGCTGTTGGCGAGATGGCTCCGGACTTCGAACTCCCTGGCGCAACGCGCTATGGTTCGCTCGATGCTCCGGTCCGCCTGAGCGACTATCGCGGTGAAACGGTCGTCCTCGCGTTCTTCTTCCGCGTCAGAACGCGTGGCTGAACAGTTCAGATGACAGCGTACCGTGATCAGTACGCAAGCCTTTTTAACGCAGGACAGAACGTTGTCCTGGTGGGGATCTCGAACGACTCGCAAGAGGAACTCGGGTCCTGGCTCAAGGACATGGACTTCCCGTTCGTGTTCGGGAGCGACGCCGGCAACAACGGTGCTACGTACAGCGCCTTTGGTGGCGGACTTCGTGACAGCAACGGCGTGGACAGCCGGTCGGTGATCGTGGTCGGACCTGACGGTCGGATCGCGCATACCATCAAGGCATTCAACCAGAACGACCCGATGGCCTACGAAGAATTGGCCGAGGTGATTGACCGTGTGACGCCGGCGCCGGAGGGGAACTAACCTCCCACGGCGTTGGACAACGAAAAGGGCCCGATGCGGATGATCCGCGTCGGGCCCTTTGTTGTCTACATCGTCAGCTCCCGGTCAGCCGCTCCAAGCGCTCCGCGATCCAGATCTTGATCACAGCCTGGCGTGACACCCCAATGCGCTTCGCCTCCACATCAAGGGCGTCGACCACCCAGGACGGGAAGTCGACGTTCACTCGCCGGGGTTCGGGGCCCGGACGTCGAGGTGTCTCCGATTCCCATGCTTTCAAGCGGTCCTCGCCCGAGTCGAGTCGCCGGCCGAAGGCTTCGCCTGGTCGAGACGGAGCCGCTCCTAGCAAATCGGGTCGTTCGCCTTCTTCAATGCCCATAGATCTGAATTTCCGGCGGTCGGGTGAGTCGAGCGGAAAAGATCCGGACTCGGTCGTCCTGATGGGTGGTGATACATCGGTTCTTGGCTTCCTCTAAACTCCAAGGATACCCCAAAATGTCGCATTAATACCTTACCTACCCCTTTTTCATACCAAAATTAAGTGATTTTAGATCCAAAATACATACCGTCCGCCTCCCCCGTGCATGACAAAGGGGCGAAAAAGAAGAGGGGCCGGCGGGTCAGGGGTGCGATCCTACTGGAACCGCACGAACCACGTTGACACATAATGACCCGGGTCATATGATCTGGTCATGATTGACACGGTATCTAAGACGCGTTTCAAGGCGCGTGCGCTGGAGTATTTCCGTGAAGTGGAACGCACCGGGCTCGAGTTGATCATCACGGATCGGGGACGCCCCGTGGTGAAACTCGTACCCTTCGTGGTCGAGCCTGGCCGTGCGCTCCTCGCCCTACGCGAGTCCGTGGTGCGGTATGATGCCCCTACGGAGCCCGTCGAGGAGGAGGCGTGGGAGTCCCTCGAGTGATCCTCCTCGATACGCATGCCTGGGTGTGGTGGGTGGCCGACCCGGCGCATCTACCGGACGCCGCCCGTCACGCCATCGAAGAGTCCCTCGACGAGGGCGAACCCGTGCGGGTCTCAGCGATTAGCACTTGGGAGGTCGCGATGCTCGTCTCACGCGGGCGACTCGAATTGACGACTGACGTCGCGGACTGGATCGCGCACAACGAGGCGGCACCCGAGATTACGTTCGTTCCGGTGGACAATCGGATCGCCCTCCGCTCGGTGCAGCTCGTTGATTTCGACCACCGCGACCCCGCGGATCGTCTCATCGCTGCGACGGCCCTGGGCCTGAACGCCGTGCTGCTCACGGCCGATGCTCGGCTTCGGGCATATGCTCCGTTGGTCACGGTCTGGGACTGAGTCAGTCCCCTATCGCTGGCCCCCCTCTGCGATAAGTCAGCTCCCCAGCAACCGCTCCACCGCAGCGACCAGCTTCTGCTCGGTCCCCACGCCCGTGTACACGACCTTCCCGCTCGCGTCGAGCATCACAACGATCGACGTCGTGGTCGCGTTATAAGCTCGGACCGCAGCACCGCGAGCATCCCATAGATACGGGTAGCCCGGGTCGTGATCCTCAAGGTGTCGCTTTACGCGACGTACACTCTGGGACACGCCCACCGCGACGGCGATCACGTTGATTTGGTCTCCGTATTCGGCCTGGATTCGGTCCATCTGCGGCTGCAACGCCTCGCACTGCTCACACCACGTAGCCCAGAACTCAAGCAGCGCGGGCTTTCCCTTTACGTAGTCGATGACGTCGACTTTGTTGCCTTCCAGGTCTTCAACCTCGGCGCCAGGTCCCATGGTCCCGTAGGCCAGAGACACAGATCCCTCACCCGCGGCCTGCGCGCTGGCGGCAACCGGAAGGGCCACCCAAAGGGCGAGCACGAGAACTGACCCGTTCACGACATGTGCGATTCGATTGATGCGTGCCACCATGCTACCTCAGAGGTTGTAACCGGCGATGACGAAGTAGTACTCCGCCATGCCAAGCATCAGGACCGCCGCCGCCCGTTTTACCCACACCATCCATGCTCCCGAACGCGGAAGCAGCGCCAAAGTTCCGGAAAAAAGGCCAACCGCGACGAGCAGCGACGTCATTCCGAGCGAGAACACGAACAGGTAGACGAAGCCCATCAGCCCGGCCTGCGTCGCCGCGACCCAGGTGAGCACCACGGCGAACGCGGGGGCACCACAAGGGGCGGCCACCACGCCGGACATGGCACCCATCGCAAAAACCGCCGGGAACGAGCCTCCATCATTCTTCCCCGCCATCTCCATCAGACGGCGTGGCACCGGAACCGGCAGTACATCGAGCATCGCTAACGCGAAAACGACGAGCAGGTTCCCGATCGCGATTCGTGTCCACGGGCTCGCGCTGACCGTTCCGAACAGCTGACCGGAGACACCCGCGATGGCCCCGAGCGTCGCATATAGCGTCGCCAGCCCTACGGCGTAGGTCAGCGTCAGCGCCAGCGTGCGCCCCTTGGACTGATTCTCGCTGGCCGTCCCAGCGATCACCGCGCTGGTGATGGGGATCATCGGATACACGCACGGCGTGAGGCTCGTCAGGACACCCGCACCAAAAAGAACGGCGAGCGCGGTCAATGGACTCTGAGAGAGCGCTTCGGACAGGCCGCCGGCCGGCTCAATCTGAAGTAGGGAGAAGAGGGTCACAGGCACACGGTAAACGCGGGAGGGTCGGCTGTCCAACACTGGGCGAAGTCTAGAGGTTCCTACGCCGCCCGGATATCCGCCCACCGAGAGGGCGTTGGCAGGCCCCGCTGCGCCTGCCACTTTCTCGGGCATGTCAAAGCGACTCCTTCCCAAGGGCAGCCTGATCGCGGCCACGCTCGCAGCCGCTCTCCTCGTGGCTTGTGGCGCCCCCGAGCCGCCGGCACTCACCGTCGGCCCTGTCTCTTTCACCGAGAACCAGCTCCTCGGGCTGTCCGAGGCGAGTCGCACATCTCTCGCCCAACTCGCCGCGTTTGCCCTCTCCGTCGCTGACTCATCCACGGATGAACTGGGCGCGCCCCTGGTCAGCGAGTGGACCGAGGACCGTCTTGTTGAGATCCTGGCGGCGGAGCTGACGTTGGAGAAGAACGACGTCGGCGATGATGTGCTGGAAGCCCGCTACCTGACCGATCCGGAGTGGGAACTCACCGTTCGCCACATCCTCTTCTTCAGTGAACGATGGCGCGCAGCAGAACACAGGGCCGAGGCAGCCGAGAAGGCCGCCCGCGCCATGGAATCCCTGCGCGCGGGTGCCGACTTCGCCGAGACGGCCGCCCGATTGTCTGAGGAGCCCGGCGCCGTGGGGCGCCAAGGGCTGCTCACGCCAGGCCGCGAAGGCTCATGGGTGCCTGAATTCTGGACGTCCGCGCTCGTGCTAGAACCCGGACAGATCAGCGCGGTCACAGAGACGCAGTACGGATACCACATCCTTCGCCTAGAGGATCGAACGATCGTGCCGTTCGCGGAGGGCCGAACCGTCATGGCCCGCGACGTCGCCGACAGGATCGAGGATCCCAAGTCGGTGCTCGATGCCTGGCTGGTCGAGGCCGCCGGAAACGACCCCGCCGCCCGCAGGGCCGCCGCGGCCGCTGAGGCGCAACGGCGTGGGCTCACGGTCCCCGACGGAGAACGAGCCGAGTTGGCCCGCGCTTGGGACGACCTCACCTACCAGTGGGCGAGCACGCTTGGATTCGAGTACGGGCTCTCAGCGGACGAGATAGCCGAGGCCGCCCTAGCCGCCCTAGCCAATTCGTCCCAGACCGCCGGCATCGTCCGGAATACGTTGGCCGAACACGATGCGCTGCTCCGTCGACGGCTCGCGATCACGATCGCCGCGGCGGGGCAGTGACTTGGGCAGGTGAGTCGCCGGGATGAGTGGCGGCGGTGGGTCGCGGAAGTGCCTCAGGGAAGTGAGCGGGGCTCGGCGGCTGCCGAGCCCCGCTCAGCTCACCTATCTGAGACGTGGATCGGTCGACCGGGGCGCGACTGAGCACACCGGCCATTGACCGCCACCGCCCGCACGACCGCCGCGGCCAGCAGTAATGTCCACGCGATCCCGGGGAATCTTCTCCGGGTCCTCCGACGCCAGGTAGACGAGCATGGCGGTGAGGGTCGCGTTGTACTGGAGGTCGTCGAAAACCACCTTGTCGTAGGTATCCCGCTCAGTGTGCCAGGTCACGTTGAAGTAGTCCCACTCCGTCGCGCTGAGACCAAAGGCAGGCGCCCCACGGCAGGCGAAGGCGAAGTCGTCACTGCCACCGCCGGAGGGCCGCCCGGCGACCACGGGGCCACCACCGTTGATCTGGGAGCGGAACTCGCTGGGGACCTTGTCGAGCCACGCGTTGAGGTGCTCCGGCGCGTGGACGATCCCGCCGCCACCGATGCGCACGATGCGGCCCGTGCCGTTGTCCTGATTAAAAAGAGCCTGCAGCCCGTCGATCACTTCTGGGTGGTCCTCGGCGAACGCGCTCGATCCCACGATGCCAACCTCTTCGCCGCTCCAGTGACCCACCAGGATCGTCCGTCTCGGGTTGGGATAAACTTCCTTGAGAATGCGGACGGCCTCCAGCATGGTGAGCGTGCCCGTGCCGTTGTCCGTGGCACCCGATGACCCGTCCCAGGAATCGAAGTGGGCCGAAAGCATGACGTACTCGTCGGGAAGTTCGGTGCCCGGGATCGTCGCGATCACGTTGTAAACTGGCTGCTCGCCGAGGAACGTCGCTTCCAGGTTCAGATTCAGCTTCGGCTGATCTCCCTCCTCTGTGAGCCTGAACACCAGGCCGTAGTCCTCGCAGTCCAACGAGATGGCGGGCGTCTTCGTGTTATACGTCTCGAAGATCTCCGTGGCGCCCCACCCCGTATTCAGGGCGCCAGCGCCGAAGCCGCCACGCCTGCCCCCAGCCTCGGCGGCTGCGGCGGACGCGACGACACTCTCCGGTGTCCGCCCTCCCCCTAGGGTCCACCGGAGCTTCGGCCGAGAGGTGATGATGCCGGCGGCGCCCGCCTCCTCTAGCCGTAACCCCAGTTCGCCGCCGCCTAATGCGGAGGAGTAACCGCTGCCGCGTACACCCGCGGCGGCTCCGTCCTCGCCCGGCCGTGCACCGACGGAGGCCCAATCCCGCTGAACCGTCACCATGATCGAGTCCATGCGGGCCTTGGACTGCGGCGTCGCGTTGGCGGCCCAGTCGTCCTGCGGACGGCAGGTCGGGAGACCCGCGGAAATCATGACCAGCTTCCCTTCGGCCTCAGGAAGCCATCGTACGAATTCTGTGCTGTCGTTAAAGCGTGGCAGGATGATGGTCTCGAGCGTCACATCCTCGCCGCCGGTGCCCGGACTGAAGCCCAACATCTGCCCCTGAAGCGTGCGGACACGTGGCTCCACGAGGTCGATGTGTGAGGCCCCGCGCTCCCAACTCCGCCAGGTGCCGAATTCCTCTGCCCGCGCGTCGACTCCAAATGAGCCATAAAAATCGATAATCCAATCCTGCGCACGCCTTAGGTTCGGCGTTCCCATGAGGCGCGGACCGACGGAATCGAAGAGCGCGTGCGCTTCCACCTTGAGGAGGGAGTGATTCATCCCTTCCTCGTAGATGTTCTGGATAGTGGCGTCTTGGGTAGGAAACGACTGAGCGGCCAGCGGGTCTCCCGATGAAACAAGAAGCGAAAGACCGCCCAGAAGAAGTCGGGTGCGCATGGTTCGTGGCCTGCAGCTCGGAAATAAACTACGCGATGGAGGTCATCGCTCTAGTCTATCGAATGGCACGCTCGGCCGCCTGGCTCATCGATGGCCAGGATCAGATTCGCTTGCCTCTGCAGTAGTCGCGAAGGCCGCTCAGCCCGTCGAGCACATGGACACCGGGCGGAAGCGACTCCGCGATCAGGGATTGTGACGCGCGCCCGCCGACGACCAGGTCGATGGACGGATCCAAGTCCTTCCGTAGTGCCCGGATCGCCCGATCCGTCTCGTTCACCGTCTCGGTATTAACCGAGCTGATCGCGACCGCCACGGCGCCCACCGCCTCGGCCGCCCTCGCGATCTCGCTAGCGGGAAGGTCGATACCCAGGTAGGTCACCACCCAGCCCTCCAGGATCGCGGCGGTCGACACTATGCGCGCCCCGAGACCGTGGCGCTCCCCCTGCGCGGTCGCCACGACGAGGATGGGACCGCCCTTCACTCGGGAGGGCTCGGTAAGCCGCTCGAGAACGGTTTCGGCGACGGCGCTCGCAAGATGTTCCTGCGCGGGCCTGATCTCGCCCGCCTCCCAGCCGGCACCCACCCGGACCAAAAACGGCGCGATCACCTTATCGAGAAAGACCTCGGCTCCCAGCGTGAGCGCGGCACTCCATAACACCCGTTCCAGCGCGATCCCGTCCAGTTTCAGCGTTGCAGCAAAGGCCTCGGGTACCCATCCAGTCGGTGCGTCCGCATTCCGCCGGATCACAGTCGTGGCCGCCGCCGAAGCGCGGTCTTCCCTCAGCAGGTTCGTGGCCTCTTGCTCCGAGAGGGCCGCGACCATGCTGATGGCCCTTCCGGCCTCGGTCAGCGACCTGAGTACGGTCAGCTTTTCCAGGTCGCGGTCCGAGTAGAGGCGCTGTCCGGCGTCCGACCGCCCCGGTTCCACGGCGTCGTAACGGCGCTCCCACGCTCGAAGCGTGGCTGGAGTGAGGCCCGTGCGTTGGGCG
>CALFPJ010000099.1 GCA_937919655.1 uncultured Gemmatimonadales bacterium
CGTCGTAGGGGCTGATGATGAACTTGACCCCTGTGGGATCGATGCCAGTGCCCGACTCTCCGACCCGAATTCTGGTCTCGGTGTCGGGCACACGTTTCACACAAACGATGACGTTCAACTCACTCACTCCGGTTGAGCGGGAGGGGGTGTTCCGCCCCCTGTCTAATGCCGAGATCTGATGCCCATTCTGGCGGGTCAGGATTCACACGAAATATGGCATTTTCTGACTACAGAGTCGCCCCCAGTACCGCAAATAGAACCGTGGCGATGGTGCCACCGACCAAGGCATAGGGGAGCTGCGTGCGCACATGGTCAATATGGTCGGTGGCGGCCGCCATCGACGAGATGATCGTGGTGTCGCTGATCGGCGAGCAGTGATCCCCGAAGATTCCGCCTGACAGCGACGCCGCGACGAACGGGGCCAACGGGAGACCCAGCGTCATGGCAGCCGGAACCGCGATTGGCAGCATGATCGCAAACGTACCCCAACTCGTACCGGTGGAGAAAGCGATCCCGCCCGACACGAGAAACACAAGCGGCAGATACACGAAGTTCGGCATCGTGCCGGCGGTCACTTGAGCCACGTAGCGGCCCGTCCCCAGAGTCTCAACCACATCTCCCAATGCGATGGCCAGCAGGAGTATCAAAGCGAGCGGGACCAGGCCCCCGGCCCCCCGCAGGCCGATCTTGACCAACTCTGCCTGGGTGAACGCACCCTGCGCCAGAAGGAGGACCCAGGCCACAGCTAATCCGAACAGCACCGACCACAACACGCTCGTCGAGCCAGAGCCGTCCGTGAATACCCCGTTGCCCGTGATGTAGAGACCCAGCGGCATAAAGAGCACCATGGCCGCAATGGGCACAATCATGTTGATGGCTCGTGGAGGAATCTTGTCGTTCGGCTCCGGCGACAGGACATCCTCGTCGATCATCGGCGTAGCGTCCGGCCAAAGCAGGACACCGCCTCGCGTGCGTTCTTCGGCCTTCTTCATGGGCCCAACGTTGATGTCCCAGAGGATGACTGCGAGAACCAGGGCCACCGCCACCATCGCATAAAAATTGAACAGGATCGACTCTAGGAACACCGACAGGGCGTTCTCGACCCCGAGTCCTTCAAGGAGCTGAAGGTTGTACGCGCCCCACGCGTTCATCGGAATCAGAATGCACACCGGCGCTGATGTCGAGTCGATGATATAGGCGAGCTTCTCGCGCGAACACTTGTATCGGTCGCAGAGCGGGCGGGCTACGGAGCCGGCCACCAGGACTGTGATATTCGACTCGATGAAGATCACCATCCCCGTCGCCCACGCGAGCAACTGTGAACGCTTCGCCGAGTTGACCCATTTGTGCTGTTCCAGATAATGCACGAACCCGCGCACTCCTCCAGAAGCTTCGATCGTGGCGATGAGTGCCCCGATCGCGATCGTGAACATGATCGCACGCGCGTCACCCTCACTGCCGAAGACAGAGACCGTCCCCTGAATCGCGTCGCCCATCCCTTGGATGGGGTTCCACCCAGCGAGGATCGTCCACGAGAGCCACAGGCCTCCGGCGAGTGACAGGTAGACCTGCTTGCTCCAGATGGCGACCACGATGGCGAGTACCGGTGGGAGCAACGAGATCCATGTTGGATCAGTCATGCGGGCAGTCCTCTTTGGAGCTGGGTGGTAGTTGTGAGTCGCTTTCTAGCGGCGAGATACTCCTTCAGCGTTCCGAACATAGAACCGATAAGGCCAATCCGCCGCAGCACGTACCCCAATACGGCCTGACACCGCAACGGTCGATTCCAGAACGCTCCAACCAGGCAGAAGTTGGAGAGGGGGTTTATCCAGCCGGTGGCCGTAAAGCGCGCCGGTAATTCCAAGGGCCTCGCCTAATCGTCCTGGACCCGCACACAGGGGAAGTCGGTGGTGCCGCCTCTCCCCCATCACGTCCTCTCCCTCAAGCGGCGACAGCCCACGAATGAGCACGGCTCGGGCGATGCCTTCAGCGCCAGACACCACATTGAAGCACCAGTGGACTCCGTAGATCCGGTAAACATAGGCCCTGCCAGCAGGTCCGAACATCACGGCGTTGCGTGGTGTGATTCCGGTTTTTGTGGCTGCATGAGACGCTGGATCCTCCGGTCCCTCGTACGCCTCAACTTCGACGATGACCCCAGCTGTGCGTCGCCCGCCCACCGTCGACACCAGTCGACACCCAAGCAGGTCTCGCGCGACTTGCAGAACTGGCCCGGACAGAAAGTCGCGGGAAAATGAGCTCTGGGGGGCCGCGCCACCCGCCCACTGAAAACCTCCGGCGTCGGATTTGGAGCGCGGTGCCACCGCATTGTCGCCGCGCTTCAGAAGGTCAGGAACCACCGCGATGACTCGAACCTCCAACCTATTCGTTAACAGGACCTCGGCAGGGACTCCCTATCCGGTCGTATCCGCGTAGTTAGTGGAGTGACGCCCACCGACACAGAACTTGGCGGTTCGCACTAACAAGCGCCAAGTCCGATCGCCTACTCTGGGTTCGACGTGGTCGACGGTAACGTCTCTACTCAGCTTCGGCATGGCCCCACATCGTGCGCATCGCTCCCCCTCCCGCCGGGTTACCGCCAGTATCGTTTCTTCGGGCGAGCCGGAGTGACTCAGAAAACACGTTCCTGCCGCAAGGAACAAACTACGCACGCATGCTGGCGTGGGGGTCGACGCCTCCGGACCGCCGCATACCCTACCCGCTCGACCTCGACCCTGTCACCGTTCGCCCCAGATCCTCTTCTCATGGGAGAATCACCCACCCCACCCTATCTTGCCTTTCGGGACAGGTGGGCGATTGAAATTCCTATTCGTAAATTCCCATTCGTGGGGTGAGCAGATGCTCTCATGGTATCTCACGCAGATCGTGGGAATAGAAGGATATGGATTGGGCCCCGGATCGCTCGATTCAAGGGTGAGTACATGACGCTACGGATATCACGTCTCAGCATACTTCTCGTGGCTCTTCTGGCGGCGTGCGGGGATGCCCGGTCGGGGGCACAAGACGAAGCTTCCGAGAGCGGAACCGAGCGGATGGTAGAGCGACTCGCCCAGATCGCGGCGGGAATCGACCGGCAGCAAAACCCATTCGCGGCCTCGGCCCAGGTAGAAGCGTTGGTCGCCCGGGGCCCGGAACCGGGCGTCGCGGGGGGGATGTCCTTCAGGGGCCAGCATGCGCTGATGCTCTCGTACGCAGGACGCTTCCAAGAAGCGACAGACAGCATGCAGTCGCTGCTGGACGCGATCGACGCTGCCGGGCAAGAGGGCTCGGCAGAGTTCCGCAAGGCCGTCGCCGAGCGTCAGGCCATCACCCTACTCAAGTGGGAAGAGCAACTCGATTGCGTCGAGGCGCGTGAGGTCGACAGATGCCTATTGCCGGTGATGGGCATAGAGGGGCGTCCTGCGGACGCCCCGGGTCGCGAGGCGGCAAGAGCCTTCGAGAGACTCCTCAAGGCGGATCCTGAGAACGAAGGGCACCGGTGGTTGCTCAACATCGCGTATATGCTTCTCGGCGAGTATCCAGCCGGAGTGCCGGCGCAGTGGCTGATCGAGCCGGGCACGTTCACCTCCGAGAACGAACTCGGACGTTTTCCGAATCGAGCCGCGGATGTCGGCCTCGATGCGCAGGGTCACGCCGGCGGCGCAATCATGGACGACTTCGATCGCGACGGGGATCTGGATGTAATGGTCTCTGGCTGGCTTTTGGATGACCAGGTCCAGTACTTCGAGAACGACGGTCTGGGCGGATTTATCGAGCGCACAGATCAGGCGGGACTGCGTGGCATCGTGGGGGGATTGAATCTCAGACACGCCGACTTCGACAACGACGGCTTCCTCGACGTGCTCGTACTCAGAGGAGCCTGGCTCCCGTACGGGCAGCCCAACTCACTCCTGAGGAATGGCGGCGACGGCACCTTCGAGGACGTGACGGAGGCGGCGGGCCTGCTTGACCCGTACTCCACGCAAACCGCCGACTGGGCGGACTACGACGGGGACGGGTGGCTCGATCTGTACGTCGGAAACGAGTCGTCCCCGAGCCGTAGAAACCCAAACCAACTCTTCCGCAACAATAAAGACGGCACGTTCAGCGACGTCGCGATGGCGGTGGGTGCGGACCTTGTAGGATTCACCAAGGGAGTCGCTTGGGGGGACTACGACAATGATGGGGATCCGGATCTGTACGTCTCACGAATGGGGCAGCCGAACGTCCTTCTCACCAATGAGGGTCCGACCGCCGGGGGCGGATGGTCGTTTCGGGACGTAACGTCGGAGGCTGGCGTGGCCGAACCTGAGATGAGCTTCCCCGTGTGGTTCTGGGACTACGACAACGACGGTTGGCTGGATTTGTACGCCTCGGCCTATTTCGCGGGGATTGAGGACGTGGCCGCCGAGTATCTTGGCATACCTCACGCCGGTGAGGTTCCGCGGCTGTACCGCAACAATCGAGACGGGACATTCACGGATGTCGCGGTGGAGACCGGCGTCGACCGGATCCAGTACGTGATGGGCTCCAACTACGGCGATGTCGATTCGGATGGTTATCCTGACTTTTACGTCGGCACTGGGGACCCCGGCTTCGAGGCGACGATGCCGAATCGAATGTTCCGCAACGATGCGGGACAGCGCTTCCAGGAGGTGACCACGTCGGGAGGATTCGGGCACTTCCAAAAAGGGCATGGCGTGTCGTTCGGAGATGTCGACAGCGACGGCGACCAAGACATCATGGTGAACATGGGGGGTGCGTTGCCGGCAGACCTGAGCCGCAACCTGCTCTTCGAGAACCCAGGCCAGGGTCATCACTGGGTCACGCTCAGGCTTGAGGGTGTGACCTCGAACCGAGACGCCCTCGGCGCGCGTGTCCGCGTCACCTTGGACATGGGCGACCGGACGGAGGAGATACACAAGCGCGTCAGCGCCGGAGGAAGCTTCGGCGCGAATAGCCTACAGCTAGAGATCGGACTAGGCGTCGCAGTCGGCATTCGTGAGATCGCGATCACGTGGCCAACGACCGGAGGAGCGGATCGATATCTCGACGTTGAGGTGGACCGCGTCTACCGGGTTGTCGAGGGCGCTGCCGAACTCGAACCGTTGACGGTGCCCGCCTTCACCCTCGGCTCGGCTCGTTAGAGAGCGTCGGGCCGCTCGTCGGGTCTCGATCGGGAGGGACCTTGGGTCACCGCGTGTCCTGTACTTCTCCCGTGCTGCCGATCGTCACTTCCATCGTACCAGGCGAGAGCGGCGTCTCGGTCTCACGTCCTCCCGGCCAACGCACCCAGACTGCGGTGGGCTGCCCGCTCAGGCCCATCACCTGTACGACACTGTTGTGTGACCAATACCCCGCACCCGCCTGCACCTCCCGGGCCGGTCCACGCCGTGTCCCATAGACGAGGCGAATCGTGGCCCCAATCGCGTCGGGGTTTAAGGGTGGGCCCGCAAGGCGCACCCGCAGTCCCGGAACAGCCCCATCGTTTCGGAACAGCCTAGTTTGGGCTCCGTTCTGGGATACCACGAGGTCAACGCGCCCGTCTCCATTGTAGTCGGCGAGCCCGGCCCCACGGGGGTCCCCATACACCTCGATGCCGCTCTCTGCCACGGATAGGCTCTCCAGGCCGCCTGCGCCGTCTCCCCGGAGCCACAACCCGCGACCGGCATCGTACCGGTCGGCCGGGGACACCGTGGCGAGAAAATTCTGCGTGAGGAAAACGTCTTCGTTGCCGTCCCCATTGAAGTCGGCGACTCCCACATAGAAGGACGGCGCGAACTGTGCCTCGGTCGGAAGAGGCGAGGGCTCGAACCTGCCACCGCGATTCAGTAGCAGCGCGTGCTCGAGATGGGTGACCTCGAGTGCAGATGGGAGCGCGCCGGAGGATCCAATCACCTCTGAAAGGCTCGAGCCCGCGAAGTTCTCAGCGGTACCGAATCGTCCCAGAAGGAACGGCATCGCCTCGGTGAGCTGCTGGAAGTCGACTAGCGGAGTCATCCTGCCGAGCTGTTCGTCGACCTGCGCCAGCACGAGGTCCAAGCGACCGTTG
>CALFPJ010000100.1 GCA_937919655.1 uncultured Gemmatimonadales bacterium
ATCGGACCGGGCGCCCCCGGAGCCACCTCTTTTCTCTCCCCCTCTCAGGGACCTCCAACTACGAACGGGTCAGCTTCATCAGGCGTCGCCCTCTCCAAGGCCTTTGGGATGCCGAGATCAGGCACCTGCTTGATCCACCTCCTATGGAAGAGGTGAAGGGGAAGGTCCGCGCTGTCTGAGACGGAGAAATTAGCCAAGCCGGGATCGTGACTCCGTGTGAGGTGAGTTACATCGCCGATGAGTCGGGGCACGAGTTTTTGTTCCGACCCCAGCAGGCCCGCTCGGCACTGCACGATAGATTCGTCTTGCCCGACCCTGGCATCATGTCCGAAATCCGACTCCTGGCGCGTTCTGGTTCGGCTCGGTTTGTCGTCACCTCGAATCCGTCCTCTTTGGGGCACGAAATTCTGCCACACCTGCCGCTGCTTCTGCTCGATCCGTCTTGGCGAAGCATTTACATCAATGCGGACGAAGATCGAAGCCCGGCCTACGACGCAGGCATCCGTTGGGAATTGCACATCAAGCGCGAAGAGGGAGATCATCTTGAATGGTCTCTCGAACCCCTGCATTCGTAAGACGATCAGAGACAGCTGAGGCCAACAGAGAGACCCCCACATGGCGCAGATTGACCAATTCTTAAAAGTACTCTTCGAGTCGGGAGGGTCGGACCTCCACCTCACAGTGGGCGCCCCCCCGATCATGCGCGTCCATGGACACATGCAGCGGCTCAAATTTCGCGACCTGTCGAACAAGGACATGGAGTCGCTCGTTTGTGAGGTCATGGAAGAGGAAATGCGCATGCGCTTCCTCGACAACATGGACTACGACTTCGCGTATGAGATCGAGGGGATGGCGCGCTTCCGCGTGAACATCTTCTGGCAGAGGAAGGGTCTGGGCGCGGTCATGCGGACGATCCCGTCGAAGATCCTGACCGCAGACGAGCTCGGGCTCCCGGATGTGGTGCGAAAGTTCTGCATGTTGAGCAAGGGATTGGTGCTCGTCACGGGTCCAACCGGGTCCGGAAAGAGCACCACGCTGGCCGCGATGGTCGACTACATCAACGATACGCGTCAGGATCACATTCTGACGATCGAAGACCCGATTGAGTTTGTGCATCCCAACAAGAAATGCTTGGTCAATCAGCGTGAAATAACGACGAACACGAAGAGTTTTGCCAATGCTCTGAAGGCCGCCCTATGAGAAGATCCCGACGTGATCTTGGTTGGTGAGGTGCGCGACCGCGAGACCATCGAGCTTGGCATCATGGCAGCAGAGACGGGCCACTTGGTATTCGGTACGCTGCACACCTCGTCCGCGCCTAAGACCGTCGAACGAATCATCGACGTGTTCCCGGCAGATCAGCAGGAGCAGATCCGGGCAATGCTTGCGGAGTCACTGAAGGGCGTGGTGGCGCCGGTTCTCTTGAAGACAAAGGACGGGAAGGGTCGTCGTGGGGCCATGGAGATCATGGTCGGAACGAACGCGGTCTCCAACCTCATCCGTGAGAACAAGATCCATCAAATTCCGTCGATGATTCAGACGGGTAAAAAGGACGGCATGCAGCTGCTGGATTAGCACATCCTTGAGTATCTGATGATGGGGGTGATTACGGGGGAGGAGGCTTGTATGAAGTGCAACAACAAATCCGCTTTTAAGCAGTATCTGGAAAAACCCCCGACCGACGAATTCGTCTGAGGCAGGGTAGGTCCGAATCAACCCTAATGGCCCTCCGACACGCCGTCGTTCTCCATGATCCCCAATCACGCCGCAGATATCCCGGACCTCATTTCTGAGATCAACGGCCAGTCCTTGGATGTGCGCGGAATCTTCGCGGCAGAGTTGCCGGACGGGTTGCTTTGGCGGCCGTCGCCTCAGAAGTGGTCGGTGATGGCGCACATGGAGCACCTTTGTATCCTGAATGAGCCCTAAATCACAACGATGCAGGCTTGCCTGATGAAGGCTCGGACCCAGGGGTGGCGGTCAAATGGACCCTATAAGCATCCCTGGTTCGGGCGCTGGTTCACGGGCCAGATGGCGCCGCCTCCCGAGAAGCGTTGGACCACTGCGAAGAACATGGTGCCGGATCCGGGCCTACATGGGGCGGACGTCCTCAAGCGGTTTCTGAGCGCCCAGGGAGACCTCGCCCAACTGGCTGACGACTGCACTGGAATCGACCTCGGAAAGGCTCGATTTTCCTCACCGTTTGCGAAGGTCATCCGGCTCTCACTGGGCACGGATTTTTCGGTGCTGGTCGCCCATAATCGTCGTCACATCTGGCTGGCTGGCTCGCGGGCTCATGGCTTCGCCGGGCTTCCCCCGCACCGGCGCCTGACCGGCGTAGGACATGTCTGCGAGGACCCGCGCCGCCTAGGGTCACGGCCGCGACAGGCCGGCAGGGGTGAACAGGGGGCGCCTCGTTGGGTAACTTTCGATCTTAAGAAAGCGACTCCCATCACGACTCCATAGAGGCTCCATGGCAACCCAAGGTCATCCCCGCGACGTCGTCGTCCTTTCAGGTAAGCGCACCGGCTTCGGAACCTTCGGCGGATCACTCAAGAAGTTCTCGGCAACGGACCTTGGTGTGATCAGCAGTGAGGCCGCGATCGCTGCAGCGGGCATCACTCCCGACCAGGTAGATCACACCTTCTTTGGGAACGCGCTCCAGACGTCAGCCGACGCGATCTACCATGCTCGCCACGTAGCACTGCGGGCAGGTGTTCCTCAGGAGAAGCCGTCCCTGACGGTGAACCGACTATGTGGTTCCGGCTTCGAGGCGATCGTGCAGGGAGCCAAGGAGATCATCTTGGGCGAGGCCCAAGTCTGCTTGACCGGCGGAGCCGAGTCCATGAGTCAGGCCCCCCACGTGATGCGTGGGGCCCGTTGGGGTGATCTCCGCCTCGGACCGGCAGGACAACATTTCGAGGACCTGTTGTGGGAGGCTCTGCTCGACACGAATTGCGATCTCACGATGGCGCAGACGGCGGAAGAACTCGCGGTACGGTACGCCCTGAACCGTGAAGAAGTCGACTTGGTGGCGTACAATTCCCAGCAGCGTGCAAAGGCCGCGTGGGATGCAGGGTATTTCGATGCGGAGATCGTCCCGGTCACCATCAAGACGCGAAAAGGCGAAACGACGTATGCCGCAGATGAGCACCTCCGGCCAGAGACCACCATGGAGGCGCTGGGCGGACTGCGCCCGTACTTCAAATCAGATGGTTTCGTAACCGCCGGCAACGCCTCGGGCATTGGCGACGGTGCCGCTAGTGCGGTTCTCTCCAGTGCGGAATACGCTGAGGCGAACGGACTCAAGCCACTTGGCCGCATTGTGTCGTGGGGCTTTGTGGGTGTTGAGCCCAAGGTCATGGGCATAGGGCCGGCGCCGGCGTCGCGGCTCGCCCTTGAGAAGGCTGGCCTGACGCTCGCCGACATGGACCTGGTCGAGGTCAACGAGGCGTTCGCGCCTCAATACAAGGCCGTAGAAAAGGAACTGGGCCTAGATCCGGAGAAGACGAATGTGAATGGGGGAGCGATTGCCCTCACCCATCCGCTCGCGGCCTCGGGCGCACGTATCACGATTCATCTGTTGCACGAGTTGCGGCGACGCGGCGGCAAGTACGGCTTGGGTTCGGCATGCATTGGCGGTGGCCAGGGTGGAGCCGTGGTGGTAGAGGTGTTTTAGTTCACTTATGAAGGACGGCACGGGCAGGAGCCTTTCGCGGAGAGAGTTCGACGCCGTCATTCGGCGCGCGGCGGATCTCTCGTCCGCCGACGTGGGCGGGGACGGCGCGCTCACCGAAGCGGAGTTGTTCCGGATTGCGGGTGAGGTGGGTCTGAGTGACGCGCACGTCCGGATGGCGCTCGTCGAAGTGCGTTCGGGTGCGGTGGAAGGCAACGCGATCGATCGCATTTTTGGTCCGTTATTCATTTCTACGTCACGGGTGGTGTCCGGCAACATAGACGCCATAACGCAGGCCATAGACGATTTCTTGGTAGCGACGCAGATTCTGCAGCCGGTGCGGCGCAGCCCGGGAGTGCTGCAGTATCGGCCTGCTGTGGACTGGGCCTCACAGTTGGCCCGGGCGGCGAGCTTCAGCTCTAGGAAGTACTACCTGGCTTCTGCGAAGTCCGTTGAGGTGCGCCTGGAAGATGTAGGGTCGGGCACTGTTCGTGTTCAGTTCGTGGTTGACCCGGGCACGCGCGGCGACAGCGTCCTCGGTGCGGGATTGGGCGGTGGCACCGCGGGCGTTGGGCTCGGGTCACTGGCCGGGTGGGCGCTCGCGTCGTCCACGCCAGTTGGACTGGCCGTGGGTGTGGGCGTGGTGGTAGGCACCGCCCTTACCGGAGGGATCACCTACGCCACGGGGATCGCCCACAAGAAGAAGCTGGTCGAGGTTCAAACCGAGATCGAGGGTGTTCTCGATACACTGGAACTCGGCGAGTCTCTGGAACCGCCGCCGGCCTCATGGAGGCGTTGGGTGAAACGACACTTCCATGGTGTCGCACGAGATGTGATTTCTGACAAAGATTGAAGGCGTCTATAGGCGCCATTACACGTAACGGAGGCAGTGTGGATATCAGCAGAGTCGGTGTGGTCGGATGCGGCCTAATGGGAAGCGGGATTGCCGAGATCGCCGCGAAGAGCGGTTTCGACGTCGTCGTTCGCGAGGTGAACGACGAGCTTCTTGAGAAGGGCAAGGGGCGCATCAGAAAGTCGATGGATCGTGCGGTTGAGAAGGAGAAGCTCTCTGCAGAAGATCGTGATACGGCTTGGGCAAGACTCAGCTTCACCACCGCCGTTCCAGATTTGGCCGGCTGCGATCTGGTTGTGGAGGCGATCATCGAGGAGCTCGAAGCCAAGCACGCGCTCTTCCGAGAGTTAGATGGCTTGTGCGGTGAGGGCACGATCTTCGCGTCGAACACGAGCTCCCTCACGATCACGGACATGGCCGCTGCGACGAATCGGGCCGACCGATTCGTGGGGCTCCACTTCTTCAACCCCGTTCCGGTCATGAAGCTGGTCGAGGTGGTCCGTACGATCGCGACCAGTGAAGCGACGTTCGAGCGGGCGTTTGCGTTCTCGAAAGCGCTCGGCAAGGTGCCGATCGCGGCGAAGGATAACTCTGGCTTTGTCGTGAATCTGTTGTTGGTGCCGTACATGCTCGACGCCATCACCCACCTAGAGCGAGGTGTCGCGAGCATTGAGGACATCGACACCGGGATGGCCCTCGGATGCGGCTACCCGATGGGTCCATTCATGTTATGTGACTTCGTGGGGATCGACACCCTCTACCAGATCAGCGAGATCATGTTCGACGAGTATCGCGAGCAGCGTTATGCGCCGCCGCCGTTGCTCAAGCGGATTGTCGCGATGGGTCGTTATGGCCGCAAAACCGGTATGGGTTTCTACGATTGGTCCGGTGAAAAGCCAGTCCCACTCCCCATCTGACGTGAAATCCAGCGACTCACCCCGGGGTCGACGCCGACCTCGGGGTGAGTCGTTCTGGCGGACCATCCTGATCGTTTGCTGGCGCGATCGCCGTTAAGGCTTCAACTTTGTTGTGTCCCACCTAGGTGGGACGGCCGTAACATGGATACCCGCGGGAGCGGGAAGCACGATGATTGTAGCTTACGTTTCTGATCCGTATCTCCTGACGGTTGTGCGTAAAGCAGCGCACCCGGAGGAGGACGTTGTGCTTGATCCTCGCCTGGCTCCTGCCGCGATCGAGTGGGGTTTTCCTCGTTTAGTGATCCAGACAGATGGCTCGGATGGCCCCTTGGTTGGGTTCCGTTCCGATGTCCCGATTATGCGCCTCGACCGTGCCCTGCTCGCTCGGTGGGAGCGGGACCGCAGGGAAATCGATGTACCGCCTAGGCGCATCGACTATCTAACGCGTCGCCTAAGTACGTCTATCGACAAGCAGGCTCAGGGCGGAACGTGGGTCGACAAGTGCCTCGCAGACTTGAGCAAGGCTGCGGGGGCCCAACTCCCTCTGCCCTTGCGCGCGTTCGGTCGGCGCATTCTCGAGTTTCCGTCGCACTATTCCGATCTGTACGTGATGGCCGATGTCTGCGAGGTATCCCGAGGTGCCCTGAAGGCACGTTTCCGACGACGTGGGCTGGAGTCGCCGTACACGTATCTCCGCTGGTTCCGGATGATGGCCGTGGCGTACACGCTCTCGGATCGGACCGTGACGGTTGCTTCTGCCGCCCATCGACTCGGCTTTACTTCGGACGGCAACCTGTGTCGGACGATGGGGTCGTTGACGGGGCTAACGCCAACGGAAGTGCGAACGGTGCGCGGGTGGAATCGACTGCTGATCGGGTTTTCGTGGACGTATTTGACGCAGCCGCAGCTCCAGGGTTGGGACGGATTGGAGGAGCTCTTTGGGCGCGAAGTAGCTTAGGGTTTTTGCTTTTGTGGCCTTTCGACGGGCCGCCGAAGGGTCACGGGGGTCTTTGGGGGCACGGGGTCCTTGCGGCACAGGGGGCGCTGCGGCTGGGGGGTGCATCGGTGCGCTGGTGCTTCCTTGGGTGGCGTTGCCGCCCGGCCGAGCCGGGGGCGGACCGGGTATCATGCTCATGGTGGACTAGCTCTTACCGTCGCCTAGGAGCTTTTCGGTGAAGTCTACGCGTTCGGTTAGGCGCTGGATCTTTTCCTCCAGCTCGCGGATATGCTCCTCGATCTCGTGCGGCACTTCGGGGGTTCGCTCAAGGCGGGCCCATTCCAGCTTCGAAGCCAGCTTGGCTTGGTAGGCGCGGAGGGCGATGACCCCTAGGCCGATGCCGCCGGATGCGATGAACAGTGCGAACGTGCCTACTCCGTCCCAGTCCACTTGTCTTGCCTCCAAGACCAACCTGCTGGCGGGTCGTTGATACTAGGTGACTTCGGAGGCACCGGTCGTGCGGTGGCGCCCCGTCGCGAGATGACCCGTACGTTCGTCACCCCTCAGCGGATTCGCCAGAGGTGCTCCACTTCTGGGCCGAGCTTAGCCCAGATGCTGACAAATCCTCCGCTTGCGCTACCTTATTAGCTGCGGGATCTCCCACCTTGGGCCTTTGGTTCCTGGGCTATCACTCGCTTAACAATCGCTGCCAGCCTCTCGTGCCGGATGTTCCGGCCGGCCTGCTGTGCGACTCCCTACCGGACAACCCCTTGGCTTTTACTACCCTAGAACTGCACGCGTCACTACTTCGTGGTGTCGAGGATCTCGGCTACACACGACCTACCCCCATCCAGACGCAGGCGATTCCGCCGGCACTGGAAGGCCGCGATTTGCTGGCCTGCGCCGCGACCGGAAGTGGCAAGACCGCCGCGTTTCTTCTGCCGATCCTGCACAAGCTGATGGATTTGCCGCGTGGCACGACGCGGGCCTTGGTCCTGGCCCCGACACGAGAACTCGCGCTCCAGATCGTCGCCGATGCCGGAGACCTCGCGAAGCACACGGTTCTGAAGGCTGCAGCGGTTCATGGGGGCGTCGGGATGGCCCCCCAGGAGAAGGCTTTCCGCACCGGTGCCGACGTCATCGTCGCCACTCCTGGACGCCTTCTGGATCACTTCCAGTACGACTACGCCAAGCTCCGCGGGCTCGAGTTCTTGGTTCTTGATGAGGCCGATCGCATGTTGGACATGGGCTTCATTCCGGATATCCGGCGCGTGCTGAAGCACATCCCGAAGCCGAAGCAGACGCTGTTTTTCAGTGCGACTATGCCACTCGCAATCGAGAAACTGACACAGCAGATTCTGCGGAACCCGGCGAAGATCGCGCTCCAGGTACGCGCGGCGCCTGCCCAGGGCGTCACGCAGGCACTCTATCCAGTTCCCGCGGGCTTGAAAGGCTCTTTGCTCGTCGAGCTCCTAAAGCGTGGGGTGATGGATCAAGCGTTGGTCTTTACCCGCACCAAGCACCGCGCAGATCGGCTCGCGAAGCTGCTGATGCGGCACGGAATTTCCGCGGATCGCATTCACGGAAACCGATCCCAGCCGCAGCGCACCAAGGCTCTGGCGGGCTTCAAGGGTGGCGAATTTAAGGTGCTTGTGGCCACGGATATCGCGGCGCGCGGCATCGATGTGGAGGCGTTAGGGCACGTCGTCAACTTCGACGTCCCTGCGGTCCCCGAGGACTACATCCATCGAGTGGGTCGGACCGCCCGGGCTGAGCTTACCGGTGAAGCGTTTACGTTGGTGACGCCGGACGACGAAGATCAGATCCGGCGCATTGAACGCGCAGTCGGTAAGAAGATCAACCGCGTGCGAATCGATGACTTCGCTTACGAGGCCACGGCCGAAGCGCCGCTCGAAGTGCCGCTCGGTGAGCGCATCGCTGAGATCCGCGCCAACAAGGCGAAGGGCAGGGCGCGCGCTGCGGAGAAAGCGACCAAGCAGAAGCAGGAGGCCGCCACGCCAGAAAGCTCGCGACCCCGGCGGCGTCGATATGGAAAGCGGCGCGTTTAGTACGCGCCGATAGGGCGGACGAGTCGGTCCGCATCGGAAGACCACCCGCGGGCCTCTGGGCTCCGGGTGGTTTTCTTGAAGCCATAAGTGGTATATGATATACCAGTTTATGATTTAAGAGATGCACCTTCATGAAACTCACGCGATTTACTGATTTCGGGCTCCGAGCACTCATGTATCTTGGTGCTCACCCGGGCAGGCCCATTTCGGCCGGGGAGATCTCCGACCGCTTCCGGGTTTCGCGTGACCACATGATGAAGAGCCTGCAAGCGCTCGACGCCATGGGCCTGGTGTCTGCCACGCGGGGCCGCGGCGGTGGCTTCCAGCTTACCCGAGGCGCCGGCCTCGCTCGTCTGGGATTCGTGGCACGTACTCTGGAGCCGAGCCTCGCGCTCGCAGAGTGCTTCGAGGAAGAGTCAACCTGCCCCCTGACCGGTGGCTGCTTACTGGCTGGCGCACTGGGCGAGGCACAGGCGGCGTTCTTCGACACCCTAGATGGATACACGCTCGGTGACTTAGTCGCCGCGGACGGCCCGCACCTCGTCCAACTAGGAGGCCTCCGTGTCGGCTAGGGTTACGGAAGTGCAGATTCGCACGCTCGTGTTCACGTTTTACGAACAGGTCCGCGAAGACGACCTGCTTGGCCCAGTGTTCGCCAGCCATATCGACGATCGATGGGGCCCGCACCTGGAGAAGATGTGTGACTTTTGATCCAGTGTGCTCGTGGCGACCGGCCGGTTTCGGGGCAACCCAATCGCCGCGCATGAGCGTGTTCCTGAGATCACCCCAGGGCACTTCGACGGCTGGCTAGCGCTCTTCGAGAAGGTTGCGTTCCAGACGCTCCCCTCGGTCCAGGCGGCGGACATCGTCGGGCGAAGTCACCGCATGCGCGCGGTTCTCGAACGAAACGCAGGCTCAGCCGCTCCCAATTGAGAGGCATCGTGGATCATCCCATATCGTCACCGTCATCGCTCGTGGATCTGATTGACTACCAAGCGGGATCAGTCGTGAGCCGAGTGCTGTTTCGCAACGAAGGTGGGGTGATGACTCTGTTTGCGTTTGCCGAGGGCGAGGGGCTGACCGAACATGCGACCCCACATGACGCGACGGTGCAGATTCTCGAGGGTGAAGTGCGCATCACGGTGGGTGGGTCGGACCACCAAGTGCGTACCGGAGACATGCTGCATCTGCCTGCCACCGTGCCACACGCACTGCATGGCACAGGGCCGTTCAAGATGCTCCTGACCCCCTACTGAGGCTGCCGGGCTCAGGAGCGTAGAAGGATGTTGAAGAAGTACAGTGGCCCGCGCGCAGGGGGCTCGCCAGACCAGAAGTAGGAACGACGACGAGTCGTAGTTGTTCTACGGCAAGGAGGAGAGACGACCTCATGGGCGGCGACCCCCCTGCGCCCAACCATATAGATAACATGACCCCTAGGGTCGGAGGGTTACGGTGGCACGGTCCGACCACGCTTCGCGCGGTGCCCCCGTCGTTGGAGCTCCTCGCCGTAGCTCGGCTATGCCTTCGTAGCTCCGCCTAGGGCCTAGGGCCGTGGCACCGTAACGCGGGCGGCTGTACTTCTTCAACAGCCTTCTGGCCGAGCATAGGTTCTACCCCGCGCAGACCGCAATGCCGTCATTGCCACCACTTGCCTCCGGTGCGAACATCTGATCCGGCGCGATCGGGCAAAATCACATCTCAAACAACCGCGAATAGTATGGGAAACGGCGACATCGCCATTGGAATCGCCATTGGAATCGCCCTCGGGGTCGTTCTCGCGGTCTTGGCGTACAGCCTTGGGCGGTCGGGAGCGCGAGCCGACGGCCGGGCCGAGTCCGCGCGACAGATCAAGGCCGCGACGGACGCGATAGCGAACGGCCTTAGACCTGAAGGCGGCAAGCCTGGGTCGGCCGAGGCCGAACTTTGCGCCGCTCTTGAGAAGGGGTGGGCTCCGATCGACTCGGAGCGGCAGGCCGCGCTCCGTGAGGCGGTTGGGAAGGTGAGCGGCTTTCTGCACTCGAGAGTGCGCGTGCCGCTAGCCGCTGCTGAGGGAGCGACGTCCATCGATGATTTGCGGGAGCGCGTCGGGACTGCCCTGGGCGCCCTTGGCGATCTCGACTTCTTCCTAGAGACGCCGCCGTCTGAGAAGCAGGGGACGGACCTTGTCGAACTCGTGAAGCAGGTCGCTAACGAGTTCTCCGGCGACCAAGGCGTTGGACTCCGGCTCAAGTTGCCGTCGGCCCCCGTTAGGGCCTCCATCAATGCCGGTGTCTTGATGGATGGCGTGTACTTGATCCTTCACAATACGCAGCGTTTTGCCCGAGGGACCACCGTCGACGTCACCGTACAGGCCATAGGCAGCAGGGCGACCATCGCGGTACGCGACCGCGGCGAAGGTTTTACCAAGGAAGCGTTCAAGCGGGCGTTTGACCCGTTCTATTCGACCTCTGACGAGGGTCTGGGCTTAGGCCTTCCGCACGCACGCACGCTCGTCGAGGGCATGGGTGGCCAGATCGAACTGCGCAACGTCCCGGGCGGGGGAGCTGAAGTACAACTGTCGTTCGACAGCATCTAGAAAGCTGTTGAAGCAGTGCAGTGGTCCACACGCAGGGGCTGAGCCTTCCGCATGGCCGGCTCGTTCGACCTGCTAGCTCTCCGTGGCCTCGGCTTCTGTGGGGTCCACCGTCGCCGTCACACCGACGCCGACAACCCCTCCCACCACGAGGGCGATCCCCAGCCAGCCGATGGGACGAAGGCCCTGCCCAAGCATGCATGTGGCCAGGACCGCGGCCACTACCGGCTCTACCGCAGTAGCCAGTGAGGCCCGGCTGGCTTCGACCCGACCGAGGGCGTCGAAGAACAGGAATTGCGCGAGCGCGATCGTGAGTGCGCCAAAGACGAAGATCAGCCCCCATACTGCTGTGCTCGTCGGGATCTCCACCGGGCCAGAGATGACCGGCAACGCGATGGCGAGCAGGGCGGTCGCGCCGAGCGTGCTGTAGACGACCGTCGGAATCGCGCCGAAGCGGGGCACTGCGTAACGACCAAAAAGAGTGTAGGCAGCATAGCTGCAGCCTGCGATGACGCCCCAGGTTAGTCCGGCTGCACCGAACGACGTGGTGACGTCCTCGGCCCCGGCCACGGACAGCCAGACACCGAGTAGTGTAATCGCCGCGAGGCCGGCACGGGTTCTCGTGGGCCATTCACCCAATAGGGGCCCGGACGCAGCCAGGACGATCGCTGGCGCGAGGTAGAGAAGGGCCACAGTAGTCGGAACCCCAACGGCATCTGTGGAGAGCTGGTAGGCGAGTTGGAACAAGCCGACCGCCATGCCGCCTCCCACGGTGAGGATCACCAAGCCGGAGCCATCAACACGCAGCGACTTAGGGCGAGCCACCCCACTCACCGCCAGAAGGAGTACCGCGCCCACAAGAGGTCGCAGGAGGGCCAGGCTCTCGGGTGGAACACCCATCCTGAACAAGTAGACCGCGAAGATCCCGGAGGACCCCCATAAGCATGCCGCGGCCACTGCCTCAGCGTAGCCTATCCATCGCCCTGCGCCGGGCGAGCCTGCGTTCACTTGTAGCCGTAGATCTGATACAACAGCAGGTAGACCGTCAGGCCTGTGAGCGACACGTAGGCCCAGATGGGGAAGGTCCAGCGCGCAAGGCGGGCGTGGGCGCGGAAGCGGCGCGCACGGGTCAGAAAGATCAGTCTCAGCACCAAGGGCACCAGCGTCACTGCCAGGATGATGTGTGTCACAAGAATAGCCAGATACACCGATTTGGCGGCACCTTCACCAGCGAATTCGTGTGTGCCCGTGAGGGCGACCCGCGTCAGGTAGAAGACCAAGAAGAGTCCGGACGCTGCCACCGCTGTGATCATCGCGCGTCGATGCCGATGCAACTGGCGGGTTCGCACGAAGTACAGGCCAGCGAAGAGCGCAACGGCGCTCGTGGCGTTCAGGCTCGCGTTGATCAGCGCGAGAAGATCTCCTATTTGAGCCCGATCCACCTAGTGTCCTGAGTCAGAAGTTCGCTGGCCTTCGAGCACCGCTGCATTCGCGTGACAGGGCACTAGCCCGTCGCTTCAAAGTTCGCCGAGCCCGCCGCCCGGGCAAGTGCTGCTATGTGGACCAGCGCAGCGAGGAGCGACGCCGCCACCAGGGTATGGAGCGACACGGGCACCACCGCCAACACGCTGAGCACGGAAATGAAGCCGAGGGTGACCTGCGCGATCACGAGGCCGACGGCCAACAAGGACCAGGTGCGGATGGCTGCTGGCACGCCGGTGCGAACAGCCCACACTGCGAGTCCGACGACCGCGATGAGGGCGATAATTCCGACGACCCGATGAAGGAAGTGCACCGTGATGGGTGCGTTCACGAGAGGTGGGATCACCTTGCCAAGGCAGAAGGGCGCGTCTGGGCAGGCCATCCCCGCGTCCATATGGCGCACCAGTCCGCCGAGCACTGACTGAACGAAGACGAGTGCCGCGGCGAGTGCCGCGAACCCGGTCGCTCTGTCAGCGATCGCGTTGGAGGTCCGCGTGACGCCGACAGCCCAACTGGTCGATGAGGCCAGCGCTGTCGCGAGGGACAAGAAGAGGAGCGCGAGGGCCAGATGCGTCGTCGAAACGAGGTCTGGCAGTTTGTAGATGACCGTGAGCCCTCCAAAGACCGACTGGATGAGCAAGAGGGCGATTCCGGCCAGGCAGCTCTTGAAAATCCAGGGACGGTCCTTCGTCTCTTTGTGGGCCAGCCATGTGGCGAGCCCAAACATGAGAAGGAGGCCACCCGCCACCAGGCGATGCAGGTGTTCCCAGAAGATGCCGCCAGACATTTCGGGGAACATGGTCCCGTTGCAGGTCGGCCAGTCCGGGCAAGCAAGGCTAGACTCGGTCGCGTGGACGACGCTGCCGAGATACAGCAACAGCAGCGTCCAGATAACGGTGACCGTGAACGCGCGCCCTTGGAGGTTTGTCTTCATGTGGCGAGAACCGGTTCCTGTCCCGGGGTGGTTTCGGATGCGGTTTCCGCCGCAACGGCCTTCTCAAGTTGCTGGCGATAGCCTTCCAGCGAGATGACCCCCTGCTCAAGCCACTCGAACTCGCCATCTAAGAATCGCCGGGCGATTCCATATGCAGCGACGTCGTCGTTATTGAACAGAGCGTCGAACCGGTCGCCGACGCGCCGGCGAGCTTGCCGGCAATAGAGGTCCGCGAGGGCGGTCGCGCCGCTCTCGCCCGTGCCCCGATCGACCAACATTTTCGCTCGCACAACACAGGCGGTCATCACCAAGAGTTCGGTGCCTATGTCGACGATACGGCCAAGCACGGCTTGGCGCTTCTCGAGTGCAGGTCCAAAGCGGATCATGGCGTGGAAAGTCGAGCGCGCGAGTCTGCGCGAGGTGCGCTCGACGAAGCGGAGGTGGTGAGCGAGCGGTCCGAATTGGTTGTATTTCGGCCACATGCTCCATCCAAAGAACCGCGTAGGATACCACCACGCGTAGTGGAACCCAGCCTTGAAGAGTGCTGAGACCTTCGCGCCAATGCCCGCTTTGGGGTTCACGAGATCGCCGACAATGCTCAGGTGCATGTCCACCGCTTCGCGGGCAATAAAAAGCCTCATGATCTCCGACGAGCCCTCGAAGATCGTGTTGATGCGCATGTCGCGGACGTAACGTTCGATGGGGTATGGCGTGTCACCGCGTGCCAGCAGCGACTCATGGTTCTCATAGCCGCGCCCGCCACGAACCTGCAGGGCGTCATTAACCAACTCCCATCCGACCTCTGTCGCCCACATCTTGGCGATCGCCGCCTCGAGTCGAATATCGAAAGTCTTGGCGTCAGCCATTCCTGAGGTGAGTTCGACCACGGCTTCCATCGCGAAGGTGTCCGCCGACATCTTGCCCAACATCTGCGCGATGGCGTCGTGCGTGCCCACGGGACGACCCCACTGAACCCTGGAGCCAGCCCAGTCGCGGCACATGTCCAGGC
The DNA here is from genome assembly GCA_937919655.1 of uncultured Gemmatimonadales bacterium. Lineage (GTDB taxonomy): Bacteria > Gemmatimonadota > Gemmatimonadetes > Longimicrobiales > Gaopeijiaceae > CALFPJ01. Next base: position 14,450 of record CALFPJ010000100.1, read on the forward strand.
AGGCCTTACCCGCCGCGGCACAGAACGCTGGTAAGGCGAGGCGGCCGGTATTTAGGGTGATCAGGGCAAGCTTGAGTCCCTTTCCCTCCCCCCAAAGGAGGTTCTCGCGTGGCACCTTCACGTCCTTGAAAGTGAGGACCCCGTTCGACAGTCCCTTGAGTCCCATAAAGGAGCAGTGGTGCGACGTCTCGACCCCCTCCCAGGCGGTCTCCACGATGAAGGCCGTGATCGGGTTGCTGCGTGAACCTTCAGCGGGGGGCGTGTGTGCCATGACGGCGATGATTTCGGCACGCGGCCCGTTGGTCGTCCACAGCTTCTCGCCGTTCAAGATCCAGTGCGATCCGTCTTCGGACAAAACCGCTGTTGTCGCCATGTTCGCCGGATCTGAGCCGACGTTGTGCTCGGTGAGGGCGAAGGCTGACAGGGCGCCCTTGGCCAGGCGGGGTAGGTAGCGGCGCTTCTGTTCCTCCGTCCCGAACTTCATCAGGGGGCCCGGAACACCGATACTCTGGTGCGCCGACAGAAACGCACCGGTTGAGCCACAGCGAGACGCGACGATGGCGAGCGCTCGATTGTAGGACAACTGAGACAGCTCAAGGCCGCCGTACTCTCTAGGAATCTTGATGCCGAAGGCGCCGAGCTTGGCCAGTCCGTCTAGCACCTCTTGGGGCACCCAACCGTCTCGATCGATCTGGTCGCCGTCGATGTGGTCGCGCGCGTAGGGCTCGAGCTTCGCAAGGAAGTCGGCTGCGCGGGCCTGCTCTTCCGGGTCCGGGCGTGGGTGGGGGTGAACGAGATCTAGGTCAAAGCGCCCTTCAAAAAGCGCCCGGGCGAAGCTGCGTCGTTCCCAATCTTGCTCGCGTGCATACTCGGCGACCTCACGAGCCTCGAGTTCAGTTGCGAGTTTCTTGTTGCCTGGCATAGGTCATCCCGCGTGCGTGTGACCAGAACGTTCGGGTAGGCTGATCCCCCAAGGAGGGACGTCCATAAATCTAACACCGCCGAAGTGCCACATGACGCTTCGTATATCACGACTCGTCCTGTAGGAAATCGGCGATCTGCTCGGACCGGGCCTCCGCGTCTGCCTGCCCGACTTCAATGAGTTTCTTCAAGTAGTCGGGCTGGAAGAGGACGAAGCTTAGAAAGTCGGGGCTACTCGTCTGCTGCGTGCCGAGGCCACGAGTGAAGAAGCGGAAAGCCTTGGGTAGTTGCGATTCGTATTCGTACGCGAGCTTTCCGAGGTCCATGGACGGACGGAGGGTCAGCAGCTTCACAGGTCTAACTCCGTCACGGTCTTCTGGCGGCACGCTGGCAACAAGTTGGTTTAGTCGCTCCAAGCGGACGGCGTCGTGATCGAGCAGGTCCAGGAAGATCGAATTCATGAGGAGGCCCACGACCTTAGCGGGCGGGGGGTACCCGGGGATTGTGGGTTCCTCAGCATCTTCGGCGTCGCGGTGGTATCGGGTAGAAATCGCCATGATCCGGCGCGCGCCCAGATGGAGCGCTGGGGAAAGGGGGGCTGTGAGCCGCACACCGCCATCGCCGTACCATGCATCGTCCAGCTTTATGGCGGGGAAAAGAAGCGGCAGGGCCGACGACGCCATCACGTGGTCGACCTTCAGAACGGTTTGGAGGGCCTTTCGCTGGGGGCGCGTCCATTCGGTGATGTCGGCGCCTTGGACCCAGGTGACCGACTGGCCTGTAGAGTAGCTGGACGTGCTGATCGCGACTGCCTTGAGCCGACCACGGTCGAGGTTGTATTGGATGCCCGTGAGCTCCCCATTCACCGCGTGCAGGACCTCAGCGAGGTACTTCCGTAGCGGAGCGGTGTCTACGAGGCCCCTTACCTGCGGAGGCCCGCCCATGCCTCCAGAAGCGAGCTGCCTGAGCCACCGAAACCCGTTCATGGTTAAGGAACGGGTGTCCACCTTAAAGACGTCCTCTACCGTAAGATTGGCCCAAAGTTGGCTCAGTTCATCGACTGCCTGGAGAAAGGAGCCGTGGTGGGATGCCAGCAATGCAGCGTTGATGGCGCCAGCGGAGACGCCGGTGATGTAGGGGATGTGCAACTCTGGAAACTGGCGCGCGACGCACCGCAAAAAGCCAACTTGGTACGCCGCCCGGGCGCCGCCGCCACCCATGACGAGGCCGAGATCGCTTGGGCCAGGGGTGCGGACCGCTGTGGTGAGTTTCTCCAGCGTCTCGAGTTGCGGTCGGGGTGTCATCGAAACGCCAGGGGCCCGTTGAAGAAGTACCGGTTGCAGTAAAGAATATTAGCCGCGAAGGTGGGGTCGAAGCGTAAGGGCAGCTTCGTGATGTGCACCGAGCGGCACCCACGTCGTCGTAAGGGGTGATTCTAATGGATCGTAGAAACACCGGGGACTCAAGTTCAACTCTTCAGGGTCGTGAGAAAATGATTAAGGCGCGGTCGATGTTCCTTCTCGTGGTTCTTGTGGCGTCAGGGTGCGTTTCGTACATGCCAGCCGACCTTTCCGACTTAAGTCCCCAAGACAAGGTCCGGATTGAGCTTGATCCGGCTGAACTGGCTGAACTGATCCGGTTCGCCGACCCCGCCACCCGCTCGGTCACCGGTCGGCTGGTAAACACAAGCGCCGATTCGGTCGCCGTCGTGCTACGGACGCCCAGTTCGTATGCGCAGGTCTCTATTCCGCGGACATCGATCGTCCAGACCCACAAAGCGGTTTCGGACAACCGGAAGAGTTTCGCGGTCTCGGCGATAATCGTGGGTGGGATCGCGGCGCTGGCGGTGGCAGGCTTCCAGGGGCGGGATAATACGCCCGGCGGAGACGGCAATGGCATCGACGAGACTTTGATACCGCTCATTAGATGGCGGTTCCCGTTCAACTTCGGCTTTGGTCGCTAGCGCTGCTGGACTTCTTCAACAGCATTCTAGGGAAGGGTCCTACCCGACGATCGGTCGCCCGATCGCGACAATGCCAGTCGCGATCAACCCGAGAACAACGACGGTGCCGACGATATGCGGCATATAGGTGCGGTCCACCATAGGACGGCGCTTCATGACAGCGGGAACGATGTGAGCGACCACTGCCGCGAGGACCATCATCACGATGTGGCCGCCCAACTGGGGATAGAACACCCCGGACAATAGGTAGGCCACGCCAATCAGAGCGGTCAGGTCCACCGTCCCCGTGAAGGCAGCTGCCAATATGCGCATCGTCTTGTCGTATGGGCGCCCGGTGGCGGCTGCGTAGGCTGCGTAGCCGATGACAAGGACACCTGCGAGCAGGACGAGGTAGCGGAAGCCCGAGTGTGCGTAAAAGAGCATGATCTTTTTCCGTCGTGGTCCACTTGAGATTGAGAGCTATTCTCTACGCGAAATCTCGCGACCGGCGCTGGTTACGCCACCCCTGCGGTGCGTTGACCATCGCCTGGCCGGCCGGGTCCCCACACGACGCAAGGGTCCATTCTCCGCGACGTGTCACGCTTTTCAAGTTGGTGAAGCGAGTCGTCCCGAAAGGAATTTTGGGTCACCGCCTACCATCCCATGCAGGCAAAAAATGGGAAATGGTTGTTTAATTACACATTGCCTTCGTAGTTTGGTGTCGCTCTTGTGAGCTGCCCGCTGCGGATCACCGCGGTGGGCTCAGTGTCATTTCATGGCAGGGAGGTCAATGTGTCCCTAGGCGACGTTCGCAATGGGATCCTCCGTTTGACCACGCGTTCCCTCGTCACCGCGGCAGTAGCGGTCATGCTTGCCTGGGTTCCAGCCCAGGCGCAGACCGGCACGGTGACGGGAACAGTGCGAGATGCCACCAACGGTCAGCCCATTGCGGGCGCCCAGGTGAGCATTCCAGCACTGAACATTGGCGCGCTGGCTAATAACGTAGGAAGGTATCTGCTTCTAAATGTGCCCGCGGGCACGCACTCCGTGCAGTACCAGTACATCGGGTACGGCACGGAGACGATGGAAGTCACCGTGGCGGCTGGACAGACGGCTTCGTCTGACGGTCGACTGCGTTCCGAGGCGATCAGCCTCGAAGGCGTGATCGTGACCGGTACGGCTGGCGCGGCGCGCCGGCGCGAGATCGGTAACTCGATTAGCCAGATCGGTGAAGCAGCGATTGAGGCCGCTCCGGTCTCCGACGTGGCCGACATCCTCCAGGGTCGCGCCACCGGCGTGACGGTTTTGGGTAATGGCGGCATGGTTGGCGCCGGCAGCACAATCAAGCTGCGCGGCAATAACTCGATCTCGCAGGGGAACTCGCCGCTGATCTACATCGACGGCATTCGTATGCAGTCGACGGCGTTGTTTAACTCGGACGAGGCCCAGCAGGGTTCGAATCCGATGGACGACATCAACCCTGATGACATCGAGCGCATCGAAATCATCAAGGGTGCCGCAGCGACGACCCTGTATGGCACCGAGGCCGCGGGTGGCGTGATCCAGATCTTCACGAAGCGTGGGTCGGCAGGTGCGCCGGCGTGGACGCTCAGTGTGGACCAGGGCATGAACACGCTTGGTCATATCGGCGCGGACGCGGACGTCAATCCGACTGGCCTGGGGTTGAGCAACTGCAACTACACGGCGAACGGCGGTGACGAGATGTTCCCTGCCGACGTGTCCTGCCCGGCCAGCGGTTCTTGGCTGAAGAACGGTCGCACGCAGAACTACAACCTTTCGGTTCGTGGTGGCGCTGAGCGCATGAATTACTTCATGTCAGCGGCATGGGGTGACGAGCGCGGTGTCTTCGACGTCGCAGCGTGTGGCCTCGACTCGAATGGCGCGAAGGTCTGCGGCGAAGAGGCCGGTTACACGAACCCGGAACAGGGTGCCCAGACCTACAGCATGCGCGGGAACTTCTCGTTCTCGCCGCTGGACGAATTGGACATCCGGTTTAACACGTTTTACAGCCACAAAGACATCGACTGGATGCCGGACGGCAACAACGCCGAAGGGCTCCTCCTGAACGTCTTCCGTGGTGGCAACGACTACACGAACGACACCGATGGTAAGACCCTCACGATGGGGCTGAACCAGTTGAACGATCACTTTGTGACCGGTATCAACATGCTGTTCAACCCCGGTGAAGGCATGAGCCATCGGCTCAATGCCGGGCTCGACTGGACGCGGAACACGTACCGTGAAGACAGGCCGTGGGGCTTCTTCTATGTCCCGCTCGGAGGCCGTGAGGTCGACGATCGCACGTTCCGCAAGTTGACGTTCGACTATGCAGGTTCGTGGGAAGCTGGTCTCTTCGGTGCGGCCTCGTCGTTCTCGTGGGGCGGTCAGCTTTTCAACGACTTCAGTTCCGGCATCAACGGGTTCGGCAACGACTTTGCTGGCCCAGGCGACAAGGTTCTTGAGTCGGGTGCTGTCACTCAGGCCTTCGAGTACAACTCGACGGTGACGAGTGGTGGTTTCTTCTTGCAGGAAATGGTCGGCTTCAGCGACAAGCTGTTCTTGACGGTCGGCCTGCGTATGGACGGTCACTCGGCGTTCGGATCGGACTTCGGTCTTGAGGCTTACCCGAAGGCGTCGCTCTCGTACGTGATCTCGGACGAGGGTTTCTTCCCAGAGAACTTCGGGACGCTGAAGCTGCGTTCCGCGATCGGTGAGTCCGGTAAGGCCCCAGGCCTGTTCGATGCCGCCCGTACGTGGAACTCGGTCGCCGGTGACAACGGCAAGCCAGCCGTGACGCCGGACAACCTTGGCAACCCGGACCTCGGTCCTGAGCGCACGCTCGAGTGGGAGTTCGGATTCGAGGGCTCGACGTTCAGCGACCGTGTGACGTTTGAGTACACGTACTACAACCAGACCACGTCCGATGCGCTGGTGGGCGTGACGCAGCTGCCTTCCGGCGGTTTTGTCGGCAGCCAGCTTGAGAATGTGGGTAAGGTCAAGAACCAGGGTCACGAGATGTTCGTGAACGCGACTCTGATCGCGGCCGATGGCCTGTCATGGGACGTCGGTGTCCGGTATTCGACCAACAATTCTGAGGTCCTCGACCTCGGTGGATTGACGTCGATCGACCTCGGTTGGAGGAACTACATCCGTGCGCCGACCGTGTGCACGTCCGAGATCGCCAACGCTGCCGACTTTGGTGGTCACGGCTTCATCGGTCAGGGTTGCACTCCGGGCGAGACGATCACTTATCCGTTGCCAGCGTTCTGTAACGACCGGGTCCAGAATCCGGACGAGATCGGCGCGCCGAAGTACGCGGAAGAGTGCCTTGGGGGGACGACGCCGACGCACACGTTCGGCATTAACACCTCAGTGACGCTCGGCGAGCGCCTCACCTTCGATATCTTGGGTGAGGGCATGGGCGGACACGTTTTGTCGTCCGGTACAGCTTACCAGAATGTGCGTCGCAGCGTGTGGCCGACTTGCCGCTCGACGTTTGATGCGATCAAGGCCGGTAACCGCTCCACGTTGAGCGCCGGTGAGCGCGCGCTGTGCGATCCGGGCAACACGCGCTACGGCATGTGGACGCAGCCCGCGGACTTCTTCAAGATCCGCTCGGCCTCGGTGAGCTACCGGGTGCCGGACGCTTGGTTGCCGTCGAGCATTCGTTCGGCGACGGTACGCCTACAGGGCCGCAATCTGGCTACGTGGACGGACTACGAGGGTGTCGACCCTGAGGCGTTCGAGCAGGGGTCTCTCGAAGTGCTGTTCCGCCAGGAGTACTACAATTTGCCTCCGATTCGCAGCTTCCAGCTGTCGATGAAGATCGATTTCTAAGAGCCAGGAGAAAGCAATCATGAATTCCATGAAAATGCGCTGGCTCCCGATGGTGGCCCTGGTGGCCTCTTTCGGAATGGCTGGCTGTAGTGACAGTCTTTTTGATGTGAAGAACCCCGGGAAGATTATGGACGACGATCTGAACACCGAAGCGGGTGTTGCCGCATTGGTGACCGGAATGTCGTCTGACTTCTCGACGTCGTATGACGGATTGGCGTTCGGAGTCGCGCGCCTGACCGATGAAATGGTCGGTTCGGGTTCGTACTTCGACACCGGACGCCTGCGTCGGGGTCTGTTCGACTCCGAAGATTCAGATGGTTACTGGAGTGGCGTGCAGCGTGCGCGCTGGGTGGCCGAGGGTGGCCTGCAGCGCATGGCCGCGATCGAGGGTTATACGTTCGCTGGCAACGCGAGCACGGCCCGGGCCTATCTCTTTGCAGGTCTCGCGAACCGTTGGTTCGGTGAGAACTTCTGCGAGGTAGTGTTCAGCACACCATATACGGAAGAGAGTCCGGGGACCGCAGGTGAGATCGATGAGGGCATCGCCCTCCCGCGGACGGCCGCATTCCAGCGAGCCGTCGCGGAGCTTCAAGCTGCGATCTCGAACGGGTCCGGCGAGGTCGTGACCACGGCGCACGGTGCGCTCGCGCAGGTCTATGTGGGCCTGGGTAACTGGCCTTCGGCGATGAGCGAGGCGGCGCAGGTACCGACGGATTTCGTGTACAACGCGATCTACTCGAACAATTCGGGGCGTGAGCGCAACCAGATCTTCAACGAAACGCACGGTCGTCACGAGATTTCAGCTTTTGGGACTCTGGCCGGTACGGTGGGTGCGGGTGACCCGCGTACACCGTGGAATGACTGTTCTGATTCCTCAGTCAATTGTCCTTCCAGTAACGGTGCGGATGGACAGACCATTCACTACCGCCAGATGAAGTACCCCACGGCGGGCGGCAACATCCCGCTCGTGAAAGGGACGGATATGCGCCTCTTGGAGGCGGAGAACGCGCTGCTCAACGGCGATCTGACGACCTTTACGGCCAAGATCAACGCAGTGCGCACGTTCCACGGACTCGCCGCGATTGCTGCGGTGACGTCTGCTGGTTCGATCACCGGGGGTGTGAACAAGAGTTCACACCCGACGTCGATGCTGGGTTGGGATGTGCTCGACCGTGAGCGTCACCTGACGATGTGGATGGAAGGTCGCCGGCTTTGGGACCTCAGTCGTTGGGACCACCCGTACCTAGATGGTGGTGGCGTGGTGTACGCGGCGACGGTAGCCCGTCGCGCATCGTGTATGCCGATCTCCGACCAGGAGTGCCAGGTCAACAACAACATCGATGGTACGCAGAAGTGCTTCACGATGTAGTTGGTGGCTTTTAGCAGGACTGACCGCCCCCCGGCTTCGGCCGGGGGGCGGTTTTTTTGCGTAGGATGAGCCTGCCGTCATTCCGGATGGTTTGCGTCGTAAGGGACCGAAGGTGCAAAGCTTTCGCTTGAGGACGCGGCGGTGCAGTCTTCGTGGAGCGCAGATGGCGCGGGAGAGTTGAGACATGACAGCACGAAGGCAGACTTGGTGGACGGCCCTGACCGCCGCGTGCGTTGTGATGTGTGGATCCGCCACGGAGGCGCAGGCCCAGGTCAGGGTCGAGGGAGAGGTGCTGGACGGTAGCAACGGGATGCCGGTCCAAGGGGTGATCGTGCAGTTCCCTGATCTCGGGATCGCCGCGCTGACTGATTCCATGGGCTACTTCGTGTTCACGGCTGTCCCGAATGGCTGCCAGGTCATACAGACGTACCATTTTGCCTACGACGCGCTTCAGGCCCAGACCCCCATCGTCCTTGGTGAGATCCTGGCCCTGAACCTGACCCCGCGGCCGATCTCGCTCGCCGGGGTGGCGGTCGATGTACGGCCCCGTGAGGAGATCGAAGCGCTCACGAGTGGAAGGGGGTCCGACTACATAGGGCGCGAATCCATAGAGGAAATGGAATCGCGCACCAGCCGCCTAATGGAGGTGATGCGGGCGAAGGCTCCGCCGCGGCTCCAGATTCGGCAGCAGAATGGAAATGGCGGAATGAGCTTCTGCATTCAATCCAGTAGGCGGTCTCCATCCATTCAGGAGATCCGGGACCTCGGCAATGGCTGTCGACCGTCTCTGCTCGTGATGGACGGAGTGATCATCTACGCCCCACCCAGCACGAGCGATTTCGTGGGGGATGTGCCGCTGCCCGCCGACGTGTCGGCGATGCTGCTCAATCAGCGCCCGGACGAGATTGAGAGCATTCGCATCCTGACCTCGTCTGACGCGTTTTTCCGCTATGGCGACGCCGGCAGGCTGGGTGCCGTCGAGATCATCACCCGGCGCCCTTCGAACAAGATCCGCCGTAGGTAGCGGACGGTTTGGCTCAGCCGCGAAGGGCGGGAGCGCGACCTCCTATGTAGCAGAGGGCTTGGCTCAGCCGTGGGGCGGGAGCACTACTTCTAGTGGGTCCGGGCCCAAGTCGATCACGGTTTGGGCCCGGAGGGTTGCGGCCACGCTCCACACGCTGAGTGTGTATGGCCCGGGCGGAGCGCCTGTGAGCTGAAAGCTCCCGTCGCTTTCCGCAAAGACGCTGTGGGCCGCTTCGGTAACGAAGATGAACGCGGTCATACCCGGGTGGGCAGTACACGCCACCTCGATCCCACCCACGGCGTCGGTCACGTAGTCGACCGCGTCCCCAGGGTCGGTGTCTTCGTCGAGAAGGGAAGTCTGTTCACCGCTTCTGGCCAGACGCACGTTGTGGGCGAGCGTCTCGCTGTTGGTGAACCTGACCGTAGACCCCAGGCGCACGATCATCCGCGCCGGGGAAAAGGCGAGCCCGAGTTGGTCCATGACTAGGGTGGTGGGTGGTTCTGTCGCAGAGTCATTCATGGACGATAGGCTCACCACTGACGGCACGCCGCGAACCGCGGGAGCGGCCTGCCCGTAGACCCCGTCAGGCGCTGACGCTTGCGGCACCTCTTCGGCGACTGGCGCGGCGCACGCGAGGGCGTGCACCGCGAGAAACCATATCGTGGTGTGGCGTAGCGCTGGACCTACTATGCCTTCATAGCGCCGCGACCCGCTACGCGGGCTCCCCCCTGGGGCGGTGGCACCGTAACGTGGGCCGCTGTACCTCTTCATCAGCCTTCTAGCGGTCCATCCCTCCGCGGACCTCGGCAAACAGCTCCTTGGCCAACTGGAACTGTTCCCGGTGGCTTTTGGTGGGTGGGTAAAGCGAACCGCCCCGTACCTGGCTTCCGTTCAACGAACCGTATGCGCCCTGCACGGCCCGCAGGGCGGCGGAGAGCTTGCCCGCCGGCGTGTCCAGCGGCGGGCCGCCACCACGTCCGAAGCCTCCACGGCCCTCGCCTCCGCCCATTCCGTTCTCTCTCATATAGGCTTGGATGTCGTTGGTCAGCGCGAGCGCCTCAAGCATGAACCGCTCCCGCGATTGGTACATCGCCACAGTGATCGGCATGTCGGGGTCGCCCCTAACTTGTATCGCCGTTGATGCGCTGGCACCGTTGGCCGCCACCGTCACCGTGTAGGAGCCCGGCGAGACCCACGGACCGCGGTCGCCGATGGGCCGAGCCAACGCGGGGTTCATGTGGGCCTCCCATGTCTCCGAGTCACTCAACCCGTGGCGGAGGTCCCAATTCACGCGATGTGTGCCGGCGGCGGAGGGCACGTTCATCTTGCGAACGACATCGCCCGCCTGGTTGGTGATCGACATCGTCGCGTCGTTACTTGCAGACGCGAGGCGGTAGCTGATTTGGGTGCCGTCTACCGGGTTCTCACCCGCGAATTCGGCCTGGCCTCGGTAGGACGTGTCCTTCCGGTAGATCATGATGGTCCCGCGGCTCGCCGAGAACACAGTTACCGGGGCTGTCGCGTCCGCCCACTCTGCGATGGCTCGCGTGTCGTCCAAGACCCAAATGGCCCGACCGTGCGTCCCGAGTACGAGATCCTTCTCGCGGGGGTGGATCAACATGTCGTCGTAGTGCGTCGTCGGCAGGTTCGGCATCTGGGCCCAGTGTGCGCCCATATCCGTACTCGCGTATGCATGGTGCTCGGTGCCGAGGAACAGCGTATTCGGGTTGTCCGGGTGTTCGACGATGACGTTCACCACGCCCATTTCCGGCAGCGTCGCATGAAGTGGCTGCCACGACCCGCCGAAGTCCTCTGTGCGGAACACATAGGGCTTGAAGTCGCCGTCGCGGTGCCCGTCGAAGGTCGCGTAGGCCGTCCCCTGAGCGGTGGCAGACGCGGTGATACGACTGACATACGTGCCGTTCGCAATGCCAGGGACGTTTCCGGACACCTCAGACCATGTCCGGCCACCATTCTGGCTGACTTGCAGGTTGCCGTCGTCGAAGCCCACCCAAAGGACCTGAGGTGCGATCGGCGATTCGTCCAGCGTGACGGCCTCGCCGAAGGTGCTGGTGCCATCGTTTCGTGAGATGCTGATGTCGCTACCGAGGACGCCCATCATCTCGATCTGGTCTCGGTCGACCTGGCGACTGAGGTCCTCCGTGGCCGTCCACGACTCACCCTTGTCCTGAGACGTGAAGAAGCGATTGCCCGCGACGTAAAGAACGTCCGGATCGTGCTGTGACAGCATCATCGGAGACGTCCAGTCGAACCGGTAGCTCTCGCCCAACGGCGCGTTCGGCGCGATGTCGAGGATGTCTCCCGTCTTGGTGTCGTAGCGGAAATAGTTGCCGCCGTTCGAGCCTCCGTAGGAGAAGCGAGAGTCCGTCGGGTCAGCCTGCCAGTACATGCCGTCGCCGAAACCATTTTGCATCCAGTCGTCGTTCAGGATGCCAGCCCAGCGACGAGTCTCGGACGGGCCCATAAATGAGTGATTGTCCTGAAGCCCTCCGTAGATCCAATACGGATCTTGCATATCCACACCGATCGCGTAGAACTGCGCGATGGCGAAGTTGTTGACTTTCCTGAAGCTGATGCCGCCGTCGTAGGTTTCGTTGAATCCAGCGTCACCGCCCAGGTAGAGGTGTTCCGAGTCGTTCGGGTCGATCCAGAGGGCGTGGTGATCTGCGTGCAGCCCCACGTCGTACGTCGGGGCGAGCCCGATCTGGGTGAAGGTGCGTCCGCCATCATTGCTGACGTTCGACGACGTAGCGAGCTCATAGACTCGGTTCTCGTCGTTGGGATCGATGAAGATCTCGGAGTAGTACATCGGTCGGCCGTTCATTGAGCTGACGCGCTCCCACATGAGGCCCCCGTTCTCCGAGCGGTAGGTGCCTTGTGTGTCGCCTTCATCGGTCTCGATCAGCGCATTCAGTACCTGCGGATTGGAAGCGGAAATCGCCAGGCCGATACGACCCATGTCGCCCTCAGGGAGGCCGTCCTCTAGCTCATTCCAAGTCCTGCCGCCGTCCGTGCTCTTGTGGATGCCACTGCCCGGGCCACCACCGTTGAACCCCCAGGCACGCCGGAGGCGTTGGTAGGCCGCCGCGTATAGGACTTCGGGGTTCGACGGGTCCATGACCATGTCGACGACGCCCGTGTTGTCATCGATGAACAGCACCTTGTCCCAGCTGCCACCTCCGTTGGTCGTCTTGTACACGCCTCGATCCGGGGAAGCAGCCCACAGATTGCCGAGGGCAGCGACGTAGGCGACGTCTGGGTTCGTCGGGTGAACCTCGACCTTACCGATGTGGCGCGTCTCGGAGAGCCCTAGGTGGGCCCAACTCGTGCCGCCGTCATTCGAGCGGTAGATGCCATTGCCGTACGATGTGCTTTGGCGGTTGTTCTGTTCACCAGTGCCGGCGTAGACGATGTCTGGATTTGACGGAGCCAACGCGACGTCGCCGAAGGTACTGACGGCCATCGTGTCGAAGACGTTGGTCCAGGTCATGCCACGGTTCGTCGTCTTCCACAGGCCGCCGGATGCCGCGGCGACATAAATCGTCGAGGGATCCGAAGGGATGGCCTCGATGTCGTGTACGCGCCCGCCCGTTACCGCCGGTCCGATCGATCGCGGCTGAAAGGCCCGCATGTCGTCTGTGGAGATGGCGCGCTGGGCTGAGAGGCCAGTGGCGAACAAGGGCATGAGAATGGCCATTGAGCTGACGGCGGCGACCGCCTTGCTGACGTACTTCATGATGACTCGCTCCCGGGTTCCGGATCTTCGGTCGGTGGTGTCGGTGTTTGGCGCTCGGTGGCCGCTTTGACCAGCGTGAGCACGTCTTCGTCCATGTCGTTCGCGCCGAGCATCCAGCGGAGATAATCGGGGGATTCGCGCGCGACGTCGGCCAGTGCTTGGCCCTTATGCTTGCCACGTTGAAAGACACGTCCGTCTTCTTCGCTGCTGAACCAACGATCTACCTCGGTGCGGTAGGGTCGGAAGGCTTCGCAGTAGGCGTGGAGACCGTCGAGGTCTTGGGGTAGGTGCGAATAGCGCTCGAACTGGGCGCCCAGCACCGCCGCGGACGTGCGGATGTCACCGAGTGCCGAGTGGGCCTCTTCGTGCTCGCGGCCCAGATAGAAGCGCGCTGCCGCGGAAAGGTCGCGCCGCTCTTCGCGGTGGAAGATGTTCTGCATATCGAGGGTTCGGCGCCCCTCCATGCTGAACACGATACCACAGCGCTTGAATTCCGCGATGAGCAGGGGCACGTCGTAGCCGCGGATGTTAAAGCCGGCGAGGTCGCAGTCGTCGAGCAGCTCGTCGTGCAAGCTCCTAGCCGTGCGGCAAAACGGGAGTTCGTCTGCGACGTCTGCGTCCGAGATGCCATGTACGGCAGTCGCTCCAGGCGGAATCGGCATTTCGGGATTGTACCGACGTACCTTTTCCAGCACGTCCCCTTGGGGCGTGATCTTGATGAGCGCGAGCTCGACAATGCGGTCGTTCTTCACATCGAGACCTGTGGTCTCAAGATCGAAGAATATGAGCGGCCGCTCTAGTTCAAAGGGTAGTTGCATGGGACGAGCAAGGTAGTGAGCGCAAGGCAGATGGACTACAGTGCAGCATGAACAAATCCATGAAGGCCGTGGTCATTCGAGAACACGGGGACGCCGATGTTCTTGAGATCAGAGAGGTTCCGCGCCCCGAGCCCGGACCCGGCGAGATTCTGGTGCGTGTCGCGACCTCAGGGGTAAACCGGGCAGACCTGCTACAGCGCCGAGGACGTTACCCGGTTCCGGCTGGGTATCCCGAGGACATACTCGGGCTAGAATACGCCGGAACTGTCGAGAAAGCAGCCTCGGATGTTTCAGAATCACTCGGCGCCCCGGGGCTAGAGGTCATGGGGATCACCGGTGGTGGGGCATACGCCCAGTATGTGGTGGTGCCCGCGACGACCGCGGTTGCCATCCCCCAGAAGATGACCGTGGCGGACGCGGGGGCGATTCCGGAGGTCTTCATGACCGCCTTCGATGCTGTCTTCCTCCAGGAGGAACTCACCGCGGGTGAAACGCTGCTAGTGCACGCCGCCGGGAGCGGAGTAGGCACCGCCGCAATCCAGCTCGCTCACAGGGCCGGAGCCCGCACCGTCGGCACCTCTCGGACCGCGGACAAGCTGGCTCAAGCCCTACGTCTGGGCCTCGACTTCCCCGTGGTAGGTGACGACGCCTGGCCCGAGCGCGTTCTGGAGATCACCAACGGTCGCGGGGTCGACGTCATCTTGGACCTCGTAGGCGGCCCCTACTTAGCGGGGAATCAATCCGTACTCGCCGCCCAAGGCCGCCACGTGGTGGTAGGTGTCCCCGGCGGCCCCAAAGCCGAGATCGACCTAAGGGCCCTAATGGCCCGCCGCGGCTCCATAAGAGGAACCGTCCTCAGAGCCCGCCCCCTAGCCGAAAAGGAGGCCCTAGCCCGCGCATTCGAGCGAGACGTCCTACCCGGCTTCAACAACCAAGAACTACGCCCCGTAATCGACAGCATCTTCCCCGCCGCAGAAGCCGCCCAAGCCCACCGACGAGTTGAGTCGAACGGAACGTTCGGAAAGGTCTTGCTAGAGTGGTGACCAAGCCCGTCAGGTAGCAGTAGGATCCCGCGAGTTGAATCGAACGGAACGTTCGGAAAGCTCGA
>CALFPJ010000101.1 GCA_937919655.1 uncultured Gemmatimonadales bacterium
GCGGGTGCTCTTCCAGCGGCTTATGGAGGCATTCGATCGAGGAGGGCAGGAGGGTCAGCGGCTGCTCTTCCCGCTGACGATTCGACTCACGGCCCTGGAACTCGAGCAGGTGATCGACCTCAAGGGATTGCTCCAGCGCGCGGGCTTCGAAGTTGAGCCGTTCGGCGGAGACACGGTCATCGTGCATGCGGTGCCGAACCCACATAGGTATTTCGACGCCGAACGGGCGTTCCGTGAGATGATCTCTGAACTGACCGCCGGTTCGGAATTGGTACGTTCCGCGAAGAACCAACACGAGCGGATCGCCATGACCTTCGCTTGCAAAAGCGCGATCAAGGCAGGCCAGAAACTTTCTGAGGCGGAGATGCAGGAACTGTTCGACCAACTCTTCGCGACAGAGCTGCCGCACCACGACGTGCACGGTCGACCGACTGTGGTGCGCCTCTCTGGTGCGGAGCTAGCCAAGAAGTTCGGACGGTAAGGTGATGGACGGACCACGCTTTCTCGCGGTGGCCGGCCCCACCGCTTCTGGAAAAACGGAGCTGTCGGTCGCCTTGCGTGAGCACATGGACATTGAGGTCATCTCCATGGACTCGCGGCAGGTTTATCAAGGGATGGATGTCGGCACCGCGAAGGTCACCCCCGCGGATCGACTGAACATTCCGCACCATGGTCTAGACCTAGTTCCCCCGAATAGGCGTTACTCTGCGGGTCAATTCGGACGGGATGTACGCCGTTGGGTCGACGAGATCCAAGGCCGCGGCCGCGTACCGGTTCTCGTAGGCGGCACGGGCTTCTTTTTGAAGTCTGTGATGGAGCCCATTTTTGCCGAACCTCCCCTCGACGGCGAGCGACTCGAAAAGCTGCGCGCTTACCTAGCCGGGCAGGATGCAACCGAGTTGGCCCGTTGGGTTCACCGGCTGGACCCGTTCCGTGCAGAGGTCGCGGTGCAGGGGGGACCGCAACGCATGAGCCGCACCATCGAGGTCGCTCTTCTGAGCGGTCGTCCTCTGTCGTGGTGGCATCGTGAGGCGCCGGCGGAGGCGGACGGACTTCATGGGCTCGTGGTGGTGTTGGACCTTCCCCGGGAAGAGATGGACCGGCGTATCGATGCCCGCGTGGAGCGCATGGTGGAACGGGGGCTCGTAGCTGAGGTACGCAGGCTGCTGGACGACGGCTACACGATCAGCGACCCGGGCATGACGGGCGCCGGGTATCGCGAAATCGCCGAGCACCTTCGGGGTGAGACCACGCTCGAGGAAGCTATGGAAAAAATGCGGAATGTCACTCGACGCTACTCGCGCCGCCAGTTGACCTGGTTTCGCCATCAGCTGCCGAGTTCAGTGCCCCGGATCGACGCGATGTTACCCGTACAGGAGCAGCTGTCCGCGACGCTTTTTTCGTGGGTGGCGGCGGGAGGACGAATGCCTTCGACAACCCTAACTCAGGCCACTCCGTGAAGATCGGCATCACCTGTTATCCCACGTTTGGTGGCTCCGGCGCGGTGGCCACTGAACTTGGGCTCTTGCTCGCGGAACGAGGGCACGAGATCCACTTCGTTTCGTACGACCAGCCGTTCAGGTTATCCCACTTCCACGAGCGTGTGTTCTTCCACGAAGTCGAGATGGAGGACTACCCGCTCTTTGAACACCCGCCTTACTCGCTCGCCTTGGCGGTTGCCTTGCACGACACCGCCCGCAAACACGAGCTCGACCTTCTGCACGTTCACTACGCGATTCCACACGCCACGTCGGCCTGGATCGCCAATGAGATGCTCGCCGGGGAACGTGATCTCAAGATCGTGACGACGCTGCACGGGACCGACATCACGCTCGTGGGCTTGCACCCGTCGTTCCAGGCCATCACCCAGTTCTCGATTCAACGCTCACACGGTATCACGGCCGTGTCGGAATTTCTCAAGCGAGAGACCGTGCGGGACTTCGCTGTGCCTGCGGATCGTATCGAAGTCATCCCGAACTTTATTGACCCCAAGATCTATCGGCCCGGTCTCGAGCCGTGCCATCGAGCCACCCTGGCGCCGGGTGGCGAAAAGATCATCATGCACATTTCGAATTTTCGGCCGGTCAAGCGGACCGAAGATGTCGTCTCTGTCTTTGCGCGCATCAACGACAAAGTCCCCTCGAGGCTCGTCCTCATCGGCGACGGTCCAGATCGGCCGAGGGCGCTGATACGGGCCGAGGAGCTTGGTGTTCGCGATCAGGTACTCTTTCTCGGGAAGCACACATCGGTCCACGAGCTGTTGTCGTGTGCAGACCTGTTCTTGCTGCCTTCCGAGAGTGAGTCGTTCGGCCTAGCCGCGCTTGAGGCGATGGCCTGCGGGGCGCCGGTCGTGTCTTCGAATGCCGGGGGCTTGGCGGAGGTGATCGAAGAAGGTCGATCTGGCTACCTGTTGAATGTCGGGGACATAGACGGGATGGCGGACGCGGGGGTACGTATCCTCTCAGATGACACGCATTGGAAGACCCTGTCGGCCGCGGGGGTCGAGCTCGCGCACGAGCGGTTCTCATCAAAGCGGGTTGTGCCCCAATACGAGGCGTACTATCAGCGTGTGCTTGAGGGCACGACCCAGTGACCATTTGGGAGGCGTTGGTGCTCGGCCTCGTTCAAGGAGCGACCGAATTTCTGCCCGTGTCGAGTTCGGGGCACCTTGTGATTGCACAAACCGTGCTTGGCATCGAAGTGGATGGTGTGCTCTTCGAAGTCGCCGTGCACGTTGCCACCTTGGTATCGATTCTCTGGGTGTACCGCGAGCGCGTCATCGAGCTGGTGTCGGGCGTCGTCGCACGAGAAAAGCTAGCGCTTGAGTACGTCGGCCTCTTGGTGGTCGCGACCATTCCCGCAGGCTTGGCGGGTGTATTCGCCAAAGATCAGATCGAGCGACTCTTCGAGGATCCCATGGCGCCGGGAGTGGCGCTGATCGTGACAGGGGTCATCCTGTGGTCGAGTCGAGGCCCCATCAAGCGGGCGGCGGTGGAGCGACCCACCTGGACCGCCGCGGTCGTGATCGGGTTTGCGCAGGCGTTCGCCCTCGTTCCAGGCATTTCGCGGTCCGGGTCCACGGTTGTGGCGGCATTGTGGATGGGGATCTACGCCAAGGAAGCTGCGGCGTTCTCGTTCCTCATGGCGGTCCCCGCGATCGCAGGGGCAGCCGTACTTCAGATCCCAGATCTCACGGGTGGCGGAGGACCGGGGGCTGCCGCGCTCCTTTCTGGTGGTGTCATGGCCGCGCTAACGGGTGTGCTTGCGATCAAGACGTTCCTCAAGATGCTCGACCGGAATGCTTTCCACCTGTTCGCACCGTACTGCTGGTTGGCTGGCGGTGGCTTCTTGACCTATCTGTGGATGCGCTGACCGGCTCGCTCTTGCCAGCTGCGATCGTGGTTCGGCCGGTGACCGTATGACCGCGCTCGCGGAGTGGGAACGCGTTGACGTGCGTGTGTGGGCGAATGCGTGGGGTGTGCCCGGGCTCGAGGCCCACACTGAACTCTCGTCGACCAACGACCACCTGACAGCGCTGGCGGCGCTCGGGGCCCCCGACCACTTGGTGGTGATTGCCGAAGAGCAGACCGCAGGGCGGGGCCGTCGTGGGGCGGAGTGGTTTTCGCCAGCCGAGACGGGGCTTTGGCTCTCGTTTCTCACCGCGACGGACGCGGAGAGCGTACCGGTCCTCCCTTTGCTCGCCGGCATCGCTGCCGCACGTGCGATTGAGACTGTGTCCGGGGTGGATGTGCGCATAAAATGGCCCAACGACGTGTTCGTGGACGGCCGAAAGGTGGGCGGCGTGCTGTGTGAGTCGGCTCGAGATCGGGTCGTGATCGGGATCGGACTCAACGTCCGCACACCTCCGGGGGGATTCCCAGACGAGATCGCTGACCGAGCTGGAGCCCTCGACTCTTTGGCCCGCGGTACGCGCGAGGTCTCGCGCGCTGACCTAGCCGGTGCCCTGGTAGGGCAGTTGCTCGAGGTTACAGGCGCCGCGCGGCCGTCGCTCGATCCGGCGCTGCTTGCCGAACTCAAGGTCCGGGATGTGCTCGCCGGCACCGAGGTCCTCACCGAGCAGGCCGGACGGGGCACCGCCGCGGGAATCACCCCGGAGGGGGCACTCCTTTTGGAGCGTGCCGACGGCTCGCGGGTAACGGTGGTGGCTGGGAGCGTTCGCTCGATATTGTGAGCAGTGGCTTAGACCTTGGTAGGAGTGACTCCATGCAGTTGGTCGTCGACGTTGGAAACACCGAGACGGTCGTGGGCCTGGCTTCAAGTACCACGGAGCTTGTTGCGCACTGGCGTGTCAGTTCGTCTGTGCCCAGGACAGGCGATGAAATGACGGCGTTGATTCGTGCGTTCCTGAGCGGGGACAACATCGACGAGAGCACCATCACACAGGGCGTGGTGGGATCGGTGGTGCCGTCGGTCAATCACGTGTGGATGAAGACGCTCTCCAAGATTGTGCACGGCGAGGTCATCGCCGTCGGTCCTGGTTCCGATCTTCCGATCACGCTCGACGTGGAAGAACCCATGTCGGTGGGTGCAGACCGAGTTGTGAACACCCTCGCAGCCATGAAGCTCTACGCGCGCGATACGATCGCCGTCGATCTAGGCACCGCGACCACGTTCGACTGCATTACCGCTGATGGCGTGTTTGTGGGTGGAGTCATCTCTCCGGGATTGAACGCTGGTCTAGACTGGCTCGGTGCCCGTACCGCCAAGCTTCCGAAGGTCGAGCTTCGTCCGCCGGATCGGGTGATCGGGCGCCGGACCGAGACGTGCATCCAAAGTGGGGTCTTCTACTCGGCCGCAGAGGCCGTGGACGGGATTGTTCGGCGAATCAAGACTGAGTGGGGCCGGCCGGATGCCTATGTCGTGGCCACCGGCGGCTTCGCAAATACCATGGGGCCGCACCTTTCGACGCTGGATGCGATTGAGCCGTTCCTGACCTTGTATGGGCTTGCGATGGCCGGGGAGTATATCGCGGGGTCCGGGTAGACGGGACGCCGTCGAAGGGGGCGCTCCTCTTCGCGCTGCGTCTGAATCGGGGGTGTTTGCGTCTTCTCGTTTTTCCGCTTCTTCATGTTTCGGGGCGTCCTCGGCTCCTGCGCGGAGATTCGTTCGCTGGGGCTGACCCCTCGGTCGCTGGCGCTCGCTCGGGTCTCCGTCTTCGTCGCCTATTCGCGGGGGACGACTTCGCGCGCTGAGGAGCGCCCCCTTCGCCGGGTCCCCGTTCCTTTTGGCGCGCGGGGGGGGTCATATATCCTGAAGGACGTGCCAGGGGGACTCACAGCGAGAGCGTG
>CALFPJ010000102.1 GCA_937919655.1 uncultured Gemmatimonadales bacterium
TGGCAGTATGACGGTGGCTCTTGGCCTGTTCGCTGCGAGCTTGCTCGTCTCGATACTTTATCATCTTGTCCTCGCGAAGCGTGTGTCTCATCTCTCTCCCGGTGAGCTGATTGCCGGCCGGTTCTTCGTGGACGGCGGGAAGGTCTGGCTGAATCCATACTCGAAGACCCGCTGGCCGGTGTTCCTCGTGGCTATCACGACGATCGTGATCGTGTCCAATACCTGGGATGCGATTTCGGCAGGTGTGGAACTTCCGATCCTAGTTGTGCTCGGGCGGACAGCCATGGCATTCGCCGTGGTCTACTGCGTTGTCTTGGCCGGTCGGGGTCGCCCGAGAGCTCTTATCGCGGTGGCGCTCTATTGGGTGCTGGTGGCAGGCGGCGCCTTCACCACGGCCACCGAGGCTGCCGAGGCGATTTCCCTTGTCCTATTCTTCGCCGTTCCAGGCATCGCTGCGCTGCTAACCGCTTTCTTCTACAGCCGTTGGTTAGCAGAGGACGTGGGCGAAGAAACCGAGTCGGCCTAGCGAGGATAGAGGTCGAAAGGAACCACAAGACTCGCTATGTGAAGCACATAACAGCGGGACTCGGCTCGGGTCGCCACAGGCGGCCGTCCGCCCAACCGACCCGGGGGCGGGAAGCGTGTATGCTTCTGAGGGCAGTGTGGCGCTACGTCGGTAAGACATAGGCTGGGTGTTTGTAGAGAGCGGTAGGCCTCTGTACTGGCCCCGACCTTGATGCGCCTGGGCTGATGATGGGAGTCCCACGAGAAGGGGCGGTGGGCAACGTCCCGTTGAGTACGGAGGAACCGATGCACGACGGAGAGGGGCCAGAGGCCGGAGACAGGAATGGGACCAAAGGACTCCTGACGAAAGATGCTCAGGCCGCTGAGGGCACGCTCAAGAGCGGCCCCTCATCGACGGAGACGGACACGGAGAATGAAGAGTCCCCTGAGTCCTCCGGGGTATCTTACTCGGACCGCGCCCTCTGGTATCAAGAGTTGGTGAGCGCAGCCATCAAGGCCCGAGTGGCCAACGAGGAACTCATCGCGGTCACCCAAGCTGGCGATTTGTCCGGGGTGCCTATGCGGGGACCGTACGAGACGGCTCGCGCGCTGGCCCTGAAGGCGCGGGGCGTTGAGGTGCCCTCCTACGACGAACTGGTGACCTGTTCCTTTCAGGCCGAGGAGGACGCGGGGCGGGGTGACCCGACGATCTTGGATTTTCCGAAGGTCGGGATGTTCAGCCCGTATCCGCAGCCCAGACAGGACGCGACGATGTTGTTCGCCGGGTCGCCGGAGGCGCGGAGAATGTACAAGCTGAACCGGGGAGCAGGGACCGAGAAGCACGACCACGGAACCGAGGCTGCTCCGGGAGAAACACCCGCCGAGCCCAACGGGGTGCACGCGGAGCCGCTCCCGTGCGGCTGGGTGCGAGTAACTGGCGACAGCCGCGAGGTTCAGCTGGACCTGTTCCCCATCGAATGTGATCGGTACCTGGCGTTAGCCGGTGTGAGCCTGGACGAGTTACGCCGATGGCATGATCTGGAGTGGCTTTCTTTCGATCCCACGGGCATGGATACCCTCCCACATCCTCAGTGGCATGAGATCATATTCATCCGGAACTTGGCGCGATCCGGGCTCACGCACGCATGGATCCAGCGATTACTCGACGAGCTCGAACCCCCGTATCGGTATGATCCGCTGCGAACTGTCTACAGTTTCGCGCTTGGCTGGGTGCAGATTCCGCCTATTACCGAGGACGGAATCGACGCTTTCGTGGCGGAACACCTGCCACGGTGGATCGCTGAGAAGGCCTTGTGGAGCGACCTGGAGCCGCTAATGGAGCTCCAAGCGACCATCGCCTTAGAAATAGCTCAGGCACGATCACGCCAAAAACGTGCCTCCATTTATGTTGCAGACAGCGAATGAGTCATTCAGCGGCACCGAGACATTTGTGCAGCGGCACGGAGACGTTTGTGGAACGTCTTCTCTGCCACTGTCACTCTTGGCGGCCGCAGGCCACGAGGCGCTCCCAGGAAGATCTCTCGCTGGTGGGGTCGCGAACCACTTCCCATTTACTGGACAGAGCATGGCAACGGATCGAAAAGAGCCACGCGTAGAGTCGATCAAGGCTCTGCTTCGAAGCACAGAGCGTGCCCTTGAGCCGTACCAAGGGATCCACCAATGGATGTGGGACAACGTGGTGGCTCACGACTGCATTCCTGAGACCATGCCGGAGCCAGTCGCGACTCACCTCTCAGTGCTCGTGGACAGTCTTACTGAGAGCCATAGGCTAACCAAGGATCTGTTTTACCGGCTTTGTGAGGCTCCACTGGTCGGCTGGCTACAAGGTCGGGCGATTACTCGAGAACAGTTCTATTTGCTCCGTGCGGACGACCAGCCTCCTGGATCAGCGTTAGCGGGACCGAAGGAGCAGGGCCTGTCTGACTTGGACGACTATGATCTGTTTCGCTTCCAGTGGTATGAGGAAGACGGAGAACACAGCTACATCGACGTCCGATTGGAACCCGGACGACGCGCCCCCCATCGTCGAGCGCCTGAGGAGTGTAGGCGCCGGTGCCTTCGCCCTGACCAACTTGCGTTCTTTCGAGATCAGCTACCCGAGGTGTTTGAGAGGTTTCGGCAGGATTGAACTCCTCCGGTGCGAACGGCTGCGACCGATTGGCCGGCACTGTGAACCGCTCCGGGTTTATCGGAGCCGTGACGGATTGAGTGTCGCCGGCACGGCTTGAGCCTGCAAGCGACGATAGTAGCCTTCCTCGAACTCGTCCGCCGGGATAGGCGATCTCTGGCCTGTGGCTGGGTTGTCTGCGAAGAACGTGTCCACAACCTGGTTTGGTTCGTTTGTCATGAATCCCTCTCGTTCCATTCCTGCATGCGGGCCAAGACTGTCTTCAGGTCACGGCGGGGAAAGAGGACGCTTACGGCCATGCGAAAGTCTGGCGTCTCATCACCGTAGTCCATGACGGTCACATGGTACTCCCACGCACCCTTGGCCTTGTTCGGGCTTCCAGGGTCGTCTGGTGACAGTGGCTTCGACGTTCGCGCAAACTCACCGAAGTACCACATCCCGGCTCTGTCGCGCATGGACCCAGGGGTCGAAACGTCGGCTGCAACCGCGTTCAGAAACTCCTCCAGATGCACCTGCCAGTCGAACTGGACCCAGACCAGCTTCGCGCTTTGGTGGTTCCAGCACGACATGGACGTGTCCCACCCCGCTCGCCACAATTCGAGAATCAGCGGGGCAAGCTTCTCGTCTACTTCCGCCTCCATCGCGCCATGACTGATGGTGACCTGAGGGTGAAGTGTTTTCACGACGCCAGCTCCATTCGCTCCTTCAGTTACGTCCCTCTGCTCTTCCACCCGGTACTCTAGAACGTCTGCCCGGTGGCGGACATCCCCTGGATCGCTAGTTGGGCCCTTCGCACTCCCCTCGCCGCCGCGCCGCCACCTCCCGCACAGACCACCTGTTCATCCGAGTTCTTAGCAGCGTAAGGCCGAAGAACTTTCAGAAATAATTTTGAGAACGCGATTTGGATATTGCCCCTCCCGTGAACGCTCAACCCCATGTACAAGGGGTCGGGTCCCTTCAGGGGCCTGGGGGGGGCGATGGCCGAGCGCGGGTGGATCCATAGCTGCGTCCATCCGCATCCCTACGACACCTCTTCGTGACCCGGCGGCAGGACCAGTATCTCGGCATCGAGCGCTTTTGATCCTTCGAAGCGGTCACGCGACGGCGCAAGCACCGCGTATGGGTGCTCGCCTTGTG
>CALFPJ010000103.1 GCA_937919655.1 uncultured Gemmatimonadales bacterium
CATGTGTTAAGCACGCCGCCAGCGTTCGTCCTGAGCCAGGATCAAACTCTCCGTTATGAAAAGACTTGAAACAGCTCTAAGCGAACACCGACCTAAATTTACTGATTTGATCGAGCGTTCGGAATCTACGTTGTTATTTGACCCACCCTAGCCCGAAGGCTAAGCCCCGACCGGACGTAGTGCCCGTCGGTAGTGGGCCCGCTCAATACACTTGAAACCTCGGTTTTCAATCAGCTTTGGTCGCTCGAACGTGGGAGTGTTCTCGCGCCGCCTAAGCGGCTATCGGGGAACTCCCTTTCGAACGATACGCAGCGTCGGCGACTCAGTCACCGTTCACTTGCGAGCCAAGATTATACACAGTGTCTGCCAGGTGGTCAACACCCCAGAACACCTTTCTTTTCAGGGTGGATGAGCGGAATTGAACCGCCGACCTCCGGAACCACAATCCGGCGCTCTAACCAACTGAGCTACACCCACCAGGGCTCCCCCACCGAGTACTTCTCGTCTACTCCTGGAGGGACTTGGGCCCAATCGTTCTTGAATCCAAGCTGGAAAAACTACTCAATCGAATAACAGGCGTAAAGCCGCGCTGTAGGGGCTTTCGTGCAGGTCCGAACCAACGGATCTGACCGGCTCCTGCGGGGCGTTCGGTGAACCAGGATAAACACTGTGACTGAGCCACGAATTGGGGCTCACCTGAGGAAGTGAGCGCCCTCGGCACCCTGCGGACTCTTCCGAGAACTACCCCCGCTGCACGCACTCGTAGACGAAGGCCGGCGGGAAGTTGCGCAGTGTGAAGCCAAGCCGGACACCTCCGTAGCGCGCCGTGAGCCTGCTCAGGTAGGTCAGGCTGTACTGGTATTGGAGAAATTTGCCGCCTGGGCGCAGGCACGACTGAGCCACCTCTAGAATGTCGTCCGCTAGGTCGTCATCCAAGATAGAGAGCGGGACGCTAGAGACGATGTAGTCCACCGCACCGACGCCCCCAGCGCTCAAGACACTCTTCAAATCCGTCGCACAAGCTTGGTGAACCGAGAGTCTGTCGTCACCTATAGAGGCACAGGCTTGGACGAACTCTTCATCCACTTCCACACACGTCAAACTACAATCTGGAGACATGCGTTCGAGTAGCGTGCGGGTGATACAACCCGTGCCGACCCCCAACTCCACAATCGAGGTGGCGCTGTTGAAATCGATGGGTCGCAGCAAGCGATCGATCAAGAATCGCGAACTCGGCATGATTGTCCCGGACGTTCGTATGTTTCGGGCGAGTCTGATCAAATAGGATCTCTGTGGGCCTTGCCGTTGACTACTCTAGCAGGCCATGGACGCGCTGAGTGAGCAACAAATAACCAAGAACAAGCGGAACTTCTCCCAGAATCATCGCCAGGATCATGCGTCGGTAGGACATTCTGACCAATCCCGCCACATAACAGATCACATCAGTCGGGACAAAGGGGAAGAAGGACCACCCCGCCACCACCCAAAACGCATGTGGCTTCACCAAATGCACTTTGAGCCGGGCGATCTTGTCAGGGTACTTCCGTTCCAACAAGGCGTCGTAACCTCCCATCCCCGGCAAAAGATAGATCACCGTGGCCGACAGCACGATGCCAGCCATGGAAAACACGAACACCGCTAAGGGAATGTCGGGAAAAAGGACGCCGCCAGCTAAGACGACCGGCGTGCTGGGGACCAGGAATAGCCCACGGCCCAGGGCCACGACCACAAACCCCCAGAACGCCCACTCGCCCCACCCGAGCATCCACTCGGCCATCGACTCCTGGGTGAAGACGCTCGGATCACGAATCCAGATGACGAGCGCCACCGTAGCCGCGAGGAACCACAGGTAGGTCGCGACCCTGCCTACGCGTTCGGGTACGCTCAAGGGCTACGGGGGGCAATGGGAAACATAGGCCTCGTACGCGCCTGGCGGGGATGAGTTCAATACCAACGAGAAGAGAGTAACGCGCCTGGAAGGACTCGAACCTTCGACATTCGGCTTAGAAGGCCGATGCTCTATCCAGCTGAGCTACAGGCGCTGAACGGCCGTGGCCGCGGTCAAAGCTATCGTCGCAGACGCCGAGCCTCAACGCGGGGGAGCGTCTTCCCTCGCACGCGGCATGAACTGCTGCTGCGTTGTGGGCCCCGCACCGCGCAAGCGCTCGAAGACACCATCGGGTCGGAGTTCCCATGCCCGGGGTTCGACCAGTTGCGCGTCGAGCACAGAGCGAAGCACCGCCCGCGCCTGCGGATCGTCCACTTGGGTCACGACTTCTACCCGCCGCCTCAAGTTACGCGCACGCCAGTCCGCCGACCCGATGTAGTACTCACTCTGACCGGCATTTTCGAAGTAGATAATGCGTGAGTGCTCGAGGAGTTGGCCCAAGATACTCCGCACCCGAATCCCGTCGGATAAGCCTGGGACTCCTGGACGCAGGGTGCAGATAGACCGCACGATGAGATCGATCTTCACCCCGGCCTGCGATGCCTTGTACAGCTTCTTCACCACCTTCGCGTCCGCAAGCCCGTTCAGCTTGGCTTGGATCCTCGCGGGCCGCCCTGCCTTCGCGTGCTCCATTTCGCGAGCGATCATGCGCTCGATGCCCTGCGCGAGCGAATGCGGGGCAACCAGAAGCCGACGGAATTTCTTCTCAGGAGGTCAGTCCGAGCCGGTGATCTCATTGAAGAAGTCGTTCAGGTCCGCACCGAGGTCCGGATCGGACGACATGAGCCCGAAGTCGGTATAGAATCGGGCGGTCGCCGCATTGTAGTTGCCTGTGCCAATGTGGACGTACCTGCGCACACCGTCAGCCTCTTTGCGCACCACCAACGCTGTCTTCGCGTGGGTCTTGTAACCGACCACGCCGTAGACCACGTGAGCGCCGGCCTCCGTCAGTCGGTGTGTCCACTCGATGTTGCTCTCTTCGTCGAACCGGGCGGTCAGTTCGACGAACACCGACACATCCTTGCCTGCCTCGAGCGCCTTGAGCAACGCGTCCATGATCGGAGAGTCCTTACCCGTCCGGTACAGCGTCAGTTTTATGGCCATCACCAACGGGTCTGCGGCCGATTCCTCAAGGAAACGACCCACAGTGCTCTGGAACGACTCAAACGGATGGTGCAGAAGCACGTCCCGCTTGGAGAGCACATCGAAGATCGATACATCGTCGCGAAGGGGTCGCTGGGCTCAAACGTTTGAAAGCGCCCCCCCGGGACGTCTAGTGAGGTGAATTCGGCCAGGGCGCGCAGGTCGATAGGACCGTCGACCTCGTAGACGTCCGCCCGAGTCAGGATCGCTGAATCCATGCCCCGCTCGGCTCTGAGCTCTCTCAAGAGATGGGCCCGCACCTCGCGGGGCATCGAATTGTGGACCTCGATGCGGATGACTGGCTTGAAGCGACGCTCCTCCACCTCGTCGGCGACCGCAGGCAGCAGTGAGGCCGACCCGTCGTCGTCAAGTTCCACGTCACTCCAACGACTGACTCGAAACGCGTGAACGCCCTGAATGTCGAAAGACGGGAAAAGGTCACCGGCATTGGCGATGATCACCTCCGTCGTTTGAATGAGGTCTCTGCTACCGGGCACGGACATGACTCGCGGCAAACTGGCGGGTACAGGTACGTATCCGAACCCGTGTTTGCCGTCCTCCGAGCGTCGCATCACAGCGGCCAAGGACAGCCCCAAGCTGGGTAGCCTCGGGAACGACCTCCCAGCGGAGGCGGTCATGGACAGCGGTGTGAGAAGCGGAAATACCTCTGTCGTAAACTGATCAGACAGGGAGCGCTTTTGCCTCGCGTCCAGTTCCTCCCAACGCCTCATGTTGATGCCGTGCTCAGCCAACTCAGGAAGCAACTTATTCGCGAGCAGCGAGTACTGGCGCGCCATTCCCCAAGAACAACCGCGTGTACTTGGCGGTCGAACTTTGGGAAGGAGATGCGGAAGCCATCCAGTCATGGACCCCATCCTATCAAGCGCTTGAAGTACCGTCCGGGGATGTCCCGCGCTTTCTGGTGTTGCCGTCGCGAGGCGAGCACCATGAGGTGATGTTCCTCGATGACCTCATCCGGTACAACATGGATGAGCTCTTCCCTGACCATGAAGTGGGCCGAACCTACGCCTTCAAACTGACCCGAGACGCCGAACTCTACGTCGAGGACGAGTTCGAGGTCGGCCTAGTAGACGCGATCCGTCAGAGCCTGGGCAAGCGGGACACGGGGCTCCCCAGTCGCTTCCTCTGCGACATGCAGACTCCCTACGTGCTCGTGCATCGCCTGCAGCATGAACTCGGGCTGGAAGAAGAAGATCTCGTGCTCGGCGGCCGCTACCACAACCTTAGCGACCTGATGGGCTTCCCCCGCTTCGGGCGAGACGACCTCTCGTATCCCAAGCGCCCACCCCTACCGCATCCGGCGCTGGACAGCGCGGAATCTGTACTCGACTTGGTGCGTGGCGGGGATCAAGTCATTTACACGCCTTATCAGTCGTTCGCACACTTCGTCCGCTTTCTGAACGAGGCTGCGGAAGACCCCAACGTCGAAGCCATGTCGCTCACCGTGTACCGGGTGGCGAACGACTCCGACGTCCTGACGGCACTGTTGAAGGCCGCAAAAAACGGCAAGAAGGTCACTGTGTTTGTCGAGGTTCAGGCGCGATTCGACCAGCAGACCAACCTGAAGTGGGGGACTCGGCTCGAGGAGGCGGACGTGAAGACGCTCTACTCCATTCGTGGGCTCAAGGTGCACGCAAAGATCTGCCTGATCGCCCGGCGCGAAGAAGACGGAGTGCGGCGTTACGGCTATGTGGGGACGGGCAACTTCAACGAGAAGACCGCGGGTATCTACACCGACCACGGGATCTTCACGGCCGATGAGCGCATCACGGCGGACCTCGATCAAGTATTCCAATTCTTGGCCGGGGAGATTGAGGAGCCGGAGATCCACCACCTCCTAGTAGCCCCGTTCACGCTGCGGTCTGGATTCAACGCGCTCATCGAAGCAGAGGGTGCCGCTGCCGCCGAGGGGAAGGCGAGCGGCATCACCTTGAAGATGAATGCGCTTGAAGACGCGCAGATCATTCCGCTCCTGTATGACGCCTCAGTCGCAGGCGTCCCCATCGACATCATTGTGAGAGGCATTTGCCGACTGGTTCAAGGTGTGCCGGGGCAGAGCGAAACGATCCGGGTGCGCAGCATCGTCGACCGATATCTCGAGCACCCCCGCATGTACATGTTCCACGCCGGGGGCGAAGAACGTCTGTACTTGGCGTCCGCAGATTGGATGAAACGAAACCTCTCCAGCCGGGTCGAGGTCGCGGTTCCTGTGTACGACCCGGAAGTCAAACGACAACTGCGCGCGCTCATCGACATTCAGATGAGTGACAATCAAAAGGCCAGGTCGGTGCAGGCGGATGGCTCCAACCCCTACCTACGTGACGACGGTGCCCCGGTCCGTTCGCAAGAGGCCTTCCGAGCGTACCTGGCCGGACTCACCTGAGCGGGATTCTAGCACGGGCTGCTACGTCACAGGTCTCGGCAGGAAAATTTCGGGCAGACCGGCCGCACGCAACACACGATTGAAGGCCGGGATGTCCTGGCCCTTGATAACCTGAAGTTCAGCTGCAATGCCTTCCCACTCCTCCAGATAGTCACCCGTGACTTCTTTCACGCCATCGGTCACGGGGATATTCGCGCCGCCGATGCGCGCCAGCAGGTCCTTGAACTTCATGAGGAGCCGCGCCTCGTGCTGATAGGCATTCTGGAAAGTCTTCAGTTCACTTTGTAGAAGCTTGGCGATCCATGTATCGACCGTTTCCCCTAGGGCTTCGCCCTGTGCTGTGACCTCGGATGAGGCCGACACCTCAATACGGAATGCGAGCTGTTCCTGCACCTGGCGCATCTCTTGGATACCCTGGGCCATGTCCCCCGCCGCAGCCAATAGCGAGGCCGACAGCCGATCGAGTTCCGCGTACTCAGCGACCGGGTCCGCGGCGAAGCCAGCGAGCCGCGGGTCAATGAGGATCTCGAAGTCTTGGGTCTGAGAGAAGTCGCCCACGGTGAGACGGGCCTGGTAACGGCCCGGGGCCGCCGGATACGCGCTCATGCCTGGCGAGGTCGCGTTGATCTCAGGGATGCAGGCGAAGCGCCCCACTTCCATGTCCCAACTCCATCGGTTGGCTCCCTGCTTGCGGCTGGGTCCGCTCCCGGCCGGTGAGCGGCCGCACGCAGGTGCGGGGGCCTCGGAGTCATCTACGAACACGACCCGACCTCGGACGTCGAGGATCTCCACCGCGATGCGCATGTCCGCATCTACTGTGTCACTTAACACGTAGTGGAGTTGCAGGCCTTCCGGTGGATTTTGCCCGGGGCCACCCTCGGCATAGTAGCCGCGGGCGATGCTTCGGTACGGATCGCGCGGAGCGTACAGGTGATGACCGGCCGCAGCGACCGCATTCGCGATCTGATGCAGCGGCGTGAGATCGTCCAAGATCCACAAGGAGCGACCCTGCGTCGCCACGACGAGGTCCTTCTGACGAATCCGTAGGTCCGTGATCGGGACCTCGGGCATGTCAAGCGCGAGTTCTTGCCACACAGCGCCGTCATTGAAGGAGACGTAAACTCCGGTCTCCGTCCCTGCATACAGAAGGCCGCGGTGATCTGGGTCCTCCCGAACAGAGCGGGCGAATGTGTTTGACGGGATGCCGTTGACGATCTGCTGCCAGGTCACGCCATAGTCCGTCGTTCTATAAATGTGCGGCGCGAAGTCGTTCATCTTGAACCCAGCGGCCGCGAAGTAGGCCTTCGCAGGGTCGTGGGGAGACGGCTCGACCACGTTGATGATGCTCTCGGTGAGGCCCGGCGGTGTGACGTTGGTCCAGCTCTGCCCGCCATCTCTCGTCACATGCACGAGGCCATCGTCCGAACCGACCCAGACGACGCCTTCCTGG
Source organism: uncultured Gemmatimonadales bacterium (assembly GCA_937919655.1). Classification (GTDB taxonomy): domain Bacteria; phylum Gemmatimonadota; class Gemmatimonadetes; order Longimicrobiales; family Gaopeijiaceae; genus CALFPJ01. The sequence continues at coordinate 6,946 of CALFPJ010000103.1, forward strand.
AGCGGAGATTCTTCAATGTTGAAGACGTTGTTGTAGCTCTCCGCCGTGATCTGCTCGTTGGAAATCGGGAAACCACCCGGACCCTGATGGTCCTTGTCGTTGCGGGTGAGGTCCTCACTGATGACGTCCCAACTATTGCCCCGGTTCGATGACTTCATGACATACTGGGACCCGTAATAAATCACGTTCGGGTCGTGCGGTGACACCATGACAGGGCCGTTCCAGTTCGCCCTGTACTTGAGGTTGCGGGGCTCCTCGCCGGTAACGCGTTCAGGGTACGGCCGCACCATCCGGTAGTTGTGCGTGTCCCTGTCCCATTCGCCTAGGAAGCTGGCAAAAAAGGTCGAGTACACGAATCGCGGATTTTCGGGGTCCAGGCCGACTGTGGCAGACTCCCCGGAGCGGATGGTCGTCCAGTGCGTGACACCGATGCCGTCCCCTAGCGTGCGACTGTCGATGACGATGCCGCTCGCGTCCTGCTGACCGGAGTACACCCGATACGGGTACTGATTGTCCGTGATGACCCTGTACATCTGAGCGGTGGGCTGATTCATGACGGACGACCAAGTTTCGCCGCCGTTCAGGGTCACCGCTGCACCCCCATCGTTCCCGTTGATCATAATGTCGCTGTTGTCCGGGTTGATCCACAGCGCGTGGTGATCGACGTGACTGTCGGGGATGTTGGTATAGGTCTGCCCCCCGTCGATGGACCTCATGGCGGCGCTGTTGAGCACCCAAGCCTCATCCTCGTCGCTGGGATCGGCGATGATGTGCATGTAGTACCAGGCTCGAGCCCACGTGCGCGGGTCGTCGCTGACCTGACGGAAGTTCTCGCCCGCGTCGTCGGAGCGGTAAACGCCACCCTCGCCGTCCTTGGCTTCAATCGCCATGTACACAACGCGCGAATTCGCCGGCGAAATGGCGATGCCCATCTTGCCCTTGAGCTCAGGAAGCCCCGACGTGATCTCACGCCAGGTGGCCCCGGCATCCGTCGTCTTGTAGACCCGACTCCCCGGTCCCCCGCTCTGCACAACCCAGGGTCGGCGTCGGAAGTCCCAGGACGTGGCCATCATGAAGTTCGCATTTCGGCTATCCACGGTGAGATCGACGATGCCCGAGTCATCGTTGACGAAGAGGATTTTGGCCCAAGTGCCACCACCGTCTTCGGAGAGATAGACGCCACGATCTGGATTCGGGCCCCAGGGGTTCCCCTGAGCCGCAACGTAGACGCGATCGGGATCACTCGGGTGTACGAAGATCTTGCTGATATGTCGCGTGGGCTCGAGACCCACGTGGGTCCACGTGGCTCCGGCGTCGGTCGACTTATAAACGCCGTCTCCGTGCGAGGTCTTCACCCCGCGCACGGGAGACTCCCCCGTGCCCACGTAAATCACGTTGTGGTCAGAGGGGGCGACCGAGATCGCCCCGATCCCTGTCGTCTTGAAATAACCGTCTGAAATATTCTGCCAAGTGGTCCCAGCGTCGGTCGTTTTCCAGACCCCTCCGCCTGTCGCGCCCATGTAGTAGGTGAAGGTCTCGCCGGGCACGCCGGTTACCGCGGTGACGCGCCCCCCACGGAAGGGGCCGATGTTCCGATAACTCATCGACTGGAACAGGGCTGGATCCACTTGGGCGTCCAAATTCGGGGCAGGAGCCACGAGAACGGCCAGTGCAGCGACGAAAACGGCGAACCAAGTGGTGCGTGGCGTAATCACGAGCGGTACACGTCCTTCTAGGGGTCACGGCAGATGCTGTGTGGGCCTAGGGTAGATGCCTTGATCAGCCACGACAAGGGGGGATTACACGCAGGAAGTCAGTAACAGCAACACGATCTGGGGACGAGCCGGCGATCGTGACGTCCTTGATAAGACACCGGGCAACTTCGCCGATTGCAGCGGTCAGGCGCCCTGCGACCCTGCCCATTCGCGGCAGAAATACGCTATTTGAGAACCAGAATCATCCGGCGGGTATTCTCGTTCTGGCTGGGGCTAGTATTGTTGTAGGCGCCGAATTGAATCTGGCGCCGTCAATAGCATCGCCGCCGTGACCCCGGAGCACCTTGAATGGCCAGTAAGAAGACCAAACCGTTGACCCTTACGGCCATGTTGACCGCCGCACCCGAACTCAAAGATGTGTCGAAGGACTTGGCTTCGATGGCGCTCGCGCACGTCAAGCAAGATGGTGACCTAGGTGTCCGCCAGGGGGAGCAACTCCGGCGAGCCTTGGCCTCAATCGGCGACGCGATGGGGTGGACCGCGACGGTCCTCGAAAACGAGAAGGCCATGGTTGCTGTGCACCATGACCTCCTAACGCTGGCCAAGGGCGGGGCGAAGTTCCTTGCGAAAGACCTGGTCGACGAACTCGCACTCAAGCGGACCGAGGTCGAGCGGCTTCAGGCCAGCTCCGATGAGGCTCGCGCCCGCGCTGAGAACGAAAAGGCCACCTATCCGTGGCATATCCCGTACTCGTACACCGTTCGGGCCGCCGTCGGCGATCTCGTGACTAAGAGCGACGTCCTCATCATAAATGACGTCGCCGAATGCCTCAGCGCAGCCGATAGTGTCGTGAAGAACATCGCAGGCCGCACGAAACTGAGGGATCTGATGATCATCGCCCTTCAAGAGAAGCAGGTGCGAGTCGAGGCGATGTCGAAGATACTTCCCGAGTTCTTGGAGGACTGCGACCGGGTACTGCGCGAGGTATTGGCCAACCTGCAGTAACGGGCTGGGCTGGGCGCGCTCATCCCAGGGCGCTCACCCTCCAAGTGCGATTCTGCCCGCGCTACAGCTCTCCTCTGTCCATCAGATCTACCGCGTGGTTCACCGCTCGAGCGGTGAGTGCCATGTAGGTGATGCTAGGGTTCTGATTCGCACTGGATGCCATACAGGCCCCGTCCGTCATGAACAGATTCGGCACGTCCCATGCCTGGTTCCAGCCGTTGAGCACCGAGGTTTCGCTGTCACTAGCCATCCGGGCCGTGCCCATTTCGTGAATCGTGAGGCCTGGCGGATTGTCCTCCACAAAGCTGACCACGTCCCGCGCGCCCACGGCGTCGAGCATCTCGGCGGCCTGCACCGACATCTCTTGAAGCATCTTGCGCTCGTTGTCACTCCACTCGCAGTGGATACGGAGCGCCGGGATGCCCCATTTGTCTACGACCGCAGGGAGCGTCGCCGCTAGCGAGCTGAAGTAGGAGTGCGTCGAGCAACCACGTTCGCACGTACCGCAGTAGTGGCACGCCGCCCGACCGTTGTGGGGCTGGGTGAGCACGGCGCAGCGCCCGATGGTGATGAGTCGCTCGCCGCCGTAGGCCTGCGTCAGTCGGTCGCGAGCGACCTGCTCCTGGCAGTTGAGCGTCATGGGTGGGAGGAACTGCATGTCGGGCAGCTGAGCGAGACCCTCGGCTTGCCCTGTCACGCCGATGAAACGCTCCACGTGGTCGTACCAAGGCTCGATGTCGGCGTAGCGAATGGGCCAGTCGACGCCATGCCCGTCTTTGAGGCTGGCCTCAAAATCGAGGTCGCTCCAACGGTAGACGTGCCTCCCCCACATGATCGAGCGACCGCCGACCTGCCGTCCCCTGATCCAGGAGAAGTCGGTTCCCTCGGCGGTCGTGTAGGGGTTCTCATCGTCCCGGACGAAGAACTTCTCGCTCCAGGCGTCGCACGCGTAGCAGGTACTCTGGATCGGACGCTGCAGCGACTGCACGGCGCGCTCACGCCGACCCCGGTACTTCAGGTCCCACGGATAGACATCCATCACGTAGTCGTCTGGTGTCACAAGCCCACCCGCTTCCAAGACAATCGTGCGCAGCCCCCGCTCCGTGATTTCCTTGGCGGCCCATCCACCGCTCATGCCCGATCCGACAACGATCGCGTCGTACTCCTCGCGCTTACCCATCAGCGGTCCCCTCCCGTACGGATCAGCTCGATGAGGGGCACATCGCCCTCGTAGAACATCGGTCTCTCGATGAACATCTGCTCGTCCTTCATGCCCACCTCAGAGGTGTAGTAGCCGTGGAGCACCAAGCCGCGGGCCTGATGAAAGAATTCCTCCTCTGCATCGGGATCGGCATCCCGCAGAGAATTGGCTTCGGCCTCGAGCCCCTTAAGGATGGCGACCTGTCGGACTTCGGGCGCCAGGGCGAAGCTCGTGCCGGTCATCGATTGTGTGTGCTCCTCGAAATGGGTGAGGCCGCGCATGAAGCGCTCACGCTCTCCGTCGTCGAACCATTCTGACACCATCAACTCGATGTACTCGACAACGCCCGTTTCGACCGCGCCGGGTGTGTCCGTAGTGGGAATGATCAGGTCACAGAATGCGGTGACGGCCTCACGCTGGGCGTCGGTAAAGAAGGCGACGTCGATCGATCGGGTGCCGCCCGGCTTCAAGAGCGCCTCAAGCTGGAGCGGGGTCCATCCGGCGAAGGCGGTCGCCGTGCCGAGCAGCTTGAGGAGGTGGCGCCGATCCATGGGATCTCGGATGCGAGGAGGAGCGAATGTAGGGAGCGGCGAGACAGGTTGGTCAGCCCGGGAGGGCACCTTCTGCGATCGCATCTCTATAGAAGATCTCGCGCGCCAACAACATCGGCGCTTCGATTGTCGGGTAGTTCGTGCAACGCGGTCGACCGTGGCCTCCCCAGGCCTCCTCCTCAACCTCAAGCTCCATTCAGGCATATGCGTCTCTCTTCACTTCTTGTCGCGGCCGTGCTGGCGTCCCCCACCGCCACGGTGGCGCAACAAGCCCCGACGACCTCAGCGGCGCTGATCTCGGCCGCACCCGTGATCGACGGCCACCTGGATGACGCCGCTTGGTCTGGCGTCATGCCCATCACAGGCTTCACCCAGAGCGAGCCGGGCGAAGGCCAGCCGGTCTCGCAACGCACTGAAGTGCGGATCGCGCAGGATGGGGAGGCGCTCTATGTGGCTGCGTGGCTGTACGACTCAGATGCGTCGGGCATCGTGTTCGGACAGACGCTCCGGGACGCGTCGCTCAATGAGTCGGACGCTTTTGTGGTCCTCCTCGACACCTACCGCGACCATCAGAACGCGTTCGTTTTCGGGACCAGCCCCGCGGGCATCGAGTACGACGGACAGGTGGCCGGAGAGGGCCAGGCCGGCGGACCGGGAAACGGCCGTCAGCAGCGCGGCTCGACAGGAGGCTTCAACCTCAATTGGGACGGTAGTTGGGAGGTAGCGACATCGACCGACGCTGAGGGGTGGTACGCCGAGATGCGCATCCCCTTCTCTACCCTGCGATACGGGAGCAGCGGCACCCAGGAGTGGGGCCTCAACTTCGAACGAAAGATCCGCAGGAATAGCGAAGAGGCGATGTGGGCTCAGATCCCCCGTCAGTTCGACCTATATCGGATTTCGATGGCAGGGACGCTCGCGCTCGATGCTCCTGCCAGGCGGGCCTTCACGGTGAGTCCGTACCTACTCGCGGATGGATTCAAGAACTACGAGGTCGCAAACCCGGAGGTCGACTATGGGCGCCAAGTGGGTGGCGACGCGAAGATCGGATTGAACCAGAGCCTGACTTTGGACCTCACGGTGAACACGGACTTCGCGCAGGTCGAAGTGGACGACCAACAGGTCAACTTGACCCGCTTCAGCCTCTTTTTCCCCGAGAAACGCGCATTTTTCTTGGAGAACGCCGGCACTTTTGCGGTGGGGACGAGTCAGAACGCGGAGCTGTTCTTCAGTCGCCGGATAGGGCTGTCCGGGGGCCAAGAGGTTCCGATTCAGGCAGGTGCTCGCCTCTCCGGCAAGGTCGGAGACTTCCAGATTGGCCTGCTCAACATCCAGACCGATGATGTTGTCGGAATCGACGAAGACACAGGACTCAGCGACGTGGTCGCCCCGGCGAACAACTTCGGCGTGCTTCGCGCCTACAAGGAGATGGGGAACCGGACCCAGCTAGGCGGGATCCTCGTATCCCGATTCAACACTGCCGATACCGACGACTACAACATCACGTACGGCGTCGACGGGCGCTTGGGCATCGGCGAGGCGCTGACGCTCGACGGGTGGATTGGGCTGACCACCACTCCCATGGAGACCGGCGAAGTCGATACCCGCGAAGGGTTCAACAACGGGGAGTACGGCTTCGAGGGCACGGGGACGTACATCACCCGAGACTGGCAAATCACTACCGGTTACAGGCAGATCGGAGAGGACTTCAACCCCGAAGTCGGCTTCGTAAACCGGCGGGCGTACCGACACGTAAACGCGCGCATCATGCGCCACCTGAGGACAGAGGGTACACCCTGGTTCCGTGAATTCCGACCGCACATCTCCTACAACCAGTTCTTCTCTTTGGACGGCTTCAGCGAGTCGTACCTGATTCACACGGACTCTCACTTCGCGTTTGAGAACGGCGCCTTCTTCCAGTTCCCGGGATTCAACCTCACGGGGGAAGGCCTGCAAGAGCCGTTCGAGATCCGTGAAGGCATTGTGATTCCTGCCGGGTCGTACAACAACGCCGAGTGGTCCTTCCGCTACAACACCAATAAGGGCGCGCCTTTGTCCGTCAGCGGCGGATGGACATTGGGCGGATTTTACTCGGGAACTCAGTTCCGGCCGAACGCAGACATTGTATACCGCCATGGAGACAAACTCGCGGCCACGCTGAAGCTCAACTACTTCGATGTGCGACTCGACGAAGGGAGCTTTAAGACGGCGGTCGTCGGGTTAAACGCCTCCTATTCGTTTACCCCACGCATCTACCTACAAGCGAACTTGCAGTACAATGACGACACGGAAGACGTGGGGACCAACGTCCGCCTTGGCTGGCTTGATACCGCGGGGACGGGGCTGTTTATCGTATGGAACGATACGAATCATCACGGGATGTTCGAGCGGACCGGGATCTTGGCGGGTCCGAGGCAGCGGCAGTTGGTGATCAAGTACAGCCGGCTGTTCGATTTGGGGGGATGAGGTTGGGTCGATGAGTGTGGCCGCCTCGATCTACCGACGATCGCAGTCCTCAGGGTAAAGTTCCCGGTATCCACTGCGCTCGCATAACAGATCGTCTTGGAGATGATCTAGGCCGGTCTTGACCCACCCTGCCCGCATTCGCTCGAATTCGAGGAGTTCCTCGCTGCGCCACCTTTCGGCCTTCTTTTTGATCACCGTCACGTGGTCCGAAAGAAAGCCCCAGATAGGCCCGATCGCCCCGGTGCACATGGGGCAAGGCTCTAAGGACGTCACCAGGAACAACTTTTCTTTCGGAAACTAACTGAGTTGCTCCGCAGATCCGAGGTACTCGATCACGCGCTGAATCGCGTTGATCTCCGCGTGGCCGGAAGCCGACCCCAGGTGATTCACCGTGTTGTATGCGGTCAAGATCACCTGCCCGGTGTCCGTCTGGAGGATCGCAGCCGCCCCTACTGGGACCTCGCCTCGTGCGTCGGCCTGCCGCATCGCCCCGGTGACTGAGTCGACGATGGCGTCTGTGAGCCATGCGGGTCTCCCTCCCGCGCCTAGGGGCTGAGCATCGAGTGCTGCTCCGGTCGAGTCCGGCGCTGAGTCAGAGCACCCGGCGAAGAGCGTGAGGGCGATCGCGACCCTTCGAAGGGCGACGTATTTCAAAGTCGTCGTTTCTTGGCGCTCAGCTCGCTGCACGTTGGTCCCCTCGGGCCTCAAGTGTTCGAAAATACGGAGCAATAGCGACCCCGGACGAGCCGGGCCGCTTCCACAGGGATAGGCCACCCGAGTTCAGCGCGACAGCCGCAGGTTGGGCACGAGCGTGAGAACCCCGGCATAGAAACTACCCCTCCATTCTGCTCGCGCTCTCGCACTTCGAGTTGCGCCCAAGGGGCAGAATCGGCGAAGGTGCACACCTCCGTTGTTGCACCCAGACACTGTAGCCTGAGACGGCCAACCCACATGAGCGCTTCTAATCTCGAAATCCTCGCCTACGAACACACAACTCTGGGCGATCTGTGCCTGCGCCGCCGCGAACTCCTTTCTACACCTGGCACTGTAATTACAGAGATCACGCTCGATCACCAGTTACTGATGAGCAGCTACAACACCGTCTCCGAGCGAGCACTCGCAGATGAGGCCCTCGCAAGACACCCTGGGACGGAGCTGTCGGTTCTCGTGGCTGGGCTTGGGCTTGGATATACGGCCGCCGCCGCGCTCCATTCGGATCGAGTTCAGCGGGTCGAGGTGATCGAGATCTTCCCCGCTGTGGTCGGCTTTCTGAAGGATGGTCTCATTCCACTCTCCGCCGAGCTTCTTGAGGACGTACGCTTTGGCGTGCGACAAGGTGACGCCTACGCTGCGCTGCGCGGTCCGGCCGATGAACTTTGGGACCTCGTACTCATCGACGTCGATCACGCCCCGGACGATCACCTTGGAGCGGGCAACGAATCGTTCTACACGGAGTCAGGGCTCGCCAAAGCCAAGGCTCACCTGGCACCGGGCGGAGTCCTCGCGGTGTGGTCCTACGCGGAGAGTTCTCCGTTCGTGGACGCGTTGCGGGCAGCATTCGTGGTCGTCGAGGCAGTGCCTGTGGTCTATATGAACGACCTCGTGGACGAGGAGCATACGGACTGGTTGTTTGTTGCGCGGGACGAAGTGGGCGCCGGCGTGAGCGTGGAGGGTGCTCTGAATGTCT
>CALFPJ010000104.1 GCA_937919655.1 uncultured Gemmatimonadales bacterium
AACCCGCCCATCCCATCCACCTCTACACAGAAAATTGCTCTCTAATTGATCCCCAAGAGTGTCCCATTGTCGTTGACAGGTTCCGAACCGAGCCGAGCGCCCTCGCGAGGTAGGGAGCGCGATGTGGGCTCCCGCCCACCGCGCCCGTTACCTTAGGAACCCAAGTCCAGCCCACAAACACACAACACACCCACATGCACCCCGTCTATCTCGACTACGCCGCTACGACTCCGATGCGTGATGAGGTCCGCGCGGCGATGCTCCCGTACTTGTCGGACGACTTCGGGAACCCTTCCAGTTTGCATAGGTGGGGTCGGCGAGCCGCGGAGGGCCTGGCCGCGGCCCGGGCCACAGCGGCGAGCGCTCTGGGGGCGAAGCCCTCTGAAGTGTTCTTCACGAGGGGCGGAACAGAGTCGGACAACCTCGCGATTCTCGGGCGATGCAGAGCGCTACATGCCGCTTCAGGCACAACCCCCACGCTGATTGTGTCCGCAATCGAGCACCACGCGGTGCAGGACGCCGCTGTGAGTGCGGAAAGAGGCGGAGAGGTGCGACGCGTTGTCTTGGGCGTCTCGGAGGCCGGACAGGTCGATCTTGACGCTCTGGATGCGGCCCTGGAGGCCGGCGCGGCCGTCGTGTCCGTCATGTGGGTCAACAACGAGACGGGAATCATGCTTCCTGTGGCCGAAATCGCTCGGCGTGTGGAAGCTGCCGGTGGCACGCTCCACACCGACGCGGTTCAGGCGATCGGGAAGGTTCCGGTGTCGGTGGTCGACGCACCGGTGCACTTATTGTCTGCCACCGGGCACAAGATCTACGGCCCGAAAGGGACAGGTCTGCTTTTCGCCCGCACCGGAACGACCGTCGCTCCGCTGCTGTTTGGCGGAGGTCAGGAACGCGCCCTGCGCCCAGGCACTGAAGACGTCGCGGGCGCCGTTGGCTTGGCAGCCGCAATGAGGCTTGTCGTTGACGAGCAGGCCGTCGAATCGGAGCGACTCCGTGCCCTTCGGGACCGACTGGAAGCCCGAGTGCTCGCCGGCCTGGACGGGGTCCGCATCAATGGGGGATCGGCAGTCCGTGCCCCGCACATCTCCAGCCTGGGTGTTGAAGATGTGGACGGGCAAGCTCTTCTCATGGCGTTGGACTTGGAGGGCCTCGCGGCGTCGGGCGGCTCTGCTTGCGCGAGCGGCAGCACTGCAGGCAGCCACGTCATCTCGGCGCTCTACGGCGCGGACGATCCGAGGGCGACGGTGCGCTTCTCACTAGGGCGAACGAGCGACCAGATCGACGTAGATCGCGCAGCCGACGTTCTCACTCGGATCGTATCACGTCTGCGTGGCCTGGACGGCGCGGCATGAGCCGCATTCTCGTAGCGATGTCCGGGGGGGTCGATTCTTCGGTCGCCGCCGCCCTCTTGGTCGAAGCTGGCCACGACGTGGTCGGTGTCACCATGAAAACGTATTGCTACTCCGAGACGCCGTCGCACTCCAAGACGTGTTGCGGCCTCGACGGCATTCTTGATGCCAAAAGGGTCGCAGCTGCTCTCGACATCCCGCACTATGTCTTCGACGTGGAGGAGGACTTCACCCGAGACGTAATCGATGATTTCGTCCAAGAGTACGCCGTCGGACGCACTCCGAATCCGTGCGTCAACTGCAACAGCAAGACAAAGTTCAAAGAGCTTCTGGCGCGGGGGCGGGCCCTCGGCTGCGACCAGATTGCGTCCGGTCATTACGTCCGTGTTCGTCACTCAGACGGTGGGTCAGCGTTGCTGCGGGGACTCGACCCTGACAAGGACCAGTCGTACTTCCTGTGGGCCATGCCCAAGGAGATCCTGCCAAAGCTCCTCTTCCCCCTTGGTGATTTGACCAAGACGGAGGTCCGGGCCCAGGCGCGGGCGCTGGAGTTGATCACCGCCGACAAGCCGGAGTCGCAGGAGATTTGTTTTGTACCCACAGGCGACTATCGGGATCTCCTGAAGAAGCGTCTGGGCGACGTCCACCCCGCGCTCGAACCGGGTCCGCTGGTGCGGCGGGACGGAAGTGTAGTGGGTGAACACGGTGGCTACGCGGGCTTCACAGTCGGTCAGCGAAAGGGACTCGGGGGCGGATTCCCTGAATCGCTCTTTGTCTTGGAGGTTCGGCCCACAACCCGAGAAGTCGTAATCGGGACGCGCGACGAATTGTTCGAAGACACGGTCGAAATCAGCCAACTTAACTGGTTGGCTGCGGCCCCACTTGTGGGGAGCAGCGTCGTCGTCCAACTCCGATACCGTTCCGAGGCCGTTCCTGCCGTCGTCTCTCGACTGGACGAGAGCCTGGTCCTGGCCCTGGAGGCACCCGAGGCGGCAATCAGCCCAGGACAGTCCGCGGTGCTCTTCGATGCTGACGCACGCGTGATCGGCGGCGGTCGAATCGCACGGGGTTATACGCGGGCGTCGATCTAGCCCCGGAGCGGACCCGCGGGCCGATCGTGCTTCCAACGCAGCCTAGTGCTTTAGACCGGAGGCCTCACCGAACTCTTCCATGGCCTGGCGCTCGTCGTCGCTGAGTTCGTCGGGCACCTCGACCGAAACCTCCACGTACTGATCCCCTCGCCGTTCGCCCTTCTCTACCCCTTGGCCACGAACTCTGAATTTTGTGCCGGACTGCGTGCCCTTGGGAATCCGGAGCACGACCTTCTTGTCGCTGACCGTGCGTACTCGGATCTTCGACCCCAGCGTCGCCTGCACAATGTTGATCGGCACCGACACATGGATATCGAGCCCCTCCCTCCTGAAGAACCGATGGGGCTGCACCTTATAGGTAAGGATCAGGTCTCCGGCAGGGCCCCCGCTCTTCCCGCGTTCACCCTGACCTGACAACCGAACCTTCGATCCGGTGTCAGCTCCAGGCGCAACGTTAATTTGGAGCTTACGCTGCTGCCGCACCGCGCCTCGCCCTGAGCAGGACTGGCAGGGCGCCTCAGGGATCATGCCCCGCCCGAAACACGCCGGGCACGGCCGCTTGACCGCAAACCCTCCCTGTCCAAAGGACACGTGGCCGGTCCCCTTGCATTCGCTGCAGGTACGGAGGTTGGTACCGGGTGAGGCGCCCGCCCCGCCGCAGGTAGCGCAGTCCTCGGTGATCGAGACCTCTACTGAAACCATTCCTCCCCGGACGGCGGTGAGGAAAGGGATTTCGACCACATACTCAACGTTTTGGCCCTTGGCACGGACGCTCTTCTTCTGCGGTCCAGGCCCCTTCTTTCCGAGATTGTCGAACAGTGAGCTGAAGAGGTCCGAGATGTTTCCGAAACCACCCTGGAGATCGTCGAACGAGAAGTTTGGGTCCTCGCCGGCGCTCCGCGTATGACCCCCGCCCCGAGCAGGTCGACCCGGTCCAAAGCCAAAGGACCCCAATCGACGCATCTGGTCGTATTGCTTGCGCTTGGCCGGGTCGCTCAGGACCGAATAGGCCTCGCCGATTCCTTTGAAGCGATCAGAAGCCTTGGGATCGCCGTGATTGGCGTCCGGGTGAAATTGCTTGGCGAGTTTCCGGTACGCCTTCTTAATCTCGCCAGGTGTGGCCTTGTCAGCCACACCGAGAATCTCATAGAAGTCCTTCTTCGGAGCCCCCATTTGTGTCGACCCTACTCGTGCTTGTGCACGCTCACCCGGGCCGGCCGGACGAGAATACCCTTAAGTGAATACCCCTTCTGAAAGACCGCAGCGACCTTGTCATCGTCTTCATCAGACTCCGCTGGCACCCGCATCACCGCTTCCATCCGTTCGGGATCAAAGGCCTCACCGAGCGGATCGATGGCCTCAATACCCGCGTCCGTCAGGACACGGCTGAACTTCCGCTCCACCAGGTCGATCCCTTCCATGATGGTCTCGACTGTGGCGTTACTCAGGTCAAGTCCAGCGACCCGCTGAAGGTCGTCCAAGAGGTCAAGGAACTTGGCAGCCAGGTCCGACTGGGCCCGCGACCATGCTTCCAAGCGTTCTTGTTCCGTCCGACGGCGAAAATTGTTGAATTCGGCAGCCAGTCTCAGGTGTCGGTCGGTGACCTCGTCGTACTTCTTCTGGAATTCGGCGTGCGCGGCACCCTCACTCCCCTCGTCCGCATCCTGCTCTGCAGCTGAATCAGTACTCTTCTCGAGCACCTCCGCCTGCGCGTCCTCGGAGACGATCTCTTCGCTCTCGTCGAAGTCGGCTTCTTTGTTGTTCGGTACGGATTCCGTCATGGTTTTGTTTTTTTGGGTTCACGCTGCGGCGTAGAAGATACAACAGCCGGCGTGCCGCGTTCAGTGTCGGGAAGAAGGGTGGCCCACGGATGCAAGAACCAGCGATAGGGCGGCCTGGGCCGCACGTTCACGCACAGCCTCACGGTCGCCCGTGAAAAGAACGCATTCAGTCCGAACGCCGCCGTCCGTCGAAACCGCTAACCAAACTGTCCCTATCGGCTTCTCCTGCGATCCCCCGCCCGGACCCGCGATTCCTGTGATGGCGACCCCGACATCCGCCCCCACCGCCTCGCGCACCCCGAGCGCCATTTGCTGGGCAACGACCTCGGAGACGGCTCCACCGGACTCGAGCGCAACGGTCGTCACCCCGAGGAGCGCCTGCTTCACCCCATTGGAGTAGGCCACCACCCCCCCCACAAAAACATCCGACGAGCCTGCGTGTTCGGTCAGTCGCGTAGAAACGATCCCAGCGGTGCAGCTCTCCGCCACCGCCAACGTGTTCCGCCCCCGCCTTAGAGCCACAAGCACGGCCTCAGCAAGGTCGCCGCTTTCGGAGTCGAATCGCCAGGGCGCAACCAGCGGGGCCAGGGCGGACTCCGCCCGATTCAAGGCGGACTCCGCTTCGCCCGCCGACGCGTGGGCAACGCTCAGGCGCAGGTCCACACCACGCAGGTCCGGCAAAAACGCCATCGACATGCCGTCACCCAGGTAAGCAGCTGGGTCCGGAAATGCCGCACGGATCACCTCGGCCAGCTTTGACTCAGGGACCCCCGTGGTGTGGAGCATTCGGTGCACTACCGGGGCCAGGCGACCGGAGAAACGATCCCGCAACAACGCACCAAGGTCCCCGCCGAAGATCGCCCTCATTTCCCGTGGCACCCCTGGGAGCAAGACGAGAAGGACTCCGTCGCTTTCCATGGCCAGCCCCGGGGCGGTGCCCAGAGGGTTGTCGAGAACGCAAGCGCCCTCCGGAATCTCTGCCTGACTTCGGTTGGCCTCCGGGAGCACATCGTAGCCCCGCTGACGGAAGCGTTCCTGAAGCTGAAGAAGGCGCCCCGGATCGACCTTGAGCGGAAGCCCCAACATCTCGGACACGGTGCCACGCGTGATGTCATCGTGCGTGGGCCCTAGCCCGCCGGTCACGAGCACCAATTCCGAGCAGCTCATCCCGGCCGCAACCGCAGCTCGAATTTCGTCCGCGTCGTCGCGGACGGTATATCGCCTGGAGACCGGAAGGCCGAGCGCGGCAAGCTCCCGTCCGAGCCATGCCGAGTTCGTGTCCACAGTCGATCCGAAAAGCAGTTCGTTACCGACTGAGATGACTACGGTGCGCAAGTCACCGAGGCCGGACGCCACAGGACCCCCAGGCTGAGCCTAATTGAAGCTTATCCACCTGAATCTCCGAAGCCCGCGGTTAATTCCGGAGGCCCATCAGAGATCGGTAAGACCATAGGTAGTCCAGCATGGAGTAGATGGTCATCACGATCGCCAGCGACAACGTGAGCCCGATCCACGTGGCCTGAAACCGAAACCAGATGGACCACACGGGGCCGTCCCAGCCACGGGTTTCCGCCACAAGCCTGAGGGGATACCAAAGGAGGAGTCCGCCCATGAACAACGACTGCAGAAGTGACTTCTGTTTGCCTGACTTCCCAGCCGCGATTACGACCCCTCGGCCAGCTGCGTAGCTACGGAACGCAGTGATGAAGATCTCTCGCCCGAAGATGACGACTAGAATCCAAATAGGCATCGCGCCCAATCCAGGGATCAGATCGGCCTCCCCGCCCCGGTTCGAGATAATAAAGAACGGTATGAAGGTCGCCGCCAAGAGCAACTTGTCGGCGAGCGGGTCAAGCAACTTCCCCACGTCGGTGATCAAGTCGTAGCGTCGTGCGAGGTATCCGTCCCAGACGTCAGACAGGGCTGCAAGCACGAAAAACACGAACGCCCAAAAACGAGTGGCGACGTCCGGTGACAACGCCATCATTGCAACCGCCGGCGCTGCCATGATTCGACCGACCGTGATGACGTTGGGGAGCGTGAAGCGATTTTCAGTCAAGCGCTGGCCCCGGCGGGAGAATCAGGTAAGTGCTTTTATGACCAGCTTGCTCACACAGGAGAGAGTTTCAAAAACACCCTTCCCCTCGATAGCCACGCCCTCAAAGTCCGGCAACCCCATGGGGTTGATCTGCGCACGGAGCTCATCCTTGCAGTTGATCTCGCGCGAGGCGTAGTTGATCATCGACATCGGTCGACGCTACCTCTCCCGCTGTACGGTTCGAAGGGGTGCAGCACGACACAAGCCACGCAGCACTAGGCGGCCACAAGCTAACGTTGGAACCACCGGCTGCAACAGGCGACAGTCGCTGGAGGGGAACAAGGTCGGTCTCGCTTGGCGAAGGGGCAAGATGTCCAGCATTAGGCCACTTGGGCCACCTCGTTCTCCATCCGCATCACGATCGCTCGGGCCCGCTCGCGCAAGAGTCTCCTTGGCTCCCAGGCCACGAAGTCGCGGAGCAGGCAGATCGTGTCCACATTGGCAGGCTCTTTGCCCATATGTCCCAAGGCAGCAAGCCGCTTCAACGCTCGCGGGCTGAAGAGATCTCGTTGGTGCCGGTTGATTTGGTCACGAACGATAAGCGCGGCCAAAGCACCCGCGACCGCAGCCGCGATCACCGTGATGCCGGCGGTCCGAAGCTTCTTGTTCATCGTCACATCTCCCTCCGTCCGGCCAGCGCCTGGGCGATGGTCGTCCCATCCACGTATTCTAGGTCACTTCCAACAGGGATACCGCGCGCCAGGCGCGTGACTGTCGGCCCCAGGGGTCGGATCTCTTGTTCAAGATACACCGCCGTCGCCTCACCCTCGACGCTGGAATTCGTCGCAACAATCACTTCCCGCACCCTTCCCTCAACGTCCCGAATGCGCGCGAGAAGAGAATCCATGTGCAGCTCGTCCGGGCCAATGCCGTCCAACGGAGACAACCGTCCTCCCAAAACATGGAAAAGCCCCCGGAATTGGCCAGTTCGTTCAATGGCTCCAACTTCATAGGCCTCTTCCACGACGCACAAGATACCCTGGTCACGCCGAGGATTCGAGCAAATCTCACAGAGCGCGTCCTCCGAGAAGTTCCCACAAACGTCGCAGGACCGAACACGGTCGGCGAGCTCAACCATGGCCCGAGCGAGGCGCCGCGTGTCGTCCTTCTTACCCTTCATGAGATGATGGACGAGTCTCAACGCAGTCTTGGGCCCGACTCCGGGAAGCCGTGCAAACTCGCCGGTAAGGGTGTCGATCACCGACATTCGATTCTAGTGTCCTGTCACAGAAGTGCGTTTGCGGTCGAGCGCTGTGCATCCACGCTGGCTTCGTTGCTGGCCCGCAAAATAGCGGTGCTATTCCTTGTCGTAGCGCCTAGCCAGCGCGGCGCATCGACCCTCTCGGTGCTCAACGGAGTTTTGTTACAGGACAAGAGCCCGTCCGATCAGAAGAGCTTCGGGAGCCCAGGAATGTTCATCGGAAGTCCGCCTGTCACCTTCTTCATCTCCTGCTCGTATTCCCCCTGAGCCTTCGCCTGGGCTTCAGTGACGGCGGCCAGCACGAGGTCCTCGAGCATCTCGACATCCCTAGGATCGACACAAGTGGGGTCGATCTGGACCTGTTTGACCGAACCTTTCCCATCAACGGTCACCGTGACCATACCGCCCCCCGAGGAAGCCGGGATTCTACGGGCCTCAAGCGACTGTTGGAGTTCGGTCATCTTGGCCTGCATTTGCTGGCCGAGCTGCATGAGTTGAGAAATATTGTTCATGGCAGTTTCTGGGGGATCAGCGCCGATAGGGTCAGTCCATCAGCTCTAGGTCGAGTTCTTGTACCGCCCGCTCCAAACGGGGTTCCTGGCGGTAGAGCGTCTGCAGCGTGTGTTCCTTGACCTCAGATGCAGTGACGCGCTCGGGTCCGCCGCTCAAGGGTGCCGTCGTCTTCACGACCAATTGCACGGGGCGACCCAAATGCGGCTCAAGGCCCCGACCGATCTCGGCCCTCACCGACGACTCGGCGAGTCTCTCCGCAGCGGGGCCAGGCAAGAGCGTCACCTCCACCTGGCCATCGGGGAGGTCTGTCACGGTCGCTGAATGAAGAAAGGCACTCAGGCCTCGTGGCACATCGCGACCCGCCTCCAACCACCGGCGCCAAGCCTCTTCGACGCCGTGAGCTGGCACTACGTCGTCGCCCGGGATCGCAACGCCCTGCGGCGCATGGAGGGCCACAGCAGGTACGGCCTGGGTTGCGGCGGCTGGCTGGGCGTTCTCTTCGAGATGAGCCTTCGGTCTGGGTTCTGCCGCGACCGGAGGAGGCGGAGGCGAGGCTGGGGCTGGCGTCGCACCGGCGGGCGTCGACGGAAGGTCAGCCCCCTTGGGAGCGTGCCCCTGGGACGCAGGCGAACCCCCGTCGGAGGCCGACGGGGATCCTTTTGAGGTCCTGGGCCCGCCACCGGCTCCTCCTGAAGGGGACGGCGCCCCACCAAGAACGGCGAGCAGTTCCTCCAGGTCGACAGTGCGATCCATGTAGCTCAGCCGCAGAAGCAACATCTCGATCAGGACCCGCGGGTTGGGGCTCCGACGGAGACTTCCCTGCGCTTCGAGTTCCGCGGCCGCAGCCAACATCCGGACAAGATCCCCCGGCTCGAACCCTGCGCACCGCCGCGCGAACTCTTCGCGAATATCGGGGCGTAGGTCGACTTCTGCGCCGGGCGACAAACGAAGGCGCAGCAGTGTCCGGAGCGCGTCCAAGAGTCCGTGATAGAACTCTACGAGGTCATAGCCTTCATCGGTGAGGCGCTGCACCAAGTCAAAGACGTCCGCGTGGCGATCCTCCGCCAAGATGTCGATCAACTCGACATACCGCTCCTCCTCGACCAGGCCGAGAATGCGTCTCACAGAGACGACTTCCACCGCCCCGCCGGTGAGCGACATCACCTGGTCCAGAAGCGACAGCGCGTCTCTCATTCCACCGTCGGCCTTACGGGCGATCAGTCGAAGTGCGTCCTCGGGGGCATCTGCCCCCTCCTGCGCGAGAACGCGAGCCAACTGGCGCACGATGTCGGCGACACCGATTCGGCGGAAATCGAAACGCTGACAGCGGGATAAGATTGGCGCAGCTGATTGCTGGATCTTTTGCGGCTCAGTGGTCGCAAAGACGAAGATCACTCGCGGAGGAGGCTCTTCCAGGATCTTCAGCAGAGCGTTCCACGCCTCACGCGTGAGCATGTGCGCCTCGTCCACGATGTAGATCTTGTAGTGCCCCTCACCGGAGGGCGCGTACATCGCGCGCTCGCGGAGGTCACGGGCATCATCCACACCACGATTGGAAGCCGCATCGATTTCTACGACGTCGAGGGCGGTGTGCCCCCCCCAAATCCGAGAGCAGCTGTCGCAGACACCGCACGGCTCGCCGTCCTCAGTACGGTCAGGACAATTGAGCGCCATCGCCAGGACCCGAGCGAGCGTCGTCTTCCCGACGCCTCGCGGCCCGCAGAACAAATAGGCGTGCCCGACACGATCGCCCGCTACCGCCCGCTTCAACGTGTCGGAGACGTGCTCCTGCGTCGCGACATCGGCAAAAGAACGAGGGCGGTACTTTCTAGCTAATGCGGTATGTGTCAATGAGTTACCACGTCGAAAGAACCACCGATACGAGGTTCCTCCCGTCGCGGCAGACTGACTCGCTTCGGGAAGAACAATTGCCCCAGGCTACCCGCAGCGACGATCACCACACTTACCGCTGCTACCGGCGAGGTCCTGACGGGATTGATGAGCTTTCGCCCTGCGGACCTGGGGCACCACGAAGCTATTCTCGGTCGCCGAGTCGGTCAACGCGACGGCCCTTCAGAGGCTGTGGTAAGGGGTGTCCCCTTTCTCCTGAGTTCCGTCAGCCGACGTGACCTACCTCCACCCCGGGCGCCAAGCGTCTTCAATGTGCTGGAAGCGGGTTGGTGTGCCATCGCCTCCAACCTCAATCGCGATCACATCGAACCGGACGTCCACATCGCCGACCCGATGTTGATAAAGAAAATCCTGGGCGACAATTTCAATCTCACGCCGCTTCTTCCAAGTTACCGCAGCCTCAGGCCCCCCGAAGCCGTCGCCAGCCCGTGTCTTCACCTCCACGAATGCGACCACCTCTCCGACGCGCACGACGAGGTCGACTTCACGGCGGCCGAAACGATAGTTGGCCGCCAGCACGGTCCAACCCTGGGACTCTAGGTGAGTGCGAGCCAACGTTTCACCCATCCGCCCAAGGCGATGCGGTGGGTAGTCTGAGTCCATACCTCAGTTTCGCCCTGCCTCGGGGGCGGTGACATGGGCCTACACGACAGCTACAGTGGCGGCCCAAAGGCGCGCCAACTCTCAGCCGGCAGCTACCGCGCTCAGGGGCTCGGCAATGTCCCGACCGATCGCTCGGGCAATCACCTTGATCTGGTCCATGAGTTCTTGGAACTGCTCCGGATAGAGCGACTGCGCCCCATCTGACATCGCCCGGGTCGGATCTGGGTGGACTTCGATGATGAGGCCGTCGGCTCCAGCGGCAACGGCTGCCCGCCCCATTGGGATGACCTTCGCCCTCAGGCCCGTCCCGTGACTGGGGTCAGCGATGATCGGCAGATGCGACAACCCTTTCACCACAGGGATGGCGGCCAGGTCGAGAACGTTCCGCGTATGTGTGTCGAAACTGCGGACCCCTCGTTCGCACAGGATTACGTTCGGATTGCCCTCCGCCAGGACATATTCTGCCGCGAGCAGGAACTCTTCGATCGTTGCGGACATCCCGCGCTTGAGTAGGACGGGCTTTCCCGTCCTGCCGGCCCGCCGCAGCAGGGCATAGTTCTGCATGTTTCTCGCGCCGATTTGGACGATGTCGGCGTACTCGGCCACGAGGTCGGCACCGTCAGGATCCAGCGCTTCTGTGACTACAGCCAGTCCGGTCTCTTGGCGCGCCTTTGCGAGGAGCACGAGGCCTTCCTTCCCGAGACCATGAAAGGAGTACGGCGAGCTTCTCGGCTTGAACGCGCCACCTCGCAACACTGTGGCCCCCATGGCCTTAAGGTCGTGAGCGATCCCAATGATCTGGGCTTCGCTCTCGACCGCGCACGGCCCCGCGATGATCGCGACATCGGAGCCGCCGAACACGGTGCCGTTTTCCAACCTCACCACCGTGTCGTCGGCCTTCCACTCGCGGGACACCTGCTTGTAGGGATGGGTGACCGGAATGACCTCTAAAACCCCTTCCAGCCCCTGGACCCTGCCCGCGTCGACCCCACCGTCGTTACCAATAATACCTATGGCCGTGCGCTGCCCGCCCGGAATGGGTCGGGCGTCGTAGCCCATGTCTTTGATGACCTCAACGACCGCGTGAATTTGGTCGCTTGAGGCCGTGTTTTTCATCACGACGAGCATGGAGAAGGCCAGAAGTTAGAGTGTCGGACCTAAGTCTAAACGGCTGTTCCTGAGGGGTCTACAGCCACAACGATCGCGACAGCCGTCGCGCCGCATTACACAGAGGCAGCGACCTGGAGAGCCTCTTGCAGTTTGACGCCCACAATAGTGCTGACGCCGGGCTCCTCCATGGTCACTCCGTAGATCCAGTCCGCAGCCTCAATAGTGCGCGGATTGTGCGTGATCACGACGAATTGGCTTTCGCCCTTGAAGTCCTGAAGAAGCTTGATGAACCGGCCGATATTGTTCTCGTCTAGTGGCGCATCAACCTCGTCGAAGACACAGAACGGACTCGGCTTCACCAGGTAGATCGCAAACAAAAGGGACAGCGCTGTCAGTGCGCGTTCACCCCCGGAGAGGAGGTCGATTCTCTGCGTCTTCTTGCCACGCGGCGAAGCATGAATCTCGATGGCGGCTTCGAGTGGGTCCTCCCCCTCCGCCAGCCAAATATCGGCTTCGCCCCCCTCAAAGAGACGCAGGAAGGTCTTGCGGAAGTTCTCGCGAATTTCTCCGAAGACCCCCATGAACAAGTCGTTCGCAGTCTTGTTGATTTCCCGAATGGCGGAGCGAAGGTCGTTTCGTGCCTCAACGAGGTCCTCACGTTGCTCAGTCAGAAACTCGAGCCGTTGGCTCTCCTCATCGTGCTCCTCGACCGCGAGCATATTCACCGGCCCGATCTTCTCAAGGGCAATTACGAGTTCGCGGAGCTCATCCTGGAGGGTGTCCTGTTCACCGTCCACCGGAGATGCCTCATTGAGGAGCGTCTCCAACGGACGCCCCCACTCGGCTTCGAGGCGCTCCCTGATGCGCGCGATACGTCCCGCCAATTCCTGGCGCTCGAGTTCGAGCTCGTGTCTCCGGTCCGATGCCGCCCGCTCGGCCGTGCGCGCTTCCCGGACGCGTCGCTCCACTTCGCCGAGCGACCCGGCTACCGCCTGAAGCGCCTCGTCCCGCTCGCGGACATCAACTTCAGCCGCGGTCCGCTCTGTGAACAGTCGTTCGGTCGCCGCATCTCCTTCTGTTCTGATCCGACGGGCTTCGGCCTGCTCCTCACGCAAACTCGACTCTTCCTTGTCGAGGGTTGCGACTCGGGCGCTCGCTTGGGTTTGGGCAGCCAAAATCGACTCCAGCCGCTCACTTAGTCGAGTCACGTCGCCCTCCAGCCTCGCCACGTCGACCGCCAGGCGAGCTTCCTCGGCCCGAGCGGTCTCCCACTCCTCCTGGACGGCCTCCATTGAGGCGCGCGCGTCAGCACGCCCCTGATTGAGCCCTTGCTCTTGCTCAAGAAGGACTTTGCGATCCTCCCGAGCCTCTTGAGCCCGCTCCAGCGCCCGCGTACGGGCGGCTTTGGCTCCCTCCACCTGACGGGAAAGTTCATCTCGGAGACGATCCATTCGGCCCTGCCGATCGGACTGAGCCGCGATCTCGCCCTGCACTTGTCGTAGTTCGTCCTGCGCATCGCGCATCGCATGCCGTGCTGCGTCGAGGGCATCCTCCGCGTCCGACAGAGCACCCTCCGCGGCCTCTCTCGCCGTCCGAGCCGAACCCTCGGCATCGGAGGCACTCTTCAGGGCCTCCGCCGTCTCACGCAGCTTGTCCTTACGCTCGAGGACTCCCGAAGCCCCGGAGGGATTCCCGACACGCACGACCCCATGGGCCTTCGTCACCGCGAGTTGGCCCTCACGCGGCAACTCCGCCCCATCGAGCAAGGCGCTGACCCAGTCCGCACCATCTCCATGCGCCCGAACGCTCGAGAGCAATGCGCCCGAGGCGGATCCCGCGGACTTAGGCACGGCGTCGAGTGACAGGAGAATGAGCCCTCCGCCTCCCGTCCACGACGAAGCGAACCAATCGACAACCGCATCGACCACTTTTTGATCGCGCAAAACGAGACCGCGTGACATCGCTCCTAGATAGGCCTCCACTGCGACGGACGATTCGGCGGACCCGTCGATGAAGTCTGCGAGCGTCCCGAGGACGCCCTCGATACCGGCCGCCAGGGCCGCCTTGACCGCCGGCTCAAAACCTTCCCGGTCGCGCTCGAGCCGCTCAAGGGCCTCTCTACGCGCGGCGATTGAAGTCGCCCTCTCAGATGCTTGACGTTCCGCGAGCCTCGCAGCGGTCAGGTCGTCCTTGGCCTCTGAAACCGCGAGCGCCGCTGCCTCGACACCTGCTCGGGCGGTATCAACCTGCCCAGACAAGTCACCGAGGCGACCAGAAAAAAGGTCCCCCTGGGATTCCAGGTCGGACAGCGCCTCAGCAGCGGTCTCGAGTTCGCCAGCGACGCTCACAAGGCGACGCTCGAGTTCTTCTGCCTGCGCATCCGCAGCCCCGGCGTCTCCCTCGAGTTGGGCCCCCCGACGAGCCAAGTCACGCTCCCGCGTCTCGACCTCGTCCAAGCGTGAACGCGCTTCGTTAAGGCGCAACCGCACCGCTTGGACCTCGGAGGCGCGTTCGGCGGCCACGCGCTTGAGTTCTGCGAGTTCATCCGCGACTCGATCACGATCGCCCCCCAGGAGCCCGGCATCGCTTGTCAGCGACTCCGCCTGGCTGCGGGCTTGAGCCCTCTCTTCATCGATCTGCGTCAGGCGTCGCTCCGCATACGCGGCCCGTTCGTCTGCCACGGCGAGGTCACGCTCCCAGCGAACGAGTTCCTCCCTCACCGACTCGAGCGCCTTCGCCGCTTCAGAGCGTGCTTTCTCAGCGTCGACCTCGCGCAGTCTGAGCGCTTCGTAGTTGGCCTCGGCCGTGCGAAGCTCAGCGACCTTACCCTCTCCGGTGTGGATATCGCCCTGCAGGTCTTTCTCTACGCCTGTCAATCGGCCTTGCAAAGTGTCGAGCTGGTGCCGAACCACTGACACCTCGACGTCGAGTCGCCGCTGCCTGTACTCGATATACCTCTCAGCTTTGCCCTTTTGACGAGCTAACGAGCGCACCTTCGTCTGAACCTCAGCGATCACATCTTCGAGCCGCTGCAGGTCCATTTCGGCGCGTTCTAGTCGCCGCGTAGCTGCCTTCCGTCGATCCTTGTATTTCCCAATTCCGGCGGCCTCTTCAAATAGGCCCCGTCTCTCATCGGTGCGATCAGAGAGGATCGCATCGATCATCCGATTCTCGATAATCGAGTACGCGTTAGCCCCGAGCCCGGTGTCGCGGCAGAGATCGACGACGTCCTTCAAGCGGCAGGTCGTGCGATTGAGGGAATACTCACTCCCCCCGTCACGGAAGACCTGGCGCCCGATCTCAACTTCCGCGAATGGCACCGGGAGCGCGCCGTCTTCGTTGCTCACGGTAAGCGAAACCGATCCCCGATTCACCGGACGACGGCCCACGGTCCCTTGAAAGATCGCCTCTTCCATCTTCGCACCGCGGATCGCAGTCGGACGCTGCTCGCCGAGCACCCACCGAATGGCGTCACCAATATTCGACTTTCCGCAGCCGTTCGGGCCAACAATGGCGGTGATCCCGTCGTGAAACTCGATTTTCGTGGCGTCCGCGAAGGACTTGAAGCCGTGAACTTTTAGTGAGCGTAGCTTCATGAAGTCAGAATAGTAGTCAAAGGACGCGACCCACACGGGGAGCGACCGTGGCGTTGTCGAGTCCCTGATTGATCAGGTGACTCTGGAGGTAGGAGGCTTCTTCCGAGTCGGCGTAGGCCCCTGCGTATACTCGATAACGGACCGAACCGTCGGCGAAGTCCACCGCCAGCATATAGGCCTGGACGTTCAGCCCACGCAGGACGGCAACCCGTCGTGTGGCGGCGTCTTGGTTCGGAATCTCGCCGAGGAGAAAGGCTACAGGCGTTGCCCTGACGATCCACTCCGATCGGCTGATGCCAACTTCTTGCGCGACACGGGTGGCGAGGGCTTCTGCCGAGGCAGAATCCGTAGCCGGACCCAGGAGCACGCGGTGAAACACCCTACCATTCACAGAGACCGGCGCGATCAGGACCAGCAGTCCTTCCACCACGGTCAAGGCTGCAGTGCTGCTGATCGCCACCTGCTCGTCTGGAAACGCGCCGACGGCGACCGAATAAGCAAGGTCAGGAGCTGTGGGTGAAACCGGGACGGAAAGGGCTGCCGGCGCGAGTTCTTTTTCAATGACTGGCTTGGACCCTTCCGGCGAAATACCTGGAATCTGAACCCACCCCATGGCGGCAGAAGCGACGATCAAGAGCAGCACTAGGACGAGCCCAAGAAGGACCCGGTGCCGAACGCCCGCCTTCGCCACCGGCGGCCCAAGGGCCACCTCGTCAAGAATCGCGGCTTCGGGGTCCGGAAGATCATGGGCCAGAACAGGACCCCCGGAAGCAACATCTTCTACATATGTCGCGGCAAGACCGCCTTCCATGAGGGCCAAAGCTGCTTCGTCAGAGACATCGCCAGAATTCTCTTCGGACGGCCGCCGCGAATCGCTGTCGCCGGCGGTGTCAGGATCGACCGGAAGCGTGGACTCATCCGCTGTGAGCGGGTCTGATGTCGCTGCGCCAGAATCGCCGAGAACCGCGCTGAACATATGCGCTCCCGAATCACCTTCCCTGTCCCTAGAGACCACACTTTCGCGTCCAAACGGCCCGGCGTCAGTCGGCTCAGGCGGCCCCGAAAAGAGGCACACATGGGCATCCACTCCTGACACGAGGCCATCGACATCCTCATTCTCCGCCGCAAGGAGAACGAGATCCGTTGAGAGTGCCAGAACTTCGCTACATCCGCGGCAATCGGCGTCGGCCAGAGCAACCAAGGTCACTCCGGCATCAAGGAATCCTTCGCAAAGACGCTTCCAGCGTGGGCTACCCAGCACCGCTGCGGCATCCGCGACCGGCGTACCGGCGGAGATATAAAAGTATCCGCCTTCCGGGGCCTGGCGGGCCACACGACGCACGGAGCACCCGAACTGAACGACATCGACCACGCCTTCCGCATTGGCCTCTCCCGAGATCTCGTGGAAGGAAGGACGCTCAAGCCCGACGTCAGCTACGACTACTCTTCTTCCTTCAGAGGCCCAACCGGCCGCTAGGGCCGCAGTAGCGGAGGCAGCCCAGCCGTTCGCCCGAGCGGACGATGTGCTCAGAACGGTGACAAGCCTCCCCGGACGCTCCGAGTGATCAGGGAGCGGCGGCGCTACACTCGCGTCGAACGACGTCCAATTAGGAAGGTCGGCCATGCATGGCGGGGCGGCTGGCGAAGGACTTCGATACAGGCTCGAAGCCCGGGTATGGTAGTGGGCTCGGCGACCCGGCCGCACCCAGGATAAGTTAGACCACGCATGGCATGCGAGCAAACATGCCAATCTCGGTGAAATGCTAAGCTGCGCAGGCCTAATCGCGCCATGCGTCTCTACGGAACGGGGTGTTCGACCTCGGCCGGGACTTCCCACCTCGGAGCGTCGCCCCAGAGATTCTCAAGCTGATAGAAGTCGCGCGCCTGAGGGTGAAATACATGGACGACGAAGTCGATGTAGTCCAACAGGACCCACCGACCACTGCCCATACCTTCCACGTGCGTCGGGCGATGCGACTCCAACTTCAGTTCATCGACGATATTCGCAGCAATCGCCTTGACCTGAACGTCAGATGTCCCCGACGCCAACACAAAATAGTCGGTGGCAGTCGAAATTCCCCGAAGATCGAGGACAACGACATCTTGAGCCTTTCTCTCAACCGCCAACTCAGCCGCCCGGACGATCTCTGGCGGAAAGTCCGCGGACGTCGCGCCTTTCACCCGGCGGTCAGCCCTCTTCGCGTTCGACGCGAACTTCGATCGAGGCCTCGACCTCGGCATGCAGCTTCACAAGCACGGTCACGACTCCGAGGGTCTTGATCGGCTCTTCGAGTCCAATCATGCGACGGTCCAACTCGAAGTCGAGTCGGTCCCCTGCGGTCGCCTGCTCGGCGATATCAGCCAGAGTGACCGAGCCAAATAGCTTGCCGTCGTCTCCAGCCCGCTCATGGAACGTGAGTGACATGCCCTCGAGCTGCGACGCACGGCGGCTCGCCTCCAGGCGATCACGGCGAGCCCCTTCGTGGGCCAGCGCACGCTCCGCCTCGACCTTGGCCAAATTGGCCTCGCTCGCGACATACGCATGCCCCTGCGGAATCAGGTAGTTCCGACCAAAGCCGGCCTTCACCGATACGACGTCCCCGGCCTCGCCAAGGTGTTCAACCGAGTTCTTCAAAATAAGCTTCATAGTTCCTCCGAACGTCCTCTCATGCAGTCAATTCTCGCGCACGTGCGCGCACATCCAGCCAGGTGTCTCCGATACCGATTACCAACGCCGCGCCAAACACGACTGGCGGCATCAGCAGGAGACCGAGCGCAGTCATCGCGTAGCCGAACCAGGAAAGTCCTCCGCTCATGAACACAACAACTGCAGCCCCACGCAATGCGTAGAGCGCACCCATAAAGACGACCGCGTTCGACCCGACCCGATGGAGCGGCTCGCTCCATCGCGTGATCAGGAGCACAAGGCCCCCAATAAAAAGCCACACCGCGTGATCGTTGAATCGAAAACCACCCATTGGCCCAAGCGCGGCCGTATCCCCGCTGGAGACCCTTGAAAACACCCACCATGCTACGCCGAGCGCAGCCATGGATGCGATACCGGTCAGCGCAGGGAACACCTGCACTTGGGTCTCAGCCATCTCATACAGCCCAGTAATAAGCGCCGGGGAAAGGCTCTCTCCGTCACGAAGCACCGAGGCCGCGTCTACAAAATTCGTGATGCCGGCCTGCACTCTATCGCTCACCGCGAAGTCCACCGCCTGCCATGCGCCGGGGCGCCACAACATCAAAACCCCCGCGCTCCCTGTCGCTGCAAACACTGACGAGAGGGCTCGATTCGCAAAACTCCACGCCGGCTTCGCCTGCGTAAGCGCAACGAACCACCCACCCAGAAGCATCGCCCACGAGCGCTCGACAAACCACATCCCATCGCGGCTGCCGGAAATAAGGACAAGAAATGCCAGTCCCGCCGCTACCCAAGTCCAGCTACGATTTAGGCCGCCTTTCACGCCTATCAAGAGCAGAAACGGCGTCGCCATCAGCACTGCAGGTTGAAAAATCGATGTCGTCAGGGCAATACCGAAAAGCGCGGCGGCTCCTCGCCACCCACGCCCGTCGTCCGACGAGCTTGAGATCACCTCCGGTGCCGACACCCGAATCAGCCCTCGTTGTTCCGCGTGTACGGAATCAACGAGAGGTAGCGCGCCCGCTTTACCGCACGCCCAAGCTGACGCTGGAAGCCAGCTGACACCTTGGTGGTCCGGCGCGGGAGGATCTTGCCTTGCTCAGTCACAAAGTGAGCGAGTGTGGCGATATCCTTGTAGTTGAGTAGGACGATCGGTGGTCCCTCCATCCGACGGCGGCGGCCGCGCGGACCCGCGAACTCTGCCGGCCCTCCGCGATCATCGTCGTCGTCCCGACGAGGAGGCCCGTCATCGTCGTCATCCTCCTCCTCGTCATCTTCGCCCCCGACCTTCACACGGGCTTCCCCGAGGACCGACTCCCCGTCGGTCGGCTCACCCTCACAGAGCACGAGCAGGTAGCGCAGGATTTCCTCGTCGAGGGTCATCAGGCGCTCGTACTCGGGGAGCGCCTCAGCAACCGCGGTCAATTGCACAACCAGGTAGTAACCTGACGACTGCTTCTTCACGGCGTAGGCGAGTTGGCGAACGCCCCAGTGATCGACTGCAGTGACTTCTCCGCCACCTGCTGTCGCAAGCGCGTGCATCTTCTCGATCTTGGTCGTCACGGCGGCTTCGTCGAGCGCCGGGTCGAGGATGTAGACAACCTCGTAAGTCCGCATCAATAGTTCCCTCGGTCCGTAGGTTTATCACGGGCCCCAGCATTTGGTTCTCTGGCCGCGGGGCCGTCAAACCGCCAAGGCGGGATAGTTGTGATGTGCCCTTTCCGGGCACCGGCGCAAAAGCTAGCGCATGCGGCTAGATGCTGGAAGCCATCGCGTTCTTGTCAGCCCACAAGCGCAGATTGCACCGCACCTATGAGATGGGGATACCGCTCAAAGCCCCAGCGGGCCTCTTCGACCTCAAGCCGCTCGCGGTTTGTGTGCGCGTAGAGTTCCTCACCCGGTGCGAATCCGATCGTCGGGATCCCATGCACGCCGCAAGACCAGCCTCCGTCCGTCGCAAACTGCCAAGGCCGCACGGTCGCGGCCCCGGTCTCGCCGCGACGCCCGACCGCGTCCGCCGCCGCGACTACCACGGGATGAGCGGGGTCCATTAAGAAGCCGGGGGTGAAGAGATTCCGATCCGCCTCGAGTCCGGTATATGTAAGCTGATACTCGTTCGCCATCCTCACGTCCCAAGTTAGACCGGCAGGAACGTCTGGAATCCGGGCTTGGAGCGCCGCTCGTACCCGACTAATCAGCGACGTGTCGTCATCTCCCGGTAGAATCCGCCAGTCGACCGCGATGATCACCTTGTCCGGAATCACATTGCGGGTCTGAGGCAGTACGTCGACCATCGTCGGGACTAACGTCGAGCGACCCAGCACCTCGTCTGATTCCTGACTCTCAGCGAGATCCGCTACCGCAGCAAGAGCCGGCCCAAGAAGATCGAGTGCGTTGGCGGCGCGGGCCGGTACGCTGGCATGTCCGGCCTTCCCCCCGAGCACGATCTCAAGTTCCGCCCTCCCCCGGTGGCCAATGCACACGTCACCCTGCGTCGCCTCACCGATGATCACGACGCCAGGTGAGACCGTTCCCGACTCAATCAGGTGTTTCATACCCAGGCCACCGCGCTCCTCAAAAACGGTGTGGGCTACGATCACGTCTCCGGGCGCCTTACCGATCATGCAGGCCGCGGCGTAAGTCTGGATCGCCAACGGACCCTTGATGTCCATGGCTCCCCGGCCGTGTAGATAGCCGTCTTGGACCACCCCACTGAATGGAGGCACTTCCCATTCGGAATGATCACCCTCAGCAACCACGTCGAGATGGCAATTGAGCATGGCGGCCGGAGCGTCACCCCTGCCCCGCGCAACACCGATCACGTTGCCGGCGCGGTCCACTCGGACGTCTTCGAGCCCGAGCGCCAGCATTTCTTCCCGAACGAGTTTCGCGACGTCGCCCTCATGTCCCGACAGGCCGGGGGTGGCGATCAGCGCACCGGCAAAAGCAAGCGCGTTCTCGAAACTCGGTTCTTTTGCCATACCTGGTTCCTCAAAAGCGACGACGGGGCCTCGCCTATTTGGCGAGCCCCGTCTTGATCTACAAAAAGTTCGCTAACCGCGCATCCCAGGAAGCAGGGCTACGCACGTCTCGTCAACCGAAGAAGCTCTGCACCATGTCCACCAGCCATGACGTCGCCTGACCATCCAACTTGATGCCGTGCACTTTGACGAACCAGGGCGCGAGCACAAGAGCAACAACGCTCATCAGTTTGATGAGGATGTTGAGCGACGGACCTGAAGTGTCCTTGAACGGGTCGCCGACGGTGTCTCCGACAACTGCGGCCTTGTGGGGCTCCGAGCCCTTACCGCCGTGGGCGCCACCTTCGATGTACTTCTTGGCATTGTCCCATGCGCCACCTGCGTTCGCCATGAAGAGCGCCATGAGAACGCCGGTCACGGTCGCGCCTGCCAGGAGTCCGCCGAGTGCCTCGACACCGAGGAATCGCCCGACGAGCACGGGCGCGAGGATCGCGGTCACCCCAGGAAGAATCATCTCCCGTAGTGCCGCCTTGGTGGAGATCTCGACGCAACGAGCTGAGTCAGGCTTGCCTGTCCCCTCCATGATACCCGGGATTTCTCGGAACTGGCGACGCACTTCGTCGACCATGCCCTGTGCGGCGCGGCCAACGGCGGTCATCGTGAGCGCGGCTACGAAGAACGGAAGCGAACCACCCAGGAAGAGCCCGATGACCACAATTGGGTTCACGAGGTCGATGCCGGTGGCCTGCAGCCCGACCTTGGTCGAGTACGCAGAGAAGAGCGCAAGCGCCGTCAAGGCCGCCGAACCGATCGCGAAACCCTTTCCTATGGCCGCCGTCGTGTTGCCAATGGCGTCGAGAGAGTCAGTGATCTCGCGCGTCTCCGGGCCGAGGCCACTCATCTCGCTGATACCACCCGCGTTGTCCGCAATCGGGCCATAGGCGTCTACCGACATCGTGACACCCACTGTCGCCAGCATGCCGACCGCAGCGATGCCGATGCCATAGAGTCCGGCGAACCCAAAGGAAACGCCGATCGCGACGCAGATCAGGATGACTGGGATCAGCGTGGACTCCATGCCGACGGCAAGCCCGGTAATCAAATTCGTGGCAGCTCCGGTCTCGCTGGCCTCAGCGATCTTCCGGACCGGTCCGGCGGCCGTGTAGTACTGTGTGACCATCCCGATCAGAATACCTGCAAGCGTGCCGGCTAGGATCGCGATGAACGGACCGTTGACACCATAGACCGCACCGTCAGCGCCGGAGTACGTGATCCCCATGGACTGAGAGATGAAGAACATCGCGGCGAGGAAGAGAATACCAGCGATCCACGTCGTCCCGTGGAGTGCATGCGCCGGATCACGCTTCTCCAACGTCTTCATCGCGGCAATACCTACCAACGACGCGAGGAGCCCTACCATGACTGTCACGATCGGTAGCGCGACCGCCGCGGCCCGGTGGGAGGCCAGCCCCGGAGCGGTGGCGCCAATAGCGATCGTCGCGACGATCGAACCGACATAAGACTCGAAGATGTCGGCCCCCATCCCGGCAACATCTCCGACATTGTCACCGACGTTGTCCGCAATGGTCGCTGGGTTCCGTGGATCGTCCTCCGGAATGCCTGCTTCGACCTTGCCCACCAAGTCGGCGCCGACGTCGGCCGCCTTGGTGAAGATACCGCCTCCGACCCGAGCAAAGAGTGCGATAGAGCTCGCCCCCATCGCGAAGCCGGTGACGATCTCGCCGAACCGAACGAACTCGCTATCTACTACCGCGTTAGCGCCGTATATCGCGAACAGCACGCCGATGCCGAGCAAGCCAAGCGCAGCCACTGCAAGCCCCATCACTGCACCGCCAAAGAAGGCGATACGAAGGGCCTTGCCCTGGCCGAAATCGTTCGCGGCAGCAGCAGTCCGAGTGTTGGCCCGAGTTGCGGCCTTCATTCCGAAGAATCCTGCCGCCACGGAACTCAGGGCACCAAAGACGTAAGCGATCGCCGGGGTGGTGCCGATCGCGTACGCGAGCAACAGTGCGACGACGACGACAAAGCCGAAAATTACGGTGTACTCGGCCTTCAGGAACGCCATCGCGCCATCGTGAATCTGCTCTCCGATGTCGATCATGGTCTCGTTACCGGGATCCTGCTTCTTCACGTAGCCATAGATGCCCGCGGCCGTTCCTAGCCCTACGAGTCCTAGGATCCAGGCGAAGCCGGTCAGTGCGACGAAGTCGGTCATTTAAGTCGGTCTTCCTGTGGTTCGTATGTCGTGAAATGTCATTTCTAGCGGTTGAAGCGGTTCATCGCCGCCTCTGTGCCCTCGGAGAGCCATGCTTCAACGGCCCCCGTCAGGTCGGGTAACAACCCTACCACCACATCTTCATCCCCTTCCGGCATCGCTGCCAGGACCCAATCGGCGAGGTCTTCCCCGTCCGGCTTGATTCCGACCCCGATCCTCAAGCGCGCAAAGTCGTTCGACTGCAGCGCGCCCGAAATCGACTTCAGTCCATTGTGCCCACCCGCGCCGCCATCAGGACGGAAGCGTACCCGCCCCACGTCTAGGGTGGCGTCGTCAACGATCACCAGCAGGTCTATCGAGGCATCAAACGCCTCCATATCTCGCAAGTCCCGCAGGACCAGTCCACTCCGATTCATGAACGTCGTGGGCTTCATGAGTCGGACAGTTGTGTCACCAGCCTCGCCCCCACAAGTGAACGCCTTCCCGTCCCGCTTGAACGAGCCAAAGCCCCAGTCGTAGGCGAGTCGGTCCACGACCCACCAACCCACGTTGTGCCGCGTGGCATCATACTCGGGCCCGGGATTCCCGAGCCCGAGTATGACCTTTAGCGCCACGAGCTAGGATGGTAATTACTCGGTGTCACCATCTTTGGCCACTTTAACCTCTGATTCATCCTCGACCAGAGCGGCGCGCGGCTGCGTGATCGTACAGATGGTGCGATCGGCCTCCACGGTAACCTCCACCCCTGCCCCAAACGTGAGGTCTGACACACGGAGCGACTCGTTGAGATCGAGATGTGATATGTCCACATCGAGCGAGTGGGGAATTTTCGACGGAATGCAGCGCACCGGCAACTCATGCATCATTTGCTCGATCAGGCCCCCGTGGTTCTTCACGCCAATCGGCACCCCAACGAGGTGAAGCGGAACCTCAACGTCAATCATGACGCCTTTCTGAATCCTCAAGAAATCGATGTGCGTCAGTGTTCCGCGGGACGGGTGCGACTGAATTTCACGGACCAGGGTCTGGAAACTCTCCTTCTCACCCTCAACGGCGAGCTCGACGATCGTGTTTTCGACGCTGATCGCGTGGAAAAGGAGCCCGGCCTCGTGTGCATCTACCGAGAGGTGCACCGATTCGAGATCGCGACCGTATAGAACGGCCGGGACCCGACCGATCTGACGGAGCTTACGTGCGACGCCCTTGCCGGTGCCGTCCCGTTTGTGGGCGCTTAGAGTCGTATTTGCCATTTGCCTTTTTGTCTCCTGATTATCGGCCCCCGGCTCACCCGGGGCCCTTTCCCTCAGTCGTCGTCCGGTGGAATCTCAAAGAGCTGACTGACTGACTCATTCGAGTGAACATGGTCGACCGCCTTTGCGAGGAGATCGGCCACAGATAAGACCCGAAGTTTCTCGAATCTCTTTTCCTCCGGTATGAGGATCGTGTTGGTCACGATCATTTCTTCAAGCGGTGCGTCCTGCAGTTTCTGGGGAGCACTCCCCGAGAAGAGCGCGTGTGTCGCCGCAGCGTAAACGGCCAGAGCTCCCCGGTCCTTCAATGCGTGGACCGCGTTGCACAGCGACCCACCGGTATCCACCATGTCATCGACCAGAAGGCAGTTCTTCCCCTCCACCTCTCCGACGACGTTCAACACCTCAGACATGTTCGCCTGTGGGCGTCGCTTGTCGATAATCGCAAAGCTGGCTCCGAGACGCTTGGCGTAACCTCTGGCCATCTTGGCCGCCCCAACGTCAGGGGACACCACCACCAAGTCGTCGAGACCCTTGTCCCGGATGTACTTGGTAAGCACCGGCGCCGCATACAGGTGATCCACAGGAATATCGAAAAACCCTTGGATCTGATGCTGGTGGAAGTCGATCGAGATGACACGATCAGCCCCCGCCGCCACCACGAGATTCGCGGCCAACTTTGCGCCGATGGCCACCCGCGGCTGGTCTTTCCGGTCCTGACGCCCATAACCAAAATAGGGGATCACTGCCGTCACTCTCGCCGCCGAAGCCCGCTTCGCGGCGTCGATGAGCAGGAGCAGCTCCATGATGTAGTCTGCCGGGGCTGACGTGGGCTGGACAATGAATACGTCGCGCCCGCGTGCATTGCGGTCGATGCGGACAAAGATTTCTCCGTCCGCAAACTCCTTGACCGTCGCGCCGTCAGGCGACTTGCCGATCAGCTGTCCGATCTCAGATGCTAGCGGACGGTTAGCCCGTCCGCAGAGCAACAGGAGGGGTCCCCGCTGGTAGGTGTCGTCCATTTTTGAGCTGGGATTCCAGTGCGTGCTGCTCAGGCCATCAATAGCCTGAAAACCTAGGAGTAACGCGCGCAGTGGTCAACGTACGTCTGTAACACGAAACGATCTGAGAGCCCGAGCAGGGGTCCGACCCGGGGTTCGGAGCACGAGTTCAATACGGTACTCGCCGGGCTTGAGATCGGGTACGGATAGGTTGAGCAAATGAAATGCATGGCCTGGGTCCGGTGGACCGGTCTCCTGCCAGGTGAGTTCCCAGGCGATCGGCCTCCGCGTGAAGTGTAAGAAGTCGCCAATCCGCCCTAACACACCACGACCAGTCCGTGCAACCGAAAGTTGGAATTCCAGTGTCTCCGAACGAAAGCCCAACCCGGAAACTTCCCAGCCGACAGCGAAGTCCTCACCCGTCCGGATCTCTGGACGCGCCAGCAAGAGCGGGACGGCAGCTTCCAGTTCGGTGAGGTCAGTAGTGTGCGGCGACAGCAAAACAAGGTCGGACAGCACTGCGACGTCCTCGGGGACGGCGCGCCGCGCGATGCCGAATCGAGCCCGCCCAGCTCGGCGGCGCTCAGGGCTCCACGCCTCCGCCGAGACCACATATTCCCCCGATGGCACCTGAATCATCAGCGCACCCAGGTCTCGTCTGCTCGAAGTGACGCTGCGAGTTTGGCCACCACGGACGGGCACGAGGAAGATCCCAGCGACATCCGACATTCCGGCTTGGTCGCCCGGTGCCCGCCAAGGAGCCGCGTGACCTAACCGCGCGAACCGGGTCGTGTCTTCTGGCAGAAAGTACGTCGCCACGACGACCATCTGCTCTCCCCTTGGAAAGACCGCGACCTGAGCGTCCATGGGAAGTACTACGGGCGCGTAGGCTGGGGCGTACAGGCTTCGAGGGCTTGAACGGTCAGCCTCGAGGTCCGCCCGTGTGGCGGCGCTCGGATCGCGCAGAGCCAGACCCGGCGGCATGAAGTCGCGCCCCTCTGGATGTTTGTGTCCTACCACGTTGTCGAGCGCGCTGAAGGACCCATTGGGCGACCGTTCCCAAGCGATTTCCCACCCGTGCCTGATCGTCAGTTCCTGCATGTCCAGTCCCCAACGAATTGGGTACGGTTGCCTTGAATCCTCTTTCAGCGTGGCGACCGTCCACCGAGAATAGTGCTCGGTTTCGCGATCGTTTCCCCCCACCAGATATAGAGGGTCGGCAAGCACCCACAACCGGTCCAGAATGGCGTCGATCGAATCGGGAGCCGCGTTGCGAAGATCATCGAGGAATTCCCTGCCTTCGCGGTCCATGGCACGACGGGGGGACCTCCAGAGCCGGGCGCGCTCAACGTCCATCAGTCGCAGCGCCCGCCGGAACCCAGCAGATGACTCGCCGTAACGCCCAAGATTGTGGAGAACGAAGCCCTGCAGTGCGGCACACCACCATGGGTCCGCGCCGTTACAGTCCTGAGAGATGCCTAGCGCCTCATCGACCCGGCCCCCTTCGACCAAATACCAGATGCGTTGCCCCAGGACCCATCCGTTTTCGGGTACTTCGCGTTGCACGGAGGCGAGCGTGTCCAGGAGTCGGTTCCTGAGCACCCCAATTTCGGCAGACTCCGGCTCCGGATACCAGTCGCCTTCATCGTACCACGAGCAAAAACGCCCGACATGCTCATCGCAGGAGCCGTCAAAAGACTCAAGCGTGACGGGAAAGTGTCGGACACGATCACGCTCGAAACGAGCCTGTGCGGCCCGGGCTCGGCGTACAGCATCTGAAGAGTAAGCGGCGACGCTCACCGAGTCAGGCGGTCCAGTCGCGACCTGCCCGTGGATTCCAATCGGGGCACTAAGCGCCAGAGCGGCGATCACGATTTGCGGACCGTTCATGCGCGTCCGAGGCGTAGAAGGCTGTTGAAGGAGTGCAGAGGCCCGCGCGCAGGGGGCTTCGCCAGACCAAGAGTAGGAATGACGACGAGTCGTAGTTGTTCTGCGGCGACCGAGGAGAGACGACCTCCTGGGCGGCGCCCCCCCTGCTGGCCTGCCCCCGGGCACCTGAGCCAGGTATAATGAGAGTCCAACGACC
>CALFPJ010000105.1 GCA_937919655.1 uncultured Gemmatimonadales bacterium
TCAAGCTCGAATTAACAAGTGCCAACGATTCGAATGCTTTCTTACTTTCGTTTCTATCGTGCTTACTGGCCGCGTCACGTTTCAGATTTACGGCCTCGCCGGACCTTTCGGGGCTGCTGGTTTCGGTCCCGAAATCACGGGAAAGGTTGAAGCGTCAAGTGAATCTGGCTTCGCACCAACAACGCAAATGGTGGTTGCGCTCAAGACCGAGCTGAGCACCGGAGTGGATTCCTCCTTCTGTCGCAGCCTTGGCAAGAAGTTGAATGCCATGCCTCAGGCTTTCTGTGGGCAGATAGGTCAGCTGAACAAGTCTTGGACGCCGGAACCGTACGAGATTTTCCGGCACCCGGAGGAGGTCGCGAATGTTCCGCTCGATTCGACATCACAGCCCCCGGTCTCGGGCCCGGGTGAGAGTGCAGAGTTGGCTTATCCAAGGGGTGGCCAAATGATCATTGATGAGGCATTGAGGACCGACGATGGGTTTCTGACTTGGGAAATAGCCCAGCTATCAAATGTCGAGGTAGATGCAGACGCGCGGTTCCCTTACATCCAACTCGATGAAACTTCGTTGGTGGTTTTCGGTCCGCCACCGTACGACGGCCTCCCGCTCGTGGCTTGCACCATGCCGTACAACTATCAGTGGACGATCGAAGACCCTCGGACGATTCGGGTGTCGTTGGATGTCGGCAACGGATCACGCTCTGGTTACCTCGCCGCCTGCTCCTTTGACTATGACGATCCGCGCTATCTTGACGACCGCTCATCCGACGCGTATCGGGACGCGACCGCTCACTACATTATTTTGGATCCTGTAGATGAGAACCAAACAGGGTCCGTGGATTCCACCGTCACTGAGCTGCAAGACGTGCCGGGCTTGCCAGCAGACACTCCCATTGACATCACTCTTCAAGAACTGCAGGCCACAATGAAGTTATTGAAGAATCAGGCAGTCGCTGAGGCTGGTGATGGAAACACGCAGATCACATTCACCAGCGACAGGTGCGATGATTGCATCATCACCCCAGTCACGTTCCGCGCGGACACTCTCGACGACAAGTTCAATGGTGACCTGTCCTACGAGTGGGGAGAACTTTCGGACGGGTGGCGATCAGAGAATGGTGCCCGCTTTGAAAACGGTGAAGCGACAATCACCGTCCCAACCGCAGCAACTGAGGGCATGGTGTTCTTCATCAACGGGACACAGTTCGACGACTCCATGGCTCTCCCCGCGATCGCGATGGCACCCGACTACACCGAGTACGGGGAACAATGGCCTGATGCGTGCTGGGGTGGTACCACCGATTCAGAAGCGCGAATCGAGTTGAAGATCGGGAAAAGCAGAAGCGGTTCGATAGCTGCCTGGGATGCCTCGCTGCCCAAACCAACCTTCGCTCCCGGCTTTCAGGACACCCCAATCTGCGTGGCCAACTAACTACGCTCTCCTGCTCAGGTTGCTTCAAGGGACTCGACTAACCAGCTGCTATTTGAGGGCAGGACCGTGCAGGTTGTGCAAAGCCAGGAGCTCTAGCGTCCAGAAAGCCGCAACCAAGGACGCGGAGACGACGCAGCCAGTCACCCATGAGAGGCGTCTCGAAGCGCTGACCTGACGGTGAGATCCCTGACGGCGATGGGACAAAAGCAAGGCGTTTTTCCCAATTTCCTGAAGGCGGGAACCGTCCTTGGGGCTATTTCGTCCGATACACACGTTGAGGTAACCGACAAGGGGGTGTTCCGATGCTGTTTTCTGCGCGTCTGAGGGTTCTTTTTGGGGCTCTCGCGGCGATCGCGCTAATGGTCGGGGGCGGTGTGGCGCAGGCGCCACATGCTCAGGCGCGAAGCGCAATGGACTTCATAACGACGAAACCTGGCGAGACTCTGCGCTGCGCTTCCGCGCGGCACGCACTGGATTCCTACATGCCGAAGCGGGCCCCAGCCAGTCTTTTGGAAGCGCTCGTTGCTGAGGAAGCAGCAGCCTGCGCGATGACGACGGAACAAGTTGAACAGTGGGATGGCTCAATGGAGGAAGAAGTCACGATGGTTGACCTTCCCGTGGAGATTCCCACAAATTGGCGCGCCGAACAGATGCGCCTTGTCAACGATACGCGCTCCAAGCACGGGCGAGAGCCGCTGCAACGATGCGCTCGCCTGGATGACGCCGCGCAGAAGTATGCGCAGCTGATGGCTGACACTGGCCACTACGGTCACACCGGTCCGGATGGATCCACACCGACCAAGCGCGCCCAGCGAGCCGGTTACCGCGTCGGCACGGGCGAGAACATCGCGTATGGCTATCGATCCAATGCCGAGGTCATGGAGGGGTGGATTCGATCCACCGGCCATTACCGCAACATTCTTCTCAAGCGTTACGAAGACGCCGGCTTTGGAGCCGCGCAAGCAGAAGACGGAACGATCTACTGGGTCCAGATGTTCGGCCTCGGCGCGAAATGCAAGGCCCGCCAATGAGACGACACCTGAACTCTGAGCCCACCAATAGGCCCTGACAAGTCACCTACAAGAAACGGGGAAGAAATGAAGATCGCAAGCAAAGTAATGACCGCCGTCGCTGCCGTCGGTATCGGCATCGGCTGAGCCACGCTGCCCGCTGCCGCGGCCGAACCTTCAAGCGCGGGATCAGTCGCGCCGAGCGCAAAGAAGATTCAGGTAGGGGTCGCCCCCTCACCAAACGGGTACGTCATGGCGAACGTGCCAACACAGATCGCGGTGAATAAGAAGGCCACCGTGTACCAGCGGGTAGGCAACAAGTGGATACAGCTCGGAAAAGCAACACCCACGAAGGCAGTCCCGGTCACGTTCAAGAGCAACGGGATCAAGAAGCTGCGCGTCAAGTCTGGGAAGAAGAGCAAGATCGTCAAAGTAGGGGTCTACGAACGTTTTAGTGGTAAGGCAGAACCCACTCAGTATGGGGATCTGATACTACCGAGCGCTGGGACGGTGAGAAAGGGTGAAACTTTCACTTTGCCAGCATCCAGGGGATGTGTACTGATGGATGTTGGCATCAAGAGTGACTATGACAGCGACTCTCCGTACTCGTTCTCGTTTTCCGTCGCAAGTACGGGAGCTGATCCCTTCAACTCCCCAATCTTGACGTCTCCCGATTCCTATGCCGTGCGCGACATTCCGGTGGCTGGAGACATTGTGGTGACGTACTACTACGACGGGCCAAGTTTTTGGACCTCGAACGGATACCCAAAAACGGGATTGGAGCGCACCTGTTTGAACTCCCCGTAGGCGAAATTTTCTCCGCTTCAAACACAAACACGTGTTTAAAGCGGGTGATGAAGCCCCCAGTTAAGCCACTGGGGGCTTCATTGATTCTTGAACTCTCAGGGCTGAACGTGACATTTCGTAGGCCGTAAGGGAATCCAGCCGGGGGAGCATGACGCCTGAGTGGCTATGGAGATTCAGGTGTGATTCATGAGGTATCAAGCCAGTCAGTTATGCGCTGATTGCGTTTTCGAACAAAGCTTTCGGCGGCATCCCGATAAACGAGGTACGTGTCTAGATCCTCGGGTAGCGCTTGCCCCCATGGGTCCGTCGTCGGAAGGAAGAGTTTCACGCCACCGTCTTCGTCGTTGATGAGATCACCTAGTAGGAAGAAGTTGATGTACCCAGGGAAGTTGTCGAAGAGTCGGAAAAAGTCCCCGTATCGCTGGAGAGTCTCGGTGAGCGGGCTGGTCTCGTTCGTGTAGAACCTTCTTATGCACTCGACTGTTAAGTCGAGTCTGTCCACGATGCGACGGTTAAACCCTTTCTCTTGGTTTATGGAACGTTGCCCGTCTACTTGGGTTCCCGGGAAAAGCAACATCCCGCCCATTTGGTAAGAGACTCGCACGAAGTCAGCACGCTCATCACTTGGTAGTTGACTCGTTACGTGCCGCAGGCGCTTCCAGCTAGTCCAGGTGGGTAGAGCTGAGTCACTAGTTAAGTCGAAATCACCCAGGTGGGATGAGTGACGCAGGTAGACGCCCTCAATGGTGTCATCGAGAGTGAAGTGGGTGCCTCCGGGTAACGGTTTACTCCACAGGAGTTTGTGAAAGGCTCGAAGCGTTGGGCTTGTGGTGTCCGGGTCACCTTCGCCGGCATCATCACGCGGATCAAACTCGGGATCGAAAACCCGGACCGACTGCTCCATGAGCAAAGTGTCGCAAAGTGCTTCAAGCAGCTACTTGCGCACACGGACAGCCTCTGCACTGTCCACATGCATGAGCAGGAAGAAGAACGCAACAGCTAGTGGGAACTTGTCGTGCGCTGAGCTGTTGCGTGCGGTCTTCGATGGAAGCATTCAATGTTCGAGTTATCGGCTTGTCTTTTTGTATGCCGATGATTCTGGTGCTTGCTCACTTTCGTTTCGATCAGTGTCAGTAACGACGTCTAACGTGGGGACTGAGAAAGAAGGAGCATGTAATGACGAAGAGTAAATCATCCACGGGGATT
>CALFPJ010000106.1 GCA_937919655.1 uncultured Gemmatimonadales bacterium
GCTGGACGCGATCGTCATGCACCGGCGGACCGACCTTGCAGCCCTTGCCTCGTTTAGGCTTTTTGCCGAATGTTGAGAACCAGCCATTGGTCGAGCAGATCCGCCATGCCGTCCGCTCCGCCATAACCTCGCCCACATCGGAGGCCTCATCGGCCAAGAACCGGTAACCGAACTCAGGGTCATCCCCATGCGCATCGAACAAAGCGTTCGCCCTATACGCCTGGACCAGTTCTGACTCGGTCACCGGGTTGGCCAGCCACCGGTAATACGGCTGGCGAGCAAGCTTCAACACCCGGCACGCGACCGCGACGGGGATACCGTCCGCGGCCAGCTCGCTCACGAGCGGGTAGAGCCTTTTCCCGGCAAATTCGCCTGCGACAAATACGCCGCTGCGCGGCGCAACACCTCGTTCTCCTGCTCAAGGAGCCGATTACGCCGGCGCAGTTCACGATTCTCAGAAGACTCAGCAACGCTGACACCAGCCCTTCGGCCAGACTCAACATCAGCTTTGCGCAACCAGTTCTGCAAACACGCCTCGGAGATCCCGAAATCATCGGCGATCTCCTTGATAGTTACCCCAGCTTCACGGCGCTGGGCAACCGCCACGACATCATCGCGGAACTCTTTCGGATAGGCCTTAGGCATAGCAACATCCTTCCAGCAGCACCACACGGCACCACAGATTGGTTGTCACCTAGTCATGCAGCAGACCCGTAGCTTCCGCATATAGACGAGTGATCCCCCCAATTTGCTCCTCGGAGATCATCTTGCGTTTCTCGCCAAGAGACTTGCGCATCTTTGTGAACTCTTCACGAGCATCCACCAAGAAGATCTTCCCAACATTTTCGGGGCGCTTACGGTTGGACAAAATCCAAAAGTAAGTGGAGATCCCAGTGTTGTAGAACAACTGATCCGGCAACGCAACGATGCCCTCCAACAGATCATTCTCAATCACATAACGGCGGATCTCAGATTCACCACCACCAGCAGAACCGGAAAACAGTGGGCTACCGGAGAAGACAATCGCCATACGGGTGCCACCCTCAATGATGTCAACCGTGGCCGGATTGTCGTCAACTTCCTTGAACTTGCTCAGCATGTGCATCAAGAACAGCAGGCTCCCGTCAGAGACCCGTGGAAGTCCCGGTCCGTACCGTCCGCTGTGTCCGAGGACCTTGCTTTCTTTTTCGATGGGGTCTTTGTATTTCGACCAGTCGACACCAAATGGAGGGTTCGCCAGAAGGTAGTCAAACTTTTCCTTTTCGAAGCCATCATTGTCCGCAAGCGAATTGCCAAGGGCGATTCGATCTGGGTCCTGGTCTTGGATTAGGAAGTCGCTTCGCGCAATCGCCCACGTCTCTGGGTTGAGTTCTTGCCCGTACACCTGCAGAACCGCATCGGGGTTCATTTCGTACAGATGTTCCTGCGCGATCGTGAGCATGCCGCCTGTTCCACATGCAGGGTCATAGAGAGTCCGTACAGGTTTCGCTCCGCTGAGGGCTTTGTCATCCTCGCTAAGCAGAATGTTCACCATCAGTCGAATCACTTCTCGTGGGGTGAAGTGTTCACCAGCGGTCTCATTGCTCATTTCTGAGAAGCGGCGGAGGAGTTCCTCGAACATCATGCCGATTTCGCGGTTACTGACCGCTTTTTCTGACAAGTCAAGGTCAGCAAATTTGGAGACAAAAGTGTAAAGCAGTTCGGCCTTGTCCAGGCGCGTAATTTTCTCATCGAATCCGTAGGCCTCCAGGACTTCAGTGACCCCTGGAGAGAAAGCGGTCACGTAAGTGCGCATGTTGGCCGCAATGTTCGCGGGGTCATTAAGCAGCTTGGTGAGATCTAGGGGTGAGGTGTTGTAGAAACGCTGCCCCGCTGTCTTCTTAAGAACTGGCTCCGCCGTTGCTGGTGAGCTGCCTTTGATGCTCTCCGCTTTGGCAATAACTTGATCCTTAGTTGGTTCCAGGGCGCACTCAAGCCTTCGCAAGACCAGGAATGGGAGGACAAACTGACCGTATTCATGGGATTTGACATCTCCCCGGAGGGTTTCGGCGAGTGACCAGATGAAAGCGACTTTGCCGCTGAAGCCTGAATCGGTGTTGCTCAAGAAGAACTCCTTAGTCGAGTCTGGTGTCGCCCAAGGTTAGCGCTCCCACTTCACTGGGAGCTGTACTTCCGTCCGAAACGAGGACCCCAGACGCAATTTTCCAAGATTGCCCCGCGCCAAGAGCCTGTCTCGAAGACCCACGTCTGAAGTGATGGCGGCCTTTTCAGTTGAAGTCTTCGGTGTCATAAAACAACAATCGCGGTTCCCGGATTGTATCCATTCCGAGAAATCAAGACCTTTGCTTGGGAATGCATCTTCTTAGATCGCGCACCTCATTCGCCACGGTGACACGTGCTTCTCTTTTCCCACCATTCCACGTGCCGAAACAAATAAAACCCCCGAGACAAGGACCCAAAACAG
This sequence comes from uncultured Gemmatimonadales bacterium, assembly GCA_937919655.1. Lineage (GTDB taxonomy): Bacteria > Gemmatimonadota > Gemmatimonadetes > Longimicrobiales > Gaopeijiaceae > CALFPJ01. The sequence continues at coordinate 2,465 of CALFPJ010000106.1, forward strand.
AGCGTCTGACCTACCTAAATGAATCTCAAGCGTAGTGGTATTGATCAGCATAAGAAATGAAAAAGCAACTGTGAGTCCAAACATCCAGCTCTGGCGATGTTCATGGACACCGGACCTCTCGTCGAGATACCCGAGAATATCGCTGATTCTGGCGTCTATGATCCCCATTTGCTTTACCAGGTCTATCTCTTCAGGTTCCTTCGGTAACTTAGTCAAATTAACTCCTAGGATGTTGATCTTCTTTCCTCTGCCGGCCTAAACTAAATTGTTTCACAAGTAACTGTGATGCGAGATAAACTTCCCGTTATGAGACGCATCATCGGCTGCTTTGCCGTGGTCGGTCTAACCCTGAGGGCAGTAGCGGGTTCTTCACCCCCCGTGGCCAATTGTGATTCTTAGATCTCGCGTTACTCATTTCGACAATCCCCGGTAGCC
>CALFPJ010000107.1 GCA_937919655.1 uncultured Gemmatimonadales bacterium
CTCTGGCGAGATGCAGTAGTCGAAGAGCGGTGTGATCGTGATCCCGGTCAGGTTCTAGCGCCACCAATTGGCAGCAGCAGAAGTTCAACGAGGTGATGCGCCACGAGCGGGATTTCTGGCGGATGACCTGGTAGGGATGAGAAGGAGATGACGACTCAGCCGTTGCACGTCACCCTGTGGGAGGAGAATCTCACGCAGGTTCAGGCTTGCTCAGTCCATCCGTTCGTCCAGGGGCTGGGAGACGGGACCCTGGATGCGGATGCGTTCAGGGGCTATGTGGCCCAGGACGCGTTCTTCTTGGGGGCCTTCTTCAGCGCCTATGCCCTGGCCACGGCCAAGGCAGTAGAGCAGATCGACGTGGCCCAGAGACTGCACCGGCTCATGGGGGGTGTGCTCGACGAACTCAAGCTTCACGAGGGGTATGCCGAGAGTCTGAGCATCGAGCTGGTGAACGTCCGGCCATACCCAGCCACGAGGGCCTACACGGACTTCCTGCTTCACACGGCATGGACCGCCGAAGTGGGGGAGATCGTGGCAGCGATGACGCCTTGCATGCGGCTTTATGCCCACCTAGGCCAAGGGTTGGCCACCCACGACCACTCTGGAAACCCTTATCGGGACTGGATCGCCACCTACTCCAGCCCGGAGTTCGAAGCACTGGCCAGCGAGCTCGAGTCACTGCTCGATCATCTGGCCGAGGACAGTCGTGAAGTCGCCGGCATGTACCGGTACGCGATGCGCTGTGAGTTCGACTTCTTCACTGCCTGCCTCCCTTCGGACGGCGATGGTGGCACGCCCGAGATCCACGGAGACGGTGCCGTCAGACGGTGAACGAGCTCCCGCACCCGCAGCCGCCACTCGAGCTAGGATTCCGGAATGTGAAGCCCTGACCCATCATGCTCGTGACGCAGTCGATCTCGACCCCCTCCAGGTACTGCGCACTGAACGGGTCCACGAACACCTTCACGCCGTCTACTTCAATGATGTCGTCGTCGGCCTCGGGTTCCTCTTCTACGTTCAACCCGTGCTGGAAGCCCGAGCATCCACCAGGGAGCACCGCCACGCGGAGTCCCGAGTTACCCTGCGGCGCCATGCTCCCAGACGAAGTCAAGGACCTTCTCGGTCGCCGTTCGCGTCATCGTAATCATGGGGCAGACATTCTTTTGGCTGCGCTGCGGATCTCCGTGCGGACCATCCGCACTACGCTTTGGCGAGCGAGCCTCGGCGCGCATATGCTCCCCGAGCGATGGAGCGAACTCAGGAAGTCGGGTCGAGTCGCTCCGCATCACCCCTTCCTCGCTCCCCTGCCTCAGCCGCCCTTCAGTCCTTGATCAGCTGACCGGTCGCGTCGGCACTCGGTACTTATCGAACCAGCCTTTGAGGGTCGTCATCTTCGAAATACCGTGGCTCGGTCGTCCCCAGATCCCGTGTGACTCACCGGGGACTCTGACGAGAACCGTCTCCACGCCCACTAACTTCAGAGCCTTGTAGTACTGCTCCGATTCGGACATCGGCGTCCGCCAGTCTTCCTCACCTGTCATGATGAGCGTCGGGGTTGTGACGTTGTCCACGACCGAGAGCAACGAGCGGCTCTCGTAGTGCTCGACGTTGTCCCACGGGTTGCCGGGAAACCAATAGCGGGTCGTCATCGCGGCGATGTCGGCGGTCAAGTTGAACGAATACCAGTTGATGACCGGGTAGAACGAAAGTGCCGCTCTGAAGCGATCGGTGTTGCCCACCATCCACGCCGTGAGCACGCCACCCCCGCTCCCCCCGGTCACGAATAGGTTGTCCTCGTCGATGTACCCCCGGTCGATGACCGCGTCGACACCGGAGTCCAGATCGTAAAAGTCGTCCCCCGGATACGCGTGGTGGATGAGGTTTCCGAAGTCCTCTCCGTAGCTCGTGCTGCCGCGTGGGTTCGTGTAGAGAACCACGTTGCCATCCGCCGCCATCATCTGCTTTTCGACGTCGAAGCCATCGCCGTAGGCCGCGAACGGTCCGCCGTGGATTTCCAGAATCAGCGGGTATTTCTGAGCGGGGTCGAATCCCGGAGGCTTGATGATCCAGCCATGGATCTCGCGACCGTCTATCGAAGACTCCCATCTGATCTCCTCCACCTCGCCAAGCTCCTTACCAGCGAAGAGATCGGCGTTCACCTCGGTGAGTACGCTGACCCCGCCTCCTCGGCGCATCACGGCCACATCACCGGGGCGGTGTGGCCCGTTGGTCAGAAACGCAATCGAGCCGTCGCTCCCGAGTGAATAGCCCGCGGCGCCCGCGTATGCCGACTGGCCTGATCCGAGCTCCTCGGCAACGACCTCGTGACTGCCGTTAAGCGAAAAGAGCGCCAGCTTCGGGTCCCCTTGATCCGTATACGCGGCGTAGATCCCGCTTCCGTCCGGTGCCCACTGCGGCGATCCGACCGTACGATCCAGGTGATCCGAGATGCTCCGAGCACCCGACCCG
>CALFPJ010000108.1 GCA_937919655.1 uncultured Gemmatimonadales bacterium
TTCTCCCATTTTGCGCTTTTGGATTTCCTATTCGTTCGCGTCTCACCTCATTTGGGCCGTTGGATTTCCTATCCGCTCGAGAAGAGACTGCCGCAATTCGCCAAAAGACTTATCCCACCTCGGCTAGTTGCGAGCACCGGAAGCAACTTCTTCTGCAGCATTGAGCAAGCTGTCCAGGGCGGGTCGCCCCAGGTAGATACCGCGCGAGACCACACCAGCGATCCGCCGTGTGTTGCGGATGTCAGTGAGTGGGTCGGCGTCCAGAATGACGAGGTCAGCCAGCTTGCCCACCTCGACGGTACCGAGGTCAATGAGGCCGAGTACAGTGGCAGGCGTTGATGTAGCCGCTCGGATGGCGTCCATGGGAGACAGGCCGGCTTCGACCAATAGCAGCAACTCGTCGTGGAGACTGAAGCCCGCAACCTGCCACGGCGCCTCTACGCTGAGATCTGTCCCAGGTAGCACTGGAACTCCGGCACGGTGCATTCGGCCCACGAGATCCGCGAGCGCCTCGTATCGGTCTCTCGCAGCCTGAATGCCTTCCCCGGCGAAGAGAGGCGACGTCGCGCTCGCCTTCCACATCTCCAAAACGTCTCCTGAGACGTAGTCCATCTGCCTACCCTCCAGGACTCGTCGACCATCGAACTCTGGATCCACTGACCTGAACGCTGGGTGCCCCACCACAAGTGTGGGCACGAGGGCCGTCCCGGCTTCACGAAAGGCCTCGACGATGAGCGATGCCTTGGATTCATCGAAGGTCCGCAGGAGTCGGTCGGTGAAGTCCGGGCCCATGGCCAGTGCAAACGGGGCGAAGAACTGCCCTGACGTCCGCGCTGCGTCCATGGCCGCGAGCAACTCGGCGCGGAGGGCCTCCTCGTCCGACGAGGCTGCGAGCAGGAGGCCTCCGAGTACGCTTCCTCCATGCTCCACCGTGCGTTGACCCGCCGCAGCAACCGCGGTCACGGTCATCGACGTAGGGACGTGGCCGTCGACGGGCAGACCTTGGATGTGCGATGCAGCCAGAACGGCAGCGTACTCGTCGGGCGCGAGCCAGTCGCGCACTTTGATGAAGTCCGCACCCGCGGCCTTGAGATCCTCAACCGTCGTGGCGGCGCCAGCGACGGTCACATGAACGTGGCCCGCGTAGTCGATGGGAGAGGCGCCGTCGATGTTCGGTCCGCTCCACACAACCCGCGGTCCGACGATCGAGTCCGATGCCACCAGGACGCTGCGCTCGGCGAGTAGCTCTGCGCAGCGCGGGTCACATCCCATGTCTCGGATGCTCGTCACACCATTCGCCAAATAGAGATCCAAGACTGTCTGATCGGCGTTGGTGTGAGCGTGCACATCCCAGAGCCCCGGGATGACATGACGACCGGTAGCATCAATGACCGTGGCCTCCGAGGGCACGTCGATGCTGTCAGAGGGCCCCATCTCTTGGATTCGTCCGTCCTTCACCAGCAGAGTCTGGTCGCTCTTCGCCTCCGGAGCAGACCCGTCAATCACCGTGGCGTGGATGATCGCGAGCGTGGCTGACTCGTCGGGGCCTGCGCACGCCGTGAGGCCGGCCGACACAAAGACCAGTGCTAGCCATCCACTTATCGTTCCGCCATAACTCGCCATTGGAGCACTCCTTGGACCACACAAGACACCTAGCCAAATCGAGTCGCTATTGTACAGCGGCAACCTAGTTCGCGAATCTGGGCGAACGGCTCGATGTCGTCGGTCGAGTACTATAGTGACATCAAGTTTGAAGCTTAGTATCAAGCTTGAAGTGCAACAGGGACTAAGCAGCGGTGGATAGGAAGCATTCAGCGCACGAGTGGTATAGTGGTGCGCAACTGAATCGCGACCGTTAGCTCAACCCAGGTGACCATCAATTCACGTGTGTGATTCCCAAAGAAGAAGAAGAGGAGCGGGTAGAGTAGGCGTGAGGTGGACAACGCCGCGTAACACTGGGCCGGCGGCGACCTCCGACCCAACCGGCGCGACCAGGAGTGAGCTGGAAAAGAGTTGTGGGAGTTTGGATTAGATGTGAACCTGGAATTGAAAGTGGAGCCGGTTCGGAGGCCCTGAACGTTACAGGACATTTCTTGATAGGCTAAGCGAGTCCAGAACGAGCGACGGCCCCGTCTTTGTCTGGGGCCGGCTCAACTGTCGCTCCGAGAGTCCGGCCAAGGGATAACGCCGATTTTGCAATCCCATGGGGACTCCCATGAGGCGAGGGTCACACCGGGAGGCGCGCCGCCGCCCTCGGTTGTCGCCGCTCTACGACGGTGCTACGATGGCCTCGTCGCCTTCCCGCTGCAGCTTCCTATTGAACATCCACCTCTGCGATTCAGACGCATGATGAGCGATCCCCGGAGGCACCTGCCTCTACCCTATGTTGCTGCCGCGCTGCTGCTGAGCGCACTGTCCACGGTCGCGTGTGCCGGTGCCGGCGGCCCCACAACTCCAGCGCCCCGTTCTGGAGCCGGCGCCGCGAACGCCCCGCCGCCAGCCCCTGATCTCGCCCGACTGGAAGCGCTGTACCGCGCCCGAGCAGACAGCGCTCTGCAACGGGTCAGTGACGCCGACGCCCACTTCATGACCGGCATGATCCACCATCACGCCCAGGCGCTCGTTATGTCGGCCTGGGCGGCCACCCACGGTGCGAATGCCTCGGTACTCACGCTAACCGCCCGGATCACGAACGCTCAGAAAGACGAAATTGCTGTGATGCAACGCTGGCTCCGTGAGCGGGACCGGCCGGTTCCGGAGGTCGACGCGGGCGGAAAGATGGCCCCGGACTCGGGGATGCAGATGCCCGACATGGACATGTCCGACACGCAGATGCCTGGGATGTTGTCGCCTCAGCAACTTCTCGATCTCTCCCGCGCGCGGGGCGTCAACTACGACCGGCTCTTCCTCACCTATATGATCCAGCACCACAACGGCGCGGTGACTATGGTTCATGAATTATTCGCCACCGATGGAGCCGCCCAGGACGATTTTGTCTTCAAGTTGGCTTCCGACATCCAGGTGGACCAGGCTACCGAAGTCGCCCGCATGCAGCAGATGCTCGACGGCCTCCCGTCCAATCACGACCGATAGCTCAACCCGCCACCAACGCCCAAGGAATTATACGATGAGCCCGAATTTACCGACCCCACTCCGCACCTTCTGGGCGAACGCCGCTCGGACCTGCGTACGCGCAAGGCCGCTGGGCCTGACCGCCGCGTTGGTGGCACTCTCCAGCTGCGGTGGCTCCTCGGCGATGCCGGGCGGCATGTCGAGCATCGCCCCCTCGATGGCGATGCGACCGTTGAGCGTGGAGGCGCCCAGCCCGGACCCCCGAGTGGGTTTGCGGGCCGGCCTCTTCGACGCAGAGGAAGCGGCGTGGAATCTACGGGTCGTGTCCAAGACGCCTCCGCCCGAGGCCTTCGTCGGTAAGACGAATTCAGACTTGGCCTTCAAGGGCAACTACGCGATCCAAGGCAACTACGATGGCGTGCAGATCTGGGACATCACGAATCCGAGCGCCCCGACGACGGTGATCACCCACCTCTGTCCGGCATCTCAGAGTGATGTGTCGGTATTCGGAGACCTTCTGTTCGTGTCAGGGGAGGGGATGACGGGCCGCCTCGATTGCGGCGCCCAGGGTGTGCAGGAAGCGGTGAGTCATGATCGTCTGCGCGGCATCCGCATCTTCGACATCAGTGACATCCGGAGCCCGAGGCACATCACCAACGTGCAAACGTGCCGAGGATCGCATACGCATACGGTGCTCGAGGACCCGAACGATCAGGACAACGTGTACATCTACGTGTCCGGTTCGGCCCCCGTGCGCCCTGCCGAGGAGTTGGCCGGCTGCTCGGATGCATCGCCGAACCAAGATCCAAACTCGGCCCTCTTCCGCATAGAAGTCATTCGTGTGCCCATCGCACGGCCTCAGGACGCGGCGATCGTGAGCTCGCCCAGGATCTTCAACGACCTCGTGGCTCCGCCCACGCACGGTCTGGCACCTGACGACATAATCGCTATGGACGAAGCCGAAGCCGCAGGAGCGTTCGTGGCGGAGTTTGAAGGACGGCGCAGGATTTTGGGGGACCGGACCACACGACCCCTCCTCAACGGCATCATGACCGCACGGGGCGGCACGAGGGTGTCGGCCGCCGACAGCGCAACTCTCCGAGCCTCTATCCCGGCGATGGCTGAGAGCTTGATGGGCGGCGGGGGTGACGGTCTCGGCCCCACACAGTGCCATGACATCACGGTCTATCCTGCGATTGGGCGGGCGGGCGGTGCCTGCGGGGGCTACGGCCTGCTCCTCGACATCACTAATCCGATCGATCCGAAACGTCTGTCAGCCGTATCGGATTCGAACTTCGCCTATTGGCACTCGGCCACGTTCAACAACGACGGCACCAAGGTCCTCTTCACCGATGAATGGGGCGGCGGTGGTGGTCCGAAGTGCCGCGCCTCCGATCCGCCCGAGTGGGGTGCGAACGCCATCTTCACGCTCGATGACCAGGATATGGATTTCCGGAGCTACTACAAACTCCCCGCGGCTCAGACGTCGCTTGAGAATTGTGTGGCGCACAACGGATCGCTGATCCCGATCCCCGGCCGCGACATCATGGTACAGTCCTGGTACCAAGGCGGCGTCTCCATCTTCGACTGGACGGATGCGAACAACCCCGTCGAGATCGCCTTCCATGACCGCGGTCCATCCGATGCGAATCGGATGGGCGCAGGCGGCACATGGTCCGTCTATTGGTACAACGGAGTGTTGGTGAGTTCCGAGATCTCACGGGGGCTCGACATCTTCGAGCTTTTGCCTAGTGACGCACTGTCGCAAAATGAGATCGATGCTGCGAAGTCGGTGCACTTCGATCACCTGAATTCGCAGGGCCAGCCGCAGATCGTCTGGCCGCACACGTTCGCCCTTGCGCGCGCCTACGTCGATCAGTTGGAACGGTCGCGGGCTGTGTCTTCTGCGTGGGTCACCGAAGTGCGTGCGGGGCTGACGGCCGCGGAGGCCACATCGGGTTCGGCCCGACAGTCTGCGTTGACTGGCATGGCGAGCCAGATCCGTGGGCAGGCCGGCCAGTCCGGGGACGCCGCTAAGGTCCGCATGTTGGCGGACGCGTTGCGCGGTTTGGCGGGCAGTTGAGTTGACGCCGGGAGGCGGGCGCTAGGGCGCCCGCCTCCCGGGATCGGCTCGGCCCTTCGGGACACTCCGGTGATGGATATCGCTATCACCTCCGCGTCGGGAGCACCTTGGCTCGTTATGGAAAACGGCGTGAACGGGTCGGTGCGGGACCCATCTGAACATGGCCCGACTATGCGCCTCTAGGCATATTTCCTAGATAGCATAAGAAGTCGAAGTTGTTTCGGATCGACGGCGAGGACCGAGCAGGTGTCGAACGCTTGCTCCGCTACTGTGCCAGGCCGCCCTTCGCGCTCGAACGGCTCTGGGCTCCCGGTGGTATCGTCTCCCTCGCCTCGCCCGAGTCCCGACTCGTCTATCGCCTGCCCACCAAAGGTGGGGTACCCAAGCCGACACCGGATGGGCGCACCCAGCTGCTGAGCCCAGGACCAAAGTCCTCCACCGATCCTGAGCCCGCTCCCCCCTCCAACCCCGCTCGTATCCGCTGGGCTACTCTGCTCGCTCGGATCTACGGGGTGCTGCCGCTTCTCTGTCCCGCGTGTGGTCGTCAGATGAGCATTCTCGCGTTCCTCACCGACCCGCCCCCGATCTCGTCCGCCCGTTTGGGACGCCCGTGGGCCGCCCCAAACGGATCCGGACCAGCTCGACGACGCCCTGCAGAGCGCGCGCTGGCGCACCCGGGGCCGGCGCTGGTGGAGATCGTCACGGACGCCCAACTCGTGTGAGGGAAACCCCTCCCTACTGATCGGGCTCGGCCCGTGCGAGCAACTGCACACAGAACAGCTCATCCGAATCAGTCCGCGTTCGGGTTGCCGCCAGCCCGGCCGACAGGGCCAACGCAGCGAAGGCGTCCAGGGTGTACTTGTGAGAGTACTCCGTGACGATGGCTTCCCCTGCCTTGAACGTGACGACGTTGTCGCTCAGGCGGACCTCCTGGCTGGTTCGGCTCACGAGATGCATCTCGATACGGGACGCCTCGGTGTTGAACGGAGCATCGTGACGGAATGCCGACGGGTCGAAGTCGGCGCCCAGCTCCGCGTTGATGCGGGCCAAGAGGTTGAGGTTGAAGCGGGCGGTGACACCGGCCGCGTCGTTGTAGGCCGCGCGGATGCGGTCCAGGGGCTTCACCAAATCGAACCCGATGAGAACGGCCCCGTCCCCCCCCGCCAGCGCGAGCATGCGTTTCATCAGACGCGCCGCCCCCAATACCGAAAAATTCCCGATGGTGGACCCGGGAAAGTAAGAGTTCACAGACTGAGGCATCAGGCGAGACGACTCGCCCACCCGTCGCCGTGCGGCGAGGTCTTGGCTCCCCTGGGGATTCACCCGCCCATCCGCGCATCCCCCTGACCCATCCGTGTATCCATCCACCGTTACGAGCTGAGGGCCCAGCGGTATCTCGCCTCGCGAGCGTCACTCCGACTTCTGCCCCGTGTCCCTTCACGTCTCGTCACGCCTTTGCTTCGCTTTCTCTCATTTTGCGCTTTTGGATTTCCTATTCGTCGGATTCGTTCCGGAGACGCGAAAGCACACGCCCGGGTCGGGTGGCTGCGCTCTGTTACGAGCATCCAGCACGGCTTCGCGGTGGGCTCGATGGTGGACGAAATCGCCGAAGCGACCGGGCAGCGTCCTGACGAGGTCTGGTTCGAACTCTTCGGCTCGGTGCTGTCGGGTGCGGAGTTGAGCGATGCCGACCGCCCCGAGCCGCGGCCCCTCGTGGCCGAGCGACTGAGCGTGGTCTTTCGCCGCGTTGTCGAGATGTCCGACTACGGGCGGGCGTTGCCCGACCGGACCGGTATCGGGTTGGCCGCGTGGACCAGCTTCGGGAGCTTCACTGCCGCGGCGTTGGAGGTGACGGTCGGCGAGGGTGGTGAAGTGCGCGTACCCCGTGCCTGGACCGCGATCGACTGTGGTCTGGCGGTCAGCCCGGACCTCGTCAGGGCACAGATGGAAGGAGCCGTCGTCTTCGGCCTGTCGATCGCGCTGCACGGCGAGCTTACCGTGAAGAACGGAGCAGTGGTTCAGGACAACTTTGACAACTACGAGGTGTGCCGCATTCGAGAGGCACCGGAAGTCAAGGTCGCGCTCTTCGAGAACGAACACCCCCTGGGCGGGGCCGGAGAGCCGGGTGTTCCGCCGGTGGCACCTGCTCTGACCAGTGGAATTTTCGCGGCGGTCGGCAAGAGGATCCGCCCTCTACCTATTGGGGATCAGCTCACGGAGTAGCCGATCAAGCGACGCAGGGTAGGCACTATCACTTCCACTGCACTGGAGGAGCAGCACGCATGTTGAAGCGCCTGACCGTCACCCCCGCGATCGCTCTCCTGATCGGTGCGTGCGGTCCGCCGCCGCCCCCACCCCCGCCTCCGCTCCTCGATCCCACGGGTAGCTACGACTTCACCGTTGTGGCGGAAGGGATAACGGTCAACGGACTCCTCACGATCCGCGGTTCGTCGAAGGAGGACTACGCCGGGGCCATCGACTCTGACATGGGGTCGGCGATGATGACCCAGATTGAGATCGATGGGCAGCCGATGTCGTTTTACATCGCCGCAGCGGATATGAGCGGTGAGGTCGAGTTCGACAGCACCGGCTTCAACGTTGGAAGGAGCGGCGGGATGGGGACTGCGAGCTTTCGCGGAACCAAGAGAGAATGAGGTTGATCTTCTGAATGCTTTAGCGCGACCGGCGCGGGGACTCGTCGCGTGATCTCGACCGCACTTCTCACCCTGGGCTCTATTTCTTGTGGACAGGCACGCTCCTCACGGTGCGAGGGGCGGTTCGACTGAGCGAAGAGTACGGACTCTCGCAGGGCTTCGTGGGGTTGGCCGTGTTGGCGGGTCGGCACCGACCTGCCCGAAGCTCGGTAACGCCTTTCCCGACTCCCGATTGTCTGCGGCTCGTGTGCGCCCTAAGGTGCACCATCCGACGATAGCCGGAAGGGGTATGTATGGATCCGTTCCGACGCATCTACCATGCGAAACAGCAACCCACGGAGTGGTCCATGCGATCGCTGAAGACGTCACGACGCCTGATTCTCCTTCTCGCCTTCCTCTTCTTCCCGACGGTTCCCGAGTCCGCAGCGGCGCTCGTTACACAGGACGCTCCCGTGGAGGACACCGTCAAGAAGGCCACGAAAGGGCTTCCCCTCGAGCCGGGCCGCCGCCTCGACTACACGGCGACCGAGGGAAGTTGGATGTCGGTGGACGTGAGTCCCGATGGATCGACCATCGTCTTCGATCTGCTGGGGGACCTCTACACCATGCCGCTCGCGGGCGGCACCGCGACGCGGATTACATCCGGGATGGCCTACGACGCTCAGCCCCGATTCAGTCCTGACGGAGCGCGGGTCGTTTTCGTCTCGGACCGCACTGGCAAGGAGCAGATCTGGATCGTCTCTACCGACGGATCGGACAGCACCCAGGTCACCCAGGGAGGAAACGACGACTTTGTCTCTCCCGAGTGGACGCCCGACGGAGAGTACATCGTAGCCTCGAAGGGCGACAGGAACCTGAAGCTCTGGTTGATCCATGCGGACGGAGGATCCGGGGTGGCGATGGTTCCCGAGCCGGAGGCCATGCACATGGCTGGTGCCGCGTTCGGGGCGGACGAGAACAAGGTCTGGTTCGCGCGCCGTCCGGGCCGTCACCAGTACAACGCGGTGTTCCCCAACTACCAACTGGCGGTTTACGATCGAGAGACGGGTGAGTCGACGACGATGACTTCCCGCTACGGGTCGGCCATCCGCCCGACGCTTTCGCCGGATGGGCAGTGGCTCGTGTACGCCACGCGACACGCCGGAGACACGGGGCTTCGCATTCGTCAGTTGGATACAGGCGAGGAGCGGTGGCTGGCGTACCCGGTACAGCGAGATGACATCGAGTCTTCGGCATCGATGGATGCCCTGCCGGGCCTGAGTTTCACTCCGGATTCGCGACACGTGATCGTGTCGTTCGGTGGAAAGATCTGGCGAGTTGCCGCCGACGGGAGTGGTCAGGAGGAGATTCCTTTCTCCGCCGACGTCGGACTGGATCTCGGTCCGGATATCCGCTTTGACTACGAGGTCGAGGACTCACCGACCTTCGTCGCACGTCAGATTCGTGACGCGGTGCCTTCGCCCGACGGAGAGCACTTGGCCTTCACGGCTCTGGGCGACCTCTACGTGATGAACTTCCCGGACGGTGATCCGCGCCGGATCGGCGAGATCGAGGATGCAGGGCAGCTCTTTCCCGTCTGGTCACCGGATGGAGATTGGGTGGCGTACGCCACATGGGACGACGCAGAGGGCGGCCACATCTGGAAGGCGAGGTCCGACGGGAACGGAAATCCGATACAGCTGTCGCAGCGTGCCGCGATGTACGCGGACCTCACCTGGTCACCGGATGGCGAGCGCATTGTCGCATACCGCGCATCGGCTCGAGACATCCAGGAGAACCGAGGGGGCTTCGGTGGTGCTCTCGGCGCCGAGTTCATCTGGCTTTCGGATGAGGGAGGCGCGGCGACCGTCATCGGGCCGGTGGCCGGCCGTGCCGGCCTCCACTTTACGGAAGATGCCGAGCGGATCTGGGCCACAGCGGGCCAGCGCGGTCTCGTTTCCTTCCGGTGGGACGGCACGGACGAAAAGGCGCACGTGCGGGTGACCGGAGCGGCACAGCCGGGATCGACGAACCGTCCGTTTGCGAGTGCCATCTACCGTGCGCCGCAGGGCGATCAGGCGCTCGCGCAGATCGGCATGCAGTTGTACGTGGTGACGATCCCCATGGTCGGGGGCGAAACACCCGAGATCAGCGTCGGCGATCCGGACAAGGCGTCCTTCCCAGCCTCGAAGCTAACCGACATCGGTGGGGAGTTCCCACATTGGTCCGCAGACGGCGGCAATGTCCATTGGAGCCTGGGCAACGCACATTTCGTCTACGACTTGGCTCGAGCCAAGGCTGTCGCGGACTCTCTCGAGGTCCTGGCTGAAGCCGAAGCGGAGGCCGAGGAAGAAGAGGAGCAGGCTGCGGAAGGTGAAGAGGAAGCGGAGAACGAAGAGGAGGACGAGGGTTACAGGGCCGACGAACATCGCATTGAGGTGACGTACGCCCGGGACATCCCGGACGGTGTCGCTGTCCTGCGTGGCGGCCGAGCGATCACGATGAACGGCTACGAGATCGTCGAAAACGCGGATATCGTCGTCCGAGGCAACCGCATCGAGGCGATAGGGCCAGCCGGCAGCGTCGCGATTCCCGCGGGAGCGGAGGTGGTGGACATCAGCGGCAAGACTGTCGTGCCCGGATTCGTGGATGCGCACTACCACACGCAATGGCTGATGACGCAGATCCACTCCGAGCAGGTGTGGCAGTATCTGCCCAATCTGGCATACGGAGTCACGACCACTCAGGACGTACAGACGGCGCAGACCGACATCCTCACTTACCACGACCTCGTCGAGAGTGGAGACATGATCGGGCCGCGCATCTATCACACCGGCCCCGGGGTGTTCTCGGGCGAGAACGTCCGGAGTCTGGATCACGCGAAAGAGGTCCTGCAGCGATACACAGACTACTACGGACTCAACACCTTCAAGATGTACATGGCCGGAAATCGTCAGCAGCGACAGTGGCTCATCATGGCCGCCCGAGAGCTGAAGCTGAGGCCGACCACGGAGGGTGGACTCGACTTCAAGCTCGAACTGACGCACGCGACGGACGGCTATTCAGGCATCGAGCACTCGCTGACGGTAGCGCCTCTTTTCGACGACGTCGTCCAGCTCTTTAACGCCACACAGACGACGTACACGCCGACGCTGCTCGTGTCGTATGGCGGTCCGTGGGCGGAGAACTACTACTTCACGCGGGAGAGCCCTCTCGACGACACGAAGATGCTCCGGTTCAACCCGTACGAGGATCTGGAATCGAAGTCGGCCCGTCGGGTCGGCCCGACCGGAGGGTGGTTCCGCGATGAGCAGCACGTATTCAGGAAGCACGCTGTCTTCGTCAACGATCTGGTAGCTGCGGGCGGGCGCGTGGGCGTCGGTGGGCACGGACAGCTGCACGGTGTGGGCTGGCATTGGGAACTGCGCAGCATGCAGTCGGGTGGTATGTCAGAGCATGACGCGCTTCGGGTGGCGACGATCTATGGCGCCGAGGCGATCGGATTCGGCAATGACCTGGGTACCCTCGAAGCCGGGAAGCTCGCGGACATCGTCATCCTAGATGCGGATCCGCTCCAGGATATCCGCAACGCGAGTGCGATCTACTCCGTCATGAAGAATGGTCGGATGTATGATGGCGACACGCTCGCCGAGACGTGGCCGCGGCAGCGCGCACTACCGCACTACTACTGGATGGACCAGGCTCCGGTCCGCGTCGGCGCGGGAATGCCCGGAGGCAGGTAGAGCGAGGCTCGACTTCAAGCCGAGGACGCCGCGCGGGAGACGCACCCTCTCCCGCGCGGCATTTTCAGCGTTCCTCATGGATCGACGGCATGTTGCCCACCTTGCGGGGCGGCGCGAATCTCAACGTATGTCGTTGCGATCAAATCCTCTCTCCGCGAGCCCCTGGCTTGCCACGGTACTCCTTGCCGCGGGGCACCTCCACGCTTCCGGGCAGATTCCCGACGTCTCGTCGATCTGTTCTGACCGCCCCCCCGCCACGGGGGAGTCGCTCTTCTCCGCCGACCGAGCAGTGCCAGAGCGCACCGGGTCAGATGCGGCCCGCCCGGCGTCCGACCTCTACTGCATCGACCTCTTCTCGACGACCCGAGGAGGACAAGCTGCCGGAGTGATCGAGCTTCGAAAGCCCTGGTCCCCCTTCGGGGTCACGGTCACGGCCGAAGGGAGACATCGGCACGATTTGAAAGCATGGATCGCTCGACTGCCTGACCCCTCGTCCCTCGGGCCCTACACGACCTACGTGGCCTGGGCGACACCCCTCGCGCTCGATCCCGTGGTCAAACTCGGCGAGGTAACGAACGGTCTGAACAACCTCGGCGAAGTGGCGTTCAACAAGTACCTGGTCTGGGTGACTGCGGAAGCGTCCGCCGACGTCGTAGAGCGGAGCGGGCCGCTGATCATCCGAGGTCGCTCCCCGTCGAGCCGCATGGAAGCGCATGACCTCCTTGCCCTGGCGCCGTCGGCAGAGATGGGTGTGCTCGAGATGGCTGGCGATGCGAGCGACTGGACGATGCCCCCGATGTATGCCGGCGTCCCGATGCTGCCAGGGGTGATGCAGTCGCGGCCCGTCGTTACGCCATTCCGGCCTGCGGTGGATTTGAACACGCTCCCCGCTGCCCGGCCTCGCGACATCGTGACTCTACCCGATGGGGGCACGCTGGACCTGACCGCCGGCTTCGTCCGGAAATCGGTGGCCGGTCGGGACCTCGTGATGATGGCATTCAACGAGCAGATCCCGGGGCCGCTGATCGAGGTCACGGAAGCCTCGACGATCTTCGTGAACTTCACGAACGACACGCCGCTCCCAGCGGCCGTCCACTGGCACGGTCTGCGGCTCGACAATCGCTACGACGGAGTCCCGGGGGTCACTCAGGACCCAGTACAGCCAGGCGAAAGCTTCCGGTACACGATCCACTTCCCCGATCCCGGGATCTACTGGTACCACCCGCACCATCGCGAAGACGTGTCTCAGGAGTTGGGACTCGCGGGCAACATGCTCGTCGAACCGCTGGCCTCGGACTACTACAACGCGGTCGACCACGAAGAGGTCGTCATGTTGGACGACCTCCTGCTCGGCGCTGATGATGTGGTTCCGTTCGGCGAGGAGTCTGCGAACTACATGCTCATGGGACGCTTCGGGAACGTCTTCCTCACGAACGGAGAGCCGGAGTACGGACTCGACGTGGATGCCGGCGACGTCGTCCGATTCCATTTCACGAACGCATCGAACACCCGCACCTTCAACATCGCGTTCCGCCCCACGGACGAGCCCAATGGCGAGCCGCTGCCGATCAAGGTCATCGGATCGGACGTTGGCAGATTCGAGCGCGAGTCGATGTCGGAGAGCGTCACTCTGGCCCCCGCTGAGCGGTACGTCGTCGAGGTACTGTTCCCCGAGGGCGGAGCTTACGCGATGACCAACCGCGTGCAGGGCATCAACCACCGTCAGGGACTCTTCCTGGAGGAGTCGGCCGTGCTGGGCCGGATCGCGGTTTCGGGTGCCACGTCTGAGAGCGCCTTGGCTCACGCTCATGACTTCGAGTCCCTTCGGACCCATGACGCGGTCGTCGAGGATATCGATCGCTATCGCCCGCTCTTCGACCGACCCGCCGACCACGAGCTCGTCCTTACACTCGAGGTCGACAACCTGCCGATGGCAATCGAACAGTCCATGAACCTCGACTGGATCTACTTCAACCCCGTCGAATGGAGCGGCACGATGCCCGTCATGAACTGGGCAACGAGCGGGGCCGAGGTCCAGTGGCTTCTGCGGGATCCCCGAACCGGGGCGGAGAACGACGCGATCGACTGGGCGTTTAAGGTGGGAGACGTGGTGAAGGTGCGAGTCACCAACGACCGGGCCGCGTTCCACTCCATGCAGCATCCACTGCACATCCACGGACAGCGCTTTCTTGTTCTCGAACAGAACGGTGTGCCGAACGAGAACATGGTCTGGAAGGACACCGTCCTGTTGCCGACGGGGTCTACAACCGACATCCTCCTCGAGCTGTCCAATCCGGGGCGATGGATGCTGCACTGCCACATCGCCGAGCATCTCGAATCCGGAATGAAATTCGTCTTCGACGTCGAAGGAAACTGACATGAAACTCCACACCACAGCCCTCTCTGCGGCACTGGCCTGCCTCGCTCTCGCGGCAGTTGGCCCCAACCAGGTGGCAGCTCAGAATTTCGACGAATTCGTCGCAGTGCCGATGGGCACGGTAGCCCTCACGCATGCGAAGGTCATCGATGGGACCGGTGCCCCCGCGATGATGGACCAGACCATTCTGATTGAGGGAGATCGAATCACCGCCATCGGGCCGTCCGGCTCAGTCCGGGTGCCTGCCAACGCCAATGTCGTGGACCTCACGGGCCAGACGGTGATCCCAGGACTCGTCGGGCTGCACAACCACTCGTACTACACGGGTGGAAGCGGCCGCGCGGCGCAGCTCTCCTTCTCAGGCTCACGGCTCTACCTGGCCTCGGGTGTCACGACAATCCGTACCACGGGCGCTCAGCAGCCGTATGCGGAACTGAACCTCAAGAGGGAAATCGACGCGGGCAACGTCATTGGCCCGACGATGTTCACAACGGGCCCATACCTGACCGGTGAGCAGGTCGGTGGTGGGACCATGACCCAGCTCAGCAACCCTGAGCAGGCGCGGCGTGTAGTGCGCTACTGGGCTGAAGAGGGCGTCAGCTGGTTCAAAGCCTATACGTGGATCTCGCGCGCGGAGCTCGGCGCGGGGATCGACGAGGCGCACAAGCTGGGCGTGAAGGTCACGGCTCACCTGTGCTCTGTGGGATACCGCGAGGCCGTCGCGCTTGGCATCGACAACCTCGAACACGGACTGTTCGCGAACAGCGAGTACGCGCCCAACAAGGTCGAGGACGAGTGCCCTGCCGGCTTCCGGAACAGCTTCCCGGATCTCGATGTGAATGGCCCCGAAGTGCAAGCGACGTTCCGGGACATGATCGACAATGGTGTCCCCATGACGTCGACGCCGGTGGTCTACGAGATCTCGGTATCTGGCCGCCCGCCCATCGACGAACGCATCTTTGATGTACTCGCACCTGAGATCGCTGAAGAAGTCCGTGCGATCTCCGTAGCACGACGGGCCGGACAAGGAGCGATTCCGCCTGCGCAGTACGCAAAGGCAATGGAGTACGAGCGTGCCTTCGTGGCCGCTGGTGGACTTCTGGGGGCCGGCGTAGATCCGACTGGATACGGCGCAGCGCCTCCAGGATTCGGCGACCAGCGGAACTACGAGTTGCTGCTCGAAGCAGGCTTCTCTGCCCCCGAGGTCATCCAGATCATGAGCCTGAACGGGGCCAAGGTTTTGGGGATTGACGGTGAAGTCGGAAGCGTTGCGACCGGCAAGATCGCGGATCTCGTGGTCATCGACGGTGACCTCGAAGCGGTCGGAAATCTCCACGGGACGAGCATCGTGTTCCGACACGGTATCGGCTGGGACTCACCCAAGCTGATCGAGTCGATTCGCGGAGTGGTAGGAATCCGCTGATCCTCACGCCAAGGCCGCTATGGATAGGAACTCCAACGGCCCTGATGGGGGGAGTAATCGTAGCTGACACTCCCACAGACCCCCCTAACTCCTTGTCCGCAGGATGCCTGCGCCGTTGATTGAACGGGTCCATCTCGAAGAAGGTCAGTTCTCGGTCCTCACGGAGTGAGTATGGATACGAACAGGCGCGATTTCATCCGAGGTTCGGCCCTGGCCGGTAGCGCAATGGCACTCGGTCTAGGCGGGGAGCTGCGAGGTCTAGGTGCGGAAAACCCAGAGGCCCTCCTCGACTCCCGCCGCCGCCCTACGGAGCGCCCCCCCCACCCGCTGCGAATCCTGATTCTAGGCGGGACGTCCTTCTTGGGCCCTCACCAAATTCGCTACGCTCTCGATCGGGGCCATTCGGTCAGCACGTTCACTCGTGGCCAGACCGAATCCACGATCTACAAGCGGATGTACGACGATGTCGAGCAGTTGGTCGGAGACCGCTCAGGTGACCACTCCGCTCTCTCCGGGCGTAGCTGGGACATCGTGATCGACAACTCGGGACGACAGGTCGAGTGGACGCGCCATGCCGCGGAGCTCCTCCGCGACACGGTAGACATGTATGTCTACACGTCGTCGACTGGGGTCTACCTGCCTTACTACGGCACCGATCTCAAGGAGGACCGTGACGTCTTGTTCGAAGATCCTTCAGAAGTGCCCGAGGACCAACGGCCGACGTACGGAGTCATGAAGGCGTTGTCGGAGCGTGCGGCGCGCGAGGTGTTCGGAGAAGACCGCACGATCGTCGTGCGCCCTACCTATATCGTGGGGCCGGCCGATCAACAGGTTACCCGCTTCCCGTACTGGCCCGAGCGACTTCGAAGGGGCGGCGCGGTTATGATTCCGGGCAAGGCCGACGATCGGGTCCAATACATCGATGTGCGGGACCTCACGGAGTGGATGATTCGCCTCGCCGAGACGAGGACCGCGGGGACGTTCAATGTGGCCGGCCCTGGCTCCTCACTGGGAATGCACGAATTCGTGCACGGTATGCACGCGGTCACGAACTCCGAGGTCGAGTGGGTCACGATCGACGATTACGAATTTCTCGAGGAGCATCGAGTCAGCGCCGTCCTGCCCTGGCTGATGCCGGTCCGCGAGTACGAGGGCTCGGCGCGGATCAACATCGACCGCGCGAGGGCGAACGGTTTGACGTTCCGACCGCTCGCGGAGAGCACGCAAGACGTGCTGGAATGGTGGAACTCCGACGCAGTAACTGACGAACAGAGAGCCAGCGTGATCGATAACCCTCGCAGCTTGATGCAGCGAGAGCCCGAGATCGTGGCGGCTTGGAAAGCGAGAGGTGGACGATGACCCCGACACGCAGAGAATTCCTGAAGAAGACCGGCGCGGTAGCGGCCGGCCTCGCCGTAGCTGGAGCCAGCGCCTGCAGCCCCGAAGCTGAGGATGGCCCGGGCGCGGCGAGCGCTCCGGCACCCAAGCGTATCCTCATCCTGGGGGGTACAGGCTTCATTGGACCGAACATGGTGCGCTACGCGGTGGAGCGGGGTCACGAGGTCACGATCTTCACCCGAGGGCGCAATGAGGTCGATCTGCCGGATGCGGTCGAACGCCTCGTTGGGGACCGCAATGACGACCACACCGCCCTCGAGGGAAGGACGTGGGACGTCGTGCTCGACAACAACGCCCAAGACTATCGGTGGGTGCAAAAGAGCACCGAGCTACTGAAGGACGCCGCGTCTCACTACATCTTCGTGTCTTCCATCTCGGCATACGAGCTCGAAGGCTTCGGATGGGACTTCAAGGATCGAGTCCTGATGGAGCCGATCGTGGGCGAGGACTACAAACGGATCTCTCCGCCCGAAGGCTGGGCCGATGGGGACGACGCGGACTACGGCCTCATGAAGTCGCTCAGCGAGGACATCGCCCACGCGGCGTTCCCGGGGCGTACCGCGGTGGTTCGACCGGGGCTGATCGTCGGGCCGGGAGACCGAACCGACCGATTCACTTATTGGCCGGTCCGCATCGACGAGGGTGGAGAGGTCTTAGCCCCCGGAAACCCCCAACACGCCAATCAAATCATCGACCAACGCGACCTCACGGAGTGGGTCGTCCGTATGGCAGAGAAAGCCACCACGGGCGACTTCAACGGCGTGGGTCCGGACCATCGCCTAACGATGGGTGAAATGCTCGAGGAAATCGGCACCGTGGCCTCGAACCCTTTCGAGCTGACCTGGATTCCGGAGGATTTCCTTGAGCAGCACGAGGTCCGGCCGTGGAGCGACCTGCCGGCGTGGATTCCGGGAGACGCCCTGATGTTCGTTGCGTATCAGAAGTCGATCGACGCTGGCTTGACCTTCCGGTCGTTGGCCCAGACCTCCCGCGATGTGCTTGAGTGGGACAAAGGCCGTCCGGCGGCGGAGCGCGCCGATCGTAGCTTCGGCTGGAGCCGCGAGCGCGAGCGAGAGGTGCTCGACGCGTGGCACGCGGCGAGGCCGTAGTTCTGTGAAATCCTTATATCGCAGGCATCGTCGACTTCCGAGACGATAGAGAGTTCAAGGGGATGCTGTGGGGGGCCGCCTACGGCTTCTCCATCATGCTCAGCTACTACATCCTGCGGGCCGTGCGCGACGAGATCGCCGCAGATGACCGGGACAACCTGCAGATCATCTGGACCGTGGTCTTCTTCGTCATGGTATTCGTGGCTGTACCGGCGTACTCGTGGATCGCATCGAAGTATTCCCGAGGCGTTTTCGTTCCCATGGCGAATCGCTTTTTCATCGTGTGCTTAATCGGCTTCTGGGCCAGTCTGCTTCTCCTGCCGGTCGAGGCCCGAGGTTAGTCCCGGCTAGGTCCCTCCAGGAGCCCCTCGAGCGGCTCTTCCCGCGCACCGTTTTCGTCGCACACCGCGAAGGTCGACTCCCCGGTGCCGTACATCGCTACGCCCGCGTAGTCGCCCGCCTTGTTCAGCACGAAGAAGCGCACGTCGAAGTTGGGAAGCCCGCGACTATTGAGCAGGCGCGATTCAATCGTGTTGTCCTTGATGCGCGTGAGCGCGGCCATGCCCGCGTCTTTCGGCGACATGCCCTGGCGCATGAATTCGACGATCAGGAATGAAGCGCAGTTGTAGAGGTTGGCCTCACCCCGCCCCGTAGACCCTGCGGCGCCGATGTCGTTGTCCACGTATTGGCCCGCCCCCAGGATCGGAGAGTCGCCGGCGCGGCCGGGGATCTTCCATGAGAGACCGCTGGTTGTAGTGACCCCACAGATGTCTCCGCTTTGTGATACGCCTTCCAGGCTTGTGGTGCCCCAAAATGAATCCGCATCGATGAGTCCGTCATCGACCATGGAGAGACCCGCAGCGAGCCCGGCTTCCTGAAAACGTCGCAGCCGCGCCTCGTGCTCTAGGTCACGTTCGTAGCCCCCGCGGCCCCGTCCCCGTCGGATCACGTCCGGGTCATTGTCTTCGCCCGTCTGGCTCGTTCCACGAATGCGCTCCTCAGGATCCAACCAATGACTGGGATCGACCCGCCGCCGCCATTCTAACCACAAACCCCTTGAGTGGTCGGTGTTGAGATCGTCGAAGATCTCAAAGCCGAGTGAGCGGGCGAACTCGCGCGCACCCTCGCCCACGATGAGGTGGTGGTCGGTAAGCTCGGCGACCGCCTTCGCCACGAGCGACGGAGTCTTCACTCCCTCAATGCCGGCGACACCGCCGGCCCACTTCCGTGGACCGTGCATGAGGCAGGAGTCGAGTTGAACGTTGCCATCCGCGTTGGGCAGTCCCCCATAGCCGATCCCACTCTCTTCAGGATCGAGCTCGGGGATGTTCACGCCTGCCACCATGGCGTCGAGCATGTCCTCGCCCTCGGTGATACCGCGAAAAGCCCGCTCGATTCCGCTCTCGGGTCCGCCGTTCTTGTAGCGAATGGAGGAGACGTCGGAAACCAGGATCGGCCTGGAGCGGCGGATGATCGGGGTGGGGGATCGCTTCGAGAGTTCAGCGCTCAGCGCTGCCGGAGTCGCGGCGGCAGCCACCGTTGCTGCCGTCGCCTTAACGAAGTCGCGTCTGTCCATTGGACCACTCGTTGGTGGAAGTGTCGTATGTTGAAGACCACACCATAGCACGCCAACGCCGGTCTCCGCATGCCACGACCCCTCCACTCCTTCTCCGCGCTCGCGCTCACGAATGCCGTGGTGTCGACAACGGCGCGCGTGTTCACCTTGGGAACGACGTGGGCAACTGCGGCGGCAGTCACCTTTACCGCGATGTCAGCAACCGGCTTCGTGTTGCCCTCCCCGGTTGCGGCGCAGGGTGTGAGCGGAGTGGTCGTCGATGCGTCCAGTTCGGCGCCGCTTCCGGGTGTTCTGGTCTCTGTCTTGAACGCCGCGGGTGACCGCGTTGGTGCTGTCCTCACGGACGCCTCGGGGAGATTCACAGTAGTGGTCTCGATTTCCGGAGAGTATTCAGCGCGTGCGGAGCGCATCGGCCTGGCGACCTCGAACACAGACGCGTTTGACGTCGCTTCCGAAGGGTTGCACACGCTGCGCATCGAGATGGCCGACCGCGCCGTAGAAATCGCGGGCATCGTGGTTGACTCACGTGTGCAGGCGTGCCGTATCGACCCTGCCGAAGCCATTCAAATCCAACGTTGGTGGGGGGAGGTGCGTAAGGCGCTCGACGTGAGTGCTGTGGTGCAGCGTGACCGCCTCGTACGCTTCCGGATTCAGCGCTATGAGCGGGAGTGGTCGGCAGACTTGAGGTCCCTGGCAGCAGAGCGCACCGACCTGCAGGTCGGCTTTTCCAGCCGCCCCTTCGTGTCAGCATCCACCGAGTCCCTAAGCCAGGATGGCTTCGTGCAGGGTGTGGACGGAGCCCGCCAGTACTTCGCGCCGGACGCGGACGTGCTTCTCTCCGACGCGTTCTTGGCGCAGCACTGTTTCTCCGTCGTGGCTGACGGCGCCGATGCCGACCGCCTCGGCCTGCGGTTCGAACCGATCCGGTCGAGGAAAGTGCCGGACATTCTGGGCACATTGTGGGTGGATACCACTACGGCAGAGCTGACTCACCTCGACTACAGATATGCGAATCTCGATTGGCTCCCCCAAAACGAAGCCGGGGGAAGAGTTGAGTTCCGCTACCTCCCCTCTGGGACTTGGATCGTGGCTGATTGGTTCATTCGCATGCCCCAGGTGGGCGTGCGCGGGGGAGATCGTGCGGGCAACACTGAGGTCGTGGGTTACGTCGACGTGGGCGGACGAGTCCGGCAGCTCGCCACGGCAGTTGGGGCGGGCGACGGGGCCACGGGTTCGGCCCAGTTAGTAGGAGCAGTCTTCGACAGCATTCGTGGCGCGCCGTTGGCTGGCGCGCGCGTTGCTCTTCTCGGTAGTCGGTTCAGCGCTCAGACAGATGCGGCGGGTCGCTTCGAGATCACGGGCCTTCCGGCCGCTGAACACCGGGTGGCCTTCTTTCATGCGGACCTGACCCAGTGGGGCGTAGCGTCATTTGTCCGGACGGTGGACCTCTCGGAGGATGCCCGCCGCGAGATCCAATTGGCCGTGCCGCGCTTTCGCACGTTGGCGGAGATCATGTGCACAGGGGGCGGTGACGTCGGCGCCATCCTCACCGGGTACGTGATGGACGACGGCGGCGCGGGCCTCGAGAACGTGACGGTCGAGGTCGCATGGGAGATCCCGGGTGCTGGCGGGGCTGCCCGCACCTTTACCGCAGAGGCTCGGACGGGCTCCGGCGGGCGGTACCGCATCTGCGAGGTGCCGGCGGAGGCACGGATGGAGTTGACCGTCGTGACCGAGCAGGGAAGGGGGCGCGTGACGTCGGTGGTGCTTCCGACCGCGGAGATTACATACCGAGAACTGCGGGCCAGACGGTAGGCGAGGCCGTGGGGGAGCCGCCGCTACTTCGGCGGAATCTTCTCCCGGGTCGGATTCATGTTGTACGCCGCCGACTGACCCGGTGGGATGCTCAAGGACGCCCAAGCATCCCCAGCGTATGCTTTGGCGATGTACTGCATTTGTCCGACGTGCGACGCGGTGTGCGCGAGTGATCGGTGCAGGGCCTCGTGGACCACGAGGCCCTGCCCGCGGATCGTGATCTGGCGAGTGAGGTCGTTATCAGTGAGCCCACTCAGAGCGTCCCAAAGAACCGACCACCCTTCAGCCCATTTGGCCTCCGCCTCCGAGCGCTCAACCTGACGTGCCGCGAACTCGTCGTCGCGGTTGCGCCATTCTTTTTCGCCGTCGGAGGCCATGAAGTCGGTGAAGCGTGACTTCAGGTTGCCCGAGACGTGCCAGATCAGTGTCGCCAGGGAGTTGCCGTCCCCGGCTGCGGCGCAAAGGTACTCATCCGGGCACTGCGCCGTCGCAGCAGTGCCGAGCATTTCGTACCGACGGTACTCGCCTTCAATCGATGCAATGAAGTCGCGGCTCAAGTCAGTGTCCTGTCCCAGAAGTTCGTTGGCATTCGAGCGCCGTTGCATTCGCGCTGGCTTGGTTGCTCCTCCGCAAAATCGCGGTGCTATTCCTTCCGAACGTCGGATGCCGCGGGCACGGCCGCCACCTGATGACGTCAGTTCACCTTACAGCCGCTCCCGGTCCAGCTTCCCGAGCCGCCTCCGGCCGATCACCACGACCCGCTCGTCAACTGGGTACTCTTGTTCAGCGTGCCGCTGAACGAAAGCCCGTTGGTGAGATTGCCGGACATGAAGCTCCGGTCGGGGTTGTGCCAGCTAGCGCCCGATCGCCGGCGCGGTCGACGGTGGCTTCCGGTGCCGTGTCGCTTGCTCGTATGCATACGCGATCCGAATCAACACCGGTTCGGACCAAGCATCCCCCAAAACTTGGAGTCCGGCGGGCAGGCTCTCTCCTCGCACGAAACCCATCGGCACGGTCAGGGCCGGGAAACCGGTGGGCGGCGCCGGATACTGACTGTTGTCCCCGTGCGGCGTCGTCATATCGCCCACTAGTCGCGGAGGGTTCCCCCAGCTCGGGTAGATGATCGCGTCGACGTTGTACTTCGCCATCGCCGCCCGCAGCCCCTCACGGAAGCGTTCCTCCTGCGCCCGACCACGGATGCACTGCTCGTTGGTCTCCGGTGTGCCCTCGAACTCGAGAAAGCGCATCACGGTCGGAAGGACGGTTCGATACACCTTCCCGCTTTCGGAGATTTCCTTAAGGGTATGCATCGGCGGATCGGGAATCGTGGCGAGGTAGTTCTCAATGTCGTACCGGAAGCTCGAACAGCCGGTGCCGCTGCGCAGACCATCTAGATCCTCAATATAGAAGTCCTCGACGACGGTCGCGCCTAACGCCCTCAGGTCTCGGAAGGCTTCCATGAACCGGACGATGATCTCGGGGTCAGCGCTGGCCTTGTAGGCGATTTGGCCCACCACTCCGATCCGGAGCCCGGTGAGGTCCTCAACCAGGAAATCCATATACGACTCGGCGCGCCGAACATCCGCTTCAACGGTCACCGCGTCGTTCGGGTCGGACCCCGCGATGACATCAAACACCCGGACGGCGTCTTCAACCGTGCGGGCCATGGGGCCGCCAATGTCCCGGTGCGCAAAGAGCGGCATGATGCCGTTCCTGCTCGTGAGCCCCTGTGTGGAGCGGATGCCCACCAGCGCTTGGTGACTCGAGGGCCCGCGGATGGAGTTGCCGGTGTCACTTCCCAGACCGATGAGCCCAAGGTTCGCGGCGACGGCCGCAGCAGTTCCGCCGCTAGAACCGGCCGTGACCCGATTGAGCGCGTACGGATTAAAGGTCCACCCCGGCAGCATGGAGCCTACCGTCTCCAAGGCCGTAAACGCGAACTCGGCGAGGTTGGACTTCGCCAGGATGATTGCTCCCGCCTCCCGGATCTTGCGGACCTGGTACGCGTCTGTCGCGGCCATCGACCCTTCGAGCGACGCCGATCCACCCGTAGTCGGCATGTCGTGGGTGTTGAAGTTGTCCTTCACGATGAACGGGATACCGTGCAGCGGGCCGGTCAGTGACCCGGTGCGGCGCAATGCCGCGTCCAGGGAATCAGCCCTCGCGAGGACCCGAGGGTTGATCAGGATGAGCGAATTGAATGAAGGCCCGCGCTTGTCGTAGGCGTCGATGCGCGTAAGGTACGCCTCGACCAGTTGGCGAGAGGTGAGCGTGCCCGTGAGCATCGCGGAGTGGGCCTCGGCGATGGTGAGCTCGATGAGCTCCACACCACCAACCATTTGGGTCGCTGCACCGACGGGCAAGAATAACCCGACGAGCGCGACCGCGATTAGAATCTTCCTCATGTCCGGAAACTATGCGACGACGCCCAGGTCAGCGACCCGGGAACTTTTCGCGGCCAACTCCGTCGATCACCGGCCCGAGCCCGTTAAAGCGGATATCCTCGAACATCGCCGAGCCGTCGGCGGCGAGCGCGATGACGCTACTCCCTAGATCCAGCGATTCCGGTAGGCACGGACCGGGCACTTGAGAACAATTGCGGCGCTGTTCGGACGGTTGGGCCCCAAAGATGGTGTTAAGCGCGGACTGCTGGTGAAAATGAGCGCGAAAGATCTCGCCTTCGCGTATGTCCGTCTGGGGCTGGCTCGGAAACATCATCCCGGTCGCGGCATGCTCCAGCGTGAAGGTGTGACCGAGCTCGTGGGCGAGAAGGTTCGGGAAGCGCTCCGTTCCCACGCCGAGGTAAATCCGGCCGTTCCAGCATCCCCACCCGGTGAACTGCCCACCATCGATGCTGCTGACGAGGTCGATGCGGATCGCGCCCTCTGAGGTGGCCCCGTTGCACAGCCCGTTGCTTACCACCGGAACGTCGCGAGGAGGGTCGGTTTCGTCGATCACCGTGACGGTGCCCACCACGAGTCCCATCCCTTGATTGAACCAGATGCTGTTGGTAGTCGCGAGTTGGCTTTCCATGGTTTCCATGCGGTCCACAAGTGTGCCCTCCTGAACATGGAAGTCGATGTCGATCTCCACCGGGGGCAAGAGTGTGACGTGGATGGTATCCACAGCTGCCGTCCATGTGGGCGCCAACCGCAGCGGACGGTTGCCCCGCGCGAACACGACGATTTCGGACCCGCTGGTTTGGGCCGGCGGGAGGTAGAGGAGTGTGTCCTGTGTGCCCTGCCTACCGACGACCTGAAGGCTTGGTCCGTCTTTGAAGAGCACGAAGCCGGTGACAGACCCGAGCACTCCGTGCACGACGACTAGGTCCGATTGTGCCGGGGTGAGCAAGGTCGCTTGAATCTGCACGCTCCCCGACCCAGATCGCACCGAGGCCGTCAGCGTCTGGGTCGCGCCAGCGGACGAACCCAGTGTCCAAGCAACCGTCGCAAAACCGAGTCCGCTCGTAACGATCGAGGAAATGGAGGTCCTGCCGCCACCTGCGGAGACCTGAAAGTCGATCGTCACTCCTGCGGCAGGCACACCCTCTCGGTCCACCACGCGCAGCGCGATCTGCTCCGCCAAGGTCCATTCGGGGAGCCCTTTTTGCCCGTCTCCTGAGACCACCTCTATCGTGAAATCATCACCGAGCGGCGTGGTCGGGCCGTCCCCGCAGGCGATGGCGAAAAGGGTCGCAAGCGCCAAAAGGAGCTTCGTGAGTCGCCGGGGTAGGGCTGTTTGGTGTGACATCAATTCGTCTCTGCGACGTGCCGGGCCCGCGTCCAGATGGCATCGAACATCGTTTCCGTGAGCTTGCCAGTGAAGGTGTTTTGTTGGCTGGGATGATACGACGAGATGAGCGTGATCGCGCCAAGGTCCGCTTCCGCGCCGTGTCCGAAGCGGGGGCGGGGTTTGCGAACGGCTATGCCACGCGCCGTCAGGATCTGGAGTGTCTGAGCGTGCGCGAACGCCCCGAGCGCGACAATGACTCGAAGCCGACTAAGGAGGTCGAGTTCGGCGTCCAGCCAGTGGCTGCACGCATCCCGTTCGGCGGACGTCGGCTTGTTTGCAGGTGGGGCACAACGGACCGCGGCTGAAACAAAGATGTCCGTGAGGCGGAGACCGTCTGCCGGCCCCACAGAATGTGGCTGGTTGGCGAAGCCCGCGCGGTGCAGCGCCCCAAAGAGCCAGTCACCCGAGCGGTCTCCCGTGAACATGCGGCCGGTACGATTAGCGCCGTGTGCGGCAGGAGCCAATCCAACGACCAACACCCGCGCAAGCGGATCTCCGAAGGCGGGGACGGGGCGGCCCCAGTAAGTGTCATCACGGTACGCGGCCCGTTTTTCAAGGGCGACACGTTCGCGCCATTCGACCAACCTGGGGCATTGCCTGCACTCGGTAACGCGCTTCTGGAGCGCCTCCATGGCGGTCGAAGTCAGAGGCTGTTGGCGACCTCGATGCCGGCCTCGAGCTTCTCGGACAGGTTCGGTAGGGGCACCCCTCCAGAAACGGACACGGTGACGGCCTCGTCTGGGGTCTTGGTGCGCCAGGACGCAGCCTCAATGGAGTACACCCCTTCGTCGACGCTTCTGATTTCCAACCCGCGCTCCAGGCCTTCTCTGAACCAGATCAGGCGTCGCAACCCCTCGGACTTGAGGAGGTCGATTCCGTTCGCGAGGGCGAACACGGTCAATTTTGGGTCGATCGGCGCGAAAGCGTTATCGCCGGTGTTTAGATCCGCTGCGTCCGTCATTCGCCATCTCCGTCCCTATTCCCTCAGCCCGGCGGGCCGAGCCGAACACTCCCTCGGGCGCGTAGCCGCGGAAGTGACGTCCGTCCTCACCAGACGCGACGAGGGCGGGTCAAGTTTCCCCATCACGGCCGCAGCCCCCTGGCCTCGTGCAACACCCTCCCTTCAGGTGCCCGTCCTTCCTCACGGCGAAGCCGCAGCTACGGAGTCGGGCGCCTCGGCGATGTCCCGCTCTCCAAACCACGCGGACCACCATAGTACGGCCAACATATCGGCTCCGGCCGCCAAGCGCTCGGCTGCGAAGTCGCACGTGGTGGATTCGGTAGCCCCGGCGGGGTCGAATCCGATGTCCCTATCGAGCCGGTAAGGGGTGTCCACCTCGCCATGCGACTCCATCCAGCGCTCCCTCCGGCACGTTCTCGAGATCCATGTAGTGATCGTACGAGAGGGCTTGATCCATGGCTTGCAGGTCCCGGCTACGCCACCGATCCGGCTCGGGATCGAGGTAGGTCGGCTGGTCTCCAGCGCTCCGAAAGAAGGCAGGCATCTGGTCGGGGAGCGCACGGGCCGCCGCTCGCGCCGCCATCTCATGGCAGAAGAAGCCCCAGGGCGGCGTGATGGGCTCGGCGGAAGCGCCAAGGACCGCGGTCACCAAAATCAATGTCCCGGTCATGATGACGGCGCCTCTCGCGAAAGCTTTCCTCGGTCGACCTTGCCCAAGTGTGTCCGCGGGAGGTCGTCCATGAATGTCACAACGCGCGGATACTTGTAGGGCTCGAGCCGGGTCTTGGCCCACGCCTGGAGTTCGGCTGCGAGCGCGTCGCCCGTAGTCGCACTCGCGGACGGGATCACGAAGGCGTGCGGTTTGACGAGTCCGTCACTGTCTCGGACCCCGACCACGGCGACTTCATCGACGGCTTCGTGCTCAAGCAGGCAGTCCTCCAATTCGATAGGGGACAGCCATTTCCCGCTCACCTTCAGCATGTCGTCGGCGCGGCCGCAGTACGTGACGTATCCCTCGGCGTCGATGCTGATCATGTCACCAGAAACGTACCAGTCGCCTACGAAGGCTTGCCGAGTCTTGGCCCGCTGCTGCCAATACCCGTTGGCGCGGGAATCTCCGCGTACCCACAGGTATCCGACCTCATCCGCGCCCAGGCGAGAGCCCTCCTCGTCGCGCACCTCTACCTCGAATCCCGGGACCGCCTTGCCGAGCGTCCCCGGGCGTACATCATCTGGCCGGTTTGATACGAACACGTGCCACATCTCAGCGGTCCCGAGCCCGTCTAGGAGCGGCGCCCCGAACAGCTCATTCCAGCGACGGTGCAGTTCGACCGGGAGCGCTTCACCCGCCGACGTCGCGAGGCGAAGGCAGGACAGGTCCTGCGCCTCGGCATCGGGGTGAGCCACC
Source organism: uncultured Gemmatimonadales bacterium (assembly GCA_937919655.1). Taxonomy (GTDB): domain Bacteria; phylum Gemmatimonadota; class Gemmatimonadetes; order Longimicrobiales; family Gaopeijiaceae; genus CALFPJ01. The sequence goes on from CALFPJ010000108.1 coordinate 27,391, forward strand.
AGGTGGTTCACCATGGTCGGGACGTTGACCAAGATCGTCGGGCGGAAGGCGGCGATCTTCGCGAAGAGCGTCTCGGTCGTGCATCGCTCCGGGAACAGCGCCGCGGTGGCGCCCACCGAGAAAGGGAAGAGCAGATTGGTGCCGGTTGCGTACCCAAAGAAGAGCTTCGGAACCGACAGCGTGATGTCATCGGCCGTGATACCCAGCACGCCGTGTCCGTACAACTCGGTCGTGTTTACGAACGAGCGGTGACTCTGGACGACCGCCTTGGGGTTCCCCGTCGTGCCGCCGCTGAAGAGCCAGATCGCCGCATCGTCCTCATGCGACGGGAAGGCGGCGAATTCGGTGGGCTGCTCCTCCAGGGCCGCGACGTGTGCGGGCGTATCGACCCGGAGCAACTCCGGACGATGGGCCGACTCGGGTAGCACCCCTATGAAGTCGTCGGCGACCTCGTGGCCCACCAGCGCCACTCGCGCCCGGGTGTATTCATAGAAATAGCGGATTTGGTCGGGCTTGATGTGCGGGTTGATCATGACGACCACGCCGCCGGCTCGCAGGATTCCGAAGAGCGCGCCCACGTAGTCCGGCCCATCGGGCATCGCGACAAGAACGCGCTCCTCTGGGCGCAGGCCTGCGGCGACGAGAAGATGGGCGTAACGGGCCGACAGACGGTCCACCTCTCGGTACGTGAGCGCGCTCTCGTCAGTCAGGAGCGCACGACGCTCGCCCAGGCCTTCTGCCACTCGGCGGCCTAGGAAATATTCATACAGATTTAGTAGCTCGGACACGGGCTTCCATGGGATCGCGGGCGGATGTGGTGCCAGACGATACGCGACCGCTAGAATACGGGTCAATTGATCCGTCGCCTAGTTTGCTTCAGATGAAGGCAGATCTGCCCCAATGCCCGTGTATCGCCTGGCTGAAATGACATGGGAGGAAGTCCGGGACACGGACCAACTTCGTGTCGTGGCGATCCTGCCCATTGGAGCCGTGGAGGCACACGGGCCCCACTTGCCCCTCGGAACCGACGTCATCATCGCCGAGGGCATGGCTCGCACGGGTGCCGAGCGCCTTTCTGAGGCTGGCTTCACGGCACTGATCCTGCCTCCGATTTGGTATACGGCTGCTGAGTTTGCGCGAGGCTTTCCAGGCACGATCGGGGTCGATGGAGACACGGTGCGTCGTTTGGTACGAGAGATCGGCGTGTCGCTGGCCGAGCAAGGCATCAGGACGCTGGCGATCGCGAACGCACACTTGGATCCAGAAAATCTTGCGTCTTTAAGAGCCGTCGTAGGGGAGCCGCACGAAGGCTTGAAGATGGTGTTTGTGGACCTAACCCGTCGCGCCGTCGCTGAACGACTCACTGAAGAATTCCGGACCGGGGCGTGCCATGCGGGTCGTTTCGAGGGCAGCGTTGTGATGTCCGAGCGGCCGGAGTTGGTGCGAACGGAAGTGGCAACGGCGCTCGAGGCGAACCCTTCTTCGCTCTCCGACGCCATTCGCGATGGCGTGCGGACGTTCGCTGATGCGGGTGGCCCCAGGGCCTATTTCGGTTGGCCAGCAGACGCGACCGCAGAAGAGGGCTTGCAGACCGTCGGAGTGCTCGGATCTCTTCTCGCCGAAGCGGTCCTCGCCGCCCATGAGGTCCCCGCGTGATAAGCATTGCCGGCAGGAGCGTACTGATCACCGGCGGAGGGCGCGGCATTGGGGCGGCAGCGGCCTTTGCCCTCGCCGAGGCGGGCGCGTCCGTAGCGCTTGCGGCCCGGAATGAGCAACAGGTTGTAGATGTAGCGGCTCAGCTGCGCGATCGTGGACACACTGCGTTCGCGTTCCGTTGTGACGTGACGGACAAGCGACAGGTGAGGGATCTCGCCCTGTCCGCACGGGAAGCGATGGGGAAAGTCGACATTCTCGTGAACAACGCGGGGACGGTCACCTCCAACCCGCTCGGTCGCATAAAGTTGACGGAGTGGAACCACATCATGGCCGTGAACGCGACAGGGACATTTTTGTGCACCCAGGCGGTTTATGACGGAATGGTTGAGCAAAAGTGGGGGCGTATCGTGAATGTCGCGTCCATCGCGGGCCTAGAGGGCGGCCGGTACATTGCGGCCTATACGGCGGCTAAGCACGCGGTGATCGGCTTAACGCGAGCGGTGGCAGCGGAGGCGGCTGGTACAGGGGTGACGGTGAACGCGGTCTGCCCTGGCTACGTGGACACGCCGCTGACCGACGAAACCATTGCCCGCATCATGCGACGCACCGGAAAGTCCTGGCATGAGGCGACCCACTCGATCCTTGAAGGGGCCGGCCAACCGCGCCTGATTCGCGCCGAAGAGGTCGCAGAGGCGATTTTGAACCTCTGCGTGGAATCGGCCAGCGACACCAACGGTCAGTTCGTGATCTTAGACGGCAAGGATACTCCGTGACCTACGAACACATTAATCCGGAAGAACTCGGCGCTCCCAGAGGCTGGACCAACGGCATGTTGGGTCCAAAGAATGGGCGCATCCTCTTTATTGCCGGACAGGACGCCGCAGAACCGGGTGGAGAAGTCACGACGGAGGACTTCGTCGAACAGTTCGATAAGGCGATTGAAAAAATGGTGACGGTGGTCCGTGAAGCCGGCGGTGGCCCGGAGGACATTGGCCGCATGACCCTTTTTGTCACGGATCTCGATGCCTACCGGGACGCGCGTCGGGACATCGGTGAGACGTACCGCGCCCACATGGGAAAGCATTATCCCGCGATGGCCCTTATGGAGGTGAAGCGGCTCGTCGATCCACGTGCCAAAATCGAGATCGAAGGGACCGCGGTCATCCAAGACTTTAGCGCCTGACAAGATGTTCGAGCCACAATCGTTCAAGTATTCGCTGGATGAGGTCACGGGCGTTGCGACGATCACGCTGGATCGGCCCGATCGCCTCAACGCCCTCACCTTTGAGGTCTACGATGAGCTGCGGCGAGCGTTCTATGCGCTCCACGACGAGGCGTCCGTCCGAGTCATTGTGATTACCGGTTCGGGGCGCGCGTTCTGCTCCGGTGGGGACGTCGAGGACATCATCGGCGCGCTGTTCGAGCGCGATTTCCGTGGGCTCCTGGAGTTCACGCGCATGACGTGTGACCTGATTTTGTCCATGCGTCGCTGCCGTAAGCCCATCATCGGCGCGCTCAACGGAACCGTGGCGGGTGCAGGCGCGGTCATCGCCACCGCCTGCGACCTAAGGGTGGGCGCTGAATGTGCAAAGATCGCCTACCTGTTTACTCGGGTCGGCCTGTCGGGTGCGGACATGGGGGCTGCTTGGATGCTGCCGCGCATTGTTGGACTCGGCAAAGCGAGCGAATTGCTCATGACTGGGGACTTCATTTCTGCGGACGAGGCGCACCGTATTGGCCTCTACAATAGAGTCGTCGCGGATGGCGAGGCGCTGGCCGCGGCCACGACGCTTGCCGCGACTTTGGCAAAGGGGCCCTCCTTCGCGATTGAGATCACGAAGGACGCGCTCAACCGCGAGGCCAGCATGGATCTAGCGAGCGCGCTCGAGGCTGAGGCGCAGATCCAGGCAGCACTGATGCTCCACCCCGACTTCCGCGAATCGTACGAAGCGTTCGTCGAGAAGCGGAAGCCAGACTTCCTCTAGAAGGCTGTAACTCCCCGCCCATGCCCGACATTCGCCCGATTCGAGCGTTCCTTGAGCCCGAGCACGATGCCTGGGCAACCCATATGCGGACCTTCGCCTCGGAGACGCTAGCCCCGCGCGCTGAGCCCGTTGACGACGCGGCCGGACGCATTGAGGCGCGCGAACTTCTGAGGGCCATGGGAGAAGTGGGTGCGCTTGATCCCATTGGTACTCGGGATCTGCGGGCGTGCTGCATCGCACGGGAAGCGATTAGCCACGCCTCGCCTTTGGCTGACGCGGTGTGGGCCCTTCAGGGACTTGGCGTTACGCCGTTGTTGCTCGCGGCCAGCGATGTGTTGAGAGAGCGATGGGCTCCTGGCGCGCTTGACGGCGAGATCATGTCCGCATTCGCCATGACCGAGCCGGAGGCGGGCTCGGACGTGGCCTCTATGAAGACCCGCGCGGTGCGTGACGGCGGCGACTATGTGCTGGATGGGCAGAAGTGGCTGATTAGCAACGCGGGCATCGCGGACTACTATGTGGTCTTCGCTTCCACTGAGCCCGAGGCAGGCAGCCGCGGCATCTCCGCTTTTGTGGTGCCAGCGGAAACGCCGGGATTCACCTTCGCGGGTGCCCAGGTGATGAGTGCACCGCATCCGCTGGGGGTGATCGAGATGTCGGCGTGCCGAGTGCCGGCATCGAACCTCATCGGTGACGAGGGGCGGGGTTTCATGTTGGGCATGGCGACGCTTGACCAACTGAGGCCCACCGTTGGGGCAGCCGCATGCGGCATGGCCCGACGCGCCTTAGATGAGGCCCTGGGACACGCGATTTCCCGCGAGCAGTTCGGAAAGCCGCTTGGGGACTTCCAGATCATTCAGGACAAACTTGGCCGCATGGCGATCGAGTTGGCCGCGTCACGGTTGTTGGTCTATCGCGCGGCGTACGAGAAGGACCACGGGGCGGAGCGCATCACCGTAGAGGCAGCGATGGCCAAGGCGTACGCGACCGAAGCCGCCCAGCGCATCATTGATGAAGCCGTGCAGATTTTGGGTGGACGCGGCGTGCTCGCCGAACACGCGGTGGACCGCCTGTACCGATCGGTGCGCGCGTTACGCATCTACGAGGGCACGACCGAGATCCAACATCTGATCATTGCTGGGGCCATGATCGCGGAAGCCAAGGCGAAGGGCTGATTCCATGAAGATCGCCGTGGTTGGAGGGGGGCCGTCCGGACTCTACTTCGCGATTCTCATGAAGCGGGCAGACGCCTCGAATGAGATCGTGGTCTTCGAGCAGAACCGTCCAGGGGACACCTTCGGATTCGGGGTTGTGTTCAGCGACGCGACCATCGTCGAGGTCGAGGCCGCCGATGTCGCGACGTACGCTGCCATCACAGATCATTTTGTACGCTGGGACGACATCGACGTGCACTACGGTGGCGAGGTGGTCCGCAGCACTGGCCATGGCTTCAGTGGTATGAGCCGCCAGACCTTGCTGACCGTGCTCCAAGGGCAAGCGGCCGCCGTAGGTGTCGACGTTCGGTTCGAGACCGCCGTCACCGACCTGGCTTCGCTCGACGGGTACGACCTAATCGTCGGCGCGGACGGCGTGAACTCGAAGGTTCGCGAACTCGCGGCCGAGCGATTTGAGCCCAGCTTTGACTGGAGACCGAATCGATTCGTCTGGCTGGGGACGGACAAGCCGTTGCCCGCGTTCACGTTCTACTTTCGGGAGAACGAGCACGGTTTGTGGCGTGTGCACGCGTATCAGTACGAACCCGGCCACTCCACGTTTATCGTCGAGTGCACGGACGAAAGCTGGCGGGCTGCGGGCCTGGACAGCGCCTCCGAAGAGGAGACGCTCGCATACTGTGAGGCACTCTTCTCCGAGGAACTCGACGGTCACGCGTTGATTCCCAATAAGAGCGTTTGGCGCAGCTTTCCGACTATTCGGTGTGGGGCGTGGTCAGCGGACAACGTGGTGCTGATTGGAGACGCGGTGCATACCGCGCACTTCTCGGTAGGGTCGGGTACCCGCATGGGGATGCTCGACGCGATTGCCCTCCGTGAAGCCTTAACCGCCGGCGTCGCTAACTCCGCTTCGGCGTCGGATACCGCGGCGGGCGTCCGTAGCTCTCTCGCCGCGTACGAAGCCACCCGGCGCCCCCAGGTCGAGTCGCTCCAGCGCGCCGCGCAGGCCAGTCTAGAGTGGTTTGAGGCGGCTGAGCGCTACATGGACCTGCATCCGCTTCAGTTTACCTTCGCGCTGCTGACGCGGAGCCTGCGTATCACCCACGAAGATCTTCGGATGAGGGATCCCGAATTCCTGGAGCGATTGGACCGCTGGGTGGCCGAACGGGCGGACGAGCAGTGCGGGCGTTCAGGGCTTGCCGGTGCGCCGTCACCGCCCGATTCACCGCCGCCGCCCATGTTCACGCCCTACCGTCTGCGCGACATGGTCCTCCCCAACCGGGTGGTCGTGTCGCCCATGTGTCAGTACTGCGCGGACGACGGGACCGTCGGAGACTGGCATTTTCAACACCTCGCCAGTCGCGCGGTCGGGGGAGCGGGTTTGGTGTATGCGGAGATGACAGACGTTTCCGCCGAGGGGCGCATTTCCGCGGGCTGCGCCGGCCTCTACAAGCCTGAACACGTAGGGGCGTGGAAGCGCATTGTGGACTTCGTGCACGGCCAAACGCCAGCGAAGATGGCGATCCAGCTTGGCCATGCGGGGCGAAAGGGCGCGACCAAGCGTATGTGGGAGGGTGATTCGGAGCCCATTGAGGGCGGCGGTTGGGACCTCCTGTCCGCGTCGCCGATCCCGTACTTTGAAGATCGGAGTCAGACGCCACGGGAGATGACTCGTGCCGATATGGACGCCGTGATCGCGGACTACGTGCGTGCCACGGAATATGCTGATCAGGCAGGCTTCGATCTTCTCGAGATCCACATGGCGCACGGCTACTTGCTCGCGTGTTTCATCTCGCCGTTGACGAACGAGCGTACGGACGAACACGGTGGGTCGCTCGAAAATCGCATGCGATTCCCGCTGGAGGTCTTCGATGCGTGCCGGGCCGCTTGGCCCCAGGGTAAGCCCATGAGCGTTCGCGTGAGCGCGGTCGATTGGGCGCCCGGCGGCATGACTGCCGAGGATTGTGTTGAGGTCGCCCGACTCTTACGGGCGCACGAGTGCGACATCGTCGACGTGTCTGCAGGGCAGACCGTGGCGTACCAAAAACCTGTCTACGGGCGTCTGTTTCAGACTTCGTTCGCCGACCAGATTCGCCACGACGTGGGCATCCCGACGATGGCGGTGGGAAATGTGTCGTCTTGGATGGACGTGAACACGATCGTGGCCTCGGGGAGGGCCGATCTATGCTTGTTAGCCCGTGCACACCTGTTCGATCCCTACTGGACGCGTCATGCCGCGTATATGCTCGGTCACCGCCTAGATTGGCCGGATCAATATCGATCTGTAGCGCGCTACACGCCGCGCTTTGAGTTCCACTTTGGCGGAGAGTAAGGCCTCGTCACACCCGAGCGGACACCAGCAGGAAGATGTACATCAGGTAGAGGCCGAGCATCGCGCCCCCCAGACGCTGGCCGATTGCTGCCTTTCGGAAGAGCACGATCGTTAGGATCGCGGCTGAGGCGAACATCAGTGGGATGTCGAGCGTTAGAAAATGTGACGACACTTCCAGTTCCCGGAGGCTGGCGAGGGAAGCCGCTCCCGTGATGCCCAGGATGTTGAGGATATTGCTGCCGATCACGTTTCCGACAGCGACGTCGGCCTGGCGCTTCCAAGCAGCTACGAGTGTGGTGGCGAGTTCAGGAACCGAAGTGCTGACCGCGATCACGGTTAGGCCCATAACCTGGTTCGGTATCCCGAAGCTCTCCCCCAGCCCAATGGCGCCGTCAATGAGCAGGTCGGCGCCCACTGGAAGCATGATGATCCCGGCCAGGATGAGCAGCGCGATCGTTCCTCTCTTGGTCGGGAGGCCAAGGATCATGGGTAGGTCGCCCCGCCCGCCCGGACCAGGGTCGGACGCCCACTCAGTCCTCGCCTGCATAGCCAGGAACAAGACTAGGCCAGCCAACAGCAGGAAGCCGTCGCTGCGACTTATCACCCCGTCCAGGCACATCACGTAGAAGACGCCCATCACCACGAGCATGAACACAGCGTCGACCCGGGCCGATGGCTGATCGCAAGCCATGGGATAGATCAGCGCGGGAACGCTCATCACGAGCAGCACATTGGCGATGTTGCTTCCGATCACGTTCGCGATCGCGATTTCCGGATATCCGCCAATCGCGGCCTGCAGGGTCACCACGAGTTCGGGAGCCGACGTGCCGAGGGCGACGACGGTCAGCCCAACCACGATCGGGGAGATGCGCGCGGTGCGAGCGAGGGCCATCGCTCCACGTACGAGCAGATCTCCTCCCATGAGGAGGTAGAGCACCCCCCCGACTATCTGCAAGACTGCGAGCGTCAGCGGCACAAGCGTTAGCTGGCGTCGGGGGGAATTTCCGGGCCGCCGACGGACGGCGGGGGACTTAATGCCTCTCGATCCGCAATGCGTTGGCGCAGTTTTCGGTTGGACTCAAGAAGGCGGTCGGTCATGCGATTGAATACGAACGCGAGCCGACCGATCTCGTCTTCCGTTCGCACTGACGCCCGAACGAGGTAGTTACCGCTCTCGATTTTCTCTACGACCTCAGCCAATTGGAGAATGGGCCCGGCGAATCTGAAAGCGATCATGATCGCGACCAAAATGGACAGCGCAGACAGGGCGATGCCGAAGCGGAAGGTGTTGCTTCGCAGTTTTCGAAGCGGGGCCTCGCGTTCCGTGGCATCGAATTTCACGACCAAGCCGATCTCAAGTTCTGGCAGGTAGCGGGTGGCGGCCCACACGGCTTCGTTGCGGTAGTCGACGGCGTCTTCGTCGAAGGTCCCCTCTACGCCCGAAAGGGCCTGCACGAGCGGGTCGTTCTTATCCGTGAGCGTCAGGTCGAGGTTGGTCACGTCGCCATGGCGCGGCGTGTGAAGGAACTTCACCCCGCCGGTGCCGTCGAGCGCGGCGATCATCGACTCGCCGGTGTTTCCGAGGCCATGGTAGTCTGAAGCGACACCGAGCAGTTCGTTCGCGCTCATACGTACCAGAAGCGTGCCGACCTGAAGGTCTTCATCGCGCATGGGCGCGGCGAGGCGCACCTCGAGGACGTCCAGATCCAAACTGGACAGTCCAAGAATTCTGATTCCATCTTCAAGCGATGGAACTTCGGTAAGGTCGAGCGTCGGGGCCCGTGCGATACCGCCTGTTCTCGTGGTGGCAACAGGATGTTGGTGGTTGTCATAAATCGTGATCTCTCGAATCACGAGTCCTGGCACTGAGCCCCTCGCGTCCGCCAGGATGCGTTCGACTTCGGGCCGGATTCCCTCTCGATGTGTGGCATCGAATTCTCGAGTCAGAACCCGCAGCTGCGTGCGGCTGCGAATGAGGCGGACACGGTCCTTCCACGACTCGACGATGCCCTCGATCTCAGACTGCTTCGATTCGGCAAGAGCGTCGAGCCCCTGAATCGCGCTCTCTCGCCAGATGTCCCGGGCCGGCCCGTACGTCAGAAGGCCCAGCAGGAGCATGCTGGCTAGAGAAACTGAGACGAGCGCAAAAACGAGTTTGGTGCGGAGGTCCATGCCTTCAAATACCGCGGGTCGAGGGATGAAGAGTCAAAACTTACACCCGAAGGGCTTTGGGAGCTTCCACCGCACGCACCTGACGACTTGGCGAGCGAGCCGCCGATGCGCGATTGTTGGACGAGTCATGACGCCCCGGTTTCGCCATTCATACACCACGGACCCACCGATGTCTGAAGCGGTCACATACGGCCAGTACCTGAAGATTGACGAGCTGCTGGATCTCCAGAAGCCCCGTGACGTGGTCGAACACGATGAGATGCTCTTCATCGTGATCCACCAGGTCTACGAGCTCTGGTTCAAGGTCCTGCTACACGAAATCGACTACTGCTGCCGCCTGCTTGCCGACGGCGACGCGTCCCGAGCGCTACACACGCTCAAGCGCGTGCTGACGATCATGAAGGTGCTCGTGGCCCAACTCGACATCCTGGAAACGATGACGCCTACTGAGTTCCTCACCTTTAGGGAACGCCTGGAGAGCGCCAGTGGCTTCCAGTCCGACCAGTTCCGGGCCTTTGAGTTCGTGCTTGGGCGTAAGGCACGGGCGTCCGTTGAGCGATTCGCGGAGGGGAGCCGTGCCCGGGCTGGCCTCGAAGCTCGTTGGGCTGCGCCGTCGCTCTGGGATTTCATGTTACGCTACCTGGCCGGGGAGGGATTCGCGGTTCCAGAGGCGCAGCTGGCACGTGACGTCACTCAGCCGATTGAGCCGTCCGCCGAAGTGCAAGAGGTGCTGATCGGGATCTATCGAGATGATCCCCGAAACGCCGAACTGTGTGAACGGCTGGTGGATCTTGATGAAGGCGTTCAGGAGTGGCGCTATCGACATGTAAAAATGGTAGAGCGTACGATCGGCATGAAACATGGTACGGGTGGTTCGGGTGGCTCGAAGTACCTGCGCACCACGCTGAACAGTCCGGCCTTTCCGGATCTGTGGGAGATCCGGTCGCAGCTGTGAAGCCGGAGTCGTTGTATGCGTCCCCGAACGCGCTGGCCCCTCACTACTCGACGTTCCGCGTGTCGGAACGGCTGTTGTTGACCGGCCACTCGCATCAAGCGTGGCCTGACGTCGGGTTCGAGGGACAGAAACAGGCATGGCTCGACGCGGCCGAATTCGTAGACCGAAAGTGGGATGCCGCTGCCAGTAGATGGGCCCGTGTCGGTGAGGGGTTTCGGGGGATGATGGGCGGGTGCTCGGGTGACATGACGCTCGACACGAACACGCACGCGCTGCTCATGCGCTTCCTGTCGGCGCTTCCGCTCAAGAGCCGCCCACGGATTGTCACTACGGATGGCGAGTTCCACACCATCCGTAGGCAGGCGGACCGGCTCGCCGAAGAGGGCATCGAGGTCGTGAAGGTTGCCTCTGAGCCGGTCGCGACGGTCGCGGAGCGAGTTGCCACGGAGATTGACGACCGCACCGCGTGTGCTCTGGTATCGTCGGTCTTTTTTGGCACCGGGTTGATCGTGCCGGGATTGCCGCTGGTGGCTGCGGCCTGCGCGCACCACGGGGCCGAAATGCTTATTGACGCGTATCACTCGTTGAACGTGGTGCCGTTCTCGCTCGACGGCATGGAGAACGCCTTCGTGGTGGGTGGCGGCTACAAGTACTGCCAGCTCGGCGAGGGAAATTGTGTGCTGCGGGTGCCGGAAGGATGCGAAATGCGACCCATAGTCACCGGTTGGTTCAGCGAGTTCAGCGAACTCGCTGATGCGAAGAACCCCGGGGAGGTGCGGTACGGGACAGGGCAAATGCGCTTTGCGGGATCGACCTTCGACCCGACGTCGCAGTACCGCGGCGCGGCCGTGCTGGACTTTTTTGAGGAGCAGGGGCTGACCCCCGAACTACTGCGAGAGGTGAGCCAGCATCAGGTGGGTGTGTTACTGGATACTTTCTTAGGGCTGGACCTTGATCCGCGGTCAGCGCATGTCGACGCCGACATCCCGCTCCTGTCGCGTGCAGGTTTTTTGGCGGTGAGGGCACCCGGCGCGGAACGATTGAGCGAGGCACTGCGGGCAATCGGGGTCAGTACGGACGCGAGGGGCGAGATGTTGCGCTTCGGGCCGGCTCCCTACCTCACCAACGCGCAGCTCGTTGAGGCGATGCAAGCGCTGGAAGAGGTCGCACGTCGTCCTATGAAGGTGGAGTGATCAGAGTGGACTGACGAGGGTGGACGAATGAGGCCAGCGGCGCATGCTCACGACCTCTCGAGAGCCTGCTACGCCGGACCCTCGAGCGTGACCGCGTCGCCCACGCCCACGTCCCCGCTTTGGATGACGAATCCGTGCGCGCCACCACCCCAGTGGAGGTCGAGCGCGCCACGCAGACCAGGGCACTGATCGTCCATGAGTTCGCATGGCCGGGTCTCGCCGCGAATGTGGACCTTCATGGTTCCGACCGTCAGAACCTGGTCGCGCGAATTCTCAAGTCGGATGCCGCTCACCATGATGTTTGCTCGGCGCATGGCGGGGGCGGCGGCTGGCAGTTGCTTCATGATGGCGTCCAAGACTTCCTTCTCAATGATGGTGACCTGACGGGTCGCTCCGAAGTTGGCGTCACCCTCTAGGCCCTTGCCCTCCACGGCCGTCAACCGCTCGGCCGCATCCATCACACCACCCTTGGATCGTTTCGTCCAAAGGGCCTCGACCTTCCCACTCATTTGTCACTCCTCATTCGTCTGAGTCCTGAATTCGTCTGAGTCCTAACCCACGTCGATGACCCGAATGCCGCCCGACGCATGGTCCGTGTGCGTTACACTGGCCTTCGATCGGATGGGTAGTTCACGATGCTCTCCCACTCCGATGCGTCTGAGCGCGCCACCACGGCAATGACCGGTTCCGTATCGCTCAAGTTGATGACCTCGTGCGGTACACCCGGCTGAATGAAAATGAAGTCTCCCGCCGAGTTGTCCATCGTTTGTTCGAGGTTCTCGCCGTATTCATGCCGCACGCGACCTTGGAGAATGAAGAGCATGACCTCGAAGTCGACATGGATGTGCGCATAAGCGACGGCTCCGGGCGGTACCGTCGCGACGTTCATTGACAGTTCTCGCGAACCGACGTTCTTGGCGGACATCCCGGTTTTGTACTTGATGCCGTTCCAGCCCCGATGGGTTTCGGGGTTACGGACGCAAAGGATTCCGTCGCCGTCTTCGGCGGTCTGGGCGAGTTCTTCACTGCTCACGGTCGGTTCGGCGTCAGCGGTCATCGGATCATCGCCTCCAGGGCCTCCGGCGTGCGCGGGAGGGCTGCTGTTAGGACTTCGGCACCGTCTTCGGTCACCAGAATCACGTCTTCGACGAAGACAGCCACCTCAAGATCGTGGTTGTAATACCAGGGCTCGACTGTAAAGACCATGCCTGGTGCGAGCGGCTCATCGAGGAGGGCGGGGTCCCCTGATGACAGGCCAATGTGGTGCCCGAAATAGGAGGACGTTTGCATGTACGGCTTCTCGTGATCGGGAATCGCCTCGTAAGCGATCGCAGTGAGCTCACGTAGCGTCACGCCAGGCCGCACGGCTGCGATGATCGCGTCGGCCGCTCGTGTACTCACGAGCAGTTTTTCCCGCTGGATATCCGTAAACGAGCCGCCGACGGGGAAGGTCCGCCCCACGTCACTGATGTAGCCGTCGACCTCGCAGCCCACGTCGAGGATCACGAGTTCGTCGCTCTCCATGGGACGGTTGCGGCGGTCGTAGTGGGATGCCAGAACGCGCCAGGGCCACAAGCTGTTCGGCCCTGACTTCACGATCGGTGTGAACGGGATCGCCTGGGCTCCAAACGCCCGGCAGGCCCCCTCGAAATCACCTTGTAGCGTACGTTCGTCGACACCCGCCCGGATGTGGGTCGCCGCGGCCTTGATACCGGCCATCGTCGCCTCGGCCGCGATCCGCATGTGCCGGATTTCTGCGGGGCTCTTCACCATGCGTAGCCGTGCGATCACCTCGAATGCGTTTTCGATGTGTGCATCAGGATAGTCCGCGCGGAGTCGGTAGATGAGCGAGGCCGTCGCGTCGAGTTCGCCGAGTAACGGAACCGTGGGCGAGGGCACTGCTCCAGCGGTGCCGACATCTACCCGGAGCATCGAGCCCTCAACCAACCGCTCCCGGAGGTAGGCGTCCAATTCCGCAATGTCCCGGTATTCATCTACCCCGGCGATCCCGCGGAGCTGATAGTCTTCGAGCAGAGGCCGCCCGGGGAAATCGTTGCTTCGCCCTGGGTTCTCGAAGCGTGCGTCGCGAGTCGGCATGAAGAGGACCGAGCGTCCGTTGGCTCGGTCGGCGTCTAGGACGAGCATCGAGGACGGCAATTCGAGGCCTGTCAGGTACCAGAAGTCTTCGTGCTGGCGAAACGTGCCGCCGTGGGTGAGTCCGTCAGCGGACGGGACCAGCATCAGCCCGCCGCCGCTGACGCGCAGACCATCTACCGTGCGATCGCGGCGGAATTCGTACTCCTGGGCGCGGAAGTCGGGTTTTGCCCACTCGCTATAACTCTGCTCTGGCGTTTGGGCCGAGATGGGAAAGGCCGCGGCTGACACCAGCGCAATCGCGACGAGGAGGGCAGGGTGGGATAGGAGAGGAGGCATGTTAAGAGTCGGGCGAAGGGGTCGGTAGCATGCTACGTTGAGGATCTGTGGATCAACCCGCCACCCCGGAGTTCCTCCTGACTCTCCGCGTACAGATAGAACTCGTCTACGACTCGGACTGTCCCAACGTCGATACCGCACGCGAGGTTCTCGCTGCGGCGTGCCGGGCGACAGAGATTCCCGCCGTATGGAGGGAGTGGAATAGCGAGGATCCCACGTGCCCGGCGCACGCGCTCAATCGCGGATCACCGACCATTCTGGTGAACGGTGAGGACGTAGCTCCGGGGCCCCATCAGTGGGCTCAGGCCAATCCTGGCGAAGGGCCCCGCTGCCGTGTTTATCGGGACGGCGACGCGATCGTGAAGTCTCCGCCGTTAGAGCGCGTCGCGCTGGCGATTACTGAAGCGATGGGACCTCAGGTCGTCTAGTTCTCGTCCGTCAGCCCCGTAGCTCGCTCGCCGTCATCTTGCCCGGTGCGCCAGCCCTAGCTTGCTAGCCGCCAGCTCATCGGCCCGTCACTGCGACGTCAGTCGTCGTGGTTGGCCTCGTACTGCTCCTGCGTGTACGTGCTCTCTTTGGCTTGGGCGGAGTCGCGCTTCTTTGCGGCGCGCATCGCCTTCTCCCGACTCCCTTCGCCGTGGACCCGAGGGAGAGATAATTTTTTCTCCAGATCGACGCCCTTGCACGATGGGCAGGTCGGGATCTCGGATTCCTTGCGGAGCCACGCCTCAAACTCGTTTTCGCAACCGCGGCAGACGTACTCGTAAATGGGCATTGAGTCAGTTCCCGATGGATGGTTCATTGCCGTGGATCGATTCGAGAACCAGGCGAATGAACTCGTTTACATGTTTGGGCCCGTCGACCCATCGCGTCACGGTCACCAGGTCGTTCTCCCTATCGATGTAGATGATGTTCGTGGAGCCAGCACCGTTGGCGTAGAAGGCCGAAGCGGGCGCCGCCGGCAGCTGCTTCCGGTCTGTGTTGAGCCACCACATGTAGCCGTAGTCGGACTGGATCTCGGAGGGTGCAGTGGCCGCGCGGAACCACTCCCGGCTGAGGATCCGCGCGTCCCCCCAGGTGCCCTCACGAAGCGCTAGGAGGCCGAAGCGGGCGTGATCTCGCGTGTCGATGATGAGGCCACCTCCCCAGTGTCCGCCGCCGCTGACCGACTGTATTCGCTGACCGTCTATTTCGGTCCAAGAAGTGTCGTAGCCGTGCCACCGCCAGTCGCCGGAAGCGCCGATCGGGTCCATGATGCGGTCCTTTAAGACGACCGGAAGAGGACGGCGATATAATTGCAGCAGGGAATACGCCATCAAGTTGACCCGCACATCGTTGTATTCCCAAAACGTACCGGGCGGCTGCAACTCTCGGTGGATGCCCATGCGACGGTCCGCGATGTCCGGCTTGTCCCACAACGTGCCCTCCCACTCACTCGTTTGCTGGAGCAGGTGGTGCCAGGTGATCGCGGCGTTGTGGTCCCCGGCGAAGGTGCCGTCCGTCACGGACTGTCCGATGGGGAGGTCGAGATCCTCAATCAGTTCATCGTCCCAGGCGAGCCCGGCCACCGTCGATAGGTAGGACTTGGTTGTCGAGAAGGTCATGTCTTCACGGTCGGTGTCACCAAATTCGGCCACGATGTAGCCGCCGCGTATCACGATGCCGTTTACGCCGCCCCGCTCACGAGTCGGTCCCACGATGTCCTGGTAAGGAAGCCCTGCGAAGCGATCCCTGAGATACACGCCCGGGTCCTCTGGAATTTGAGTTGTCTCGTGGGCCAGGGCGTAGTCCACTGCCCGCTGGAGCGTCGCGGCGTCCATCCCCATTTCTTCAGGAGTGCGGGACTCCCAGGCATCCCCACCCCCGGGTACGTAGTTGGTGGCCATTTCTCTGGGTGGCTCGCTGCAGGCGGCCACAAACATGAGGCCGGCGGCGGCCACCACAGCGCCGGCCCGCCGGGCGTGCGACACGGCCATCCCATTAGACGACTGCGGCATGACTTACATGCCCGCCTGTTCGCGCACATAGATGGCTGCCGCCTCATGGGTACCGAACCAAACATCGCCCTTCTCCTTCATGTGGGCGATCAGCCCTGCCAGCGCGATGATGCGAGAGCGATGTCCGCTCACGTGCGGGTGCATGGTGAGCAGGAACATCGTGCCCTCCTCCCACGCCATGTCGAACTCGTCGATCCAGATCTGCATCAACTCACGGGGCGAAGCGTAGGCATTGCCTCGTGGGTTCGAGAGCGGAGCGTCATCGAGAATCCACTCGACAGGGAGTTCGACCACGCCGGTCGGCACGCCGTCAGCCACCAGTTCGTAGGGCCTGTCGTCTGCCATGAGGGATGACTCGTACAGCAGCCCCAGCCGTTTCACGATGTCCAGGGTGTTAGGGCTGAAGTTCCATGAGGGGGCCCGATACCCGACCGGTCTACGGCCCGTAATCTCTTCGATCTCGTCCATCGCCTGACGTAGGAGACGTTCTTCCGTCGGGCCATCGAGTTCAGAATTTCGCTCGTGGATCCAACCGTGGACCGCGATCTCGTGCACACCTGATGCGTTGATCACATCGGCCTGTTCCGGAGCGAGCTTGAGGCTCCATGCAGGAAAAAAGAACGAGGCCGGCACCGCTTCCGTGTCCAGCAAGGAAACGATGCGAGGTAGCGCCACCCGGGAGCCGTATTCGCCTTGGGAGAGCGGGCCCACGCTTACCGTGCCGTCGCGGAGCCCCTGGACTGTCTCGTTGTCGACGTCGAAGGAAAACAACACCGCGACACGAGCACCGCCCGGCCACACATCTGGGGTAAGGTCGCGACCTGCCCGCACATGGTTGACGGACTCGCGAACGAAGGCCTCGGACCAGTCCCAGGGCGGGTTTTCGGTGGCGGCCGAGCTTTCGGACATCGGTTGGCATGCCGCGGTGAACACACACACGGCGAGGGCGAAGAGTGGACGGACCATAGGAGACTCCTTTAGGGGTGCCGAAGACTATGCTCCGCCGAGGGCGGAAGCCAGTAACTCGGCCTTCGACAAACTCGGCCCTCGCCCGGGCGGAGCGATCGCTACGGCCCGAGATCACCCGATGTCGGGCACCACCATCGTTCCTTGGCTGACGAACACCGCGCTACCACCGACGCGTACCGCTGTGGTGGCTCCGCCTGCCCGATCCGCCTCCACATAGAGGAGAGAAGGCCTGCCCATTTCGATGCCCTGTTCAACGGTCCACGCCAAGCTGCCTTCAGGGCGTCCGTCGGCCGCCGCAAGGTATCCGCCCAAGGCGGCCGCTGCGGAGCCCGTGGCTGGGTCTTCTGGTACACCAGAGCCGGGTGCGTACATGCGGACGTGGACGTCTACCGCATCGCCTTCACCGTCCATGCAGAGCACATAGACGTGATCCGCCCAGCCTGTCGCCACACCCATGTTCCGCCATAAGGTCATGTCGAGGGCCGAGCGGCGGACCGCATCGACGCTCTTCACGGGGATGCAGTAGTAGGGCAGGCCGCACGAGACCATTTCTGGTGAAAGTCCTTTGGGGCCGCCCCGGCCGCACGACGGCTCACCGTCGCAAACGTCTTCGACCGAAAGGCCGACCATCGCTGCCAGGTCGGCGGCTGAGTGAGGGGCAGGGCGGTGTTCCGGGAGGAGTGCGGTCGTGAACCTCGCAAAAACGGGCACACCGTTTTCGTGCCGCACTACCACGGGGACCGGCCCCACATTCTCGTCGAGGACGACCGTGACTTCGCCGTCCGCCGACAACGCACCCGCGTGACCGTGAGCAGCGAGAAAGATTGCCGAGCCCACCGTGGGGTGACCCGCAAACGGCACCTCGCGGCCCGGCGTGAAGATCCGTACGCGGGCTGTGCCTTCGACGGATTCAGGCGGGCCCAGGAACACCGTCTCAGAGAGGTGCATTTCGAGTGCGATGCGCTGCATGAGGTCGGTGGGTAGGTGCGTCGCGTCCGTGAACACGCCGAGCGGATTGCCGCCGAAGGTCCGGTCCGTGAAGACGTCTAGCGTGTGGAAAGGGAGTTCCATGGTCTTCCATCGATAAAGAATGGGTCGGGCGGGTCCGACGGGCTCTCGCCGCGCGGCTTGCGGTCATTACCTTGGCAGCGGGGTCGTGTCGCCGCAACGCATCATCTGAGAACTCAGACAGGGAGGGGTATGTATACGATTGGGGTCATATCCGATACACACGGGCTGCTTCGCCCCCAAGCGCTCGAGGCGTTGCAGGGGAGTGACCTGATCCTGCACGCCGGGGACGTTGGCGATCCTAACATTTTGCTCGCCCTAGGCGAGATCGCCCCCACCTTCGCCGTTTATGGGAATACCGATCACGGTGCGCTGCGGGCTGAATTGCCCCATTCGCAGGTGATTGATCTCGTGGCCTCTGACCCTGCCCACGCCGACCGTCCGGTGGATGGGTCCCTGCATGTGCTCGCCTACGTCCTGCACATCCGGGAGGAACTGGACTTGGAGCCTGGCGCGGCCGGGATGCGGATGATGGTGTTTGGCCACACGCACGAGCCGCTGATCGAGGAGCGTGACGGTGTTCTGTGGATGAATCCGGGGAGCGCAGGGCCGAGGCGGTTTAGCTTGCCCGTGACGGTCGGGCGGGTGACGGTGGATGGGGTGGTCGGAGGAGCCGGAGTGGCGCCAATACTCGCCGCCGATATCGTGGACCTTGGGATTTCCTAGTCACCAGGACGCAGGAGTCCCAAAGAGCCATCGACTCGCCCTATGTGTGACCGCAGCCTTGGGTATGGCCAGACACACCCAAGGTGCGCGGATGATCGAAGGGCTGCGCCGGATCCTGCGCACGAGGGGGTATAGCCCCAGAACTGAGGAGTCGTACCTACACTGGACCGCCGACTTCTGGCGCTTCCACAAGGACCCGCACTGGCGGGACGTGACGGGCAAACATGGTGAACTCTACCTCGATCACCTGGCGAACGACCGACGACTGGCGCCCAAGACCCGCAACCTGGCGGGGACCTCCCTAGTGTGGTGCCTCAGAAGTGTCTCGGCCATTCGAGCACCGACGCATCCGGCCCAGCGTCGTTGCTCCTCCTCACAATAGCGCTGCTATTCCTCGTCGTCGCGCCTACCTGGATCCGGCGCCTCGGCACTCTCGGTGGCTCGCTTCGCTCGCTGTCACCTACTAAGGTGCGGCAGCAGAATTCCAAAGTCGTTATGTAGCGGGTGACAGGAGGGTCTAAGCTTCAGGCCAAGAGCGATCTCGTGAGCATGTCGTGGCTGGGTGGACTCATGCCGAATGCGCGGCACACCTCTTCGCTCGGGAAAGCATACTCGAGCGCTCCCATCGGCGTCCCCGCCAAGTACATCTGGACGTCCACGAGGTCCACGGAGCCCGGCTCGTCCGCGAAGAAGTGCTTCGCGAGAAAGGTCAGGTCGTTCATCGAGCCGAGCACGCTCCGACTGGCGGTCTTTCCGATTGGCATCCGCTCCATACCGCGCACCTCTTCCGCTGCGAGCTCTGGTGGAACGCGGAGCCGAAAGAGCATCTCGTGAACCGCCTCACGGATCCGCTCTCTGAGGCGAGGGGCGTCTCGCATCGGGACGATAACCGTGAGGTGCGTCCTTTCGCTGTTTGCGATGACAAAGCGCTTCGCCCCAACGTTGAAGACGTTGGCGTACCAATCTCCGAGTCGATTGGTGGCTGGGGGTAGCTCCGACTCTGGCTGCACTCGAAGCTTCTTGAGTAGCCGCTGGGTGCACCGCAGACCTGCCATGGTGGACCATCCCGATTCGTGGAAACTGTCGCCGAGGCTCGGCGGGCCTCGGCCAAAGATACCGAACGAAACGACAACCGCCCGCTACATAACAAGATGCTATTGGGGCGCTGTCAAGGGATTTGGGTGATGCAGGTACGCAGAACTAGGACGGACCCACGTAACCGAAGGCGGGTCCGGGGAGAGGTGGAATAGAAGGTGATCGAGGTGTGCTCCTCAGGCTCGCATTAGTCGATACGGGTTGATCCCAGGGTGCTCAGCCGGGTGTAAGAGGAGCGGTGGCCCAACTTGTTCAGGCGGGTTCTACCCATAGCAGTGACGGGCTCACCTGATCGCGCTGCGGTCGCGCCCCAACGCTTGAGCGATCTCAGCCTGCGTGTGGCCTTGTTTGCGAAGCGCAGACAGTGCATGTCTCTCACCAGAGGTGAGCTGGTGGTACCGGGTCGTGGGCTTCCTCGTTTTCGTCGAGAAGAAAGATCGTGCTCGGTGCCCCAGCTCGCCTCTATTTCATTCTGGGACCGGCCTGCTCGTTTTGTTGCACTTACTTTATGAATCCAAGGTGCTTAACAAGCGATTGCCACTGACACGGGTGGCCTGAGTGGTAGCGGGCCACTCGCCTACAGCTCGCGCCCCTTGTTCGCAGGCTGGCCGTGCAGCAGAAATGCAGAACGCTAGCGAGAGCTGCCGCTTTGGCCCCGTCAAGCGACTTGGGCTGGCCGGATGTCCGCAAGATCTGCTGACTGCTCAGACTGAAGCGCGTTCCATAGGTCGAGCGTCTGCTGAAGGTTGAGCCAGAATTCTGGCTCCGTACCCGTGTACTTGGCGAATCGCAGCGCCGTGTCCGGAGTTACCGCACGCTTACCCTTTATGATCTCATTCATCCTGGGATAGGAGATCTTCAGGTCGGCGGCCGCGTGTTTTTGAGTGAGGGCGAGAGGAACAAGGAAGTCCTCAAGGAAGACCTCTCCTGGATGGACGGGACGACGGTTTTGTGGCATGCGCATGGGTCTTTCCTCTAGCTAGATCACCTCAATGGTAATCGACGATCTCCACATCATCCGGTCCGGCCTCGGTCCATCTGAAGCAGACTCGGTATTGATCATTGACGCGAATCGAATGCTGCCCGGCCCGGTCTCCTCTCAGTTTCTCCAGCCTCAGCCCTGGGAGTGACAACGACTGCAGCGACAAAGCGGCCTCGATTTGATCCAGGGTTCTGCCCGCCCTGGCATGGAGGCTCGTGGGCAGAATTTTCCGAGCAGCCTTCGAGTCGTCACCGTCAAAAATGTCCTCAGTTCCGCGGTTCTTGAACGAAACGATCAAAGAAAACCTCGAGCCGGGAATATTAATGGTTCACGGGAAGCATAATACGACCCTCGCTTCCTAACAAGCGTTTGCTGCAGTCGCGGAAGGTGGACGATGCGGTGCAGATCGAGACGAACGTAGCCGAGGCGTATTAACCCTCCCTGGCTTCCTCGCGCAGGCTCTCGAGTCGTTCCAGTTCCTCGATTTCCACCGCCTCGAGTTCATCCAGAAGCGAATCTACGTCCGCGAGATGGGTGTCTTCCTGATACACACCGCTGAGATCGGACTCCGGGTGCAACTCCCCAGCCTCGAAAAGCGACCAGATTTCGCCGTCATAGCGCGTTGTCAGCAGTTCCGGCGCATACAGACCATAGTACGCCGTAATTTTCTTGACATCGCGGGCGAAGAAACGCGCGGCATTGTTGTTCGCCGCGGCGGTGATGACCTGTGGCAAGTCGATGATCACCGGGCCGTGCTCGTCCACCAGCACATTAAATTCGGATAGGTCGCCGTGCACGAGCCCGGCGCAAAGCATGCGCGTCACGTAGCGCATCATCACAGCATGGTCTTCACGAGCCTGCTCAGGGGACAGCGAGACATCGCTCAGCCGTGGAGCCACGTGGCCTTCGCCGTCGAGGATCAATTCCATCAACAGCACGCCATCGAAACAGCCGTATGGCTGGGGTACGCGCACGTCTGCGTTGATGAGTTTATAAAGCGCGTTGAGCTCGGTGCTCTGCCACACATCCTCCTGCTGGTCACGGCCGAAGCGGGATCCCTTTTCCATCGCCCGCGCACGGCGGCTGTTACGCACCTTGCGTCCTTCCTGGTATTGCGCGGCCTTTTTGAAGGCCCGCTTGCCAGCTTCCTTATACACCTTCGCACAGCGGATCTCAGAGCCACAACGCACCGCGAAGACATCGGCCTCCTTGCCGCTCATCAGCGGCCGGATGACTTCATCCACCAGTCCGTCGTCGACCAGTGGCTGGATGCGTCTTGGAATTCTCATTGCGGCCTTATACCTACGATGGTGTCGGGAACGGATAGGAATCCAGCCGCCCTCTTGGTCCAAGAGCCAAGCTATTGCGTGCGGCGATGGAGGGTCCCGTAGGAGGGAAGGTCACACCGGCGGCGCATCCTCGACAGCTTCTCCCCAGGGGTATGTCCTCTCTGGGCGTCGAAGGCCGCGGCTGGATCCCTCAGCAGAATCTCGATCCGTGGGAACGCGTAAGAGGGAGCGTCGTGATTCAAATCTCGACGTGGGTGCCTTGGCTCCTCGTCTTTGTGGAAGGCGTGGTGATCGCAGAGCAGACGGGTCGCAGTCCTATAGGCGGATCGGGCTGCCGCACCCTATTCTGCACTACAACTTGTCGATTCTTCGACATACAAGGCGGCACCTGGATCAGGTTCGACTTTGGGGGGGGAGTGTCCAGTAGATCATCCATCCAAGAGCTCGTGGGGCAAGCGATGAGCGCGGAGGCAGGTGCGGGGCCTTTCCGTACGTCCGATGGGCTCACCGCCACGGTCGAAGTGCTGGGTGACGACGCAGCGAGGCTCGTCGAAGTCCGAGACCAGACGCAAGTGGTGTTCTCATCCTGCTTCGTTCAGAGTGGTGCACCCCGTCCACGATTCTACCCCGACGACGTCCCCTTCCTGGCGGTAGCCGCATCGTCGGTCGTCTGGGCCCCTGGGTCCGGCACGCTGGCCGTGTGGCCGATCCCGGATCCAGAGGTCTCGATCACCTCAGTCGAAGAACGGCTCGCGGCCTTCGCCGATGAACCGGACTTCGCTGACCTGTTGGAATCAGCCGAGGCACTTGCCGATGGATCGAGGGAGCAACGCGTGGCCCTGCTTGAGCAGTTCAACGCCACCGTATCCCCCGATCTTCGGGAACGGGCTGCCGTCCTCAATGAGTTCTTTTTGAGCGGAGGTTCTGATGCAGCGGAGGATTTGGTCGCAGCGATCATCTCGTTCCATCGTGACGGGGGATGGGAGACTCACGACGGGACCCCGACACGACTCGGTGCACCCCGTGCGACGTTCAGCCTAGGAACTCGTAGCCGGACCCTGACGGCGGTATCCGTTCTGGGGTCGACGAACGTGATGCTTCGAGATGACCGCGGTGCCTCCTGACAAGCGATTGCTGCTGGCGCCGAAGGCGATAAGGGCTCGCGCCTGCGTCGCTCTGGATGCATTTTGGCCGCGCCGTCGAATCGCGAGATGTGAGGCGTCTGGAGCGGCCATACTGGAAGCCATACTATTGGAAAATGAACTGACCAGGGTGCTTTTTGGGGCCGCGCTCGGCCTCTGTCTCTTATGCGTGCCGGTTCAGGGCTCATCTCAGGACATTGAGATTTTCGCGATCCGCTACGGGAGCATCGCCGACTTTCCGCTTCGGGGGCTTCTCCCCGATGCGCCCGAGGGCGAGGTGATTGATGTCACTCTAACAGTGTGGTTGGTACGCAGCGGCGACCGAGTGATTCTCATCGATACCGGGTTTTTCCGACCGCAGTGGTTCGGTCGTTTTGATATTCGCGACTTCGTCCGACCCGATGTAGCACTGTCGGGCATGGGTGTGAGCCCCGCTGACGTGACGGATGTCGTGATCACTCATGCCCATTGGGACCACATGGGAGGCCTCGAGTTATTCCCCGCAGCGACCGTCTGGATTCAGGAGGCCGAGTTCTCGTACTACACGGGCACCGCCTGGCAGTCCGCTGGCCGGAGCGGCGGCATCGACCCGGCAGATGTGGCTCATCTCGTCTCAAGGAACACGTCCGGGTCGCTTCGATTGATCCCGGGCGACGGGATCGAAATTCTCCCCGGCATTACGGTCTTCACGGGCGCCCGACACACCTTCGCCTCTCAATACGTGCTCGTGGACGGGGCTGCCCCATTCGTCATAGCGTCGGATAATGCCTACCTGTACAAGAACATTATCGAGGGCCGTGCGGGGGCCACGTTCGAGCGCGACGACAGGCAGGCCAATCTTGAGGCCCTACGCAGGATGGTCGAATTGGCGGGTGATGCAGGGAGGGTAATTCCCGGCCATGACGCTGAGGTCTTTCGGCGCTTCCCTCTCGTTGCGGATGGCATCGTCCGAATCTACCCAGAGCACCCATGAGGCGGTGTCTTAGTAACCGCATGAGGTGCAGATGACTCGTCTCGGCATGATCGTCGGTGTCACGTGCCTGTCCATTTGCACGGCTGCATGCGGACCGTCGAACCTTTCTCGGCGCCAAGTTGAAGTTGTCGAGGCTGGCAAGGCTGTGATGCCCTTCGATCTCGACTCGACCACCCATGTCTTTGAGAAGCTCGATGACGGTGGCCTTCAGCGCGTAGTCGCCGACGCGGAGAGCCCCGAACAGGTTTCGCTCATCCGAACTCACCTGGTCGAAGAGGCCGAGCGCTTCTCTCGCGGCGACTTCCATGATCCGGCGATGATCCACGGTGACGACATGGCGGGGATGCACGCCCTGGTGATGGGCCATGCCCAGATCAAGATCACCTACAGTGACATTGAGGATGGCGCAGAGATCAGATACTCGGCCGTCGACCCAGCCCTAATCACAGCCATACACGAGTGGTTCGCCGCCCAGTTAATCGATCATGGCCAGCATGCGCGGCCGGTGCGCTGAGTCCATGTAGGTCGGTGACCGCGGCCGAATACCTGGTGAGGGTCGGTGAGGATATCCGTTCAGATAGCGCGACGGGTGCAGATCGGTAGGACTCGGCAGGCGTGCGAGACGTGATGTAGTCCCGCTAGCTTGCAACCTCGGCCACCGCGCCACATCACTTTCGATCGAGTTGACCCATGCGCGATCCGCCCACGAGCGACTCAGCCACCGAGGCTTTGCGGGTCTTCACGGACTTCGTGTGACCTTGGTGCTATTTGAGCGCCGGGCGCGTTCGAAGACTGCAGTCTGAATACGAAATTCGGGCGGTGTATACGTACTTCCCCCTGCATCCTGACACGCCAGTCGCGGGTCGTGCGCTGGTAGATCTCTTTGCCGGGCGGGAGTCCATGTTCGACAACATGAAAGTGCGTCTGAACGAGTTGATGGCCGCGGAAGGGCTTGAGTACGGTGAAAGGACCCACACGTACAACAGCCGCTTGGCCCAGGAGTTGGCGGTGTGGGCGGATCGCCTTGGTGCTACGAATCTGCTTCACGATGCGTTGTTTCATGCCTATTTCGTGGACGGCCTGAATCTCGCCGATCCCGACGTGCTGATCGGAGCAGCGACGTCGTCCGGACTCGACCCTCGCGAAGCTCGCGCGGTCTTGGACGAGCGTCGTTTTGCGGGGATCATCGATGCCGACTGGAATGCAGCGAGGCAGGCGGGCGTCAAGGGCGTGCCGACCTTCGTGGCTGCTGGGGTCGGAGTTGTTGGCGCGCAACCCTACGAGGTACTCGAGTCCCTGATGGTGCGAGTCGGAGCACGGCGCCGGGTCAATGGAGTCGGATGACCCCCGGAATGCCGCCCAGGCCGGTCTCGGCTACGATGTGTATCTGGAGGCACGCGGTGGCAGCGGTTTCGAGTTCCACTTCAAGAATAAGCTCGATGTGATTGGCACGCGTGCGTGGGATCTGGTGGTCGTCCACAGCCAGAGCACCTAGGACCCGCAGAATCCTGAAGATCCTAGCAAGTTCCTCGCCCAGACATGCCGTCGTCGACTACTGGAAGCCGAATACGATCGGGAAAACCACCACCACGATCCCTGCCCACACGGCGTACACCGGCAGGTACGCGGTTTGCCAACGCTCCAGCGGCGCAAAGCCTGCGCGTTTTGTGACGAACCTTCCGTAGAGCACCGCGGACCAGCCCAGGTTCACAACCAGGATCAGGTTCTCACCGAGGGCGGCCACCCGGTTGGGGCTGAAGCCGAACTCCGTGATGCGCGCCAGGATGGCCCACAGGGCCAAGGCGTCCACAAGGAGCGCGCAGGTTACGAGCGTGAGTGACAGCACGTCGAAAAGGCCGGGCTCTTTCTGGGGGTCCCGAGCCGAGATGCTGTAGAGCAGCAGGCCCACAACGAGCACGAGGAGTAGATCGAATCCGATAAGGGCCTCCCGCTCCACCCCGATCCCGCTCCCGGTGAGCATCATGGTGGCCAAGAACGCCAACAGCAGAACGGCAAAGAGGGGTGTGAAAATCAGGGTGAGCACCGGAGCCATGTTCTCGATGACGCTCTGCTTGGCCTCAACCAGCCAACCGGCGATGATGACTGCCCCCATGACGCCACACGGAAGCATCCAGTCGTTCAGAAGCCACTCCGCGTCCATTCCGATGGCGCTGAAGACGAACATGGTCAGCCCCATGAGGACACCGCCGCCCGCGGCGATGAGCGCCATGTAGATAAACCACTCCCCGGAGAAGCGCACGTAGTTCATGCGGTTGTCAGGGCTCCTCCACGCGCCCCCCGCGTACCCGATGCCGACGACGAGCCAGAGCGCCATTGGAAGGTGCAGCGCCGCCAAGACCTCAGTGTTTCCAACGGTGGCGAACGGGAGGAGGTTCACAACCAGGGCGCCCACGATGAAGGGCGCCGCCAGTCCCAGCCGGCCTGCAGAGGGCATCCCCCGCTTCCACGCGAAGAACCCCGCCAGGAATGGGAGGACGAACAGGCTGATATTCCGCAGGTAGAAGGACTCCGCTGTGGCCCCACCATCTTCGATTCTCAGCCCGAAGAGCTCGGGGACCTTGATGGCCACGCCCGCGGCCACCGCCAGGCCCAGGGCGACCAGGGCCTCCATCCTCCACTCCGCGCCGCCCTCCTCGGATTCCGGTGCCACCACCAAGCGCTTCCACAATCGCTCCGAGTACTCCGTCGCGTACTCTTGCGACAATGAATCGAGACCTCCGAGACGCTTCACGCCGATGAGGAATGCCTCGTCCGCGTCGAGTCCCGCCTCCCGTAGGTCGGCCACCTGGCTTCGCAGGTGGTCTTCGAGTTCATCCACGTCCTTCGCGTCGATGGCCTGCCGTCTGAGCACATAGGACCGCCACTCACCGATTCTGTCTTCCAGCATCTATTTGCCTCCCTGCAGTGAGCGCTCAGATCCCTAGCGGCGCGAGTTGGAACTCAAGGAACGGAGTGGCACGAAGAGCCGAGTCGACGACCTGCCACTGTCGGCGCTGACTGACGAGTTCCTCTGAGCCTATGTCGGTCAGTCGGTAGTACTTCCTCCGCCTTCCGGTTTCCGACTTGCCCCACGAGGCCTCGACGTAGCTGTTGCGTTCGAGGCGGTGGAGCACCGGGTAGAGCATGCCGTCCGTCCACTGCAGCTCACCACCCGAGAGTTCGTCCACGCGTTTGATGATTGCGTAGCCGTAACTCTCACCCTCACTGAGGATGGACAGCACGAGTGGCGTTGCAGAGGCCGCGACGAGATCCTTTCCGATGTTCATATCGGACGCAGCTCAGGCGGTTCGGACGGCAGGCGGTGATACATAGAACTAGTATACATGGTAGTTCTATGTATGACAACGCTCAGCGCGTACGAAGTGGTTGGCGCCGTCCGGATGCATGCATAGAGTGCGCACCCCGGCCGCAGTGAGCTATCGTGGTCGAGCAGCGCGTATCCGCATGAGCTCTCGATGATGGCTGGCTTCAGATTCCCGAATCGCACCTGGCCCGCTCGGGCACCGTGACTGGGATTCTGCTGGCGTACTGGTGACGGAGGCGATGTCCGCACAAGATCAGGGCGCAGCGACTGCGGCGCGGTGGCACGCCGATCCGCCCGCGTGTCGCGACAGACCCCTCCCTCGAATGGCTGGCGACTCTGACTCAGCCAAGGATGCGAAGTGAAGAATGTTTTCCTATTGGCCGGTGCGTTGCTTGTCGCCGCGCCACAAGCGGGTGCTCAGGTGACGTCCGACGAGGCCGAGATCCGACGGACGCGAACCGAGTCGAATCAGGCGATCGCACGGCACGATGTTCCCGCCGTTCTCGCGACCATGGTCGAGGACTTCCACGTCTCGATTTCGACCGGCGCCTTTCGGAGCAGCCGAGCCGAGATGGGCGAGGCATTTGCGACGCGTTTCAAGGAATTTGAGGACGCGCTCTACGTTCGCACGCCGACGACGGTGGAGATCAGCAGCGCGGGCCCGGTGGCCTCAGAAATCGGTGAATGGGTCGGGAGCTGGACAACCGCCGAGGGGCCGTTTCGCACCGGCGGCCGTTATGTGGCCTATTGGAAAAAGGTGGAAGGGAAGTGGTTGATCCATGCGGAACTGTACGTCCCTCTCTTTTGTGAGGGGGAGGGCTGCTGATGATGAGCGACCCGGTTTTCAAGAATCTCATCCTGATCAAACGGCAGCGACTCGCGATCCTTCAGAGACGTTCCGGCGAACTGCGTGGGCTCATCGACCACGTCATCGAACTCATCGACCTTGAGCTGCAGGGGTAGGCCATGCGTGTTGCCGCGATCTATGACATCCATGGGAACCTCCCGGCCTTGGAGGCCGTCCTTGAAGAGATCCACGACGAAGGCGTAGACCGGATCATCGTGGGTGGGGACATCGTTCCAGGGCCGATGCCGAACGAGTGCGTCCAAGCGCTGCTGGACCTTCCGATTCCGGTCGACTTCATCTTTGGAAACGGTGAGACCGACACGCTTGCGCTGCACCGTGGTCAGGGCTTGGTTCGCATCCCGGCGCAGTTCCATGAGGTCATGCGGTGGGTTGGAAATCATCTCCCTCCCGAGCACTTCGTCGAGTTCGCCAAATGGCCCGCGATGGTCAGCCTCGACATCCCCGGCGTCGGAGAAGTCCTGTTTTGTCATGCCACGCCACGCGACGACAACGAGATATTCACTCGAGTCACACCCGAAGACACACTCCGTCCGATCTTTGAGGCCACCGGCGCCGGTGTGGTGATCTGCGGCCACACCCACATGCAGTTCGACCGCACGGTGGGTTCTGTCCGCGTCGTGAACGCAGGAAGTGTGGGGATGCCATTCGGGGAACCGGGCGCCTACTGGGTGATGCTGGGGCCGACACTCGAACTTCGACGTACGCACTACGACCTCGTGGCCGCCGACGCTCGTATCCGTGCCACCGACTATCCTCAGGTCGCGGGACTCGATGTTCTGCACCCTCCACGTGAGGCCGAGATGGAACGCCTCTTCGAGGACGCCGCACTATCGCCCGGCCGCTAAAGCATGGGTCGAGGAATATGTGAGGCGCTCAGTCGCGAATCACCTGAATGACATCACGAAGGACAATCCTGAGGCTAACTTGCCGCGCCTGCCCGCGTAGAGCATGGTTTAAGTCGTGTACAGCCCGCTGAGCGGGCGTCCTCAAAGGATCGACTAATGGATCGTCGCACCGCGTTGAAGACCCTCACTGCGTCCGCGCTCGCCGCACCCGCAGTGCTCCGTGGTCGATATCCGCTCTTCGCGCAGTCTCCGGCCGAATACTCGGAGCGAGCGATCCGTCTTGTTCACGAATCTTCGGTGGTCGACATGCTCTGCCAGTTCCGCTTTGCCGACAGACGCGGACCGGGCACGCCGCTTGCGACACAATGGCTGCGGGACCCACTGAGCTTTACGGAAGAACACTTCCGCACTTATAAGGACTCCGGCGTGAACGTGCTTGCGCTGGGACGAGGGGCGAATTCCTTCGAGGGTGCCGTGCGCTTCTGTGCTGAGTGGAACGGTTTCATCGCCTCTCACAGCGACTGGTTCACTCGGGTGGATGACCCCCGGGACCTGGCGGCCGCGAGGGAGTCCGAGAAGATCGGTATCATGATCACCATGCAAAATGCCGAGCATTTTCGGAACGCAGACGACGTGGATACGCTGTTTGGACTCGGCCAACGTCTCGCGCAGCTCACATACAATTTTCAGAACCTCATCGGGGCGGGCTTCCTCGAGAACGCTGACAGCGGCCTGACCGTCTTCGGCCATGAAATCGTCGAGCGGATGCAAGCCGTTGGCATGGTCGTCGACGCCTCCCACTGCGGGGACACAACCACGCTGGATGCGCTCGACTCTGCGACGAGACCCATCGTTTTTACCCACGCCTCGTGTCGCGCGCTCATCCCAGGCCACCTTCGTTGCAAGACCGACGACATGATTCGCCAGTTGGGCAGACAGGGCGGTGTCATAGGCATCCCGTTTATCCGTTTCATGATTCGAGGTGAGGCACCGGTTTCCGTAGATCACGTAGTCGATCACTTCTCTCACGTGGCGCGGGTGGCTGGGGTCGAACATGTGGGGATCGGTTCGGATCTCGATATCCTGGGATTCGGCTCGCCGCGCATGCCACCGGGCTCACCAGGTCCGGAAGGACAGGCGAATTTTGAGCGCTACCGGCCGTTCTTCACCGACGAGGGCTACGTCCATATTGAGGAGCTCAACCACTCCCAGAGGGTCTACGACCTTACCGAGGGGCTCATTCGGCGCGGCTTCACGGACGGCGACATCCAGTTAATGCTGGGAGGTAACTTCGTCCGCGTCCTGACGGAGTTGTGGAGCTGAAACGTGTCGCGCTGAGGGGGTTTACGGCAGACAACTCAGTGGACCTCACCACCCAGGCCCCGATTTCGTTAGTTTTCCTACATAACGAGGGTATCTACTCTCACCCTAGCGTTGGCGGTGATGCGCATGTCCTTGTGCGACTGCCAACGCTTTCTGTTACCCGGGCACGCGCCCGGTCGAGGTGACGATGGCTAAGCAGGAAGCAATTGAAGTGGAAGGTCTGGTGACCGAGGTGCTCCCGGACAGAAACTTTCGCGTGAAGCTACAGAACGATCATGTCGTTCTCGCTTACGCTGCCGGAAAAATGTCCAAGTTCCGAATCCGCGTTTTGGTGGGCGACAGGGTCACGGTCGAACTGTCTCCGTATGACCTGACGCGGGGCCGTATTACGTACCGTCACAAGGTGGCGGGAACGATGCCGCCGCCCCCACCGGGCCAGCGCCGCAGACGTTAGTGCCGGTCCGCTGCTGAAGTAGGTGGGCCCAGGGACGCGATGCAAAGGCGGCCCGGAGCCCTTGGGACCTTAGCGGCCGCGATCCTCTCGCACCGTCACCTTCTGGCCCTTGATCCTCGCTCCGCGCAGGGCTTGCATGACTTGGTCGGCGACTCCGTCGAAGACCTCGACGATGCTGAACTTCTCTGCAATTTGGATGGACCCAATCTGGCGCCCGTGAATTCCCGCTTCGCCCGCAATGGCGCCAACCAGATCTTTCGGGCGTACACCGGCAGCGCGGCCGACACCGATGTACAGGCGCTTTACGCTCCCTGACCGTTCCGGTCCGCCCTTCCCCTTAAAGCTGGGGCTCTTGTTGGGCTGACTCCCGGCGCGCTTCTTTTCCTGGAACGGCGTTTCGGTTGGGATTTCCTCATCGTCGGTGTCGGTGCCACTGAGGCTCGCTTCATGGCCCATCTTCACCGCGCCGAGCGCGATGTCCACGAGGTCGAACTCGTCGGAGAGGGACTCCACGACCACACGGAAGCGCTCCAGCCCGCCCTCGAGAATGGACTCACGTACCGAAGCCCGAGTCAATTCGAGTCGACGCGCCTGTAGGTCGGCAACCGTTGGCAGGGACTCGACAGTGATCTTCTGCTTGGTCAGTCGCTCGATGTTTCTGAGCAACGAGTGCTCGCGAGGTTCCGCCAGTGTGATGGCCACGCCTTCTCTCCCGGCTCGGCCCACACGCCCGATCCGGTGCACGTATGACTTTGGCGCCGATGGAACGTCGTAGTTCACCACATGCGTCAGGTGCGAGATGTCCAGGCCCCGTGCTGCGACGTCCGTTGCGACCAAGAGATCCACCGCGTTGGCCCGCAGCTTCTTCATGGTGCGATCGCGCTCCTCTTGGGACATGCCGCCGTGCATTGCCTCGGCTCGATACCCGCGACCATTGAGCGCTTCGACGAGGTCGTCGACGTCGTTGCGGGTTCGGCAGAAGATCAGCGCGGCCTCTGGACTCTCCAGGTCGAGCACACGCCCTAGTGCGACGAGTTTGTGCGGTCGGCGCACCAGGTAGGCGGTTTGGCGCACGAGTGGGACGTCGCCGGATGTTTCATCCTCGGCCTTGATGCGGACTTCGACAGGATCGATCAGGTACTTGGCCGCAATCGACGTGATTCGCGCGCCAAGCGTCGCGGAGAAGAGGAGCGTCTGCCGCTTCTTCGGTACCTCAGCGAGAATGGCATCCAGATCCTCAGCGAAGCCCATGTCCAACATTTCATCGGCCTCATCTAACACGAGCGCGATGAGGCCGCCGAGGTGGAGGGTGCCCCGCCGGATGTGATCTAACGCCCGCCCGGGTGTGGCCACGACGACGTCGACACCGCGCTTGAGCACCTTCAGCTGCTGGTGGAACGACTGTCCCCCATAGATCGGCAGTACCTCGACGGACATCTCTCTTCCGTAGCGGTGCACAGCCTGGGCGACCTGCACAGCCAGCTCTCTGGTCGGCACGAGAATGAGTACCTGCGGGACCTTCCCGCCAGTCTCGATGAGCTGGAGCAGGGGCAGAGCGAACGCGGCTGTCTTTCCCGTGCCTGTCGCGGCGAGCCCGAGCAGATCACGTCCCGCCAGTAGGTGCGGGATGGCCGCCTGCTGAATCGGTGTGGGCTCCTCATAACCAAGTAAGGTGAGCGCGCTAAGTAGTTCGGGCCCGAGGCCGAGTTCTGCGAACGCTTGGTTCGCGGCGGGGGATGATGTTTGAGACATGTAGCCAAGATAACGGGTATTTGGAAGATAATTGCGGGGTCGGGCTCAAAGCCGTGAATCGGAGTGCGGATGGGTTTGGATACTTTGGGGTAGGAGAAATCTGCGTTAGGGGTCGGGTCCACATTTAGAACTCAGATCGGAGCGGTGCCGTCGTGAAATTGAAATGGGATCGTTCCCCCGCCATGGCTCGGGGAGTTGCTCGGGGTGCGTGCGTCGCCCTGATGGTCTTGGGGACTCAATCGTGTGGGCTCGGGCCTGCCACCGGGCGAGCGATACCTGATCCATTTGGGTCTGGTCGAACGAGGCCTGCCGCCGAGTCGGAGAGGGGAAGCCCCAATACGCTTACCGTACACGTGAGCAACCGGAACTTCATGGATGCGACCGTTGAGGTAATCGAACCGGGCCGACGACGGCTGGGGCGGGTCGACGGTAATGGCCAAAGGGAGTTTTCGATTCCGTCGTTTGGGTCGAGGATGCGTTTCTCGGTCGAGTTTTTGGGGGGTGGGTCCTGCACGACGTGGTACGTCGACGTTGCTGCGGGGGAGACCGTCGATCTAATCATCGATTCCCAGCCCAGGCCCCGTCCGCCCAACGGCACCCGGTCGCTCTGTGAGGCGGTGCGCCGACGGCGCTAAACGGCCTCTTGGAGCGCCTTGAGGTCGTTCGAGCAGATCGCCTGAACGTTTCGTGTGATCCGGTCGGCATCCCAGTCCCACCAGGCGATGTCTAACAGGGTGTCCCGCGTCGCCTCATCGAAGCGATACCCGATAGGCGCTGCCGGATTTCCGCCGACGATCGCGTACGGCTCGACGTCACGAGTGATCACAGAGCAGGTTGCGATTATGGAGCCGTGTCCTATTTGCACACCCGGAATAATGGTGGCACCGTAGCCGATCCATACATCATGACCGACCACCGTGTCGCCCTTATTGGGCCAGGACTCGGGTTGGGCGACCTCCCATCCGTGACCAAACACCGGGAACGGAAATGTCGTGAACCAGTCGGTAGCGTGATTGCCGCCGTTCATAATGAAGCGAGTCTCCGCGGCGATCGAACAAAATCGTCCGATGATCAGACGTTCGCCCACGAAGTCGAAGTGGTAGAGAACGTTGTCCTGAAACCGTTCTGGACCCTTCGGATCATCGTAGTAGGTGTAGTCACCGACTTCGATGTTCGGACGGCTACTGAAGTTCTTCAGAAATCCGAGTCGCTCGGCGGCCTCAATGGGGTGCCGGAACGAGGGCGAAGGACCGTGCATGGGAGTGGTATCCATAGGGCCGTCGATTAGGGATCGCCTTCTAGTGGTGTGATGACTGACTCAGGTCGGAAGGTGGGTGACGGTGCAATTAGGCGGTAGTGGCTAAAGGCCGGCGGCCGTCTGGTGGCCACCGTGCGCGGCCCAATCTAGCCGCGGCTGGGGTACGTGGACCTCGTGCGATCCGCAGCGTTTGAGCCCTCGCCTGTTGACACCACATGGTGAATCCGCGACGGTCATGCGTCTACCCTACTGGGGTGCACTGACTTTGGACCAGGGCGAGGGTCTCGTTCCGATGGGATTCTTGTTTTTTTTGTGGCCAGGACGGTCACACACCGCGCGGGATTTCCGCGCACATCAAGCAGTCGGGAAGTACGTATCATCGTAGCTCCGACTTGCATAACCAAGGAGCGCTTCGATGCGTACCAAGGGAACTGTGAAGTGGTTTAACGACCAAAAAGGCTTCGGATTCATTACGCCGGCGGACGGCAGCAAGGATTGCTTCGTCCACCACAGCGCGATTCAGGCGGAGGGTTTCAAGACCCTCGCTGAAGGCGCTTCGGTCGAGTTCGACATCGTGGAAGGGGCCAAGGGCCCCGCGGCTGAGAACGTCGTCGCGAGCTAGTTCTTGATGTCGACCTAGTCGACGCCTGCGGGCCGTCCCGAGTGATCGGGGCGGCCCGTTTTTTTGCGACCCCACCGTGCCGAAGCGCTTCTCGTCAGATCACCAGACGGCGGCCTGTTTGGCATCAAATGGCTTGCTCACCTTGGTGGTCTGGGGCACACTTGATCACAGCAAGCTGTCCCTCTTTTCCGGGGTGTCTGACCCATGAAATGGATTCTCGGCATGATTGGCATGACCGTTGGTGGGTGGATCGGATGGGCGGTCGGTGCCCCTATTTCCATCTTCACGGCGTTTATGATCAGCATGATTGGGACGGGTGCCGGGCTCTATGTCACCCGGCGATTCACGAAGTCCATGCTGGGGTAGCGACGGGATGTCAGTCGGTGCAGCGCTACCGAGTCGCGGTGAAGAATTAGCGAATGCCCTGAGTCACGGGGTGGGGCTGGTGGGCGCGATTGCGGCTACCCCGATTCTTATTGTGGCTGCGGCGAGCCGGGGCAGCGCGGCCCATGTGGTAGGAAGCAGCATCTTCGGTGCGACCATGATCTTGCTTTACTTCGCGTCGACGTGGTATCACGCGGTGTCGGAGAGCCGACTGAAGGATCGCCTGCAGAAGTTCGACCACGCTGCGATCTACCTACTCATCGCAGGGACCTACACCCCCTTCACACTCGGCGTGCTTGGCGGACCTTGGGGGTGGACTCTGTTCGGGCTCGTTTGGGGTGCAGCGACGCTCGGAGTGGTCGCGAAGATGGTGGTGGGCGTGCGGTATCCCCGTATCTCGACGGCGCTTTATGTCGTCATGGGTTGGTTGGTACTCATTGCCATCCGACCACTGATTGACACCATGCAGCCCGAGGGGATTCGTTTGCTGTTCGCCGGTGGGGTCTTGTACTCGGGCGGGGTCGTGTTCTATGCCGCAGAGCGCGTTCGATACAGCCACTTTGTCTGGCATGTGTTCGTGCTAGCCGGCTCGGCTTGCCATTTCTTTGCGGTCCTCTGGTACGCGGTTTGACGTGCGTCAGCTGCGTCCGGGGCGGAAGGTAGGCAGAGCAGGGCTGCCACTGGGACGGCGTACGCCGTCGGCCGAACGAGTTCGACGATCTGGTGCATTCGATTGCGGGATCGACCGTCATTGTGCTGCCGTGCCGGCGGGCGTTGGCGTCGTGCTCCGGGAGCTGAGGGGTGAGTCCCAGAGCGCGCCCAGCAAGCTGAGTGCGCAGCCCTGCCTTGCGTCGTGTGGACGTTAGAGTCCACCCTGCACGCCATGTCAATAATCGTGATGTTCGGACCCTGCGACGCGTCGCCGCTCCAGCGCGCAGCCCCGGACGTGTTCGACCACGCGATCTCAACCGAGTGGGCCGAAGAGTTCTTGGACGACCCTCGTCGTTACTTGCCGTTCGCTGTACACGCTGACCACGGGGTGATCGGCTTTGCTTCAGTCGTACAAGGCAGCCAATGACGAACGGCGAAAGGGCAGACGAAGCTCCGTCACAGCAGGCGGGTGGCGGGACCATTCGCGCAGAAATTGGTGTTGAACGTCTAGGAGATTCTTCGTTCCTCCGCTCATGGGGGCCTCATCATTCCACGCCGGATCGTGATACGCCTCGCACAGGGGGCAGCGGTGGCCTGGCTTGCGGGCCGCATCGCGGCGCTCATGGTAGTCCAGCTGCAGATGTCCCTGTTGGGGCTAGTGTGGTTCGTCCCCGCGGACTCCTTTCGCAAGTCATTTGGGCGTAGTTCCGTGCTGAAGGCTGCC
>CALFPJ010000109.1 GCA_937919655.1 uncultured Gemmatimonadales bacterium
TTCCGTCGAAGGCCACGCCCCATGTGGTCCCGCCGTCGGTGGAGCTTTCCCAAAATTGACGCACGCGGTCCCTGCCGCCGTCGATGCGTGACCACGTGATTCGGTTCAGGGTCACGACACCTGCCGTATCTACGGTCTCTCCCTCCATGACCATGCGATCTTCGACGTACCCGCCCTCCAGCGTCAGGAGTGCACCCTGGTTGTCCACCCAGGTCTGGTGCCACACACCTCGCGTTCGGTCGAACACGTTGAAGCTCTCGCCTTCATAGCCGGATGGGGTCGTGTAGTGCTCCCGAAGGACGCACTCGCCCAGGATAGGGGAAAGCGTGTTGTGACCGGCGAGCGCGCCATTCGCCGCACGCACGACCCACCGTCCCGCCCAGAAGTCGAAATGCCTGTGTTCATCGGAGGTGCAGGGTCGTTGCTGCGCCGCTGCGGTCGAAGGCCGGACGCCAAGGGATGAGAGGACGATGGCGATTAAGAGAGCGGCTAGCCGCATAGAGTGCTCCGTGAGAGTACGGTTCTTCGTCAAAGTGGCTTGAAATCGGCCGGTCGGCTAGCAGGCCGGTTGTACTTCGAGCGGATGCAGTAGGTCCCAGTCGTGGTACGGCCGACTGTCCGGTTATGGGACGACGCGTCGCGGAGTCGCACGGCCCCGGACCTCCTTAGGAGTTGAGGTGAGACGTGCTAAAGCATTAACAAACAAGGTGTTAGGTCGTGTTTGTGTATTGTGGCACAACACTTCCTCTACATCATTCGCAACTTGAGCAAGTTTGCTCGACCGGAGGGACGCGGGGAGTGGGACGGATGGGTCGGTGATCCGCCCGCCGGGTCCGGTCGAGCTTTTGCCAAGAAAACTCGAAACATCATTTCTTTGACTGACATAGGGGGGCGGCGTGAAGACCAAGACCGAAGCCCAGACTCGACAGGTGGGGATTGGCAAGGCGGTTGGGGCGGCTCTGGTGCTCTTGGCACTAACTGCAACGGTCCTAGTGGGCCAGCAGGTTCCTCGGCAACTGACCGTTGACGATGCCATTCGCTTGGCGAAGCTGAACAACCCGACTTATCTGAGCACACGAAACGATGTGTCTCAGGCGAATTGGCAGGAGCGGGAGGCTTATGCGGCTTTCCTCCCGAGGGTTACCGCGAATGGGAGCGCTGGCTACCAAGAGGCCGGTGTTCAACGCATTGGAACGCTCGTCTTCGACGATCAGATCACCGACTGGGCGAAATTGCCAACGTTCCGCTGCAGCAACAGGCGAAACTCCTACGCGTCCTGGAGTCAGGAGAGATCCAACGGGTTGGCTCCTCCAAGATTCGTAATGTTGATGTGCGCGTGATCTCCGCGACCAATGCCAACCTTGGCGAAGCGGTTGGGAACGGTGACTTCCGAGAGGACCTACTGTATCGGCTAAATACGGTCGAAATTCGGCTGCCTCCGTTGCGGGAACGGCGAGAAGACATCCGACTCCTCTCGGAGCACTTCCTCGTCAAGCAGGCTGCTCGCTACGACCGAGCGATCGACGGATTTTCACCACCGGCCCTCGAAGCCCTCTTGCGCCATAGTTGGCCCGGCAACGTGCGCGAGCTGCAGCATGCCGTCGAGCGGTCCGTGCTCATGGCGAGGGGGTCGCGCATCGAAGCTGCGGACCTTGGTTTACGCCGCCGCGAAGACGGCACGGTGCTCATGGATGAGCTGACGCTCGACGAAGCCGAGCGCCTTCTCATCGACAAAGCACTCGAGCGTTGCCAGGGCAATGTCAGCAAGGCCGCTGAGGCACTCGGGCTGAGTCGGAGCGCACTCTACCGACGCCTGCAGCGCTTTGAAGAAGGTGAATAGATACGCCCCCCCCGTGAGTGGGGGTTAGCACGGTGAGCGGCTGGTGGCGGCGGCGCGGGCACGAAAACCGAGTGCTCATTCTTGCGGTGCTTGCGGGGCTGCCAGGTGTGTCCGCGGCGCTTGGCTTGCTCTGGCTGGGTGACTTTAGCACACGACTTCAGTGGACGGTCACGCTGGTAATCCTCGGTGCGTGGGGGGCGCTGACTGTGGCCCTACACGAGCAGGTTGTGCGGCCGCTCGGCACGCTGGCGAATATGCTCGCGGCGCTGAGGGAGGGTGACTTCTCCATTCGCGCCCGGGTGACCGAGGCGACCGACGCCCTCTCTTTGGCCTACGTCGAGGTCAATGCCATCGAGGACATTCTCCGCGAGCAGCGGCTCGGGGCGGTGGAGGCGACCGAGACCCTGCGCAAAGTGCTTGAGGAGATCGACGTTGCGGTGTTCGCATTCGACCCAGATGAGACGCTACGCATCATCAACCGGCGCGGAGAACGATTGCTCGGTCAGCCGGCTGACCGGCTGATCGGAAAGACCGCTTTGGAACTGCGACTCGCTGACGCGCTCTCAGGTATAGCGCCGCGGACCATGGAGGTATCCTTTCCAGGCGGCACAGGCCGCTGGGAACTGCGGCGAAGCGTGGTGCGCCAGGAAGGTTATCCCCTCCAGCTTCTCGCCTTGTCTGACCTGAGTCGCGCGCTGCGCGAAGAAGAGCGCCAAGCGTGGAAGAGGATCATCCGCGTCCTGTCGCACGAGATCAACAACTCCCTCGCCCCGATCAAGTCCATCTCAGGCAGCCTCCAAGGCATGCTCGGCCAAAGCAATTTGCCTGAAGATATTGGGCCGGATGTGGAGCGTGGCCTAGAGGTCATTTCGTCGCGGGCAGAGGCGCTCGGGCGCTTCATGGCATCGTACGCCAAGCTCGCACGCTTGCCCGCGCCTGAGTTGGCCCGGACGAGTGTGGCTCCGCTTGTGCGTGGTGTCGCCGATCTTGAGACACGCCTTCCCGTAGATGTGCTTGAGAGCCTAGATGTCACGCTCCAAGTAGATCCGGATCAGCTGGAGCAGGCCCTGATCAACGTGCTCAAGAACGCGGTTGAGGCCACGCTCGAGGCCGGGGGTGAACGGGTGTCCATTCGCTGGCTGGTCAAGGCTGGTGAGCTTCATATCCTGGTCGAGGATGAAGGGCCTGGGCTCGGCGACACTGGAAATCTCTTCGTGCCGTTCTTCACGACCAAGCAGGGCGGCTCAGGGATCGGACTCGTGTTGTCACGACAGATCGCGGAGGCTCACGGGGGCGCACTAGAGTTGGAAAATCGCGGCGATGCTCGAGGCGCGAGAGCCCTCATCACCATTCCCACGCAGCTGGCCGAATAGGCTGCCTCGTCAGGCCCCCGTAGCGCCCTGGACCGTTATGGGCAGATCTCGTTCAGCCCATTTTGACCCCTGATGAACAGCGGCTCACCGAACGGCACGGGTCCGAGCCGGTGGTGCGAGCGGTTGGGTGCCCGGAGTGTGGTTTCACGGGCTATCGCGGCCGGCTGCCTGTGAACGAGGTACTCGTGGTCGGCCCGCGTTTTCAGCAGGCTGTCGAGCAACGGAAGGGCTGGTCGACACTGCAGCGTGTGGCAATCCAGGGCGGTATGCGCACCCTGCACGAGGTTGGCATTGACTGGGTCAATCAGGGAAAAACGACCCTCGTCGAGGTCGAGCGTGTACTCGGGCAGTCGCTAGATGAAGACGTTCAGGAGAAGGACCAAGGGCCACCGCGCATTCTTCTGGTTGACGACGACGAAGACGCGAGACTCCTCATGCGGACGCTGTTGGAGCGCGACGGCTATGAAGTCGAGGATGCCGGAGATGGGCACAAGGCGCTCGACATTCTGAAGGATGACCAGATGTACAAATTGGTCATTCTCGACCTAGCTATGCCAGGTATGGATGGGCGCGAGGTTTTGCGTCAAATCCGGGGCTCAGTCGACACCGCAGCGCTCCCCGTTCTGATTCGAACAGGGACGGGCAGTGACTTGATCGAAGCCGAATTGCTGGAAGCCGGGGCGGACGACTATGTCGAAAAATCGGTAGACGCGGGTCGTTTCATGGCGCGAGTCCACGCGGTTCTACGTCGGGCGCTCTAGAGGTCGATCCAGCATCGGATCTGCCTTCAAGGGCGTGTTCTTTCTAGTATTTTCGTAGCGGGTTCGTAACGGAACTGTAACCTCGTCTCGAGGGGCGCTTGGCCCCGTTGTCACCACGTCGTGATTTGGTATCGTTGCTGAGGCCATCGGACCGCCACTGGCCCAGATTCTTCCCACGGAAGGAAGCCAAGAATGCAACGCCGTCTGACCTTGTTCGCGATCTTCGCGTTTGTCGTGGCTCTCCCCGCGGCCGCCGACGCCCAAACCGAGATATCCTCTCGGGCTTCTTCAATTCGAATCGGCGGGCGCGCCCATGCGCAGTACTCGGCGTCCAGCGTGAGCGCTGCCCATAACGACTTCTTCTTTAGGCGCATCCGACTCATCGCCGATATCACGATCAACGACTTTGTCTCTGCCCGCATACAGCCGGACTTCTCGGGTGGCGCGACCGCCCTTCAGGACACCTATGTACGGTTGAACTTCTCATCTGGGTTTCGCGTGTATATGGGGCAGTTCAAACGAGCCTTTGACCTCTTTGAACTCTCTAGTTCTACCGATCTGTCGCTGATTGAGCGGGACGGGAGAGTGGAGGGCGTATCCACCTGCGCGGGCGTAGGGTCACTCTGCTCCTACAGTCGACTCACGGAAAAACTCGGCTTCGCCGGGCGTGATCAGGGTATCAAGGTGGATGGCAGCTCAGGTCGCGTGTCCTATGAAGCGTCCGTGACCAACGGGACTGGGATCAATGTTGCCGACGAGAACGACGCCAAGTCCTTCTCCGGTCGCCTTTCGATTGCCGCGACGGATAAGGTGACGCTCTCAGGCAACCTCGCGATTCACGACTGGGTGGACCCAACCGATGAGAATGCCCAAGCGTTGGGCTGGAGCGCAGATCTTCAGGTTGGAGACTGGCGCGACGGCGTGTTGCTCCAAGCGGCCGTGGCCGGTGGAGATAACTGGAAAGAGCTCGACGCGGGGAATGAGCCTGTAGCGTTCGTCGCGGCCCAGGTGGTCGCCTCCTACTATCACCCGCTGGGCGGGACCCGGATTTCTGGAATTGAGCCGCTCGTACGTCTCAGTATGGGTGACCCAAATACGAATCTTGACTCGGACGGCGGTACGGTATTCACGCCAGGCCTGATGTTCTACTTCGCCGGGAAGAACAAGATCGGCACGAATGTGGACATCTACTCTCCGCAGGCCGGCGACACCGAATTTTCGTTTAAAATTCAGACGTTTCTGTACTTCTGAGACGCATGCCCTAGGCGGGGGTGAACTCGCATAGCCCCTCGCTGGCCTCCGGCCGATGGCCGGCCGGCCCCCCCTAGGGTGGGTCGGCCATCTTTCGTCTGAGAGGGAACATCTGACCCCCTCAGTCGCGTACCACCTGTTCTGAAGCCAGTTTTCAGGGGATTCCCCCGGCTCAGCCGATTGACACGCCGGGGGGGCTGAGGCAGCTTTACAGGCTGTCGTAACGCGGTTTGCAGCAACCCGTCGTGGCCCCTTGTGGGCCATTTTTTCGTCGAACCCACGGTAGTTCATGTTCAAAACGCTCCGAAGCCGGATCATTCTGATCGCGATCTTTGTCGCGATGTCTGGTTGGCAACTCTACCAGAATGGGCTCAAATTGGGCCTCGACCTCCAAGGCGGGATGCATCTCGTCCTCGAAGTCGACGATCCGGACGGTACTATGACGGCCGAAGCGAAGGCCGACATGATCGACCGCGTCGACCGGATTATTCGAACGCGAATCGACGAGCTCGGTGTCGAGGAGCCGCTCATCCAGCAGGTCGGGGGAGAGCGCCTCATCGTGGAGCTCGCGGGCGTCTCGGACGAAAACCAGGCCAAGGATATCGTTCAACGGAACGCCTTCCTGGAATTCAAGCTCGTCCTTCCGCTGACGGATATGGAAGCCGCGCTCACCCGGATCGACCGCTCCATCGTTGCCGACCTTGGCGTGGACTCGATCCGTGCGCTGGGCCGGGACGTCGCGGGTACCGCCGCGAATCAGCAAGGCCAGCTTGAAGACCTGCTGTTCGGTGGTGACACCGCAAGCGCCACTGCCGAGGGTGATTCCGCTGCCGTGGAGCCCGCTGCCCCGGAAGAGGACCCGGAGGAAGCGTTCCGGCCATTCTCGTCACTCCTGAGTTTTGGGGACGTGGAAGGTTCGTTCTTCATTGCGATCGAGGACGTGCCTGTCGCGACAGCCTTTTTGAATATGCCCGGCGTGCAGCGGTCGTTTCCGCGCAACCAGGTGATGCAGTGGGGCTCGGACTTGGTTGGGCAGGGCGCCCGCACTTACAAGCGCCTGTATGTGCTTGAGGAGGAACCGTTCCTGACGGGTGATCTGCTGGAAAACGCGACAGCTGCGCGCGATCCGCAGTTCAACCAGTCTCAGGTCCAGTTCGAGCTGTCGCGGGCGGGTGGACGCCGTTTCTCTCAATTCAGCGGACAGCACGTGGGTGACTACCTCGCCATCGTGCTCGATGGCGAAGTGATGAGTGCTCCTGTCATCCGTGACCGCATCGGTGCGCGCGGCCAGATCGACATGGGCGCGGGCACGCCGCTCGAAGAGGCAGCCGACCTTGCGCTCGTGCTCCGAGCGGGTGCTTTGCCGGCGAAGATCAACATCATCGAGGAGCGGACAGTAGGTCCGTCCCTCGGGCAGGACTCGATCGATCAAGGTGAAGTCGCCGGTATCGTCGGCATCGTTGGGGTGATCGTGATCATGATCGGTTACTACGGCATGGCTGGCGTACTCGCCGTCGGGGCGCTCGGTGTCTATGTTCTGCTGGTGTTAGGCGGTCTCGCGGGCATTGGCGCGAACCTTACCTTGCCTGGAATCGCAGGGCTCATTCTCTCAGTGGGCATGGCGGTCGACGCCAACGTGCTAATCTTTGAGCGCATCCGGGAAGAACTTGCCGCCGGGCGTGCGACACGCACCGCAGTGGATGAGGGCTTCGGCCACGCGCTCTCCGCCATCGTTGACGCCAATATTACGACGCTTATCACCGCGCTCATCCTTTACCAGTTCGGTACGGGCCCTGTGCAAGGTTTCGCTGTGACGCTCTCGATCGGAATCGTGGCGTCGTTCTTCTCCGCTCTTTTCGTAACCCGCTCCTTCTTCCTGATCTATTTGCATGGGAAGAAGGCGTCGGACGCGATCAGCATCTGATCGAAGGCCATGAGACTCTTTACTAACGCCGCGTACCACTTCATTGAAGCGCGGAAAAAGGCGTACGTCTTTTCGGCGGCCCTCATCGGTGTGGGCGTCATCGCGATGATCGTGAACGTCACCACCCTCGGGAACTGGCAAAACTACGGCGTCGACTTCACCGGTGGCTCCTTCATCCAGGTGAGCTTCAGCAACGAAGCCACGGATGCCGATGTGCGCGCGGCGTTGGGTGGGTCTCAGGCCCCGCCGGTGACGCGGTTTGGAGCCGAGCACGAATTCGTCATCCGTGCGCCGATCGCGGACGATGCGACCATCGAACAGGTCGCCGCGGATGTGGAAGCGCAGCTCACGGCTGCGTTCGGGGCGGGGTCGTTCGTGATCGAGAAG
The DNA here is from genome assembly GCA_937919655.1 of uncultured Gemmatimonadales bacterium. GTDB lineage: Bacteria > Gemmatimonadota > Gemmatimonadetes > Longimicrobiales > Gaopeijiaceae > CALFPJ01. The sequence continues at coordinate 7,537 of CALFPJ010000109.1, forward strand.
AAGGAGTTGGTTGGGGCGAAAGTCGGGGCGGAACTGCAGCTGAATGCGCTATACGCGATCCTCGCCTCGTTTGTACTAACGATGCTGTATATCGCTATGCGTTTCGAGTTCCGGTTCGGCCTGGCTGCCGTGATCGCCACCGCCCACGACATCCTCATCACCCTTGGGTTCTTGGCGTTGTTTAGGGTTGAAATCGCGCTTCCGACTGTGGCGGCGATCCTGACCATCGTTGGGTATTCGCTGAACGATACGATTGTCGTGTTCGACCGCATTCGTGAGAACCTCACTAAGAAGGGCGCGCGCAAGCGGGACCCGGTCGAGCTCATCAACGAGTCCATCAACGAAACGCTTCCCCGCACCGTCCTCACGTCCGGCACCACTTTGGTTGTGCTGCTTGCGCTGTTGATCTTGGGCGGAGCGGTGATCTTCGACTTCACGCTCGTTCTGATTCTGGGCGTCGTGGTCGGTACTTATTCGTCGATCTTCGTGGCATCGCCAGCGCTGGTCGAGATCCAAAAGCGTTTCGGTGTGGGTTCGGAGGACAAAAAGGAACGCCCTCAACCAGCCACGGTTTAGGCAGGTCCTCGCCGCGTCTGCGGCTTCGCAAAAGGGGGAGCCTCATCGAGCTCTTCGACAGCCACTGCCATATGACCGACACCGCCTTCCGGGATGACCGGGAGGCGGTGTTGCATAGGGCGCATGAGGCTGGGGTCACACGCTGGGTCAGCATCGCCTCGAATGTGGATGATGCACTGGACGCGGTCGAGTTGGTCTCGGGCAGAACGGGCGCTTGGTGCACCGCAGGTGTGCATCCCCATGAGGCGGCCCATGCGACGGAAGACTCCATCGAGGCCGTGCGCGAGATTGCGACCGCCAATCCATGCGTGGTCGCGATCGGTGAGACGGGGTTGGACTTCTTCTACGACACAGCGCCAAGAGCGGTCCAGCGCGATCTCTTCGATGCCCATCTCGCTGTGGGTGCCGATCTGGATCTGCCGTTGGTGGTTCACGCCCGCTCGGCGGACGACGACGTGGCGGCCGCGCTTCGGAACATGCCCTCGGGCACACGCGGCGTACTACACTGCTTCACCGGCGGATCGAAAGCGTTTGCAGAGGCCATGGCGGCGGACTGGTACGTGTCGTTCTCAGGAATCGCATCGTTCAAGAGCTTTGCCGTCGTTGATCTTCTTCTGGAGGTCCCAGAGGACCGACTGTTGATAGAGACAGACTCGCCGTACCTCGCTCCCGTGCCCCACCGGGGCAAGCGAAACGAGCCAGCCTTGGTCGCGTTCGTGGCTGAAGCAGTGGGGGCACACCTGGGGTTGGCCGCGGAGGTTGTCGCACGGCGCACCACGGAGAACGCCTGCCGCTTCTATGGTGTCTCGTGAACGAGCTTAGATTTCATCATGGCTAGGCGAATTCACATACTCCCGGACATCGTGGCGAACCAGATCGCTGCGGGTGAGGTCGTTGAACGCCCCGCGTCCGTCATCAAGGAACTGGTCGAGAACGCCCTGGATGCACGGGCCTCGCGAGTGGAGATCGCCGTAGAACACGGTGGCAAGCGGCGTATGCGGGTGAGTGATGACGGCATCGGGATGGGTCGCGAAGATGCGCTTCTGTGTCTCGACAGACACGCGACGAGCAAGATCGCCCACGCTGACGACCTGAGGAGCATTCGCACCTTCGGCTTTCGGGGCGAGGCGGTACCATCGATCGCGGCTGTGTCACGACTCACACTCGACACCCGTGAGACCGACGATGATGTCGGGACGCGCCTGGTGGTCAGTGGGGGACAGATCAACTCGGTGGAGGACTTTCCGCGGCAGCGCGGGACGTCCATCGAGGTCCGCAGTCTGTTTTTTAATGCTCCGGCCCGCTCCAAGTTCTTGAAGGCCGTCAGCGCAGAGACTCGGGCCATCAGCGAGGTGGTGACCGCCTTGGCGTTGGCGAATCCAAGGGTGTCCTTCCACCTCACTTCGGACGAGCGCACGCTCCTAGATCTGCCCAAGGCCTACGATGCTGCGGAACGCGTCTCTCAGCTTTGGGGTGCCCAGGAGGGAAGCACCCTCATTTTGGCCACCGGGGAGAGGGAGGGCCTCGAGTTAAAAGGGCTGGTTCAGCGCCCGGATGCCGCGAAACCTGGTTTCCGGCGGAGCTTCCTCTTCGTGAACGGTCGCCCGTTCCGAGCGCCCCAACTGGTGAGGGCAGCCGAACGCGGGTACCGAACTACCATTGGGCACGGCGTTCGCCCTTGGATGTTCTTTTACCTGCGCGTGCCTGAGGGGTCGGTGGATGTGAACGTCCATCCTTCGAAGGCTGAGGTACGTTTTCGAGACTGGGCGGGCGTCGAAGAACTCGTCGAGCAGGCCGTCAGATCTGCGTTGGATACCGAGCCCAGTTCCGCCACGTTCGATACGCAGTTAACTGCGCCGACGATGGTGGTTCGGGAAGAGAGCCAGACGCCCCCGGAGGCTGCCCCGGACCCCGACGCGCAGATGGCCCTGTTCATGACAGGAGACGGACCCGCGCCTCAGCCCGGGGCACCGCCCGTTCCCATTCCAGATGTGGGTGCAGGGCGGCCGCGGCTGTGGCAGGTCCTGAACACCTATATCCTGGCCGAAACCAGGAACGGCATGCTGATCGTGGACCAGCATTCGGCACACGAGCGGGTGC
>CALFPJ010000110.1 GCA_937919655.1 uncultured Gemmatimonadales bacterium
CATCCAGGGCGGCATGGGCGTTGGTGTTTCAAGCTGGTCGCTCGCGCGCGCGGTTGCACTCCAGGGGCAGTTGGGCGTCGTGTCCGGCACCGCGGTGGACATCACGCTCATACGACGCCTGTGGGACGGTGATCCCCTCGGCGACTTTCGCCGGGCGATGCAGGCTTTTCCCCTGCCTGAATTCGTCGATGAAGTGATGGGCAGGTTCTACCGTGCAGACCGTGCGGATCATGAACCCTTCCCGATCCTACCGCTGCACAAGCCCGTGCTGAACAGCTTCCAAGAGCGCCTCATGGTGCTGGCCAACTTCGTGGAGGTCTTCCTGGCCAAGGAAGGACACAGCGGCCCGGTGGGCATCAACTATCTGACGAAGATCCAGCTTCCGACGCTGCCGTCCCTGTATGGTGCGCTTGCCGGGGTCGACTACGTGCTCATGGGCGCGGGAATTCCCAGAGAAATTCCGGGGGTGCTCGACGCGCTCGTCGAACACGCGCCAGCGTCGATCCGCTTCGACATCTTGGGAGGCACCGGTGCCGAGGACGAGGCACTCAACTTCGACCCCAGCGTCGTTTGGTCCAACCCGGAGCGCCCGACACTCACGCGCCCGAAGTTCCTCCCCATCGTCTCGTCAGATTCCCTCGCAACGATGATGACGCGCAAAGCCAACGGCCGCGTCGATGGCTTCATCATTGAGGGGAATACCGCTGGCGGACACAACGCTCCACCCCGCGGAGGAGGAACCAAGAACGAGCGCGGAGAGCCTCTTTACGGGGAGCGCGACCAAGCCAACCTAGACAAGGTCGCCGCTCTCGGCCTTCCCTTCTGGTTGGCCGGGGGCGTGGGGAGCCCCCAACAATTTCAAGAGGCCAAGGCAGCCGGTGCAGCTGGAATCCAGGTCGGGACACTTTTCGCCTACGCCGTTGAATCCGGAGTCCGCGCCGACCTGAGGGAGAAAGTGTTAAACCAGGTGCGTCGAGGCGAGGCAGATGTCATGACAGACGGCCGTGCCTCCCCGACAGGATTTCCCTTCAAGACGGTCATGCTCGACGACACTCTGTCCGACGACGCCGTCTACGCCGCACGCGCCCGCATTTGCGACGTCGGGTATCTGAGGGCACCCTACCGCCGCGAGGACGGTCGCATTGCCTTCCGTTGCCCATCTGAACCTGTCGACACATTCGTGAAGAAAGGCGGATCCGAGACAGACACGGATGGACGGAAATGCCTCTGCAACGCACTCATCGCCAACACCGGCTTCCCGCAAGTTCGAGACGGAGGAGTCACGGAGGCACCCCTGCTTACGAGCGGCGACGACCTGAAGCTATTGGGCGGCTTCTTGGGCGAGAGGACCTCGTACACCGCCGTCGATGTGATTGAGTACTTGCTGACGCCCGCCTAGGACCAGCGGGGTTAGGGTCAGTCCCCCAGTACGTATCCAAAGATAAGGGGAGCGACGATCGTGGCGTCCGAATTGATATTGAAGTTCGGTGTGGAGGGCTCAAGCTTGCCCCACGTGATCTTCTCGTTCGATGGGGCCCCCGAGTATCCGCCGTAGGAGGGCTGGGCGTCCGTGACCTGACAGAAGTATCCCCAGAAGGGGACGTCGCGTTGCAGGTCCTGGATGATGCACGGCACCGTGCAGATGGCGAAGTCGCCGGCAATGCCGCCGCCCAACTGGAAGAAGCCGACGGAAGGGCGCTCCCCGGCGCCGTGGTTCTCCAAGTACCACTCAATCAGTGCTTGGAACTGCTCCGTGCCGGTCTTCACGCACAGGTGGTGCTGAATATTCCCCAGAAGGACGTTGGCGGCGAAGATGTTGCCCGTGGTGGAGTCCTCCCAACCAGGCGCGAAGACGGGAACACCCATCTCCTTGGCTGCGAGCATCCACGAGTGGGCCGGGTCGATCTGGTAGTGCTCACGTAGCGACGGGTCGCCCAGAAGGTCGAACAGGAACTCTGCCGGCGTCTTGCGCACGTTGGCTTCGCACGCGCCCTGCCAGCGATCCACCATTCGCTTTTCAATATGCCGCATGACCGTCTCAGGAATGCACGTATCCGTCACGCGGTTCATTCCGCGGTCATAGAGCGCCTGCTCATCGGCGGCAGAAAGACTCCGCCACGACTGGATGATCTCGTATTCACGCCCGGCAACCAGGTTGAACACGTCCTCCTCCAGGTTGGCGCCCGTGCACGAAATGGCGTGCACCTTACCCTCGCGGATCATGCGCGCAAGAATGATTCCCAACTCCCCGGTGGACATCGCTCCCGCCAGAGTGACCAACATCTTTCCACCTGCCTCAAGATGCGCCTCATAGGCCTTCGCGGCGTCCACAACCTCACGCGCGTTGAAGTGCAGGTAGTGCTTTTCTAGGAAATCACGCACGGTACCCAATCGACTCCTCCAGTGTTGTACTCGGGGCGGAAAGTTTAGCTCGGGCTTCTTTTCCTGGCGATACCTGGCCTCCGGTCACATAACTTAGTCTACTGGATTTTTCATTCTTCCTGTCCCAATGATCACTAGCCTCATCATCCTCGCGGCAGCGACGGGCGCCGTCCTTACCGCTGCCTTGCTAAAACGGATGCCCACCGCGCAGTTCTGCCCGGCCTGCAGACACCGCACGCAGACGGTTTTGGCACCGCTGTGGCTACGGCCGATGTCCGCATGGCTGGCCGCTTCGCTGGTGCCCGGATTGTGCGTGGCAGGGGGTCGGGAGAAGGGATCCCGAACACGTTCCTGGGCGTCCGGCTGCGCACGACTCCGGCTTTCACTGGAACGGTGCAACCGCGACCGAGGACGAGGGATTCACCTGGCGTCGGGATACCGCGCCACCCTCCCCGGCTCCAGAACCACCCCAGCATCCTTCGGGTTTCCGGTTCGCGGAAAATCAAGACCAGGCCACCACTGAGGCGTCCTCGCCCCCATCGATGCCACCGGCGCATCAGTCAGGCTTCGCCTGGGCTGGCCTCGATGACGGAACGGGCACTCCCGATCGACGCAAAACAGGTCATGCACCTGGCTTTCTTTGGGGCGACCGCAAGACAGACCGCGCCGGAGGGTCCGTCCCGACCGAGGCCCCCAAAGGCTTCGCGTGGCAGGACTCGGCTGCCAACCCACCGAGCGAACCCGACGCGAAACCGGGCGGCTTCCATTGGGGTAGCGCCGCCTAGGAGACCGTTGGAGGGGGGCCGCCGCAGTTCTTCAACAGCATTCTAGCGGGAGTCCCGAAGGACCTCTGAGCGGTCGCCGTTAGGAAATCCCCCTGGTCCCCTTCTGAAGAACCCGGCCGGCACGCGCGCCCGTGAAGGCTCCGTCCTTGATCGCCGCCTCACCGTTCACGAACACATGCACCATCCCCTCTGAGTAGTGATGAGGGTCCGTGAATTCGGCGACATCCCGCACGGCCGCGAGATCAAAGACCGCGATGTCGGCAATCATCCCAGGGCGCAGCATGCCCCGATCCTTCATGCCGAAGACCTGAGCCGGCAAAGACGTCATGCTTCGGATCGCGTTCTCTAAATTCACTGTGTGTTTTTCGTTCACGTAGAGACGGATCTTCCTCGCGAAGGCACCGTAGGTTCGCGGATGGGGAACACCCTCACCCATCGGCACGAGATCGCCATCTGAGGACGTCATCGTCCACGGCTGTACCATCAGCGTTTCGACATCTGCATCGCTCATGTTGAACGAGACGATGCTCGGGCTCCCCGCGCGGATGAGACCGATGGAGGTATCGATCGGATCCTGCCCGCGCTCCGCCGCGAGATCACTCAGCAGGCGTCCTTCGATCGACTCGTCCGCGCGGTACCTACGAAATTGGATCCGGTCAGCTCCGCCGCGCCTGGCCAGCCCTTCAACCATCTCCCCTCGAATGCGGGCCATGGTGACCGGGTCGTCCATTCGAGCCAACAGCGAGTCCCGTCCCCCCGCCTGCGCCCAACGAGGCAACAACGCGGGCTCGAGGCCCGTGGCCGACGCCGTGTAGGGGTACTGATCGGCAAAAACCTGGACGCCCTCTGCGCGCGCACGTTCCACGCGCTGGACGATGGCCGCCCCGTAGCCCCATACGAATGGACCAAGGGCCTTCACATGGGTGAGGACCGCTGGGATTCCCGCGACCCGTCCGACATTGATGACTTCGTCCACTGCGGCGATCAGGCCGACGCTGTACGTAGACTCATCACGGTAGTGGCTCGTATAGCTGCCACCGAACGGAGCCACTTCCTTCGCCAACTCCTCGATCTCCTCCGGGGGCGCGTAGTTACCGGGCACATAGAACGTCCCCGACGACAGCCCCCAAGCTCCCTGCTCCATGCCAGCGCGCACCAGTGATCTCATTCGGTCCAGCTCAGCAGGCGTGGCAGCCCGGTCCTCTGACCCCATGACGGCCCCGCGCACCGAACCATGGCCGATCAACTGAGCGACGTTCACGCCGATTCCATCCTTCAGCAGCGTGCCCCGCTGCGCACCCAGATCTGTAGTACCGCCCCCATCCGGGTTCGCGAAGATCGTCGTCAGGCCCATGGCCAGAAGAGGCTCGCCATGGCTCAAGCCAGGCGACGCCAACCCGGGCCCGGCATGAGAGTGCGTGTCGATGAAGCCGGGCGTCACGTAGAGGCCCGTGGCATCGATCACCTCATCTGCCGGCACGTCACCGAGGTCACCGACCGCCTCAATACGATCCCCACGAATCAGGACGTCCGCGTAGACCCACGGATTGCCCGCTCCATCCATCACACGGCCGTTGCGAATCAGGATCGTCCGCTCTTGGGCCGCAATGCCTACAGCAGAAAAAACGCAAAGGGAAAGAACGAGGCACATCACGCGTCGCATCATATCAAATATCCTGGCTAGACCACATTCATCCGTTATCGCCGCGGGCCGGCCGCGGCGCTCTCCATCCATCTCGGCTCACCGATCCCAACAAATGACCGGTCTCCGAGAACATGCACAACGTTGAGTCGCGCAAAAAAGCCCGGTTCATGTCGCTCGACACGGTACCCCATCGCTTCGAGCCCAGCCTCCCCAGACCACCCTGCCTGAATCTGCACGACGCCCCCAGTGGGGTGCAGGCGGGGAGCCGCGAGTGCCTGCTCGATCGACATTCCCTGGTCCAAGAACCGAGTGACAGTAGCAACGAGTGCGGACAAGATTCGCCTCGACCCAGCTCCCCCCATGACCAAGAGGGGTTCGTCGCCATCCATCACGATGAGCGGGGCCTGAGAAGACCAAGGCCGGTACCCAGGCTCACCTCCGAGCAAATAGCCACCCAGCGTCGAGGCATAAAGAAATCCCAGCCCCGGTGACACGACCCGAGCGCCGCCACTTGGGCCCAGCGACTGTGTAAGGGCTACGACGTTTCCAAAGGTATCCGCGACGGAAATATGCGTCGTGAACGCCGACTCGGAGCCGTCATCAATTTCACTCCGCCCACCGTCTGCGGGAGTCATCCCGCCGCCCGCGAGCCGCGCCGTGATCTCAGTCGCACGACGGTCGGCTAACGAATCGGAAGATATCCACGCGGCCGCGACGCTTGGAGCCAAGCGCTCCGCGAGGTCTCGGTCCGCAAACCCGGCCAAGAGGGCCTCGACCGTGACGGAACCCCATCCGTCTTCGCCCTCCGGGGCTGCCAGTCGATCTAGGATCTGGAGGATCTCGATTACCGTCACCCCCGACGCCGGCAGGTAGGTGCCGAGTACCGTGTGCCCATGATACGTCCCTGCGACGACGTCCGAGTCCACCGCCCGGTAGGCAGCCAGATCTGCCAGCGTGACGAAGCCCCCGTTCGCCGCCATATCCGAGGCGATCGCGCTCGCGATCTCGCCTTCATAAAACACGGCACGCCCACCACGCGAGATCAGGCGCAGCGTACGCGCCAGATCTGCTTGAACGAGCAGGTCGCCGGTCGAGCGGGCTCGTCCGTCTTCATTGAGAAGTACACCGGCGATTGGAGACGAAGGATCCAATTCGCCCGCGAACGCACCCATTCGGGCGGCCTCGCCCGCAGTCATGCGGACGCCTTCCTGTGCCCAGCCAATGGCCGGTGTCATCACATCTTGTAACGAGAGCGTCCCGTGCTCGGCTAGCGCGCGGGTGAGGGCTGCCACTGTCCCAGGAATTCCGATGGCCCCGTGGCCGTGCTCTCCGTCAGGTGCTGAGTCCGGATCGTAGCTGAGCGGCACCTGAGTTGTCCCGTCGATCCCGGACACGGACCCATCCACCGTCCGGATCAGCATCTGCGTACGACCGCCCAGACCAGACTGCGTCGGTTCCGCAACAGTCAGTGCAAAGGCTGCAGCCACTGCAGCGTCGACGGCGTTGCCGCCCGCTTCGAGCATCCTCAGGCCGGCCTCCGTGGCGTAGGAGGAACCCGTAACGACCATGCCGCCAGAGGCGCTCGCGACTGACCGGTGCTGCGGGTGGTCTTCCCCGGATTGGGGACCCGCGTCGGTGTCCGAGCATGCCCCCAGGGCGAGCACGAACACACCCGTCAGAAGTCCTCGCCTTTGAGCCGAGGCGAGCGCACAACCCAAGAAGGCCCGAGGCCCGCGCCTAGCGCCCGACATCGCTCGTCAGGAACACACGCGCATCCACCGGCACCGCCCGATCCGCGTAGGCAAAGAGCGGATTCACCTCGACCTCCGCCACATCTTCATGAGCGAGCAGACAGTCGGCCACCGCGCGCATCGCCGCGACGATCGAGTCCACATGGGCACGCTCCCGACCGCGCGCCCCGGTCAACAGACCATACATACGCAACTCGCTCAGCATCTCGTGCATGTCAGCGTCGGTGATCGGGAGCACCCGGTGCGCGACATCTTTCAGCACTTCAACCCAAACGCCCCCGGCGCCCACCGTGAGCACCGGCCCGACCTCTGGATCGCGCCTAGCCCCCACGAGCACCTCTACGAGTGGCGCACCGAGCATGGGGGCGACCAACACACCTTCGACGCCCGTTTCGAGACCCTGGGCTCCCAAGTACCGGCCACATCGTGCAACGATGGCCTCAAAGAGGCGCGCAGCATCATCCGGGGAAGTGACGTTCAACTCAATGCCCCCAGCGTCCGTCTTATGTGGGATCTTGGAAGACACCACCTTGAGCGCCACTGGAGCGCCCATTTCGGAACAAGCGGCCCGAGCCTCTTCGGCGGTGACACACACCGTCGCCGGGGGGTACGACATCCCCCCGTCGCTGAGAAGTGCTGCCGCCTCTGGCTCGGTGAGCGTCTCGCGACGGTCGGCTCGCGCCGACCTCACCGAGGCATGAGTGTGGTCTCCTCGCTCGGACTCGCTCGCCGCCACCTCCGCGTCCGGTGCCCACGGTTGCCGAGCCAGAAGGGCCCCTCGGTGCCAGAGTTCGCCGACACAGCGCACGGCGATGTCGAGAGACTCCACCACCGGTACCCCTCCGTCTCCAAGAACGACGAGCGGCTCGCTACGGTGTGTGGCGTACATCGAATGGACGACCAACGGTTTGTGTAGCCTCCTCATACACTGGACCATCGCGGCGGCAGCGGCGGCCTCACCTTCGGCGAGCGTAGACGCGAAGCGGATTCCGTATCCGCCAAAAAGCCCGACCACGAGCACTGCACCAACAGCCGGGTCTGCGGCGAGCACGGCGAGGGCTTGCCCAAACTTTTCAGGGTCGGCGTCCGCGGCACCCGCGAGGTCGACAGGGTTCGTGACCGCAGCCGCGCGACCGAGGAGCGCTCGGAGGCCGGCACGTGTTTCGTCCGCCAACGTGGCCAACGGCACCCGGATGTCTGAAAACGAATCGGAAGCCAGGGTCCCCTGGCCGCCCCCGTCAGACAGGATCGCGACCCCCGCCCCATCACGCACCGAAGGCTGGGTGGCGAGCGTTTCCGCCACATGGAGGAGTTCGTCGGAGCGTGTGATCTCAACGACCCCCGCCTGCCGTAGTCCGGCCCTCAGACGATCGTAGTCTCCCGCCACCGCCCCGGTGTGCGAGCGGGCGGCCTCCTGCCCGGACTCGGATCGCGCCCCCTTCAGGAGTAGCACGGGTTTGACTCGAGCTACGCGCGCGGCCACCGAGAGGAAGGCCCGAGCGTCTTTGAACCCTTCCACATAAGCGACGACCGCTTGAGTACTTTCGTCCTGGCCGAGGAAATCGAGGTACTCGTGGAAGCCAAGGTCCAACTCGTTCCCGACACCCACGCAGATCGCCACACCGTTCTGTGATCGGGCGGTGACCTCGTTCATGAAGGCCAGCGCGACGTTGCCGGACTGCACCATAAGAGAGAGCCCACCTGCTCGGACGCCGCGCGCTCCGATCAAGTTCAGTCCGAACGGCAGGTTGAGAATACCCGAGGTATTCGGCCCCACGACGCGGACGCCGCCGGCGCGAGCCGCCTGAAGGAGTTGGTCCGCGAGGGCGGCCCCTTCGGCGCCCGACTCTCCGAAACCAACCGCCAGCACCACGGCGCCACGGATGCCACGCGCACCACAGGCGGCGACCGAGTCCGGCACCGCGCCAGCGGGCAGACAAATCAAGGCCAAATCTGGCGCCTCCGGCAGATCCTCTAGCGAGCGAAACACCTCGGCACCGTCAATCTCCCCTCCCTTTGGGTTCACAGGGTAGACAGCGCCCTGGTACCCCGACTCGACAAGGGCCCTGAGAACCTGGTTACCGCGCTTTCGCGGGTCAGCCGACGCCCCGATTACGGTAAGGGAACGCGGCCGGAAAATCGGGTCTAACGGATGGCTGAGGGCTGCCAAGGTATCGTCACTCACCGGTGTACCGGGGAGGACGCTTCTCGTGAAACGCCTCGACGCCTTCCTGCCAGTCGCGGGTTCCAAAGATCTCCTCCAGCGCCTCTGCCTCGCGGTCGAGCGCCTCCTCACGGGTCATGGTGCCAGCTGGGCCAATAAGCCGCTTCGCATGTGCAAGTGAGATCGGTGCCTTCTCCGCGAGTCTGTCCGCGAGTTCCAACGCGGCCGGGAGTACCTGCTCGGTCGGGACGGCTTTGGTTGCCATGCCCATTGAGGCGGCTTCCGCCCCAAGGAAAAAATCACCGAGATAGATCAGCTCTCGGGCCTTCATCACCCCCACGCGCTCCACGAGGGAATAGGTGGTGCCTCCACCAATGAAGGTGCCAAGCGAGATCTCAGGGAAGCGGAGCTTGGCTTCGCTCGCGACAATCATGAAGTCGGTCGACAGGGCCATCTCGAGGCCGCCGCCGATAGCGTGTCCATTCACCGCCGCCACAACGGCTTTCGGGCCAGACTGGATCAGGTAGTTCACCCGCTGAGCGGTGCGAACGTATCGACTACGATCCTCGCCGGAGGGAGGGCCTCCCTCATGCGCCTTTAGATCAGCACCGACGCAGAAGGCTCGACCGGCGCCGGTAATCACGATACAGCGGACGGCGCCGTCTCCGCTCGCGGCCAATAGCTCGCGCTCAAGCCCCTCATACATGGGCAGGCTCACGGCATTCAGCCGCTCCGGGCGGTTCAGGGTCAGCACAAGCACACGCCCTTGACGATGTGCAAGAACTGGCTCGTCGCTCTGGCCAGGGCCGTCGATTCGATCTTCTGACATGATGCGCCAAAGTAGGGGAATTGCCCCGGGCGGGCATGGCCGGCTCAAGGCCGCGGTACTTCTTCAACAGCCTGCTTCGGGTCTCAGGCAAACGTACACCGATCCGGGCCGACAAGGTAAGCCTCCGCCCGCGGAGAAATGACTACACACACCCCGGTCAACGTGGTATCCTGCAATCTCAGTCCCCTCGGGGATGATCCCGCTTAGGAGTAGTTCGATGATTTCTCGACTCCCGCGCGCGCTCGCTAGCGCGCTGATGGCCACCGTTGTTGCGGTCGCCCCAACCGTAGCCCAGGAGACCGCCGCCGACCTGGAGCCGATCACAACCGTCGAGGGAATCACGGAATACCGGCTGGACAACGGACTCCGAGTCCTGCTCTTCCCGGATCCGAGCAAGCCGCAGATCACGGTGAACATCACCTACTTCGTAGGATCTCGGCACGAGGGGTACGGCGAGACCGGCATGGCTCACCTCCTTGAGCATCTGCTGTTCAAGGGCACCCCGAACCACCCAGACATCCCTCAGGAGTTCAATGAGACGGGGGCGCAGCCGAACGGCACGACGAGCCTGGACCGGACCAACTACTACGAGATATTCCCGGCGTCCGCAGAGAACCTCGAATGGGCCCTAGATCTCGAATCTGAGCGCATGGTCAGCTCGCGAGTGGAGAGGACGGACCTCGACTCCGAAATGACGGTCGTCCGCAACGAGATGGAGTCGGGAGAAAACAATCCGCTCGCGATTCTCGTCGAGCGCACCCTCAGCACCGCCTACCTGTGGCACAACTACGGCAAGTCGACAATCGGTGCCCGCTCCGACATCGAGAACGTCCCCATCGAGCGCCTACAGGCGTTCTACAGAAAATACTACCAGCCGGATAACGCTTTGTTGGTCGTCGCCGGGAACTTCGACGAGCCGTCCGCACTGACTCACATCGTGGAAAAGTTCGGCTCGCTGCCACGGCCCGAACGCACGGGCGCCAATACCTTGTACGCTACCTACACGAGCGAGCCTGTCCAGGACGGTGAGCGTCAGGTCACCCTGCGGCGCTCGGGTGAAATCCAATTCGCGGTCAGTGCCTATCACATGCCGCCAGGTGGTCACCCTGACTACGCCGCGGTTGACGTGTTGTCGTTCGTACTCGGCGATAGCCCCTCGGGGCGCCTCTATAAGGCGCTCGTTGAGACGCAAGTGGCGACGGCGGCCGGCTCCGCAGCCCGACAGCTGCGTGAGGCCGGCCCGCTGCTCACGTTCAGCGTGGTTCCGCTCGGCAAGGACCTCAGGGCCGTGCTCCAAACGATGAACGAAACTGTGGAGGGGGTGCTTCAGAGTCCTATTACGGGTGAGGAAGTCGACCGTGCCAGGACAGCGCTTCTGAATGGCATGCGGCAGTCATTCAACTCGTCCGCGGGTATCGCGCTGCAACTTTCGGAATGGGCATCGATGGGCGACTGGCGCCTCTTCTTCCTGCATCGTGACAGGATCGAAGCGATCACGGCCGCTGATGTGAACCGCGTGGCGCAAGCCTACATCAAGCCCGACAATCGCACGGTCGGACTCTTTTTCCCGACCGACAATCCTGACCGCGCAACCATCCCGGAAGTGCCGGACTTTGAAGCGATGTTGGATGGATTCACGGGCGGAGAAGCAATCGCGCAGGGTGAGGAATTCGACCCGTCTCCCTCGAACATTGAGGCGCGCACGACGAAATACACGCTCTCCAATGGCATGCAGGTAGCACTACTCCCCAAGCAGACCCGGGGAGACGTCGCAATCGTGCGCCTGCGGCTCTTCTTCGGCGACGAAGAGTCCCTCCTAGGCCGAGGCGCCGCCGGCGACTTTGCGGGCTCCATGCTGATGCGCGGATCCGAGGACTACTCGCGTCAGGAGATCCAAGATGAGCTCGACCGACTGCAGGCATCTGGGTCAGTAGGCGGCGGGGCAACGAGCGGAACAGGGCAGTTCCAAACGGTGAACGCGAACGTGGCCGAAGTGATCCGGTTGGTGGGCAATCTTGTACGCAAGCCCGCTTTCCCTCAGTCCGAGTTCGACATCATGAAGGAGCAGCGCCTGTCGGCGATCGAGCAGTCGAGAAGCGAGCCTCAGCCTCTCGCCCAGATCGCGCTGGCGCGGCACATGAGCCAATTCCCCGGCGGGCACCCCAGCTACACGGAGACGCTGGACGAGCAGGCGGCGGCGGGCTCGGCCACGACGTTGGATGACGCCCGCGCGTTCTACGCAGACTTCTGGGGCTCGCAAAATGGCAGCGTGGTGGTGGTGGGTGACTTTGATGAAGCTGAGGTTAGACAGGCGCTTGAGGAATCCTTCGGCGATTGGACGAGTCCGCACGCCTTCACTCGCGTAGCGTCGCCCTTTTACGACGCCCCGCCGGAAACCATCACCATTGAAACACCCGACAAGGCCAACGCGATCTTCGTCGCCCAACAGAACTTCGAGTTGCGTGACACGGACCCTGACTATCCGGCGCTCATCATGGCTGGTTACATGATTGGCGGCGGCATCCTGAACTCCCGACTCGCCTCCAGAATCCGCGTGAAGGACGGACTGAGCTATGGAGTGGGAGGTGGCATTTCAGGTCATCCGATCGATCCTGTCGGGCAGTTCACCGCATTCGCCATCTACGCTCCCGAAAACGCGGCAGCCCTTGAAGCCGCCTTTACCGAGGAGTTGGAGTTGGTGCTCGCGGAGGGCTTCACTGAAGAGGAGCTAGCCACGGCGCAACAGGGCTGGCTCGAGGGGCAGCAGCTCGGGCGCGCTCAAGATTCCAGTGTAGCTGGCATCTTGGCGTCTGGTCTCTACTTCGACCGCACGCCGATGTTCGATGCGGAGATGGAGGAACGAGTCCGCAGCCTCACTCTTGAGGAAGTCAATCAGGCTATCCGAGACCGTCTCGACATCGACAAGATTACCATTGTAAAAGCCGGTGACTTCGCCAAAACGAGGGCACCGATCGGTTGACCCAACGCCGAATCGATGACCTCGAATTCCCGGAGCTACCGCAGGCGATCCCGGAGATAGGCGAGGGGGTACCGACCCTTGCCTTGTCCGGTACCGCCGCCGGCCGGCCGTTCCTCATAGAGGGCGACGTCGCTGCGGTATCCGGAAGCCTAAGGTCCGGCTGTGAGCGGGTCCGGATCAGCGGCACCCTCGCAGCCGCGAACTTTCGGCTTGTTGGGTCTCTTGGGGTCAACTTCGTGGCAAGCCCAGGCTCGCTGCGGCGGGAGATTGTCGCCGACGGAGCAACCACCGTCGAGTCCGTGGTGATCGCGCCGACACTACCGCTCGTGGTAGCGCAGTGGACCCCCTCCATTGCTGCCCGCCCCCCGGTCGAGGTGACTCTGCTCCCAGATTGCGCAGACGTGTCCTTCGCACAAAACGCCGGAGTGATCATCGCGCGGGATGCCGACCGACCAGAGACCCAAGTGGCCGCAGGCCTGCACGGGTCTGACGCCGCCTGGGAGGTGGTGGAGTCGGACGCCCCGGGCCTTACCGTTCGCCACGGCATGCCTTCCATGGGCTTCGCGACGCTGCTCCTGTCTGCCGGATCCACACAGAAGATCCGAGCAGCGTTCGGTGCCGCCGCGCATCTCCGGGCGCACACGGCTCGCGCTACGGAGGCGCCCTATGATGTGGTGCGCACGCTGACCGGGATTCCGAGTCTGGATGACGGGATTGGCTGGCTGACCACGAGGCTCGGTCGCTCTCTTCGCCGAGGGTCCCCAAGCCGAATGCCGCAGGGGCAAAAAAACGAGAGGCTCGCGGCTGTGCACGCGTTCTGGTCGGGCGCGGGAGCCGTAGCAGCAGGGGACTCCGAGGGTGCCTCACTCGCGATGTCGCTCCTCGAAGGTGCCACAGAGGCCGAAGCGGACGGGATTGTCGACTGGCCATCCGACCTGCTCGCCCCGCTGCTGGCGGCGCGGATCGGCCTTGCCCTTGGGGACACTCGCCAGGCCCGGGTCCACGCGAAACGTCTCCTGTCCTCGCAAGCTGCCCCCCTGACCGCCGCGGGCCACGACGTCCGGGCACTCGCAGCTCACTCCCTGGCCGATGCGCTTCGGTACGCCGAATCGGAGGAGCGACTCGGGCAGCTGAGGGCGTTGGCGGCGACGCCAAGGGCCAACGGTCATCGGGGGCTGCCCATGCTCCACGCCCCGAGGCCCGGCACGGCGAGCTTCCTCGAACAGTGCTGGACGGAGCCCCTCACGGTCCGCGGCAACGCCCCCCCGACCGGGCACTCGGAACTCGACCGCATCTTGGCGGAGTGGGCACATTCCGGGACCGATCCGGAAGTGCGGTGGACTGCGCTGCGGGCGACGTTGAGTGCCGGCCAAGAGAACGGACCCGCGGGCCCGGGGAGCTGGGACGAGGAGGCCTCGTCCACCCTGCCGGGCGCCCCGGTTGCCGGCGCAATCTTGGCCGCGCTGGTCCATGGACTCATCGGGTACACCCCGGACGCCCCCTCCGGGCGGGCGCGCCTGGCGCCGGCATTCCCCGGACACCTGACGGCTTTTCACATCCAGAACCTGCGTCTCGGCGAAAGCTCGTTGAGCTTACGCTATCACCGGAAAGGCTCCGACCATCGATTCGAGTTGAGTCCCGAAATCGCGAAGGTGCCGCCCATGATCGTGTTCGAGCCTACCGTGGATGGCGCGCGACTCACCAGGGCCACAATCGACGGGGTGGCCGCGGAGCTGGACGCCCAAGTACACGGAAACCGCACTCGCGTGAGTGTTCAGATTCCGTTGGACTCGACCCGCACAGTGGAGTTCCAGGTCACATAAAAAAGGCCGACGAGCCTTAGCTCGTCGACCTTCTCAATTCGACAGCCTTGCAGATCAGGTCGCTTCGAGGTAGCCGTGCTCTACCAGAAGCTCCTTGAGGCGAGGTTGTCTGTCGGCCAACGTCGTCTTCGCGATGGCGCGGGCAAACTCGACCCGATGAACCTCAGTGACATCGTCCAACACGACGATCGGCGCTCCGTAACGGAGCAGAATACGTTTGGCGTCAATAGCAACAGAATCGTTCACGTTCCCCCCATGGACTATGCAGAGGGTGGGTGGGTAACATCCGTAAAGAATAACCAGACTGCGCTCCTTCATACAACGCTTGTGGGCCCCAGTCCGCAGGATCTTCCGGTGAATCCCGCTTGAAGAGGCCTTTCTTGACCTTCTGCACCCTCGTGGTGCTGCCCGTCGGAGCGGCCATGTGGGCCACGACCTGGTCCGCCGAGCGCGCACGTCTGACCCTGCAGCGGGAATCCCTGAGTCGGGTCGCCCGATTGGCGTTGAGAGCGGTGGAAAGGAGCCCCGACAACGGCCTCAATTCGGCGGCGATGGTCGGACGCCTGATGCGCGCGCGTGTGGGCGTGTACATGGACGGCGCCATCACGAGCGCCTCTGATCCCGCCCCGAGCGTATCCGTGTTGGATCGTGAGCTACTCGTGTCCGCGGCCGCCGTGCCTGCGGGAGTCCCCTTGGGGACCGGGATCCTTATGGCAGGGGCCCCCGGCCCGGGGGCGGTATCGACAGCCGCGCTGGCTGAGTCGAGAGAATCGACCTCACACGCGGTGTCGATCCCCGTTCGGGTCGTGATCGCGCTGCTCCTGCTCTTGTCTGCCCTGGCTGTCTGGATCCTACTCTTGCGCACCCCGGCGGACCCAGAAGGTCGCGAGCGGCACAGGGCCGCCGTCTCGCTCTTGGCCTTGGTCCCGGCGCTCGCAACCTTCGGCCTTATGGTGCATGTGGGGAGAGACTTTGAGAAGAAATCCGCTGCGCTTCTGGCGGGCGACCTCACACGCGCGCTTGCAGTGATCGAGACCATGGGGTTGGCCGGATCACCTCAAGCCATCAATGAAGTGAGCGCGTTCCACGCCGTGCGCGTCACGGGAGGCCTCATAGACCTCACCACGTTCGACGCCGAGGCACCCAAGGTAGAAGCGCTACACCCACCCCCGCCCTCGTTCACAACATCCGGGCTCGTGGGCACACCGGCAGGACCCGCTCGTTATGTCGCCCGCAGGTTGGGCCCAGGTACATCGGTGGTCGTGCTCGCAGCGGTGCCGGTAGGGGAGAAAGAGGCATTGCGGCTCAGGAGCCTCGGCCTTGGAAGTGCGCTCTTACTGTGGCTCCTGGTGGCCGGCTACCTCATTGAGTCCCGTCGGCGAAAGCAGGGCGCGTAGACCAGTTAGTGCATCACCCGTGGTTCTTCCTCGCCTCCGTCCAGCGGAATCGTTGGCAGGACAAAGGGCCCGTTGAGGTTGAACCGAGGGACTTCGACCCTGAAGCGCTTTCCGTCGGGTCGAGCAAACGTGTAGTAGCCCTCCATGTATCCAACTGGTGAGCGCAGCACACAGTAGCTCCGGTACTCATGAGACTCACCCGGGTTCAAGAGGGGCTGCTCGCCTATGACGCCCTCACCGTCGACCTCCGTATCGTCGCCCGCAGCGTCATGAATGAGCCAGTGGCGGAAAAGCAGTTGGGCGGCACGGTCGCCCTCGTTCTCCATCTCGATCTGATACGAGAAGACGAAGGTGCCATCCGCAGTATCTGAATCGGCAAGAGAGAAGCGCGGAAGGACTCGGACACGAATCCCGTCGGTGGATTGTTCGTAGAACATGTTGGATTGTATCAGCCGATGGCATTCTGCGCAGTCCCAGTTCGGCAACTGACTCGAAGCGCGGCCAGTCCCACCGGGTTCCAAGTCAGCCTTATTACCTGCGCCTGAGCGCTAGCTCCGATCGATCACAACGGTGTGTGTGTTCCCGACCGAGAAGACGATCGAACCGCCTAAGAACTCGGCCACGGCGTTCCCCAAGGCGTCTTCGTCTGTTGTGACCGAGACCCCAATGAGCGTCCTGGTGTTAGGGTCTCCTGGGAGTCCGCCAGGCAGCGACCAGTTTTCGAAATCGATCTAGTAACCTGCGTCTTGGAAGCTGAACCCTACAGGAAGAAAGTCCGTGAGCACACCAGGGATCACCCCGAGCGCCGCTTCGGCGGGCCATGCGTTTTGGGTCGCGTTGTAGCTGATGGCCGCCACGCGCACGACCTCTAGGTCCCCAGCGACCTCGGTCGCCCTCGCTCGATAGATCATCGTGCGCAGATTGGGAATCGCCAGCCCTGCCAAAATGCCGACGATCGACACGGGGACGCGTGCCTTCGGTCAAAACACCAACCTCAGCTCGGTCACCTACGCACTTTTGCTCTCGCCTTGGCTCCATCTAGCCCCCCCAGGAGTTTGCCGGTGGCCCCCGCGTCGATCCATTCGCTCAGCGGCTGTGTGGAATCGTAAACAAGCGGTGGGTCCCCCAACGACAGCGCGGTGGTAAGCCGGAAGAGCGTGGGACCCTGTACGCTGTATTCGACGCCTGGTACTGGCCTACCCGTCGCGTCCTCAAGAGCCAGCGGGAGTTGGCCGTTCTGCTGCAAGTATCCCAATATCTGATTCGCCTGAAAGAACATCGCGAGTTTCATGTCATCCCGCTGCTCTTCGATCGGCGGAGCTTCGAGCGGATTGACCACGATCCACGCCGGAGGCACGATCAAGAGCTAGACTGCGAAAACACCCAAGTTGATGCCAAGCGGCAGCATCCACTTGGGCTGCTTCTTCTGGTCAGCTTTCTTGCGTTGGGCCACATCACGCGCGGCGGCATGCTCTAGGTCAGCCGAAAGGGCGTCGGCCGCTTCCTGGCCCGACGCCGTCTTCGCTTGATAAGGTCGAAGTTGGCCCTCGGAACTCATTTCTGGGGAGGGGGGGGGGGGGGGGGGGGGTTGGAACGTGGGTCCGAGCTGCAAATGCCACATAAACTGTAAAGCGTAAGTTACAACTTAACGGAGCAATACCCCAAGGGGTTTCTATCTTGGGTCACAAATGGATCTACGAAAGCTGATGATAGTGGCCTGTCGGTGTTCGCGAAATCCTCGCGACGATCAGTGGAACGGTATATTGAGGGGACAGTGAGACAACGGGCTCGACGGCATCCACCACCTCGAATAGTTTCGACCCAATGAACCAGCGACCGCTTTCCCGCTCTGTTGAAGACTATCTCAAGGCCATTTATGGTCTGTCGGAGGGGGGATCTCCCGCATCGACCAGCTCGATCGCGGAGGCGCTCGACATCCAACCGGCCTCCGTGACCGGCATGGTGAAACGGTTAGCCGAAGAGGGGCTCCTGGAGCACCTGCCCTACCGCGGAGTTCAACTCACCGAGCCCGGCCAGCGCGAGGCCCTGCGCGTTCTGCGCCGCCACCGCATTCTTGAGACCTACTTATGTGAGAAGTTGGCTTTCCCCTGGGATGACGTCCACGGCGAAGCCGAGAGCCTCGAACATGCCGCTTCTGATGCCCTGATCGAACGGATGTCTGCCGCGCTCGGGTATCCCAGCCACGATCCGCATGGGGCACCGATCCCGACCCGAAGTGGCGAGATCGAGCCGACCGACATGAAGACCCTTGCCGACGCCGTCCCGGGCGCCTATCTGCGCATTCGGGCTGTGCGCGACGAGGAGGCTGAAGGCCTCCGATCGATGGCGGCCGGAGGCCTGGTGCCGGGAGTGGCAGTGAGGGTAAACGAGGGTCAACCCACGGAGGACGCGGTAGGCGTCACTGTGGGTGGGGCGTTGGGTGAGGTAGTCACCGTCCAGCACGACCTGGCACGGCGCATCTTCGTGGTGCCTGACGAGACACAGTCGTGAGAGGGCGACCACAACCGCGTAACCGTCGACCTGCTCGTCACGAAATTGAGAGGGCTCCTCTCGGGCGCTGAGTCGGATCAGCCCACGGGGCACGCAGGGGCATCGTAGGCGCCCCCTGTCACATCTGGATTCACGACGACCTCAAACGTACGGGTCACCGTGGCGGCGAAGACCCCAGTACCGTCGCCTCGAACGCTCGGCACTCTCACCTGCCCTGATGGATTGAAGTTGCCGCCCCGCACCCAATTCACGTAGTTGCGGTCAGCGGCGGAAATCGTGACCGCCGCTCGGGTGCCGGCCGGCAACCCTTGTTGCAAGGTAGTCGCAATTGCTTGATCGAGTTCGAATCGATTGAAGATGCCGAACTCACCGGGGAAAACGATCGTGGTATCAGAAGACGATATCGAGAGCCCGACCAGGGCCAGTGTATCCGAATCGACCGGGATCCCAAGGAGAGCGAAAGCTGCGAGCATCCCCGTGATCTCAGTCTCATTGATGTATGCCCAAGCGTTCGCGGCTTGTGACCACGACACCTCAAGGGGTGTCGCCGGCGGGAGAAGGCACCTCCCCCCCTCCGCGACACCCTGAACGGCGAAGTCTCCCGGGATCACCGCCAAGCTGCGGAGGACGCCTCCATCCGCCAGAGCAATCGTGAGTTCCAGCGCCTCCCCTGGGACGAGGAGAGCGGCAACGCTCGGAGCCAGCCAGTAGCACGTCCCCGTGCCCTCCACTGGGAGCGACGTCACACAGGTCTCCAGGGCAGTCTCTGCGAACTCAAACACCGAGCCATCGTCACGTGTCAACGATAGACGGGCGCCCTCGACCTCGTGGAATCCGGCGCCGAGCCCGCCTATCGTGCGATGCAGGAAGCCGTAGACGCGGTTCCGGCCGAGCAGCCCTTGGCCGATCTCGACATAAACCTCCGCCACAACAACGTCCTCCACCTCAACGATCGTGCTCTCTTGGAGTTCGCACGCGGGTGCGCCGACTGAGAGGGCGAGGACGATCAGCTTCATCGTCAGGCCCTTCACACGTCGCGCCATTAGAAGTGCACCTCAAGCCCGAAGGTCGGCAGAAGAGGGAACATAGAAATCCCCGACCGGGTCGGCGGGGCGCGGTCGTATTCGTAGAAATAGAAGAGCACATTCCGTTTATTGTAGAGGTTCACAAGGTCGAGATACGGGGTCAGAACACCCCACGACTTGTGAATATCTCGGCGGAAACTCACGTCGAGCCGGTGGTAGGTGGGGTACCGAGATGAGTTGCGATCTCCCAGCACGACAGCGTAGCCGCCAAGATCGTCCGTCGCGTCACTCGCGCCCGCCCACTCAAGTCGACCCTGACCCTGCACGAACTGCGGTGAGTAGTACGCATAGGACCCCACCGCGCGCGTGTAAGGCGTTCCGGTGCCCAAATTCCAACGGAGACCGCCAGTCCAGCCCCACGGCAACGGGTACCGCAGCACGAGATCAACATCCAGCCGACGGTCGAAGATGGGAGAGTATGTGACGTCAGGCGGCGAAGGAAATGGCGAGAGAATGTCTGCAAACGTCCGTTCTGCCTTCAGGAGAGACAGCGAGATCCAGCCGGTCACATCACCCGTCTCTTTTCTAACGAGCAGATCTGACCCATAGGCCAAGCCGCTTCCCGCCAGGATGTCATCGAACTCGTCGTTCGGGTCCTCTGCGGGATTGAACATCACGACTCCGTCAAAGGATCGGGCGTAGGCCTCCACAGCCCAGAACCAGTCGTCGTCCAGATACCCTTCCAGGCCCAACTGCACCTGATCGGAGACGACGTGCGGAGCACGCGCACCGGCCGTCACCCAAATGTCGAGACCGAGGGGGAGCTCCTCGTCTCGAAGCGAGTGGATGAACTGGGTATAGCGGCCGGCGGCCAGCTTGAGCGCGACGTCTCCGTTCGAAAGGAACCGCTTCACAGCCAACCTCGGCGCAAGTTCATACGCAGTCTCACCGGGATCCGGCATCCATGTGTCGAGGCGTAGGCCAGCCTCAACCAGCCACCGACCCGGTCGGGACCAACCGGCCTGTGCGTACGTGCCCATAAGCATACCAGCCCCCTCACCGCTGCCGAATACGGTCCCTCCCGACGTGAACGAATTCTTGTAGGACGTCCGCTCGAGCGCCCCTCCAACCTTGAAGGCCATCGTCGACGAGGGGCGCGTGTCGAGGTCGATCCTGAGTTGCCCCTGCTGAATCCGACTCGAGAAGTCGGTGTCGCCGAAGTCTGGAAAAGTTAGGCCCGTGCCAAAACGGCTGGTATTCACACGAACGTCCAGCGAACCGCCCCCACGTCGGGCTCGGGTCCACCTCAAACCTGCAATGTCGTTACCCCAGTCCCAATCGATACGAAGCGGGAAGGACTCTGGATCCAGACGGGTCAGGTCGAGAACGTCCGCGCCACTGTAGCCAGTGACCATCACCCGATCACCCGAACGCGTCCAGCCTTCGACGACGGCCTGCAGATCGGTGAGATGGTAGGGGAACTCGAAGACGGGCTTCATCAGCACATCGAAGTAGGACCGCCGCGCGGACACCCGCCATTTGAGGTTCGCGAGACCCAGAGACTCGGCGGTTTTTCGCGGCAGTCCGGCGCCGATCGCCACGCGCGTCGCGAGCAAGGAAACACCTGCATCGACCTTGAACTCGCCGTCGCCAGCGTCGCTCTCGATCTGTAGGACCGAGGAGACGCGCCCCCCATGTTCGGCCGCGAATCCCCCTGACTGAAGCTCAGCGCGGTCGAGCATGTCCGCATTGAACACCGAAAAGAACCCGCCCAAGTGGAACGGGCTGAAGATGGGTACGCCGTCGAGTAAGATGAGATTCTGATCGGACGAGCCACCGCGGACATGATAGGAGGCCGAGAAATCGGAAGTGGACACGACGCCTGGCAGGACCTCGACGGCACGGATCGGGTCAGCCTCGACGACTCCCGGTAGAGATCTCAGCTCAGCGAGGTTGAACTCCCGCACTGTCGCCCCGCCGATCTCCTCGAAACGAACGCGCTCTCGACTCCGCTCGGCCTGCACCGAGATCCCCTCCATCTCAATGGCCTGGCGTGGAAGCCGAACGTCCAACTCCACGGTTTCAGACCCGCGCACCGACACTTCTTGGATCGTCTCGCCGTAACCGAGCCCCTGCACGATGAGTGTGAACTCCCCGGACCGGTTCATCGAAAAACGAAACGAACCAAGTCGATCTGTATCGGTGGCACCAAGCAGGGTCGAGTCCGCCATGACCCGCACGGTGGCGCCATACACAGCCGAACCTTCCTCGTCCCGCACCCGCCCTTGGATCGTGGAGACCTGGGCCTCAAGCACGCTACCGCCTACACAGACAAGTGCACATATAAGTGCACCCGCGGCCGCCCACCTATCTATACGCAACGCCATCCTCGCTATTCGAAACGCTCCACCCATCCCAAGTGCACCACACACCCGATCCTTCCGACGCACGACACAGATCTCTAATCCGGAATCATGTGCTCGGGCTCCCAGCGACGCGCACCTCGCGTCCACCTTGTGCGTGACCTTGTGCGTGGCCCCTCGACAGAGCGGTCTGCGTCGCCGTTTCACGAATGTAGATGTAGACCCCGGCGATGAAGATGAAGAAGACCCCGCATCCGAGTGCAAAGAGGTTTCCGTCGGTCATCGGTCTCGCCGTATCAGCATGAGTGTGCCGGCGGAGAGGATGGAAGGCACCCAGATTCCGACGAAGATTCCGCGCTCCCGGTCACCGCTGAAGAAGAGGCCGACCGACAGTAGTAAGGACAGGAATGCAGCCGCGAAGAAGAACGTCCGGGGGCTCGAAAGTAGGCCTCGGGCCGGCGCATGAGCCTGTTTGGCGCTCGTTCGCGTGGTCTGCTCGTGTGTATCGTTCATGAGGGACACCGTTGGTGTTGTTTGAAGTCCACTGCGGGCTTTCGTCTGCACAGGGTGTTGTCTAGCTTTTAAGGGTAATTAGCTAGACACTGCTTGTACATAGCGAAGGCAAGGACGCGGAATAGATGACTAGTGTCCTGAGTCAGAAGTTCGTTCAGCACCGAGAGTGGCGATGCGCCGCGCTGGCAAGGCGCGCCGACAAGGAATAGCACCGCTATTTTGCGGAGGAGCAACGCCGTCAGCGTGGATGCAGCGGCGCTCGAATGCAACGAACTTCTGACTCAGGACGCTAGGTACCTCTGAGGGATCCGGGTGGGTATTCAGCCGGCGGCTCGTCGGAGGCATTCTCTTGACCCTCCTTCCTCGGGGATTTGTGCGGGCCTACTACTGCGACCACTTCGTACTCCCGCTCCCAGAGCGCCATCGTTTCCCGATGGAAAAGTACCGGATGCTGCGGGAGGCGGTGGCCCTCCACAGCCTAGTCGAGCTTGAGGTCCCCGAGGCCGCGTCTCAGGTCGACCTTGAGCGGGTACACACGGCAGACTACCTGTCGAACGTGATCTCCGGAACGCTGTCCCGAGACGAGATTCGCCGCATCGGGTTTCCTTGGTCTCCAGAATTGGTTGAGCGATCGAGGCGTTCGGTTGGCGGAACGCTGGCGGCAAGCCGCGCAGCCCTGACCGACGGTGTGAGCGTAAACCTAGCTGGGGGCACACATCACGCGTTCGCCGGACACGGAGAGGGCTTCTGCGTATTCAACGATGTCGCGGTGGCGGTCCGGGCCCACCAGGTCTCAGGAGCAGCTGCGCGCTTCGCGGTACTCGACCTCGACGTCCATCAGGGAAACGGAACTGCATCCATCTTCTCCGGAGACGATACGGTCTTCACACTCTCGGTCCATGGTGAGAACAACTTCCCGTTCCGCAAGGAACGCAGCGACCTCGACATCGAGCTGCCTGACGCGAGCGGCGACGACCGCTACCTCGATGCGGTTGAGCGAGGACTCAAGGGGGCGCTGTCCCAAGGACCCGCACTGGCATTCTACATCGCGGGTGCAGATCCTTACGAGCATGATCGCCTGGGCAGGCTCGCTGTGACAAAGGAAGGGTTGGCCGCCCGGGACCGCATGGTTCTTGACCAGTGTGATTCGGCCGGCGCGGCGGTAGCGATCGTGATGTCTGGGGGGTACGCGTCCGAGATCCAGGACACCGTAGAGATCCACGAAGAGACCGTGCGCGCAGCGGCAGAGCGGGCCAGCGGCAGGGCACAAACAGGGGAGCAGAGAAATGGGTGACGGAACGCTTGAGCGATTGGCTTCATGGGAACGGGAGGAGTTCGCTGCCCTCCCGACCCGACTGCTTCCGATGCCGCGGATGGCAGCCTCACTGGGAGCGTCCGATCTCTGGGTGAAGATGGATGCAGAGACAGGCTTCGCCCTCGGCGGCAATAAGGTGCGGAAGTTGGAGTTCGAACTCGCGCCTTCTCGGCTCGACGGTGTCACTCATCTCCTGACCGCAGGCGGACCTCAGTCGAACCACTGTCGCGTGACCGCAGCCGCGGCTGCCCGCCTGGGCCTAGGCTGCACTCTGGTTTTGAGTGGCCCCGAGCCCGTGCACCCGACCGGCAACGCGCTCCTCCACCGGCTTTTCAATGCAGACGTCGTAACCGTCGCCGACAGAGCTGAGCGAACACCGCGCATGGAGGCGGTGGCCGAAGCGTTGGCTCAGGCCGGGGAGCGCCCGCTCGTGGTGCCTATTGGGGCCTCCACCGGCCTCGGCTGCCTAGGGTACGTCCGTGCGGCCGTTGAGCTGGTCGAACAACTCGACGCTATTGGCCCGCGTCCGCCCCGGACCGTGGTGTTCGTGCCCACTTCGTCATGCGGCACTCTCGCCGGCCTGTTACTCGGGATGTCGATTCTCGGCCGCCCTGACGTCGCGTTGATCGGCGTAAGCGCTGACGCACCCGCCGATGAGTTGATGGCGGCGACGAAGCAGATCGCGCGCGACGGTGCCCGCCTCCTAGCTTGGGAGGGTGACCTCTTCGCCGACGACGTGGCCTTCGTGGATACCCAAGTCGGAGACGGCTACGGCGTCTCAACCCCAGCCTCGCTGGAGGCGATCGCCCTTTTTGGCCAATCGGAGGGGTTAGTCCTTGATCCGACCTACACGGCGAAGGCGGCGGCAGGCATGCTCGAGTGGCTCAGCGGTGACCACGCGAAACCCGAAGATCGGGTGGTGTTTCTCCACACGGGAGGGCACCCGGGCCTACTCGCATGAGGGATCTCAACCCCGAAGCAGAAGCCTCGGCACCCCTTCTCCGGCGCTGGCCGACTTTCCCAATGCGGCTCGCGTAGTATCTTCGGCCAATACCCTCAAATATCGAACTGCTCGACGCCGTCCCCCTATTTGCTGGGTTGGACGCCGAAGACATTGAGCGCCTCGCGACCGGCTCACGGCTTGAGCGCTTCGAGTCCGGCGAAGCGATCGTCGAGATCGGGTAGCCAGGTCGTTCACTATTCGTGGTCACATCTGGCCAGGTGCAGGTGATGTACCCGGCGCGTCAGGCGGAGTTTGAACTCGCCCGTTTGGGGGTTGGAGATTTCTTCGGCGAGATGGCCCAGCTGAATGACAAGCCCCGCAGCGCCACCGTGCGCGCCGTCGACGAAGTTGAGGCTCTCGTTCTCGACAAGTCTGAGTTCAGGGGAATCGTGGCCGAGCGACCTCACGTTGCTTTGAAGCTCCTTGAAGTTCTGTCGGTACGCATTCGCCACGCTGACGAGCAGATCAGCGGGTTGAGTGACCAGGCCGTGCGCGACCCGGTCACCGGGCTCCGAACCGTCGGGCATTCAATGAACGCATGGTCTGCGAGTGTGACCGTACGCGACGTTACTCGGAGCGATTTTCGCTCATCCTGCTTGACCTGGATCACTTCAAGACCATCAACGATACGCTGGGTCACGACGTGGGCGATGCCATTCTCTCGTGGATCGGGAGGATTCTCACGGAGCACACACGTCTGACGGACATGCCGTTTCGGATCGGTGGGGAGGCGTTTGCCATCCTTTGTCCGGGAACACATGGGGTGCTTGCCAGATCTATGGCCCAGAGACTGGTCGCCGTGGTCGGCGAAGCCACGCCACCCGGAGTGCACGAGCTACACCTCACCATGTCCGCCGGATACTCCACGTGTCCGGATCACGGAACTGGCACAGAGACGCTATATCATCTGGCAGATCAAGCGTTG
>CALFPJ010000111.1 GCA_937919655.1 uncultured Gemmatimonadales bacterium
TCCCGGACTACTTCATCGCCGAAGCGCGGGCGGCCGGCGTGCCCGTCGTTCGCTCCAGCCAGAGCACCAAGTATTTTTACGAACGCATCAAGCCGTATCTTGAGCGTGCGATGGCGCCCACAACAACGCTCCATGGCTCACTTGCCGACGTGTATGGTGTCGGGCTGGTCTTCGTTGGGGAAAGCGGCGTCGGCAAATCCGAGTGTGTCCTCGATCTGGTGGAACGAGGCCACCGGCTCGTCGCTGACGACCTCGTCATCGCGACCAAGCAGGGTAACGACGTTCTCATCGGTCGCGGACACGAGCTGCAGAAGCATCACATGGAGATCCGGGGCGTCGGCATCATCGATATCTCCGCGATGTTCGGCGTTCGGGCCATCCGCCAGCAGAAGCGCATCGAGGTGATCGTCAACCTCGAAATGTGGGACCAGGACGGCAACTACCAGCGCACCGGACTCGACGAAGAATTCAAAGAAGTACTAGGGGTGCAGATCCCGAAGGTGACGGTTCCGCTCAACCCGGGGAAAAACATCACGGTGATCTCGGAGATCATTGCAATGAATCATCTCCTGAAATTCTCGGGGGTACACTCGGCGCGGGCGTTCGACGAGAAGCTCCGGGGTTATCTGGAGCAGGATTTTGAGTGATTCCTCCGGAGCGATCGGCGTCGTCGTCGCACATGGGGCCATGGCCGAGGGTCTCGTGT
Organism: uncultured Gemmatimonadales bacterium; assembly: GCA_937919655.1. Classification (GTDB taxonomy): domain Bacteria; phylum Gemmatimonadota; class Gemmatimonadetes; order Longimicrobiales; family Gaopeijiaceae; genus CALFPJ01. The sequence goes on from CALFPJ010000111.1 coordinate 707, forward strand.
CTGCCGCGCGGCGTATCGCAGGCGGGTCCGCCGACGGGCTGAGGGCACTGTCGAACGACGGCAAGGGCCCCGCGCAGCTTCGCAGTGAACTAGACGAGATCGCGGGCGACGATCGGGCCGTGGTCTTCGTAGACCTCCAATCGGGGAGTTGTGGAATGGCCGCGCTTTCGTGCTGCCGAGACTCGCTCCGCCGCGTGGTCGTGTGTGGGGTGAACCTCCCAATGCTGTTGGACTTCGTCTTCAATCGAGACGCCCCGCTCGAGGAACTCGCGGTGCGGCTGGTAGAGAAGGGGCGTGCCGCGATCGTTCCGTCCGGACCGAAGCCGTAAGGCACCCGGTGTCCTATCTCCAGAGGTTCGTTCGGCACCGAGAGTGCGGATTGGGCCCGCGCTAATGTCCATCGTCCTCTTTCGCGTAGACGAGCGGCTCATTCACGGACAGGTGGTGATCGGCTGGGGTCATCAACTGCGACCGGATCGCTATATCGTGGTCGACTCCGATCTCTCGCAGAGTGCTTGGGAGCAGGATCTCTATCGGTTGGGCGCCGGTTCGGCCGAGGTCGTATTCTGTGACATTGACCAGGGGCGACTCGATCTCACCGAGTGGCTCGCCGAGTCACCGCGGACCGTCCTGCTCACCCGTGACATTGCAGCCATGCGTCGACTCGGCGAGAAGGGGGGCCTCGAGGGGCAAGACGTGAACCTCGGCGGCATCCATCACGGTCCGGGGAGGCGTGAAGTCCTCACGTATCTTCACCTCACGGAGCAGGACGTCGATGATTTGGCCGCCCTCGGGGATCTCGGCGCCAACGTGAGCGCTCGAGACCTCCCCGATGCCCCTCGCGTGTCCTTGTCCACGCTGCTTGAGTCTTGATGGAACTGCTGCGCATCGGCCTCATGGGTGGCGCGCTCGCATTGGACGCCACCTCCGTAGGGCAGTTCATGTTCTCTCGCCCCCTCATCGCGGGCGCGTTAACGGGCTGGCTCCTCGGGGACGCAGTCACAGGGCTCACCGTGGGCGCGATCCTTGAAATCTACGTGCTCGTGTCCATCCCCAGCGGCGGCGCCAGCTTTCCAGACGGGACAACGGCAGCCGTGGTAGCCGTGGCAGCGGCCACTGCAAGTGACACCGCAGGAGCGCTCCCGCTAGCGATTGGAATCGGCCTCCTGTGGGGTCAGATGGGCGCCTACTCCGTTACACAACTGCGGAAGCTGAACGGATACCTGGTACCGGAGCCCACGGACGTCTCGGCGGGTCCGCGCCGGATTGTTTTCGCGCAGATGAGCGGGGTGGGACTGGACTTTCTCCGCGGGGCCGTCATCACGGTCCTCGGCGCGGCGACAGGACGGGCCCTCGTTTCGCGCTTGGCGCCGTCATGGCCGTTGTCCGTCGATGGGTCCTACGGCCTCCTATTCGTCGGGGCGGCGGTGTCGGTGGGGATCCTCCTTCATGATCTGGGCGGATTTCGCCGTCGGAAGCTCCTATTCGCGGTAGGCCTGGCCTTGGGCGTTGTCGGAGCGCGCTTCTTATGAGGCGACACGTCTCTCGTCTCGCGCTCACGTCAGTGCTGGTGCGCTCGTTCCTGATTCAGGCGTCGTGGAACTACCACAACATGATTGGGAACGGGTTCGCCTTCGCAATGCTTCCGGCGTTGC
>CALFPJ010000112.1 GCA_937919655.1 uncultured Gemmatimonadales bacterium
GGAAGTGCGGTAGAGGACAGGAAGAAGGGTGAGCCCTATTCCCGACGAGACCGCGGCCGCGTGCACCCGCATCGCCATTTCAGTCGGGGTCGCGTAAGGGCGTCCGCTGAGGTCGTTGCGGAGATAGTGGAACTCAGCAACCGCAGTGTACCCATGCCGTAGCAACTCGACCTGGAGTTGAGCTGCGATCACCCCAACGTGTTCGGGTTCGATCCTACCAAGAAAACGGTACATCAACTCACGCCACGACCAGAACGTGTCGCCGTCCGCAGATCCGCGCTCAGCGAGTCCAGCCATGGCCCGCTGGAACGCGTGGGAGTGTAGGTTGGGCACCCCGGGGACCACCGCACCAAGCACGTGAGTCGCGCCGTCTGGGGTCGCTCCGACGGTCACAGAAGCGAAGGCTCCTGAGTCGGTCACTTCGGCGCGGACGTGCTCAGCCCAGCCGGTCGGTAGCAAGGCGAGATCAAAGAAGAGGTGCGACATGAGGCGGCAGTGTAGATTGCCGTCGGAGCAGACGTCAACGAGGAGGTACCCTGAGCGGTTGCGATTTGCTGATCAGGAACGTGCGCATTGCATCGATGCTCCCGTCGGATTCTCCATATGGGAGCATCGCTGACGGGATCGTCGGTGTGCGCGGAGACATCATCGAGTGGGTGGGGTCGGCGGACCATGAGCCGGAGGCGATGGTCGCCAGCGCCGTTCGCGTGATTGACGGAGAAGGGCGCTGGATGACCCCTGGACTCATCGATTGTCACACGCACTTGGTCTTCGGTGGGAACCGGGCCAACGAATTCGAGATGCGTCTGGCCGGAGCGACCTACGAAGAGATCGCGCGCGCTGGCGGTGGCATCATCTCTACCGTAACCGCGACCCGGACCGCTTCAGAGCAGTCCCTGTTCTCCTCTGCTGAACTCCGCCTGAAGGAGATGATGCGCCATGGTGTGACCACCGTTGAGATCAAATCCGGATACGGACTCGACGTTGAGACAGAGCTCCGCATGCTTCGGGTGGCCAGACAATTAGGCGAGAGACTGCCGATCACTGTGTCCACCACGCTCCTCGGCGCGCACGCCGTGCCGCCCGAGTTCAAGACGAACAGGGCCGGTTATGTGGACCTGGTATGCGGGGAAATGATCGAGCGGGCCGCAACCGCCGGGCTCGTGGACGCCGTCGACGCCTTTTGCGAGGGCATCGCCTTTACGGTCGATGAGTGCGCGAGGGTCTTCCGCGCTGCCCAAGCTCGCGGGTTACCCCTTCGTCTCCACGCCGATCAACTGTCCGACTCCGGCGGGGCGTTCCTCGCAGCGGCTTCTGCTGCACGCTCTGCCGACCACGTGGAGTATACGTCCGAAACAGGGGCGAAGGCGATGGCCGGTGCCGGCACTACGGCGGTGCTGTTGCCGGGCGCATACCTATTCCTGGCCGAAAAAAAGAAGCCGCCTGTGGCCACTTTCCGGGAATACGGAGTGCCAATGGCGGTCGCAAGCGACATGAACCCAGGATCGTCCCCAGTCGGCTCCCCGCTCGTCGCCATGAACCTGGCGTGTGTCCTCTTCGGATTGACCCCCGAGGAGGCGCTGGCAGGAATGACCAGGAACGCGGCACCCGTCTTGGGCATGAGGAGTCAAGTCGGCGTGATCGCACCGGGGGCCCGTGCCGATCTCGCGCTGTGGGATGTGGATCATCCCGCGGAGTTGAGCTACTGGCTAGGTGGTAATCCGTGCCAGGTTGTCATTCGGGGCGGGGAAGTCGTCCACACGGCCCCCGCGACCTGACAGCCTAAGCCTGACTGCTTTGACGAAGAAAGGGCCCCCACTGAATGCGAGGCCCCTTGTCGATTCGTGGTCGCTCAGCCGCCAGGGCGCCTGCGGACCGGAGGCCGTTTGGCGGCCCCCGAACTCCGTGAGGGCGCTGGCCTACTCACCCGAGGCGGCGTTTTCGGCGCAGCCTGACGGGTCTGGGGGCGCGACGGAGCGGGCCGTGCCTGAGGGCCGGTTAGCCGGGGGCTGCTAGATCGGGCCTGCGGGGTGCGAGCGGGCTCCCTGCGAGCCTGTGGTGCTCGTGCCGACGCTGAGGGCGGACGCGCCACCGATGGGCGCACGCCTGTGTTTCGGTTCGGCGTAACCTGTCGGGCGGGCCTTGGGTTGGGGCCCGAGCGATCCGTGCCCCTGGCGGCCTGGGCTGGCCGAGAGGTAGGCGTCCGGGCAGGTGCCGAACGGGTGGTTGGCGCGCGGTTCGTCGCAGACCTGGTTGTCGAGCTCCTTCCCGTTACTGACGTCGTTTCGGGCTTCCGCGTTGGGGCAGGGCGCGCCCTCAGTCCGCCATTGGGCACCCTGGCCACCGGCGGCGACCGGCGAGCCGTGTTCGACGGACGGGTCGGGGCCGCCAAGGACCGGGTGGGTTTCGCACGCGAAGCCGGAGCGCTCTCTGCCCCTGGCCGCACCCGCGCCCCGCTCCGCGAACCGGTTGCCCGCTCCCCACCTGGCGCGCGGTCCGAAGGCCTCGCCTTTGGAGATGCGGACCGGGCGGGCGGAGACACCGCCGGCCGGCCGGCACCACCCGAAGGCCTGACCGTGGGGGACGCGGCTCTGCCGCCTGCCGCAGGACGCGACGATGGAACACGACCGCTTGGCACAGGACGGGCCGCGGTTGCCGTTCCTCGTCCGGTCACCGGGCGATTCGCATCTGCTGGCCTCTGACCCGCCGCCGAGCGGCCGCTAGGCCGAGCATAGGGACCGACTTGCCCCGTGCCGGGCGCAGATGCCGGGCGTGCCCTGCGTCCGGTATCCGTGCCGGCGCGCCCGGGCACAACGGACGGGCTCGGTGACGCTCCGGACGCGGGCCTGCGCACAGCTGTCCGACCCGTGTTCGTGCGTGGATTCTCCTTATAGCCCGCAGAACGACCTGCGAGGGGCGAAGCGCGGCCGACGCCGACGCGCGTCCGTCCACCAGCGTAGACGGCCCGAACACCATTGCCGTAGAATCCGCCGTAGTTACGGCCCGTGTAATAACCGTCCCAGTAGCCGTTGCCGTAAGTACCGCCGTATGGGTTGCCGTAGGTGTCCCAATAGCCGCCGTAGGCCCAATAAGGACGCCCGCCGGGACCTCGGAACGGGTCCGACCAGTGGACAGAGGTTGCTCTGGGCCCTAGGTAGCGGCCCCAACCGAACCAGTCCGGGGAACGCCAAGAGTTTCGGTGGCCGTAGGAGCTGTAGGCGATGCAGTCGTAATACCAGTCGCTGTAGGGGTCCCAGTAGCTGTCCCAGTAGTGATCCCAGCATGAATAGGAGCGTGACGAGCGCGTACTGACGTACCCGCCCCAGCTCCTACCACGACTGGCGTAGACTCCGTAATCGTAGTCGGCATACGGACTCAGATGCCGTAAGCCGAAGCTAGACCCCGCGAATAGAGATGCTTCGGCGTAATAACTCCCGCCGATGCCCATACTCACACCGGTAAACAGCGGACCGACGCCTAGCGACATCGACACGAATGCCTGGGCCCTCGCAGAACCCGTATTCATCACGAGAGCAGCGGCTAAGACCAGAACCAGTCGGGCTATCGTACGCACGTTTATCCTCCCGTCACAGTAAGCAGCGACTCAGCAAAGTGCATAGGCCGTGCCATGCAGGGCTCGAACACATAACTCGTTATCTATAAGTCATTTGTGCAACTTAGGTGAAGTATAATCTGACCCTGCGACTGTCCCGCCGTGGTGACACCTCCGTACCTCGGAGGGACACGGTAGCCTAGACCCCACGGGCGACGAGCGCGTCCATAAAGCGGTCCAACTCTTCTTCCGTCGTCATCAGGTTTGGAGATATCCTCAGCGCGTTGAGCGAGCCGCCGAACGCTCTTACGACCCCGCCGACCGAGTCTAGTAGCTCTGTCCCGAGACTGGGGGCGGACGCTCCTCTCACCTCCACTGCCATGATCACGGAGGACGAAGTCCATTCGCGCGGCGAGCGCCAGACGAGTTTGGGCTCAGCGTCTACGCGCTCCAGGAGGCGACCCCAGAGTGACTCGTAACGTCGATTCTTCTCTTGTTCGCCAAGGGCATCCTGAAAGTCGAGCGCATCGCCCAAGGCCACGACTGCCGGCCAAGCCCGCGTCGAATAGTCCTCATAGTCGCGGGCGGTTCCGTCCATGCCTCGTGCGGCCGTTTTGTGCCACATGCGAGGTAGCCGCGGACGTAGGGCCTCTGAGACATAGAAAAGGCCCAGTCCTTTGGGCGACTGGAGCCATTTGTGCGGACTCATGGCGTAGGCGTCCACATCTGACGCAGACAGGTCCACCGGGATCATCCCCACGGACTGGGCCCCGTCGACGAACACAAACTCCACGCCACGTGCCTTGGCCGCGGCAGCGATCTCTTTTAGCGGATGCCTCAAGCCGATCATGTTGTCTACGTGCGGGAAGACGAGTACGCGAGTCTCCGGGCGGATCGCGTCCACGTGGAGCGCCACGACCTCTTCTGTCGTCAATTCCGCGCCACGGTCGACGGGAAAGTCGAAGCGGCGGACTGAGAAGCCGCGGTCTCGCGCGAGCACGTCCCATGGGACAGCCGCACCGGAGTGGTTGATTGAACTGAAGAGGATCTCGTCGCCAGCGCCCAGCGGCAGGCCGTGCGCGAGGATGTTGAAGCCCTCCGTGGTGTTGTGAGTGATGGCGAGGTCATCGGCCGCGCAGCGAAGCAATGCGGCTGCTTGCGCCCGTATGCGCTCCGTCACTTCACGCCACACCGAACCCCACACGTAAAGAGACGGGTGCGACTCACAGAGCGCGAGATAACCGGCATGCGCATCCACGACAGGTCTCGGTGCGGTTCCAATGGAGGCGTGATTCAGGTAGATGAGGTCACGCGACAGGAAGTACTGTTCTTTCAGTCGGCGCACGGCGCTCGCGTCGTCCGCACGGAAGTGAAGTCCGCCGATGGCGCCGGTGATTGCCGCGTCGAGCGCCTGCGCCCGACCGAGGACGGCACCCCCTACAGATCCGGCGCTGATGGCATGGAGAAATCCCCGGCGGCTGGTGGTCTTATCAGTCATGCAAGTCCTCTCGGATGAGTCAGATTCACGTTACGCCTTGCTCATTAGCGTCGATCATGGAAGATTTACCGCGTTCGGCCGACTTTGTATTCGTCGGCGCCAGCACGGCCCCCTGGCCGGCTGAAGAGGACGGGTCAACGGCTCCTGAATATTCGGGGTCTATCCAGCGATCAATGTGTGGCGTTTCCACACGGTACGGTCGCCCCCCAACAACATGGGTGCAGAAGTGTCCGAATCGCCAGATAACAAAAAGGGCGACGGAGGTAAGTCTCGCGGTAGTAGTCGCCGTCGTAGCCGTCGTCGCCGTAGCCCGCCTACGGGGGGTAGTCCCGACGGTGGGATGACCGAGGCTGAACTCCAGTCGCAATTGCCGGACGATCCTGAAGAGCTGGAGGCGCAGTCCAAGCCTCTCGGGCTCTTAGAAGTGCTCGGGAGCGGATCCGGCTTCGTCCGTCGTCGTGAATCGGGCTATACGCCGAGTAACGACGACATCTACGTCGGTTCGCGGATCATCCAGAAGTATGGACTCCGCTCCGGGGACGAACTCGTCGGCATCGTGGGGACCCCCCGTAGCGGCAAGAGTCCGCCACTCGCTCACCTTCAGCGCGTGAACGACCGTCCGCCCGATGAAGCTCAGCGGCGCCCTGACTTTCAACGGCTCAGCGCGGTGCATCCCGACCAACAACTCATTCTTGAGTGCGGTCGCACGGTGCGCGGTCAGCCTGACTATACGAACCGGGTGATCGACTTGATGTGCCCGTTCGGAAAAGGTCAGCGGGCCATGATAGTCGCTCCCGCGAAAGCGGGTAAGACCACGATTCTGCAGGCCGTGGCACAGGGCATCGTGACGAACCACCCCGAGTGCCACCTCATGATTCTCCTCGTGGATGAGCGTCCCGAAGAGGTCACGGAGATGGAGCAATGTGGCTTCGGTGAGGTTATCTCCTCGACCTTCGATCGGCAGGCTGATCGACACATTCAGGTGGCCGAAATCACGCTGGAACGCGCACGACGTCGCGTAGAGAGCGGCGAGGACGTTGTGATCATTCTGGACTCGATCACTCGTTTGGCTCGCGCGTACAACTCGGCGCACAGCGGTAGCGGCAGAACGTTGTCAGGCGGGCTGGACGCCAATTCGCTCGAGAAGCCTAAGCGCTTTCTGGGCAGCGCCCGCAAAATTGCGGAGACTCAGGGCGGCGGATCACTCACGATCATCGCCACTGCGCTTGTCGACACCGGATCCAGAATGGATCAGGTGATCTTCGAGGAATTCAAGGGAACCGGAAACAGCGAGTTGCTGCTCTCTCGGGAAATGGCTGACCGACGGATCTATCCGGCGATCGACCTCGCCGGGTCGGCTACCCGCAAAGAGGAGCTACTCCTGGATGATGACGCATTATGGCTGTCCCACGCCATGCGTCGTCAGTTCGGTGGAGCGGCGCCGGCAGACACAATGCAGGAGCTGCTCGGAGCCATGAAGAAAACTGAGACCAACCGCGATCTCATCAAGTTGGCTCGGCACCAGTAAGGTTTAGCAGGCCCGATTTCCCGGCCCCAAGCGCTACGAGCCTCTTAGCGAACAGCGCCCGTCGACAGAGTGTCGGCGGGCGCTTCGTATTCCGGCGCAAGGCCTCCTGCAGCCAACGTCGCCAAACGACCGAGGCTCTTTTCTAGTTCACGTGTCTGCGCACGCTCCATGAAGAACGCCCAATAGCCCATGAGCGGATTTCGGCCGAGATCGCCCGATTCGTGCCACGAGACTTGGGTGCCGGTGCCCTCACCAGACAACTCGAAGCTCCCCTGCGTGTGCATCGCACCTCCGCTGACCTCGACCTCATAGCGGACAAGGCGCAATCCCTCTGCCTCGACGATGGTGAACGACCCTTGGCCCAGCTCCTGGTCATCCCAAGCCAACGTCGCGCCGCGGCCTCGACTCGGACCACTTCGTACGACGCCGCTGTCCGGCCAGGTCGTCCATTGCCGCCAGCCCTCGGGTGAATCGAGGTAGGCAAAGACGGTCTCAGGGTTCGCCTCTACTCGGGTGGTGGCTTCCGCTTCCCATGATGTCGGGAGCACCACACCAACGAGGAGCACGCCTGCGAGCGCAACGGCCGCGCCTCCAAGGATGACGGTCCCAATGCTGAAGGGGCCCGTGTTCATGGATTGGGCTCAAGGTCGATGAGAACGCTTGCCAGCACAGACCAAACGGTACCTGCCATAATCCGGTGCCCTTCAGCAGTGGGGTGGATGCGGTCTCCTTGGTTCAGTTCCGGAATTCCAGCCACACCTTCTAACAGGAAGGGAATCAGGGCGGACCCCGAAGCTGTGGCAACGTCACTGAAGACCTTCGCGAACTGTGCCGTGTAGGCCAAACCAAAGTTGGTCGGTGCCTGCATCCCGGCAATGATGATCGCGACCTCCGGATAGCGCGACTTGGCTCGCTCGATCACCGCGATCAAGTTCTTTTCGAGGGCAGCCGGATCCTGACCCCGTAGGCCATCGTTCGCGCCGAGTTCGATAATGAGAACGTCCAGCGGTTCGCGGAGTACCCAGTCGAGGCGGCGAAGTCCGCCTGCGCTCGTTTCCCCGGAAACTCCTGCGTTTACGACACGAATCGGGGAGCCTGCGGAATCCGCCAGTTCGGCGACTCGGGATACATACGTGTCCTCTTCTCGAAGCAGGCCAAGCCCAGCGGTGAGGCTAGTTCCGACAAAAACGACGGTAGGGCGTCCGTTCGGTAGGTCGTTGGCGGGAGCGCTTGAAACATCGACGCCATCCGGTTCGGCGCTGGCCGGCACGGTCGACACATCTGGAGCACACGCGAGGAGCGCGGCGCTAGAAATGATGAAAAGGATTTTTGGCATATGATGATCGTGGCTGAAGGCCTTGAGAAAACCTACTCAAGTGGGGGCCATCCGCTGAAGGTGCTCGACTCTGTCGATCTTTCAGTGGCTCCCGAGTCCTTCGTGGCTGTCGTGGGACCGTCCGGGAGTGGTAAGACGACCTTGCTCGGGCTGCTCGCTGGCTTGGACGAACCGTCCGCTGGTCGTGTCCTGCTCAACGGTCAGGACATTTTCTCCTTCACCGAGGACGGGCGTGCCGAGTTTAGGGTTCAGCAGGTCGGATTCGTCTTCCAGACGTTCCACCTCCTGCCGACGCTGACCGCTCTTGAGAACGTGCTGGTGCCTCTGGAACTGCGTGGGACGGCCAAGGACTGTAGGGGAGACGCCGAGGCGCTCTTGGAGCGGGTTGGGCTCGGAGGGCGGCTGCACCACTTCCCGGCGCAGCTCTCTGGCGGTGAACAGCAGCGGGTCGCGCTTGCGCGAGCCTTTGCGAACAAGCCAAAGATCCTCTTCGCTGACGAACCCACCGGAAACCTCGATCGTGAGACCGGGGCGCGCATCGTCGAGATCCTCGAAGAACTGAACCGGGACGCCCGCACGACGCTCATCATGGTGACACACGATCTGGACCTCGCGGAACGCGCTCACCGGGTGGTATCGCTCTCTGGGGGGCGCGTGGTTGACGATCGGACCGGCGGCGGGGTCGTTAGGCCCGCGGGGGGCGATGTCGGGTGAAGAGCCCACTCCGTCTAGGATTCGCGCTCCGTCTGGCGCTGCGGGAAAGTCGGCACAGCCTACGCCGTGTTGGCGTCTACATGATGTCGATCACACTGGGCGTTGGTGCCCTCGTCGCGATTCATTCCTTCCGCGATGACGTCGAGCGATCGATTCAGGAGGAATCTGATGTCCTCATGGGGGCTAACGCCAAGTTGGCCGCCAGCCGACCGTTTCCCGATTCCATCACCGTGGTGTTGGACTCGCTGCGTGCCGCCGACATAGACATCGCCCGGGTTACCACCGCGGGCTCCATGATCCTGGCCCCATCGTCCAACGTGGTGCGGCTTTTCCAGGTCCGGGCGGTGGATGGCGGTTACCCATTCTATGGAGAGGTGAACACCACGCCCGCAGGCCGCTGGACGGGGGGTATCGGGCCTGGAGAGATCCTCGTCGACCCTGCTGTCCTCACCCAACTGAGCGTGTCTGTTGGGGACACGTTGGTCGTGGGGCGCGCCCGACTCGTGATCACGGCCTCGGTTGACGATCTGCCGACCGATTTGGGATTCCAAACCGCAGTTGGTCCTCGCGTCTACCTCTCTCAGGAGACGTTGGAGGCGGCGGGACTCCTCGGCTTTGGGAGCCTGGCCCGATACGAGGTCTACTTACGAATCCCCGATCTCGCGGACAGGGAGGCCATTCGCGACCGGTACGAAGACGTGCTGGGCGCGACTCAGGTCCGGTATTCACTCGCTGAGGAACAGGCCCAGTCGCTGTCGAACGGCGTTCGCTTCCTCGGGCGATTTTTGGCCTTGGTCGGTCTGGGTTCGCTCCTGCTCGGCGGCATCGGAGTGGCGAGTGCGATCAACGTGTACATCCGAGAGAAACGCGCCGAGGTCGCGGTGCTCCGGTGCCTCGGCGCCGGGCAGTGGACGGCGTTCGTGACCTACCTCGTCCAGGCCGCGGCGTTAGGGCTCATGGGCGCGTTAGGTGGAGTCGTCGTCGGCCTCGCGGCCCAGCGACTACTGCCGATCGTGCTCGCGGACGTGATCCCGGTCGACGTCACCACACGTTTCTCATGGGCCGCAGCGGCCTCCGGCCTCGGTATTGGTGTTTGGGTCGCGTTGATTTTTGCGCTTATCCCTCTTCTACAGGTCCGAAACGTGCCGCCGCTACAGGCACTTCGCAGGGACTTCGAGCCTGAAGAAAGGAGATTCGACCCGTTCGCCATTGGCGCCTATGCGGTTCTTGCGGGGAGCGTCCTCCTTTTGTGCGTTCTGGAGGCTCCCGAAACTGAGCTTGGGTTGGGATTCGCAGGTGCGCTCGCGGTCGTGATCGCTTTGTTGGCTGGGGTAGGGTGGACCCTGACCCGAGCGACTCGTCGCTTTTTTCCCCGTTCGGCGTCGTACCCCGTTCGACAGGGCGTCTCGAACCTGTTTCGGCCTCAGAATCAGACGATCGCCGTCACGCTCGCGTTGGGATTCGGCACGTTCATCATTGGTACGGTGGTTGAAATCGAGGGAAACATCCGCGAGGACCTCATGGTTTCTTTCGGAAAGGGCCAGCCAAACTTGCTGTTCTTTGACATCCAGACGGACCAACTCGAGGGTGTGCTGGACCTCCTTCCCCCAGAGGCGCGCAACAACGCGGACGTGGCCCCCATTGTTCTGTCCAGAATCGTACAGATCAACGGCCGCACCTCCGACGAATTGCGGGCCGACAGCGTGCGCGAGGATCGGCCGGAGGCTTGGGCGCTGCGCCGTGAGTATCGCAACACATACCGGGCGAAGTTGGGTCGTGCGGAGGAAGTGATCGAGGGGCGGTGGTGGGACGGGACTCCAGCTTCGAATGATGCTCTCCAGGTCGACCCGGGTGACCTCAAAGGCCTATCCTTGGAGAGCGACGTCGCGGAAAGCTTGAGGGTCGGCCTAGGCGATACGATTACGTGGGATATTTCTGGCGTTCGCGTCGCCACCGTCGTCATGAGCATCCGCGCGGTCGACTGGAATCGGATGGAGCCGAACTTCTTCGCGGTGTTCGAGCCCGGCGACCTCGAAGATGCGCCCCAGACGATTGTGATGGTCGCGCGTCTCGCAGATGACGATCAGCGAGCCAGCGTGCAACGGGACTTGGTCTTGGCTTTCCCTAATGTCTCGGCGCTGGACTTCTCCCGTGTACAACAGGCTATCGACTCGGTGTTGTCGAAAGTGCGCCAAGCCGTGGCCTTCTTGGGATTCTTCAGCGCACTGGCAGGCATGATCGTACTCGTAGGGGCCCTCGCGTCGTCACGTGCCCAACGTCTGCGGGAAGGTGCGCTCCTAAAGACGCTCGGCGCGAGCCGGCGGCAGGTCCTCACGGTATTGTTCTCGGAATATCTGGCCTTGGGAACGCTCGCTACGGCAAGTGGAATACTACTCGCCATGGTATCGGCGGCATTCGTGGTCCCGTACGTCTTTGAGTTGGACTATTCGCCACGGCTGGGTGCGCTCGCCACGATATGGGTTACCGTGGCTGGGCTCACGGTGGTCGTGGGGCTGCTCGGAAGTCGGAACCTCCTGCGTCGACCACCGCTGCCTATTCTGCGTGAAGCCCCCGAATAGCGGGCCGCACGGCAATTCGGGGTCTACGGTCCCGAGGAAAGAAGATCCGCCGGGACCTTCAAGACCGAGCTGTGGTGGCAGCCCTCGCACGTAATTGTGTGCGGCGATCGAAGGCGGGTCGATTTACTCACCGCGGGCGTGGCGCACTTGGGGCAGCTCGTTTCAAGCGTCACGAGTGTGAAGCGCTCGATCCACCGGCGTCTCGCCAGAATACCGCCCACACCTAGGGCGCCCAACGGCCACGGCGCGTGAGGCGGAACGAGGGCCACCAGGGGTGCGATTGCGATGAACGCGGCCATGATCTGGATGCTGCCACCCACACGCCAGTTTCTGCTGCGCGGTCGGATGCGAGCCAGCGCTTCTGAGGCAGGGAAGCCAAAGAGCACTAGGCGAGCCGTGACTTCGAGCGCGTCGGGGCTTGAAGGTGTCGGTGGAGCGTCGGTCACGTTGATCCACGTGCGTCGCGGGAAGTGGGACCAAAATCTATCTGCGGGCGCAGTCTTCCTGAACCCGTGTCAGCCAGGGGAAGCGCTGCACAAGAATGGTACCCAGCGTTGCTGCAGCAACGAACGGACACAAGCCACGCCGACAACGAATCCCTCTTAGGCGAGGCTGGCGAAGGTCCTCAGCCGCTCACCGGCGGCCCGTAGCGTCTCAATCTGTTTGCAGAAAACGAAACGAACAAATTTACTTCCACGCTCCGGCCTGCTGAAGAAGCTGGACCCTGGAACCGGCGCGACTCCCCCTTGGCTCGTCAGGCGTTTCGCAAACGTGGTGTCATCCTCGTCGGACAGATCACTAAAGTCCGCGAGCACGTAATACGCACCCTGCGGCGGGGCACACTTGAATCCCGCAGCCCTCAGCGCGGAAATCAGCACCTCTCTTCGCTCCCGATAGCCCTGAACCATACCCTCGTAGTACTCGGGGCCGAGCTCGTTCATGCCTACCGCACACGCCTCTTGCAGTGGGGCCGGTGCGCCCACCGTCAGGAAGTCGTGGACCTTGCGAATGGCGACAGTGAGGTCGGCCGGCGCGATGATCGTTCCCACACGCCAACCGGTCACACTGAACGTCTTCGAAAGGCCACTGATGACGATGGTTCGCTCGCGCATGCCCTCGAAGGTGGCGAGCACATGGTGCTGGCCTTCGTACAAAATATGTTCGTAAATCTCGTCGGTGATCGCGAGCAGGTCGTGTTCGCGGCACACGTCGGCAACCGCCTGCAGTTCTTCTCGATCGAAGACTCGGCCGGTGGGATTATTCGGCGTGTTGAGGACAATGGCGCGTGTGCGGTCCGTAACCAGCGCTTCCAGCCGATCACGCTCCAATCGGTAGTCCGGGGCCTCTAGCGGAAGAAACACAGGTGTTGCCTGGGAAAGCACCGCATCGGGCCCGTAGTTCTCATAAAACGGCTCGAGAACGATGACCTCATCGCCGGGGTTCACGGTGGCCAGCATGACGGCGACCATCGCCTCCGTGGCACCACACGTCACCGTGATCTCACGTTCGGTGTCGACGTCCATTCCGTAGAGAGATCCATATTTGTCGGCGAGGGCCTTTCGCAGATTCGGCGTCCCCCACGTGATGGCGTATTGGTTCACATCGGCCCGAATCGCGGCGCACGCTGCTTCCTTCAGCAAGGCAGGTGCCGGGAAATCTGGGAAGCCCTGGGCAAGATTGATCGCGTCATGTTCCCGGGCGACTCGAGTCATCTCCCGTATGACCGACTCGGTGAATGAGTGCGTCCGGTGGGCGGTACGTGTGGGTGCGGGCGTCATAGCGGGGACAGGTTGTGAGAGAGAGTTGAGGCGCCCCATCATGGACGCGCCGGGCCTGCTCGGCAACTGGCGGGCCGCTTTCGTCAGGTCCCGTCAGTCGCCGTGGCGAGACGCCTGAGAAATACTTTTCAGTTCATCGAGGCACCGCAGCGTGGCATCGATGACATCTGGATCGAACGCGGTGCCTGATTCTGACTTCACGGCCTCGACCGCGGCATCCCAGCTGTGGGCCTCCCTATGGGCCGGCGGACTTGTCATGGCGTCGAGCACGTCACACACCGAGACGATCCGCGCAGCAAGGGGAATCGACCGGCCAGCCAGTCTGTCCGGGTACCCTTTGCCGTCCCAGCGTTCGTGGTGCCAGCCGACCACAGCCAGCGCGACCTCATTGTCGATGAGGGGTGAAGGACTTGGCGCCCAATCGTCGGGTGCTGCTCAACCAACTGACGCTCGGGTTCGCCGAGCGCCCGAAACGCTGACCTACGGATGCATGCGGCAAGCACGATGAAAGTTCCTGTCATGATCCAGCTCTACCTGGACCATGAGTCCGGCGTCCGGCCCCTGGAGTCGAAGCTGCTCGTGAAGCGCACGTTCTCCTCTATCGTGGACGGCTCACCGTTTGATCTGCCGCTGGATTCAGACTCGGACACGGCATTCTACGGTCGCGTCGGCGAAGACGTCCCGATTCAGGAGATGATTGACCGAATGATCACTTGGTCGAGCAATCTCGCCACCAATCTTCTCATTGAAGTTGCCGATGCGAAACGCGTCACGCGGACGGTCCGTGGGCTCGGAGCGGATTCTATGGAGGTGCTCCGTGGCGTAGAAGACCTCAAGGCGTTCAGGGCCGGGCTCTCCAACACCACGACCGCCCGCGACCTCGGCTTGGTGATGGGAGCGGTGGCCGAAGGCACCCTCTTGAGCGCTGCATCTCGCGAGCAGATGCTCGACATTCTTCAGCGTCAGCACTTTCGCGACAACATCCCAGCGGGACTCCCTCGGGGTACCGCGGTGGCCAACAAGACCGGATGGATCACGGGCATCAATCACGACGCCGCGATCGTGTTTCCAGACAGTGCGGAGCCGTATGTGTTGGTCGTGATGCTGCGTGGGCACCCGGCAGAAGACGGCGGGGCGGCCTTCGCCGCGGGCCTTTCGCGGATCGTATGGGAGTACCACGTAGGGAGATGACCCCAGCCCCGTGCGGCTCGAAGACGCATGCGGGCTTGACGGCCCGTGGCCCCGCGCGCCTCTTCACGCCCCCGCGCCCCGCGTAGTGCGGGGGCGGTTGTCGTTCCAATCATTGGCATCAGGAGTCTACATGCGGCAGATAGCCGTTACGGTTCTGTCATTGCTCCTTCTAGGAGGGTCCCCGTTGTCGGCCCAGGACCTGGATCCGGCGCTGTTTTCGGCCATGAAGGTCCGAAGCATTGGACCCGCCGGAATGAGCGGCAGGATCGCCGCGATCGATGGCCTGGCGTCGGACCCGAACATCCTTTGGGTGGGCGCTGCGACTGGCGGAGTGTGGAAGTCCTCAAACGGAGGGACCACCTGGACCCCGGTCTTTGATCACGAACGCGTCAGTGGCATCGGGGCGGTTGCTATCGACCAGAACTCACCCGACGTCGTGTGGGTCGGCACGGGGGAGGGAAACCCCCGTAACAGCGCAGGCGTGGGGGCGGGGTTGTATAAGACGATGGATGGCGGCGATACCTGGCAATTCCTGGGCTTCGGGGAGTCAGAGCGAATTCATAGGATCGTGTTACACCCGACGAATTCAGACATCGCGTGGATCGGCGTCATGGGTCCGGCATGGAGCGACGGAGAGGAGAGAGGCGTCTACAAGACCATCGATGGGGGCCAATCCTTCCGGCGGGTGTTGTGGGTCGACGAGCGTACTGGAGTCAGTGACCTCGTCATCGACCCGAGTAACCCGATGAAGCTGTACGCGGGCATGTGGGAGTTCAGGAGAGAGCCATGGGCGCTTACCTCAGGTGGGCCGGGTTCCGGGCTCTTTGTGAGCCACGACGGCGGCGAGAATTGGTCCCGCTACGGGGTGGAGCACGGGATGCCAGCCGGTGATCTCGGACGCATTGGCCTTTCCGTCGCAGCGAGTGATCCCGACATCGTTTTTGCCCTTGTTGAGGCGGAAAAGAGTGCACTCCTTCGGACCTCGGACGGCGGACGCACTTGGACGACCGTCAACGACGAAGCTGACGTAGCGAACCGCCCGTTCTACTACACGGACATTTTCGTCGATCCGGCCAACGAGCTGCGGGTCTACAACCTCAACTCTCGGATGTGGATCTCTGAGGATGGCGGGCGTGATTTCACTCAGGCTCCGGTTGACGTGCATTCCGATTTCCACGCAATGTGGATTGATCCCAACGATTCTAGGCACCTGTTGGTCGGCACGGACGGCGGCGTGTGGGAGTCGCGCGACCGAGCGAAGACCTGGCGCATGTTCGACAACCTCCCGGTGGGCCAGTTCTACCATGTGACCGTCGACCAAGCCGTACCCTTCAACGTCTACGGGGGCATGCAGGACAACGGTTCGTGGCGGGGACCATCCGATTTGTGGCAAGTCGGTGGGATCCCGAACCACGAGTGGAAGGAGGTCTCCTTCGGCGACGGGTTTAACACCATGGTCGACCCCCTGGACGCGAACCTCGGCTACGGGATGTCGCAGGGCGGGCGGCTCGTGCGCTTCGACCTCAGAACAGGGGAACGGAAGTTCATCCGCCCCTGGGGGCCGGAGGGTACGCCGCTGAGGTTCAACTGGAACGCACCTCTCGCCTTCGACACCTATGAGTCGGGGGCGATGTACTACGGAAGCCAGTTCGTGCATAAAAGCACGGATCGAGGGCAGACCTGGGCGATCGTGAGCCCAGATCTCACGACAAACGATCCCGAGAAACAACGCCAGGCGGTCAGCGGGGGACTCACGGTAGACGCCACTGGGGCGGAGAACCACACGACGCTCATGGTCATCGCTCCGAGTCCCTTGGAGCGAGAAGTCATCTGGACGGGAAGCGACGACGGTAAGGTGAACCTGACCCGTGCCGGGGGCGGCACCTGGGACGACGTCACAGACAGAATCGGCGGGGTTCCGAACGAAAGTTGGGTCGCCGACATCGAGGTGTCCAACCAAACGCCGGGCGGTGCCTACGTGGTCTTGGACGATCACCGCCGCGGGAATTGGGAAACGTACCTTTACCGCACCGATAACTACGGAAAAGACTGGGATAACATCGGCAGGCGCCGAGGCATCGATGGCTTCCTCCACACCGTAGTCGAGGACCCCATGACGCCCAATCTGCTTTTCGCCGGCGGAGAGCTGGGTCTCTTCGTTTCGCTGGACGCCGGCCGTCAGTGGTACAAGTGGACGCACGGACTGCCGACAGTCCCGGTGCGGTCGCTCACGATACACCCCCGGGATCACGACTTGGTGATCGGCACACATGGGCGCGCGATTTGGATCCTGGACGACATTCGGCCACTGCGGGCGCTTGCTGAGAACCCCACGCTGGCGGCCGAAGTCCTCCACTTGTTCGACGTCCCTGGGGCGTATGTGCACTACACCGCGGCGGCCGACGGCTACCACTTTTCGGGGGACGCGATGTTCAAGGGGGAAAGCCGGGCCGAAGGGGCGATCCTGAGCTATTGGCTCGCTGACGAAGTCCCGGAGGGGGTCGCCGTCCGCATCTCAGATCCGCTAGGGGAACGCGTGAAGATTCTTCAAGCCCCCGGGCACAGGGGCCTAAATCGCATCTCCTGGGACCTGCGCGAAGACACCCCGTGGGGGTATGAGGCGGGCGACTTCTTCGGCCTATCAGCCCCGCAGGTTCTGCCTGGCACATACTCCGTGACCGTAAGCGCGCTCGGCATGGACACGGGTGGACCGCTTGAGGTCTTGGCGGACCCCCGTGTCGACGTGCCCATGGCCGAACGCATACTACGTCGGGATGCGATTTTGCGAGGGCTCGAGCTCAGCTATCGGTTGGGGCGCATCGAGCACGCTGGCAACGACGTGAGGGATGGTGTCGCAAGGATCCGGGATTATCTCAGGGACCGCACGGACACAGCGGCCGAGGAGATGCGCACCGCAGGCGGGGCCCTCGTTGAACGCTGGGTCGAGGCCATCGACCTTGAAGGCGCCAGGGCCTTTCGGCGCGAAATGTCCGGGCTCTCCAGTTCATATGATCGTCCGACAGAAGCCCAGCGCCTTGAATTGCAGCGCCTCGCGGAGTTCACCCAACGTCTGGAAGAGAACACGAACATCTTCCTGGTCGATGCCGTAGAGGGCTACCGGGCGCTGCTGGCAGGAGAGGGAATCGATCTGTTTCCGGCCCCTGCCATGGTGGGCAATTAGTCGCGCCTTCGCGGGTGGCCACGGACGTCGTGGGGACCTAATCTGAGGGCGCCCGGTCTCGTCGACCGAACGCCCCGCTTTTCTAGTCAGGAGTACCACATGAGGATCGGCCGTACCCTCGCGCTTTTGTCACTTGTTGCGCTCGCTTCGCCCCTGTCCGCGCAGGACACGAGCTCGTTTGCATCCATGCGTGCCCGAGAGATTGGACCTGCCGGCATGAGCGGACGCGTCTCTGACGTCGAAGTCGTTCTTTCCGACCGCAACATCATCTATGTGGGCGGCGCGACAGGTGGCGTCTTCAAGTCTGTGGACGGTGGAATTACATGGAACCCGATCTTCGACGAGCAGAAGGCCCTGAGCGTGGGCGCGGTGGCGGTCTTCCAGCCCAATCCAGACATCGTTTGGGCAGGCACGGGTGAGGGAAACCCTCGCAATAGTGCTGGAGTGGGCCGGGGGCTCTTCAAGTCGATCGATGGCGGCCGGACTTGGAAGTCGATGGGGCTTGAGCGGTCGGAGCGCATCCACCGGATTCTCACGCACCCCACCAACCCGAACATTGTGTATGTCGGTGTGATGGGACCCGCCTGGTCCGATGGCCAGGAGCGGGGACTTTACCGGACGCGCGATGGCGGTCGGAGCTGGGATCGAGTCCTGTGGCAGAACCAGCGCACCGGGATTTCCGAAGTGGTCATGGATCCGGCGAATCCAGACAAACTGTTCGCGGCCATGTGGGAGTTCCGGCGGGACCCGTGGTTCCTCACCTCAGGAGGGCCCGGATCGGGGCTGTTCGTCACCCAAGACGGTGGAGATTCCTGGCGTCAGGTCGAAGCCGATGACGGGATCCCGTCCGGAGAACTCGGCCGTATCGGACTCGCGGTGGCACCGTCAAATCCGAACGTGGTCTACGCCCTCATTGAGGCAGGGAAGTCCGCGCTGGTACGCTCCGAGGATGGCGGCGTGACGTGGAATACGATCTCGGACGATCCGGGCGTGAACCCGCGCCCGTTTTACTACGCCGACCTCCGTATCGACCCCAAGAACGAGAACAGACTGTACCGACTCCAGTCCTCCATTCAGGTGAGCGAAGACCAGGGTCGCAATTGGAGAAACGTGGTTCCCAGTAGCATCATCCACGGCGACGTCCACGAACTCTGGATTGATCCGGATGACCCACGCCGGATGATTCTAGGCGAGGACGGAGGTATTGCGTTCACCTACGACCGCGGGAACCACTTCCGCTTCGTAGAGAACCTGCCGCTGGCGCAGTTCTATCACATCGCCGTCGACGATGCGCTCCCGTTCAACATCTACGGCGGGCTCCAGGACAACGGCTCCTGGTACGGTCCCAGCACGGTGTGGGAGAACAAGGGGATCCTGAACGCGCACTGGAATCGTGTCGGGGGCGGCGATGGATTCAGCGTCATGCCTGACTTGGCCGATCCGGACAACTTTGGCTACTCAATGTCCCAGGGTGGCAACCTTCAGCACTTCGACAAAACCACCGGGGCGCGACGCAGCATTCAGCCGGTGCACGCGGACGGCATCCCGCTCCGTTTCAACTGGAACGCCGGCCTCACCTCCGATCCACTCGATATCGGCACAATTTATCTGGGGAGTCAGTTCATCCACAGGAGCCGCGACCAAGGCCGAAGCTGGGAGATCATTTCCCCGGACCTGACCACAAACGACCCGTCCAAGCAGCGCGCTGACGAGAGCGGCGGCCTTACCATGGACGCCTCCGGGGCGGAGATGCACACCACGGTCATCGCCATCGCGCCTAGTTCGCTTGAGCGCGACGTGATTTGGGTGGGTACCGACGACGGAAATGTGCAGATCACTAGGGATGGGGGTGCAAGCTGGACCAACGTCCGCGAGAACGTCGTCGGGCTGCCCCATGGGATCTGGGTGCCCGACGTTCAGCCGTCCAAACACGTCGAGGGCAGGGCGTATCTCGTTGCGGAAGACCACCGCCGCGGCGACTGGACCCCGCACGTGTACGTGACGGAAGACTACGGAGAAAGCTGGACATCACTCGTGACCTCCGACATCGACGCATTTGTCCATGCGATCGAAGAGGATCCGCTGAACCCCGACCTCTTGTTCCTAGGAACCGAGTTCGGACTCCGCGTGAGCTTCGATCGCGGATCTAGTTGGGAGAGATACACTTCTGGCGTTCCCGCTGTCCCCATTCGCGACCTTGTCGTGCACCCCCGCGACAGCGACTTGGTACTGGGAACGCACGGACGGGCGTTGATCGTATTGGACGACATACGCCCCCTACGCGAACTATCCGAAGATCCGTCTATCCGCTCCACGGCCGTACACGCTTTCGAGCCCCCGCCGGCCTATGACGTGAATATCGCGGAGGCCATCGGTTATCGATCGACCGGCCACGCGATGCAGCAGGCAGAGACCCGAGCCACGGGCGCGATCCTCACCTTTTGGGCGGCCGAGGCTGGTCGAGCCGCGATCGAGATCAAGAACTCAGACGGGGCGGTCGTCTTCTCGCGGTCTATGGGGGCAGCGGCCGGCGCCAACCGCTGGGTGTGGAATCTGCGCCCCGCAGGCGATGCCGGCGACGCATTTCCCCGGCAAATGAACGTCTTCCCGGGGAACTACCAGGTTGCAGTGAGCTTGGGTGGTGTCACGTCATCGACGACGCTCGAGGTGCGCGGTGACCCCCGAAATCCTCCGGTGATCGCGGATCTGATGGCCAAACGTGAGGCACTCGTCGAGATGAGCGCCGTGAGTGCGTCACTGGACGCCGCCCGGCGGGAACTCGATCGGACGCTCCGTGGCGTGGAGACGGTACTCGAGACGCTCGGAGACGATGCCAGCACGCTGAGGGAGCAGGGCCAGCGGCTACGCGACACGCTACAAGCGCTGAATCGACGACTGTTCACCGGCCCAGAGTGTCAGGGTATGTGCGGTGGTGACGCCGTGGCAGATGCCATACGGGGCCCCGCAGGACGGATTATGGGCGAAACCGGGGGGCCATCTCCGAATACAATGATCATGATGAATCAGGCGCGGGCGGCGGCCACCACGGTGGAAACCGAGGTTGCTGAAGTCATGAGTGGGGCGGTCTCGGAGTATCGTGCCGCGCTGCGAGCCGCGGGCTACACGCCGTTTGGGGGATCCTCGTGACCGGAGGCGGGATGTTAGGCCTTTCACGCCTAGTGGGCCTCCGCGGACTCACCGCGCTCGGTGTTTGTCTCCCGCTGTTGTTCGGCGTGGTTCCAGGGAGCGCGCAGGAGCAAGTGCGCATCTTTATTTCTGTCGACCTCGAGGGGATCGGGGGGGTCGGCACCAGCGCGATGACCTCGTCTACGGGGAAGGATTACGCAACGGCGCGAGAGTTGGCGACGAACGAGGTCAACACGGTCGTGGATGAAATTTTCTCGCGTGACCCCGGCGCCGAAATCGTGGTGAACGACTCACACGGCGACCACCAGAACCTGCTTCACACGCGACTCGACCCACGCGTGGTGTATATCCAAGGGTCCATCAAACCTCTGGGAATGCTGCAGGGGCTGGATGGGACGTTCGACGGCGTAATCTTCTTGGGATACCACGCGAAAGCAGGGGACCCGGACGGATTCCTCGCGCATACCGGCACGGGATCCGTGAAGGGTCTCTGGCTCAACGGGGTCGAGGTCGGGGAGGGCGGGATGAACGCAGCGTTCGCGGGCAGCCATGGCGTGCCCGTGATCCTCGCCGCCGGCGATTCCGCCGCCGCTGCGGAGTTGGAGGATCTGCTCGGTACTGAGACGGTGACGACGAAGACCGCGGAAACCCCAGCCGCCGCGAGGCTGATCCACCCGGAGCGCGTGCGCACGTTGCTGCGTGAGGGAGTCCGGCGTGCCTTGGTGAGGCTGGACGAGGGCGGCTACCAGCCGTTCGTGGTCGGCGCACCGGTTGTGGTCAGAATGCGTTTCGCGACGACGATTCACGTCGACGTGTTGCAGTCGATCCCAGGCATGCGGAAGGTGGACGGCTTCACGGTGGAATACACAGCCACGAGTGCCGACGAGGCCTACCGACTCATCCGACTCATGTACCGCTTCGTCACCGTTTAACCCTGACCGAGGTCTTTCTCCTTATGATGCGCAAGGCGTTGCTGTGGGTTTCGACGAATGCGTTCCTGGCGCAACGGTTGCCTCAGTACGGATTCGTGAAACGAGCCACGCGGAGGTTCATGCCCGGAGAAGCCCTGGGTGACGCACTTGATCAGTCAGAGGTGCTGGCGGGCTCGAAGCTTAGCACGACGGTCACGCTCCTGGGCGAGAATCTCGCCTCCGTGGCCGAAGCAGACACGGTCGTGGAGCACTATTTTGGGGTACTCTCGGAGATCGCGGCCCGTGGGTTGAACACCGAAATCAGCATCAAACCGACGCAGTTAGGGCTGGACTTTGGGGCCGAGGATGCTCAGGCCCGGCTTGAACAATTGCTTGCCGCTGCGTCCTCAACGGTTTGGATCGACATGGAGGGCTCGGACTACGTCGATGCCACCCTCGCGATGTTCCGAGCGGCTAGGGGCAAGTACGAAAACGTCGGTCTCTGCCTCCAGGCTTATCTGCATCGCACGAAGGCGGATCTTGAGGCACTCCTTCCGCTGGATCCGTCCATTCGGCTCGTGAAAGGCGCATACAACGAGCCGCCCGCCGTCGCCTATCCGCGCAAGGCGGACGTGGATCAGAACTTCGTGCGACTCACCGTCATGATGCTCAAGGCTAAGGCTGCCGGTGGTAAAGGGCGTCCCGTCCTCGGAACCCACGATCCGCGCATGGTGGGGGAAGCCACCCGCATGGCACACTCGCTTGGCCTGCCGAAAGGCAGCTACGAATTCGCAATGTTGTACGGAATTGAGCGCGAGCAGCAGGAGCGCCTTGCCCGAGGTGGCCACGCGGTGCGGGTTCTGGTCAGCTATGGCTCGGCCTGGTTCCCGTGGTACATCCGACGCTTAGCAGAGCGCCCCGCGAACGTCTGGTTTGTGGTCAAGCAGATCGTGCGGTAGTGACTCCGTCCCGGCCACCGCTCGCGCAGGCTCAATCCCTGGACGATGACCCAAAACGGTGGGTCATGCTCGCCCTCGTGTCCGCGGGAATGCTCCTGTCGTTATCCGCATGGATGACCGCAACAGCAATAGGGCCGGAGCTTCAGGTGCGGTGGAGTCTCACTTCGACACAAGTCGGGTGGTTGACCACCGTCGTCCAGCTGGGTTTTGTCCTGGGTACCGCCGCGGCCGCCCTCCTCAACCTGGCCGACGTCGTCTCATCTCGGTCGTATTTCGCGGCCTCGGCGGCCCTCGCGGCCGCGGCGAACGCGGCTCTCTTGCTGGTACCGTCGTTTTCGCTCGCGCTCGTGGCCCGGTTCGCAACCGGAGTATTTCTGGCGGGGGTTTATCCGCCGGGCATGAAGATGATCTCGACCTGGTTTCGGTCAGCGCGCGGCTTTGCGATCGGGACCGTCGTCGGTGCACTCACGGTAGGGAAGGCTACCCCGTATCTCCTAAAGGCCCTGGGCGGTCCGAGCGTGACCGCCGTGGTTGGCGGCGCGTCCGTGGGTGGGATCGTCGCTGCACTCCTCATCGCGACGGCCTACAAAGAGGGTCCGTACCCCTTCCCCAAGCGCGCATTCGAATGGGATCGAGTGCTGCGACTCGTCCGGCACCGCGAGACCATGTTGGCGACCGGCGGCTATCTCGGACACATGTGGGAACTCTACGCCATGTGGACCTGGGTACCGGTGTTCCTCGCGGCCGCGGCAGGCGAGAACGTGCCCCATGCCTGGGTGGATCTCGCGGCATTCGGCGCGATCGCCATTGGAGGACTCGGGTGCGTGTGGGGCGGCGCGGCGGCCGACCGTATGGGCCGTACCAAGGTCGTCAACGTGGCCATGGTCGTGAGCGGCGTGTGTTGTGTTGCGGTGGGGTTCGCCTTCTCTGCGCCGTTCCCAGTTTTGGTGCTCCTGACTTGGGTGTGGGGCTTCTTCGTCGTGGCCGATTCGGCACAGTTCAGCGCCGTGGTGACCGAGGTGGCGCCACCGGATTCGGTGGGTACGGCACTCATGCTGCAGACGTCGCTGGGGTTCCTCTTGACCATGGTCACGATCCAAGCAGTCCCCGTGGTGGCGGAACTCGTGGGGTGGCGCTGGGCGTTCGCTTTTCTGGCACTGGGTCCGGTCGCGGGTATCGCAAGCATGCTTCGCCTGGCGCGTGTCCAGAGCCATGCCCAGGGTTAGCTTCCCCCCGAAATCGACCGTGACTCGCAGAGGTAACACGATGAAGCGCAAAACGACCCTCCTCGCGTTGCTCCTCTTTTTGACCGTCGCGTGGCGGGCCATCGGGGACGACGGGCACGTCGTCCGGGGCGACTTCACCTTTTCGGTTGCCGTCCAATAGTCAACGCGGTCACCGGTTGGCTTCTATACGCCGCGCTTATCGCAGCGTGGGGAGCCATCACCGGCCGCTGGCTTATCGCCCCCCGTGCGGGCCAAGACGCTGAATTCCTCGTTGCCGCTGCCCGTCGTGTAGGGATTTGGGCGGGCATGTGTCTCCCTGTAGCGATGGCCCTGGTGTTTTGGCGCCAGCTGACCGAGTTCCGTGATCCCTTCGCTCCCTGGACCGAGGACGCAGAGCTGCTCCTGTGGCAAACGGCATGGGGCCGGATGTGGCTGTGGGCCACGGCAGCCGCGATCATGACCCCGCTGGCTTTCTTCGCGGCGTCGGATTCTCGCGCGGGCTCGGGACTGAGAGGCGCAGGCTGGGTTGCTGCGACCGCATTGACCGCGGCGCTCTGCGCGTTCCCTGCGTACAGCGGACACGCGGCCGGCACCGAGGGCCTGCGCTGGCTCTCCCTTCCGGCCGATACGTTGCACGTCCTGGGCGCGGGCAGTTGGATGGGCGGCCTCCTGTTCGTTGTCCTCGCCGACAGGAGCTGGCGCCGTCACATGGGCAGCGCGGAAGTGTCGCTGCTTCCGGCGCTCGTGCCCCTGTTTTCACCGATCGCGATGGGGTCCGTGGCCGTGATCCTGGTGACCGGCACCCTGGGTGCTTGGTTGCACGTTGAGACTGTGGGCGCCCTTTTCACGACCTCCTACGGCCGCTTATTGACCACCAAGATCCTGCTGGTCCTGGCGGTTCTAGGCGTCGGAGCCGTCAATTGGAGGCGGCTCACCCCTCGCCTCGGGGACCCAAATGGACCCGCTGCGATGCGGCGAAGCGCGGTTGTCGAGCTTGCGTTGGTTCATTTGGTCATCATCGTCACAGCCGTTCTCGTCAGAACTTCGCCGCTGCACAATTGGTCATGGTCTAACCTAGGTCACTAAAAATGCTCCACATCTTGATTGCGATTGGGCTCGCCCTCGGGCTCGCGACTGGCGCCCTAGCCGCCGCGACGGGCTCCGAATTCCTCATGGTCGTCGCTATGGGGGCTGCCCCCTTCGGCACCGTCTTCATGAACGCGATCCGAATGGTCGTGATCCCGCTCGTGATGGCCGTGGTGTTCACGGG
>CALFPJ010000113.1 GCA_937919655.1 uncultured Gemmatimonadales bacterium
GTTCCCGAGAACACACCGTCGAGCACGACGAGATGGTAGTGGAAATGCGTGTTGAGCGAAGATCCGAATCGATGCAGAAACGAGAGCGCCCCGAGTCGCGCGTCACTCGGTGCTCCGGGGCTCGCACGGCACAGCGTGGTGCGGATGGCCCGCACGAAGATCCGCAGGACAGCCCCCGCGATCTCAGGGTTGTGATGCAGGAAGGGTCTCAATCTTTTGGGCACGGACAAGACCCATTGGCGCACCGGTAGGTGAGGCAGCACGTGATCGGTGACGTGGGCGGCGAGCTCGGCCATGCGGCGCGTGTTACAGGAGGGGCATACCCCCAGGGCCTTGCAAGAGAAGGGAACGAGCCGCTCGTGGCCGCAGTCCACGCACTTGGCGCGCGCAAAGCCGTGGGCCAGGATGCCGCACCTCAGGTAAGCCCGGAGGCTACGCTCGACCCAGGCCGGTCGGCCGAACCCGATCGGGTCGGCCTGAGTGGCCTGGGCAAGGAACGTCTCTAGGTGATGCTGGACCACGGGGTAGAGGGGTGTGGGCGTGGGCCTGCGCGGTCGGTAGATCGGCCGCGAGGTGGCCCACTCGGGTACCGGAGTCGGGTGGTGCCGGTATCGATGTCGTGACCCGCCGCGTGTCTTGGTCTCCATGGCGGAGGGTCACCTGGATCACCGGGCGTTGCCATGGCGCATTGCACCGCTCTACTGCGCGCTGATCGTAGCGTACTCCATCCTGATCTCGTGCACGATGGAGTTGGGGGAGAACGCGCGCTTCAAGTTCATGATTGAGCCTGTGTTCATCGCGCTGACCGTGATCGTGGCTTACAGAGCCTTCGCGAAGGGCGTGCCAAGGACTGCTGAGGTGTCAGACCAGGTGTAGCCTAGTACATGAGCGACCTGTCACAGTCCGCAGGCAAGGACACGAAACCTGTGGTTCTCGTCCTCGACGACGATCAAGCGATCTGCCGCGCCGCCACGCGCATTCTTGAGCTTTACAGCTACACCGTGCTCACCGCGGGCTCGGCTCACGAGGCGCTTGGGATCCTCGACGCGACGGACGACCCGATCGACCTATTGCTGTGCGATCTGGTGCTTCCGGGACTCGGCGGTCGCGATGCTGCGAATGTCCTCTTGGCCCACCGACCGGGCATGAAGGTCCTTTACACGTCCGGGTATTCGACCCACGATTCGCACCGCGCTTCTATTGAGCAGTCCGGCGAGGCCTTCCTGTCAAAACCGTTCGATGTGCCGGAACTAGTCAATGCGGTCGCGGAGGCGCTCAAAAGCAAAAGGCGCTAAAGGAGAAGCTTCGAAGGCGGCGGGTCCTGGTGCCGCAGTGGCCTAGGTCAGCCGCCCACGCCGATGCGGAGGCCGATGTTGATGATCGGCCAGAATTTCAGGTAAGGGCCCGCCTCATCCTCCAGGCTCTGAGCCTCCGCGTCCAACCGCGTTTGGAGCTCCGCCTGATCACCGAACGTCCCGCCGGTGGCCGCAAGTGTGAAGTTGGGCTCACCCAGCATCGCGGCGCCTAGGTCCAAGAAGAGGCCAATGCCCGACGATGTATGCTTGCCAAAGCCGATGAGCGCGTAGGGCGCCCGATCTTAGGAATCGATCACTCCTGTCAACGTGCCCAGCTCGCTCGGGGTGAACGTGCGACCGCCGATGTCCTGAGACGTCGTGAAGTTGCCGACGAGGGAAGGGTCCTCGGACTTGAACAACATGCCCGCGCCAAGGCGAAAGCTGCCGCCGAGGTACAGATCTAGTCCGACGTTGTACCACTTTTCGGGCAGCTTGAGTGTGACGTCCATGTCGCCGATCGTGATCGACGGCTCGAACGGCATCAACCCGAAGCCAGCGCGCGCGACAAGGGACTCGCCCAGGTCCAACGCAACTTCTCCGCCGATCCCTAGCGTCCCAGCACGACCCGCGATACCCAGGCCCTGAGCGGACACAGCAACGGGGACGGCTAGCAGGAGAGCAAGCACAATTGTGAACAGGCTCTTTCTCATCGGTTTCTCCGTGGGGACAATTTGAGAAAGAGACGCGGATTCCCGCGGCTCGTGATTTGCTACCTCATAGATAGACCGTGTTTGCCCGCGCGGGACAGCGTTTAGACAGGATCAGAAGACCCGGTAGGCAACGAAAGCGCCGACGTAGGCGAGAGTTAGCATGTAAAAGAACTGCAGCGCCGGCCACTTCCACCCGTTCGTCTCTCTGCGCATGACGGCCACCGTGGACATGCACTGGAGCGCGAAAGCGAAGAAGACCAAAAGGGCCGCAGCGGTGGGAAGGTCGAAGTGAGACTGGAGCGCGGCCTGCAGCTCAAGCGACCCCTCCTGCTCCGCGTTCTCAATGCCGTAAATGGTGCCCATGGTCCCGACGATGACTTCCCGGGCTGCGAGCGAGGATACGAGCCCGACACCGATTCGCCAATCGAATCCCAGGGGCGCAATCGCTGGCTCGATGAGCTTCCCGGAGCGAGCGAGGACGCTCTCTTCGAAGGCGGGCGGGGCGCCGTCGACCCGCGGAAACTGCGTCATGATCCACAGGATCACAGTAACCGCGAGAATGACGCGGCCGGCCCTTCTTAGGAACACCTTCGAACGATCCCACAATCTCACGCCCAGGGACCTCGCAGTCGGCCATCGATACGGCGGCAGCTCCATCACGAAAGACGCGTGTGGCGCCCGCAAAAGGGTCTTTCGCAGGATAAACGCGGTTCCCACCGCGGCGATCACACCCAACGCGTAGAGCCCCAACAGCGCGACGGCCTGGGATCCCAGGAACGGGCCTAGCACCGGCTGGGCAGGGACGAACGCCGCGATCAGGAGCGCATACACGGGCAGTCGGGCCGAGCACGTCATAAACGGCGTCACGAAGATGGTGGCGAGGCGGTCGCGTTCGTCCTCCACCGCCCTCGCAGCCAGGATCGCGGGGACCGCGCACGCGTAGCCGGACAGGAGGGGTAGGAACGCTCGGCCCTGGAGACCGACCCGGTACATGAGCCTGTCTGCGATGACGGCGGCGCGTGCCAGATACCCCGAATCCTCCAGAATGCCGAGGAACAGGAACAGCACCAGGATCTGCGGCAAGAAAACGATCACGGCGCCAACGCCGGCCCAAATTCCATCCACTACGAGCGACCGCATCCACCCCACCGGCAACACAGCCCGAAGCCCCTCCCCAGACCACGCTACCAGGGCCTCGACGAGATCCATAGCTGGGACCGCCCAGGTGAAGATGGCCTGGAAGACGAGGGCGGCCACGAGGAAGAACGCCAGCGGCCCTAAGTAGCGGTTGAGGAAGACGGCATCGAGCCTCGCGGTCCAGCCGGAAGGGCCTGGCGCCACGTAGTGGGCGTCGGCCAGGACCCTGCGGATGCTGGCCCGCCGCGCTACGAGCGCATCCACGGTGGGGAGTCGCCCGCCGGCCTGGAGCCCGCCCCCGATGAGGGGATGGCCCAACGCACCCGTGCGGATCTTCACTCCCGCCAGAAAATCCCGAATCCGGTCGAAGCCCTCTCCTGAGCGCGCATTCGTCCGGCACGTCTCGATCCCGAACTCCACAGACAGGACTTCCGTGTCCACGGAGCCGCCCCGCGCCTCGAATTCGTCTGCCATATTCAATACGAGGAGCGTCGGGAGGCCGAACGCCGACAGGGGCTCCAAAAGCATCAGGTCCGGCTCGAGGCTCGTGGAGTCCACGATGACGATGACCGCGTCCAGCGGTCTCATTCCGGCCACGCGCCCCTTTAACACGTCGACGGTTACTCGCTCGTCGAGCGTGCGCGCCGAGAGGCCATGGACGCCGGGAAGGTCTACGAGATCGACGCGCGACCCACCACCGAGGTCCACCACACCGAGGTATTTCTCAACGGTGACACCGGGATAGTTTGCAACCTTCTGCCGAAGCCCGGTCAGCTTATTGAATAAGGTCGTCTTGCCGGAGTTCGGTGGTCCGACGACGGCCACCAGGGGAGCAACGGCGCCATCGGCGACGCCGTGAAAGTCGGTCACGTGCTCTCGGGGATCAGGATGCCGGCCTAGGCCTCGGGTGCGCTCACTGCGCGGACCCGCAAACAGCGCGCGGTCTCTTTTCGCAGCGCGAAGCACGTGCCGTCCGCCGTGACCACCGGGTCACCGAAAGGCGAGCGGCCGATCCTACACAAGAGGCAGCCCGGGACGATGCCGCGATCCAGAAGCGGCCCCGCTTCGTCAGGCGAGAGGTCGATCCGAACGAGTTCTACCGGCGTGGTGATTGCCACGTCCATCAGACTGACGGAGTCGTCAGCCTGGCCGTTTTCTTCGCTGGAATCAGTGGAGAGCAGCATGCAACGCTCGGCGATTGACTTTGAGAACGATTCTCATCTACCCATAGAAGATCAGCAGAATCCAAGCGCCGCGAAAGCCCTTAGCCTAACAACCGCCAGACCTGCGTCACGAGGAAGCAGACCGTGAGGCCCATCGCGACCGGCATCATCGTTGCAACCGTGGTCCATTTCGCGCTCCGGGTCTCTTTATAGATCGTGTAGATGGTCGTGGAGCATGGGTTATGCAGGAGGCTGAAGAGCATGAGGTTGACCGCGGTGAGGAGCGTCCAGCCTCCTGCCTCGAGCAACTCCGCGGTGCGAACCACGCTGTCTGCCTCGAACATCACCCCGGCCCCCTCTCCTGCACCGACAAGGTCCGGTGTGACGAGAACCGTCAACATCAGGATCGTGGGGATGACGATCTCGTTCGCCGGAATCGCCACGATGTAGGCCAGTAGGATCACGCCGTTCAGCCCGAGGAGCAGCCCAAAGGGATTGAGCCAGTCCACAAAGTGGCTGGCAAGCGAGATCCCGCCTACGTCAACGTTCGAGATGAGCCAGATCACGGCTCCCGCAGGGATGGCGAAGACCACCGCCCGCCACAGCACGATCAGCGTGCGGTCGATCATGGACGTGTAGAGCGTCTGCAGGATGCGTGGGGGCCGATAGGGCGGCAGCTCCAGACTGAAGCTCGTCGCCTCACCACGGAGCACCGTTCGGGACAGGATCCATGAAGAGACGAACATCATGACGATCCCTAGCAACGCGATGCCCACGACAGCCGCGGCGCTCACCAGACCTCCGAGGTGAGCGGGGGCCACGGCTCCAATGAAGATCGACGCGATGAGGATCTGCGTGGGCCAACGACCGTTGCACAGGCTGAAATTGTTCGTGATGATCGCGATCAGGCGCTCTCGTGGAGAGTCGATGATCCTGGTCGCCACCACCCCAGCCGCGTTGCAGCCGAAGCCCACGCACATGGTCAGCGCTTGCTTTCCGTGCGCCCCCGCCTTCTTGAACATCGAGTCGAGGTTGAACGCGACGCGCGGTAGGTAGCCAAAGTCCTCGAGAAGCGTGAAGAGCGGAAAGAAGATCGCCATGGGCGGAAGCATGACGCTGACCACCCATGCCGTCGCAAGATATACGCCGTCCAATATGAAGCCGTCTAGCCACCACGGGATAGAAGAAATAGGAAATCCAAAAGCGCAAAATGGGAGAAAGCGAAGCAAAGGCGTGACGAGACGTGAAGGGACAGGGGGCAGAAGTCGGGGGCGCCCGCGAGGTGAGCTACCGCTGGGCCCTTAGCGCGCTCACGGTGGATGGATACGCGGATGGGTCAGGGGGATGCGCGGATGGGCGCCAGATCCCCAGGGGAGGCAAGCCCTCGCCGCACGGCGACGGCTGGGCGAGTCGCCTCGCCTGTTGCCTCAGTCTGTGAAGTCTTCGGGCAGCGACTGATCGAAGGTGAAGTCAGGGACGGGCTCGGCCTCAGTGGCGTCGAACTCGGGTGTCTGATCGAAGAGGAAGTCTCCCTGAGGTGGCCCGCGTGCGGGTGAGAGGGGCGGAGGCAGATGGTGCAGGTCGAGGCGCAGGAGGATGCTCGAGACGACCGGCGGCTCGGTGAGGAACGCGAGGATCTTCATCTGTCCGCCGCAACCGGTACAGAGAAGCGGAAGCACGCCATAAACGCGAGCGAGGAGCACGGCCCAGCGGATGCGGGCGAGCCGCTCCAGCAGCTCGAGCGGCGTGAGCCTGAGCTCGGTGCGGCCGTCGGGCGCGGGTCTGGGAAGCCGATAGACGAGGCGGCTGTCGTTCGAGGCCAGCGAAGCAATACCAGCGGGAGCATAGAGCCGTTCGGGCGCGAAGGGCGGACGCGCACAGTAGCGCAGCAGCCGCTCGATGCCTGCCCGGTCGTCTCCCTCGATACGCACGGAGGCGTCGATACTGAACCCTCCCGAGCCCCGCCAAGTGAGCATGCCGTTGGCGTCGGCCTCGTCGAGTAGGCCCTGAGTGCGGAAGTAGCGGAGCACGCGCCGTTGGACGACACGCTGTAGCTCAAGCCAGTGGGCCGGAGTCAGCTGGCTGGAGGTATGGAACTGGACGCCTCCGTCGTCGGCTCCCGAGAACAGACCGTCGAGTACGGCGAGATGGTAATGGAAATGCGTGTTGAGCGAAGATCCGAATCGATGCAGAAACGAGAGTGCCCCGAGTAGAGCATCTCTCGGTGCTCCAGGGCTGGCACGACACAGCGTGGTGCGGATGGCCCGCACGAAGATCCGCAGGACAGCCCCCACGATCTCGGGGTTGTGGTGCAGGAAGGGTCTCAGGCGCTTGGCATGCCGCTGTACTGCTTCCGCCACCGATGGTACGTCGCCTCGCTCACCTCAAGCTCTATGCAGACATCGGCGATCGTCGCCCCGCTGCTTAAAACAGTGCGTCTGCCTCTCGAAGCTTCCGCACGACCTGCTCCGGGCTGTGTCGCTTTTTCATCCTCGAGTCCTTTCCCCCTCCAGGGGCGTTGGACTCTCATTCTACCTGGCTCAGGTGCCCGGGGGCAGGCCACCGAGGCGCGTTCCCCACTCCCGACTCCGTGAGGAAGGTGTTGTACCTGGCCATCATGAAAGCCAGTGAGCGGTGGAACCGGCCCGTCCAGGACTGGACCTCTGCCCTCAACCATCTGTCCATCGTTTTCGAGGGACGGTTACCCGTTTGATGATGAGGCCATTTACACAGACAATCTGACACCCCTCCGAAATGAGGCCGGACTCGCACCAACGGGTCCGATCCCGCACATTGGCGACTGCTGATTCGCCCTGCTTGGAGGTCGCCGTGAAGCTTCGCCCTGTCGTCCTGTTCGCCGCTCTCGTACTCGCCACCGCCACCGCGGCACCTGTGGCTGCGCAGGATACGCTCCGTTTTGAGCCCACGATCGCGTACCCAACCTTCGCGGTGCGGGAACCAGTGGCCACCATAAAGCCGGGGACCGTGCTGATCTCCCGCACTAACCACGGTGCGTACTACGACGCAGGGGGCGGCGCCTTCCCCGGTGAAGTCGGCCCCTTCTTCATCGAGGGTGCCACCACGGACGACATTCTCGTGGTCGAGATCCTCAAGGTCCAACCCAACCACACCCTTGCAGGTGTGCAGATCTATTCGGACTTCGGCGGCCTAGCCACCGACAGCCGCAGTCGCTTCCTGAATGACCCGATCGAGGCGCGCCGGTATGAGTGGGTGCTGGACGCCGAAGCGATGACCGGTTCGGTGGACCTGCCCGACTCCGAAATGGGCCACATCACCGTGGACCTCAAGCCTATGCTCGGACGGGTGGCGGTCGCGCCAGCCAACGGTGAGGCCTTCGCGGGGTTATGGCCCGGCAACTTCGGGGGCAATATGGACGCGCCCGAGGTACGCGAGGGCACTACGGTCTATCTGCCCGTCTTCAACGATGGCGCGTACTTCTACTTCGGTGATGGGCACGCGCGTCAGGGCGAGGGCGAGGTCAACGGAACCGGAATGGAAACGTCGATGGACGTCGCCTTTCGCATTGACCTGATCAAGGGAAAAACCATCGACTGGCCACGGCTGGAGGATGAGACCCACATCATGGTCGTCGGCAGCGCCCGCCCGCTGATCGACGCGTTCCGGCTCGCCCACGTGGAGCTGGTGGAGTGGCTCGAAGCGGACTACGGCTTCGGGCGTTGGGACGCCTACATGCTTGTGGGGCAGCTCGGGGAGAACACGGTGGCTAACATTGTCGACCCCATTTACTCGGTCGTTGCGAAATTCCCGAAGCGGTATTTACCGGATCGGTAGGAGCGGTTCGGGTTCTCAATGGAGCGGATCCGCTCGGCGGCGGCCCGGCCCAGGGTATGTCACCGACTGGATTCGGCTCGACACGGGGGCGGCGTGGAGTTGACCTCGTGTCATTGGGGGATCCCGGCCGCCTGCCGAAGGTCATCGTGCTCAAACGCGCTCGCCATGCGCTCCGTCCCTCGCGAGCCGATGCCCCACCGCGCGGCGACTTCTCTCCACGACAAGACAGCTCTCCCGACTTGGCACGCGATATCCCTGGCAGCCTCCGGCCCGAGGGCGAAGTAGTCTGCAACCTCCATCGCCCGATCGAGCGATGCGGAGGCATCATCGTCGTACCCGATCGCCGTCGAGAGAACCCGCGGCTTCACATCGGTGGGCACGGGGTTCATGTCGTACGCTGGCGAAAGGCGCCACCCCGCGGAACCCGCGTACAGGAAGCCGTGATTCCGAAGATGGTCGTCGGTGTTGGAGATGAGCACGTTGAACACGACACGCCTCCACAGTTCGTGGAGGTCCATCTCGGTCGCGACGCCATTTTGCCGCAGCGCATCGGCGATCTCCATGTAGCTCCGCTGGTCTCCGTCCACAGCCCCGAGCATGCTCATAGCCGAAAGGAAGGGACGCCGCTGACCCTCCTCGCGGTCAAATCTCCGGAGGAGGAGAACGGGCTTGTCGGTCACCATTTCGAGTCGGAAGTCGGGAACTTCGATGCCTGCCTGACTCGCCAATGTCAGCGCAACCGCCTCCCACCTGACG
This sequence comes from uncultured Gemmatimonadales bacterium, assembly GCA_937919655.1. Lineage (GTDB taxonomy): Bacteria > Gemmatimonadota > Gemmatimonadetes > Longimicrobiales > Gaopeijiaceae > CALFPJ01. The sequence continues at coordinate 8,875 of CALFPJ010000113.1, forward strand.
ACGTCGTAGTCGTCGGAGCGAGCCGGGAACTTCGCGATCGACAAGCACCCTCCTTCGTCTCGGACGGATGCCTTCGGGCGCGCGCCACCCAGTGAGGAACCGGGCGCCAGGAGCAGTCGAAGGTCTTCTGTTGTCTCCTCCTCTTCGAGCACCCTCTCGCTAGCAGCCAGCAATCGAGGTAGGTCGACGACGGGCGGGACTGGGCCGAGGGACTCATCGGCGAGGAAGGGGCCTCCCTGTTCGAGCGCGAACCGAAGCGCCCCCTGGCGTGGAAAATCGGAAACGCCCAGGAGGAAGTCGAACTCCCACAAGGGCCGTGGCGGTCGGCTCTCACTTCTGGCGAGCGCCCGCTCCCGGCGCGCGACCAGCGTGCGTCCCCATCGGTCGGGGGAGGAGTCACCCAGAGCGGAAAACAGCGCCTTGCCGGCCGGGGTGTGGTGAGGCCCCGGGCCTACCGACAGGGCCGGGTCGAGGGCAAACCTCCCCTCGAAGGCGCGCCACTCTTCGGCGTACTCGAACGTCGCGGACTCACGACCGTTTCGGACACGCGACCATAGACGGCCCGCGAGGAGGACCACTCCCTCCAGGTCCACGTAGACGAAGGCAGATCGCTCGTTGGTCACAAGCGGATCTTCTCAGGCAATCGTTCACCTTCGAGTTGCAGGCCCACAGCGTCCTTGGAGGGATCGGCGAAATCGCCCAGTCCATCAGCCAGTCCGAGGACGAAGAGTACCGACGCATAGACGCCCATCGACACTGAAGGGTCACCCTTTTCCACCCTTCTCAGAGTGGGCAGGGAGATGCCAGCGCGGCCCGCCGCGATCTTGGTGGGGATACGGCGCCGCCGCCGGGCGTCACGAATGTCCGAGCCCAGCTTCCGAAGTGCGCGGCGCACCGGGATGGGCATGGTCGGCAAGGTTCTGGGCATCGCTGCCTCCTTACGTCAAATCTTCCGTCACACGATAGCGAGTTTTGTTCGCCTGATCAAGAGAAAGGACATATATTTTCTGTTAATGCCCATAACTGACGAGATATGTCCTTTTATGAAATCACACGATCGAACTGGAATCTGCTCCGGGGCGCCCGAACGGCCGAACCCGCCTACCGCTTCCGCCCAACCAGCACCACCATATGCCCCTCACGCCACACACACTCGGCTTCGAAGCCAGCCGCCTGCATAACAGCCAGCTCGTCCTCGAGCGGGAAGTAAGTATCCTCGTCAGCCCACTCGGCGAAATGTGCGAACGCACGCTCCCGCTCGATGCCCGACTCACCCATGTGGTCGGCCCAGGCCAAATAGGCAGCGCCGCGCGCATCGGGTTCGGCAGGCATCGTAGCATCGGCATTCACGAACACGCCTCCAGCCCACAGCGTGTCATGGATGCGACCGTACAGGGCGCGCTTGTCGGCGAGCGTCGGCACGTGGTGAAGCGACAGCGACGCCGCTACCGCGTCACACGACGGAAGCGGGTCGTAGAAGGAGCGTTCTTTGAACCGCGCCCGCCACTTGAATCCGGCCAAGCGTGAACGGGCCTGCCCCAGCATCTCCGTATCGACGTCTAACAATTCGACGGTCCGCACCGTGCCATCGGCGAGAATCGCCGCTGCAAGCGCGCCCGTTCCCGCCCCGAGATCTAGAACCAGCCCGGGCGACATGTCAGTCACGGCCCGCGCGGCTGCCTCTAGCATGGCCCCGTATCCGGGGATGAACCGCCGGATCGTCTCATCATAGGCGTCGATGTCGACGCGCAGATGGCTTCGAACGGAATGAGTCATGAATCCAGACTCTATGGGACGGAACCCACAGTCAACAGCTGGGCAGCCACTCCTGGGTCCAAGTCCCAGCATCCCGCCTCCCTTGCGGGTCCATGTAAGCACCGATAGACCAAGTATATCCGGCGCATTGCCGGTTTCGCACTTTGCAGAAGCTCAGGGGGTTTAATGTCCCGTAGTATCCCTACCGCCGGCTGGACAATGGTCGCGTTGCTCGCGCTTTCGCCCGCACTCGCCAGCGCCCAAGCTCGAGTCGTGCAGGCGAATGACGAGGAATACACGCGTCTGATCGCTGAGCATCTCCAAGACGACCGGATCACGACTGAGCTGGTGGACCACCTCCCTGCTTCGGCCACTGTCCCGACGCCGCTCGATTTCAACGGGAGGATCGTGGGGACCCCTGATGAACTCACGTACGCGAAGGATATTCACGCCTACATGCGTGCCATCGCCGACGCCTCCCCGCGGGCGACCGTCTGGTCGATCGGGCAGACGGAAGAGGGCCGTGAGCAGATCCTTATGGCGATCGCGGATGAGGCGACCATTGCCAACCTCGAGCAGTACAAGGGATACCTGCAAGAACTGACCGACCCACGCGCCACGTCAGAGGAGCGGGCCGACCAGCTTATCAAGGAGATCGGCAAGCCGATCTACTGGCTGACCAGCGGCATGCACTCCACCGAAACCGGTGGCCCTGAAATGCTCCAGGAGCTGGCCTACCGGCTGGTCGTGGAAGACACCGAGTTTATCGAAGACATCCGCAACAACATCATCACGTTCATCACGCCGGTCATTGAAGTTGACGGTCGTGAGAAACAGGTCGACACCTACTATTTCAACGAAGGCCGGCCTGAAGGCGAGGCCCGCCTCCCCCTGATGTACTGGGGCAAGTACGTCGCGCACGACAACAACCGTGACGCGATGGGCCAGATGCTGATGCTGACCAAGAACGTGAACGCGGTGCAGCTCGAGTGGGCGCCTACCATCATGCACGACCTACATGAGGCTCAGAACTATCTGTACACGTCCACCGGGACCGGCCCCTACAACGAGGCCTTCGATGCGATCACCATCACCGAGTGGTGGGTGCTCGCCGAAAACGACGTGCTCGAGATGTCAAAGCGCGACGTCCCCGGCGTGTGGACGTACAGCTTCTACGATGGCTGGACCCCGAACTACATGTTCACGATCGCCCACGGTCACAACGCAGTCGGGCGCTTCTATGAAGTGGCCAGCTATGGACCTCAGAACCGAACACTGCGGGTAGGTGGCACGGGCACGAGCCGCGAATGGTTTCGGCCTAACCCGCCGCTCTCGGAAATCCAGTGGGGGCCGCGCAACAACACGAACATCCAGCAGTCCGGTGTGCTCTTCTCGTTGAAGTACGTCGCGGACCACGCCGAGACGTTCCTCGATAACTACTGGGTCAAGAACAAGCGCTCCATTCGCGAGGGCGTGGAAGGCCCGATCAACGCGTGGGTGATTCCCGCCAATCAGTACCGCCGGGCCGACGCAGTCGACGCGGTCAACGAGTTGCAGCGCCAGGGACTCGAGATCCACCGCGCCGACGACTCATTCGAAGCAGGTGACGTGCAGGTCGAGGAAGGTGACTACGTGGTGCGGGGAGATCAGCCCTTCCGCACGCTCGCGGAGATGTATCTGTCGTTACAGCAGTTCTCGCTCGAAAATCCCCGGCCCTACGATGACACCGGCTGGACGTTCCAACTCATGCGGAACATCGAACTCAAGGAAATCAAGGATCCGGCAGTCCTGGAAGAGGACATGACCTTGCTCACAGCCCCGGCTCGCGCTCCGGGCGGAATCTCTGGTGGCGGTAGCATTGTTGTGGTCCCCCACAACACCGACAACAACCTCATGTCGTTCCGCTACTCTTTAGCCGACGTGACGATGCACGCCGCCGAGGCGGAATTCGAGATGGACGATCGTACCTTCCCCGCCGGGTCGTTCATCATCCCCGCCGCCGATCGGACCCGCCTTCAAGCGAGCCTCAGCGAACTCGGGCTCTCCGGGTACGGCACCAATGACATGCCCGACGTGCTCATGCACGAACTCGACCTTCCGCGGATCGCGTACTTGCATTCGTGGCGTCGAACCCAGGATGAAGGCTGGGTGAGAGGAGCGCTCGATCACTACGGTGTCCCCTACGAATACTTCGCGGACAAGCTCGTTGCGGAAGGGCATTTGAGAGAGAGGTTCGACGTCATTATCTACCCGCACGTGGGTGGAAACGCGCAGTCGCACCTTAATGGCTTCCCGATGACGGGAGACCTCCCGTTGCCCTACAGAGCCTCTGAGGAGACTCCGAACCTAGGTGGCATCGACGAGGACGACGACATCCGCGGCGGCATGGGTTGGGAAGGCTTGGTCGAGCTGGCCGACTTCGTCAGTGCGGGCGGCCTCCTACTCGTTGAGGGATCGACGTCCTCGATCATGCCCGAGTTCGGCGTCACAAGCGGGGTTTCGATCATCAGCCCAGAAGGCCTGATCTCACCGGGCTCGGTCCACCGCGGCGTGTTCGCAGACAAGACCAGTCCCATCGCCTATGGCTTCGACGGCACCCAGCTCCCGGTCTACTTCAAGGGGGACGTAGTCTTCTCCACCGGCGGCGGTGCGGGCGGTGGCTTCGGTCGCGGTGGCGGCCCATGGCAGAACACAACACCCATGGCCACCAGACCTGAGTTGTCTCCGTACGAACTGGACGACGAAGCGGCGAGTGGCCGCGGCGGCCGTGGCGGAGCGGGCGCAGGCGCAGGCGGCGGACGAGGTGGCTTCGGCGGCTTCGGTGGTGGAGGCGCGAGCGCAGGTAACTCGCGCGTGATCATGAAGTTCCCGGATCAGGCGGATCAGATCCTCCTTTCCGGAACGCTCGGAGGAGCCGAAGGCATCGCTGGCACACCGCAGGTCGTGGACTCGTCGCTCGGCGACGGCCACGTAGTGAGCTTCGCGATCCGCCCGTTCTGGCGGTGGCAGACGCAGGGGACCTTCTTCCTGGGCTTCAACGCGATCTTGAACTGGAACGACCTGAGCGCCGACGGAACAGCACAGGATGGTCCGATATCAGAGGCTGGCAGCGGCCGCTAGACGTAACACTCAGCCTGACCGGTCCAGTGGAGGGCGGTTCTGCTTCGGCAGGGTCGCCCTCAGCACTTTTCGAAAAACAAAACGGAGTGAATCACATGCAGTTGTTGCGACGCGCCTTTTCTTGCTCTGCCTGCCTCGCGGTCATCGGGCTCCTGCCTACTACCGAGGTGGCCGCACAGAGTCTTGAAGACATCCTCGCTGCGGTCGACTACCGCGAAATCGGTCCAACGCGCCAGAGTGGGCGCTTCATCGACTTCGCCATGCCGAAACAGCAGCCCCATACATTCTATGCGGCGACGGCTTCCGGAGGCCTATGGAAGAGCACGAACCGGGGCATCACGTTCGACATTCTCTTCGATGACCAAGATGGCGTCGTCTCCATTGGCGCGATCGCCGTGGCGCCGTCGGATCCCAACGTCCTGTACTTGGGCTCGGGCGAGGGCAACAACTCACGCAGCAGCTATTCGGGCGACGGCATCTACAAATCGACGGACGCCGGTGAGTCCTGGACCAACATGGGACTGACGGACACACAGCACTTCGGCCGCATTGTAGTGCACCCGACTGACGCGAATACCGTGTACGCAGCGGCGCTTGGCCCACTCTACTCCCAGAACGATGCCGGTGGTTTGTATAAAACCACCAACGGGGGACGTAGCTGGGACGCGGTCCTCGCCCCCGTGGTGGAGGGTCGCACCATCGGTGTCGTCGACGTCGTGATGGACCCGACCGACCCGAACACGCTGTATGCCGCGAGCTACGACAAGGTTCGCCTGCCGTACACGTTCGACCTTGGGGGGCCGGGCAGTCGCCTCTACAAGACGATCGACGGTGGCGCAAACTGGATTCAACTCGGAGCGGGCCTGCCTGGCGGCATGCTCGGCCGCATTGGCGTGGATATCTACGAGCGCGATCCGAACATCCTGTATGTGACGATCGAGAACGCGAACAAGGCCGACATGTCTGACGAGGACCGTCGCCAGGAGTTGCTCGACCATAAGGCGAGCCGTGGCATGATCGGCGGCGAGGTCTATCGCTCGAACGATGCCGGCATCACCTGGGAGCGCGCCAGCGAGGAAGGCGGCAACATAGGCGGCGGCCCGGCATACTATTATGGCCAGATCATCATCGATCCTACGGATCCGGATAAGGTGCACGTGCTCTCCGCCGCATCCTTCGGCACGTCCGACGGGGGAGAGACGTGGGACCGGCAACCCCTGGGCTTCGGCGGGGACGACCATGCCCTGTGGATCGATCCGGACGACTCGCAACACATGATGCTCGGCTACGACCACGGTATGGGCATCTCTTACGACGGTGGTGAGAACTGGTACCATCCTGATTTCCAGTCTCTGGCGCAGTTCTACGCGATTGGCCTCGACAACTCCTACCCCTACCGGGTAGCCGGAGGCCTGCAGGACAACGGCTCCTCAATGGGCCCGAGCACGAACCCAACGGGCGGCGACATCCGCTTCGAAATGTGGGAGCGAGTGGGTGGTGGAGACGGCATGTACAACATGTTCGACCAGTGCAGTGGCGAGTATCTCTACAACGAGTCGCAGTTCGGGCCGCTCAATCGACTCAATCTGGTGACCGGTGAGAGCAAGGGCATCCGCTACCAAGACGCGGATCTCCGATACAACTGGGCTGCGCCCATCGTCACTTCAGTTCACGACTGTAGCGTGATCTACCATGCGGCAAACAAGGTCCTGCGCTCGTCGTCCCGCGGCGACAGTTGGGAGGTCATCAGCGAGGATCTCACGAAGGCCGACCCCGCGACGCTGACCACCGGTAAGGGCGGCGACGGCAACATTCAGTACGCGACCATCAGCACGATGGACGAGTCATCATTAAAAGCCGGCCTTCTGTGGGTCGGCACCGACGACGGCAATGTCCAGGTGACTCAGGACGGGGGTGCGAGCTGGACGGACGTGACTGGCAATATTCCCAACCATCCAGACTTCTGGGTGAGCCGGGTCGAGGCATCCAACCACGCTCTGGGGACCGCTTACGCCACGTTCACCGGCCTTCGCAACGATAACTTCCGGCCGTTCGTTTATAAGACGACCGACTTCGGGGCCAGCTGGACGAACATTGGGGCTCGTCTCCCGATGGGTCCGGTCAACGTGATCCGTGAGCACCACGGGAACCCGAACGCCCTCTTCCTTGGGACGGACAACCAGGTCTTCGCATCGATGGACGGTGGAGGAAGCTGGACGAGCATGAAGGGTGACATGCCGACGGTGCCGGTCCACGACATTCAAATCCACGCGCGTGAGAACGACCTCGTAATCGGGACCCACGGGCGCGGTATCTTTATCGCCGACCTCAACGGAATCTCCGAACTCAGCAGCGACGTGCTCGCGATGGATGCGTACTTCTTCGCACCCGAGACCGAAGTCCGCTGGATCGCAAGCGACCGCGCCAACTACGGCTCGGCGAACTTCGAGGGCGAAAGCGAGCCGATCGGCGCGGAGTTCAACTTCTACCTCAAGAACGCCGTGGCCGACTCGGTGACGTTCACCGTGTACCAGGGCAACTTCGAGGTTTACCAGATGAATGGCAGCAACGAAGCCGGCCTGAACAGTGTGCTGTGGAACATGCAGCGTCGGGTCGAGCTTAACACGCCCCAGGAGGCGGGCGGGCGTGGCGGCGGCGGTGGTCGCGGCGGATTCGGACGGGGAGGAGGAGGCATCTCTGCAGCCGACCGGGCCAAGTATGAGTTCAGCGAAGCGCCCGCAGGCACCTACCGGGTGGTCATGTCTGTGGGTGGCCAGTCGTTCGAGCGGGAAGTCACCATCCTGCGGGACGATTGGTTCCAGGGGCGCTGACGATTAGCACCTAGCCCAGAAAGCACGGAGAAACACGGGGGCCGGCCGCGCGGAAGCGCGGTCGGCCCTCTTTTTCGTCCAGCGAGTGGCTGCGCGCGCGGTGGGTCAATCGCCGGCCAGCGACGCCAGAGCGGGGCGCGAGCGGGCCCGATGAGGCGCCTTTGGCAATCCACGGAATTAGGAGCTAGCGTAGGGCGGACCACACGTCCCGTTCTCAGAGATGCTATGTCACGCCGATCGTCCTTTGCCGTCGCGCTCGCCCTGTTCGCGCTTTCCACCTATGGAATCGAGGCACAGCAGCAAGCACAAGCTGGGCCCGTCATTCAGTCAGGCGGTGCCGTATTCGCAGTAGAGCCAACCTTCAAGACGCCCCTCGATCTTGAGTACAAGGTGGCGTTCGAAGTGGCCACCACGCCCGACGCGGCGGACCAATTGAACGTCACCTTCAACAGCGTCGCGCGCTTCATCAACATGCACGCCCAGGCAGGGGTTCCGCGGGAGCACATCCGCACCGCCATCGTCGTGCACGGACCCGCCGCATGGGACCTACTGAACGACGCCGCCTACCAGGAACACACAGGCGGGGCCAACCCCAACACAGCGCTGTTGCAGGAGTTGATGGCAGCCGGCACCAAGGTGATTCTGTGTGGCCAGACCGCCGCGTCTCGGGGCGTGCCGACCGACCGCCTCGCGGAGGGTGTGGATGTCGCTCTGTCTGCGATGACCGCGTTCGTCATCCTCCAGGAGAATGGCTACCGCGTTAACCCGTGGTGATCCGGGAGTCCTAGGCCCGAGCTAGTCGCGGTAGGCGATCGCGTCGATTTCTACGCGGAGGCCTGGGTCTGGGAGCGACGATACCTGCACCGTGGTACGGGCCGGTCGGTGATCGCCAAACACCTCTGCGTACACGGCGTTCATCTTTTCGAAGTCGCGCAGATCCACGAGGAACACACCGCAGCGCAGCACCTTCGATAGATCCGACCCACCCGCCTCGAGAATCGCCTGCATGTTGCGGAAGACTTGGCGCGTCTGCGTCTCCACGTCGGGCCCGGCAAGCTTCCCCGTGGCTGGGTCCGTGGCACCCTGCCCAGAGACGATCACCAAGCGGTCGAAGACCATGCCTGGGGAGTAGGGGCCTATGGGTTTGGGGAGGCCCGCGGCCTGGACAGGTTGGTGCAGCGCGTCGCTCATTATTGGCCCTCGTAGGGATTGCTGGGAAGAAGCTTCGTGACGCCGAGGAATACCAGGGGGTACCCCACAAGCTGGCCCACAATGAACCACATGGGATGCGAAAAGGAAACCCAGTTGCTGATGCTTCCCAGCAGGGCCACACACACGATGGCCCCGGCAAACCAACTCTGGCGCGTCGTGGCGAGACGTCCTGCAACGAGAGACCCGAAGAACGCTCCGATCAACTCCGATGCGCCCGCCAAGGCCCACCCCACAAATGGCATCGTGGCGAGGTAGGCCGCAAAAGCGGTTGCGTCGCCAGGGTCCATCGGATCCACCCCGGCGGGAAGTGGATGCAAGGCACTTCCCACCCACTGAAGAACAAGCACGATCAGGCCGACGACCAATACGCCCGCGACCACAGCTCCGACATTCCTCATACCCACATCATCCGATCGCCAGCCAACCTCGACGGCGCACACACGAGAAGACCAGCCTCACAAATAGCCCTTCTCAGTCGCTCTGAGCCAGTACTTTCGATTTTCGAGTGGATCCTAGGCTAGAATCCCATCAGGTTCCGCAGGAACGCGACCCGATCCGGAGAGCCCCAGAAGACCTCATCTGGAAACCGCCGGTAGTCGAGCACATTCCGGTAGATATCCCCCGCCACATATTGATTCAGGCCCAGCCCGGCCAGGTACATCAGGCGCAGATTCTTGTCCCGGTTCACCACCGCGTCGGCTAGCCAGCCTTGCAGGTCGGATGCGTTGGCCCCGTAGGTCGTCAGGAGGTCGAGCGCCCTCGGAAATCCCGTCTGCGCGAGCGACCTCGCGACCGCAGCATGATCCGGGAGCGAAAGCCGGTCGACAAAGGTGTCTACGTTGACGCGCAGCCCGCCCTTTCGCGCAGCTAGCACGACATCGTAACCGGCGCCCTCGTAGGTATTGCCCCACACCGTGCCATCCGGAAAGGCCCCGAAGAACGTGACCATCTCGCTCTTCACCGCCTCCTCGGTGCTCTCGTACAGCGGCACCCACTGTGTGATGACGCCACCGTCGTTGAGGTGCTCCTCCGCCAGGTCGAAATACTCCGCGCTATAGAGCGCAGCGGCGCCTTTCATCCACGGATGAATCGGGTCTGACGTGATGAGATCGAATTTTTCGTTCGTGGTCAGCAGGAAGTGGCGCGCATCGTCGTGCACGACCTCGACACGCGGGTCCGAGAGAATCGCGTTGTTGGCCTCGGTGAAGTACTCAGACGACACCTGCGTGATGAGTGGCTCGATCTCGCAGATGACAATGCGTTCGATGCCCGGGTGAGCAACAAAGGTCCCCGCCGTAACCCCGGCCCCAAAACCCACAATCAGGACGGTCTTCGGGTCATCGTGCAGGAGCGCCGTGAGGTGACCGAGCATTCCCTGCAAGCGCATATCCTGCGGCTCGGTCGACGCGACAACCTTTCCCCCCACATGGAAATTGAGCACCCCGTTGCCGAGTTCGGTCACGGCGATCGACGAGTTGCGGCCCTCCCCCATGTACAACGTCTTGGGAGGATCATAGGTGGGCGCGTACCTGCCATAGGCGACCAACACCGGAGGGATCTGGGTCAGCCCCTGGATCAGGAGACCCGCGACGACCACCCCGGCCGCCAGCCCCACGAGACGACCCACGCGCAGACCGCCCGACGCCGACCGTTCGCGGAGCATCGGCAGAACAAGCACGATGGAGGCCAACCCCGCAACGGCAACCAACAAACGTTGCGCGTTCTGTGTGCCTACCCACGGCACGACCACGATGCCGAAGGCCAAGGAGCCCAAGATCGCTCCCGCGGTATTAGCGGCGTAGACGCTGCCCATGAGGGCGCCCGCGTCCTGACGCTCGTCGGCGATCGCGGCGACGGCTAACGGGAAGCTGGCGCCCCAAAAAAGAGGGGCCGGTACCAGCGCCCACAGGGCTCGGGCCAAGTCCAGCTGAAAGACGAAACGTGCGTCCTGCGCGATAGACGGATTGATGGGCCAGAACGGCAGCTGCTGCGAGATCGCGTGCGCGGTCCACGCGATGCCGAGAAGCGCTCCTCCCTGGCACAGCGCGAACGCCATCCGGGGGTTGGGCGAAGAACGGGCCACATACGAGCCCAGGGCGCTCCCGATGCCCAACGCCGCCAAGAAGACCGCGAGGATGATCGAAAACGTATAGGTCGTCGCCCCGAGAAGGAGCGCCATGAGGCGGGTCCACACGACTTCTGCGCCGAGCGCGGTCAGGCCGGAGAGTCCGATCGCCACCAGAACGGCACGATGTTGCGGCGCAAAAACCGCACTCCCCTCCCCTCCCGAGGGTACCGGCGCCGCGTGAGGGGCTGACCGCGACAGACCGTACGCCAACACAGCGACCACGACGTTGAGCGCCACGGCCACAAAGGTCGCCACGACGATGTCGTGCTGGCGCAGGAGGTAAAAGCCGGCCAAGAGACACCCAGCCACGGCCCCCGCGATGTTGCCTCCGTAAAAGAATCCCATCCATGAAACCCCCGCTGGCGTCGAAGTCACATACCGGGAGATGGCGGGAAGCGTCGCGCCCATCAGCAGCGTCGGCGGAATCAAGAGCAAGCCAGCAAGCAGAGCCCGAAAGAGAATGCTAGGGAGCCCACTTGGAACCACGGCTACGTAGGCCCCACCCACGAGCGGGATCAGCACGAGCAGGAGTAGGCCGAACCCGCCAATCGCCAGCTCTAGTGCGGCATATACGCGCAGCGGATGCCTGTCTGCCGGTACGTACTTAGGGAGCGCGAGGCTCCCCAGGAACATGCCGCCCATGAATGCCCCAAGAAGCACGCCCAGCGAGACGCCCGTCGAGCCAATGACCAGCTGCAACATCTGGAACCAGACGATCTGGTAGACGAGAGCCGCGCAGCCGCTGCCGACGAACAACAGGAGGAGCGGGGGCAGGAAGGGCCTCCGGTCCTCAATGCCGGAAAATCCCGCCCTAGTCGATGCTGTCATGGTTACCGTCAGATGGAGTAGAAGGGCAGCTCGGTCCCTGATAAGGACAGCAGGCTAGGCCAGGATGTTGTCAGTCGGCCACCGACGGCAGGTCTGCGACTTCAGGGGACCAGCCGGAGCGAACAGGACGGACGCGAATCCTGGCATCAACAACCATCACCCCCTCCCCTGGAGGGAGAACAATTACCGGGTTCAGATCCATCTCTGCGAGCTCGGGAACAGCCTCCAAGAGTGCCGATACGCGAAGGAGCGCCAGCTCAGCCGCTTCGATATCACCCGCGGGCTGACCACGGTACCCCTGCAACAGTTTGGCAGATTTGATGCCGAAGACCATTTGTTTGGCTTCGGTGTCGGTGATGGGGGCAACCCGCACGACCACATCCTTCAGCAACTCAACGTAGATCCCACCCATCCCGAACACGAGCAGAGGCCCGAACGAGGGGTCCTCCGTCATCCCAATCAGCGTCTCGTGACCCTTCGGGATCATCTCCTGGACGAGCACACCCTTCGCATCGCTTGCGAGCGCCACGAGGTCGGCAAAGACCCGCGCCACCTCGTCGGCCCCGACGACGTTTAGAACGACCCCACCGATATCGGTCTTATGGAGCGCCGAGGGCGCAACCAGCTTCATCGCGACCGGCCCTCCGATCGCGGACCATGCCTCCACCGCCTCGGCCGCAGTGGCGGCGGAAAACGATCGTGGGGTGGAGATCCCAAAGGCACCGAGAACGGTCCGCACTTCGTCGTCGCCCAACCAACCGCCATCTTCGCCCATCCGATCGAGCGCGGAGGCCACGGCTTCACGCGCCAACCCGCTGTTTACGTCATCGAACACCGGCACGGACCCGGAGGGTGTGCTCCGCCACTCTGCATACTCGGCCACCCGTGCAAGCGCTTTGGCCGCGTCCTCAGGGAAGTCGTAAACGGGGACCGTCATGCGCTCGTTTCGCATGGTAATCCGCCCGGACCCCGACTCCATGAGGACGGCCAGGTGTGTCTTGTCAGACGTCGCCCAGGCTGCCAAGAGGGGCGCGCCGATGTCGGGGGCACCCTCCATCGTCTGGATGTTGATGGTGATCAGGGCATCGATTTCGTCGCTCTCAGCCAGAATCCCAGCCACGTGGGCATAACTGTCCGGACCGGCCGACGCGATCAGGTCTACGGGGTTCGACACAGACGCCTCTGCCGGAAGGCCCTTGGCTAGCCGAGCCTGGAGCTCCGGGCTGAATACCGGGAGTTCCAAGCCCGATGCTTCGAGCGCATCAGCAGCCAAGATTCCGGGCCCGCCGGCGTTGGTGAGCACCCCGACCCGCCGACCTCGAGGAAGCGGCTGATTGGCCAACAAAGAGGCTACGCCGAAGAGCTCTTGAATCGTATCTACCCGGATCATGCCCGTCTGCGCGCTGAGGGCGTCGACGGCGGCGTCTACGCTAGCGAGCGCTCCAGTGTGGGAGCTGGCGGCCCGTGAGCCCGCCAGCGACCGGCCAGATTTCAGCGCCACAATGGGTTTCTTCCGACCAATACGCCGGGCGATTCTCGCGAACTTGCGGGGATTACCAAAAGATTCGAGGTACATCACGATGACGTCTGTGGACGGATCTTCTTCCCAATGGAGCATCAGATCATTGCCGGATACGTCCGGCTTGTTTCCGACCGAGACGAACTGTGAAATGCCGATGTCGTGGCGCCGCGCATAGTCCAGGAGAGAGATCCCGAGCGCCCCCGACTGCGACAACATGGCAACGTTGCCGCGAGGTGTTTCCACCGGAGCGAACGTGGCGTTGAGGTTGACCGCCGGATCGGTGTTCACCAACCCCAAACAGTTAGGGCCAATCATGCGCATGCCGGAGGACCGCACCAACTCCACCAGTTCGGCCTCGCACTCGGCGCCCTCTGGACCCACTTCAGAGAAGCCCGCGGAAATGATGACGAGGCCCCGCACGCCTTTCTCTGCGCACTCCTTCACCACGTTGAGCACCGCAGCCGCAGGCGCGACGATGATTGCGAGATCGACCCTGTACGGGATATCGGTCACCGAGCGATAGGCGCGCACGGATCCGACGACATCTGTATTCGGGTTCACCGGGTAGACGACGCCTGAGAACCTTCCCCGCATAATGTTGTCAAACAGCCGCGCGCCGATGGAGCCTGGCGTGCGAGACGCACCCACGACCGCGATGGACCGCGGGTAGAACATGGGTAGAATTGAGGCGGCTATGGCGCGTTGCTCGCGACGCGCTTCGGCCGCGCGCGCACTGTCGGAAGCCTGCACCGGGAACTCGACGCTATAGACCCCTTCCGCGAAGTTGCGCGTGAGCGTGTATCCTGAGTTACGAAATACGCGCATCATCGCAAGGTTGTCCGGGAGCACGAACGCGTTGAATCGTTCAACACCGTGGGACCGGCCATGGGTAGTCAGGATCTGAAGGAGTTGAGTTCCAATTCCTCGTCCTTGTTGATCATCGGCCACCGCGAAGGACACCTCTGCGGCTTTGGGATCATCAGCCTCACGGTCATAACGACCGACCGCGACCATCTCGCGTTCGTGAAAGACCGCGATGGCCATGCGGTGTTCGTAGTCGATCGTAGTGAAGTACTCCACTTCCTCGGCCGTGAGGAGCTTCTTCGCACGGAAAAATCGGTAATAGCGCGACTCGGTTCCTAACCTATCGAAGAACTTGACCAAGCTGCCCGCATCGGTCGTTTTGATCGGCCGAAACTGCTCGACAACGCCGTCGCGGAGCACGATGTCCAGTTCGTATTCACTTGGGTATGGCATGAGCTCATTCAACCGCTTGGCGACTTAAAGATGGCCCCGAAGGCCGCTCACCAATCTCGGAGATTGTGGCCCTGATCACTAGGAGACGAGAACCGACCGTGGACGGTTCTTCAGCCCGACAGTGGCCCTCGGCAGATCGCCAAGAGGTCGCGGGGGGAGCCCGTACCGCCGAGGGCCGTCTAGCCACAAGCGCGATTACGCGTCGGACGCCAGCAGAACGCCTTGCCCACCGCCAGGGCCCACAACGACTTTCAGGCGCCGAACCATGAAGCCCTTACGGGACGCCAAAGTACCGGACCGCAATGAAGACCGCGCTTTGAATACATCCACCAAAATTGTGATCGCCGTCCTGCTCACGCTAAGCTCAGGATCACTTCTCTATTTCGGAGGCCAAAGGATCCTCGACCAGCAAAGGACCTCTGCCGAGATCACTCGGCTTCGCGACGAACTGTATCGGGCTCGAGTCACTGCGGATCGCTGCCAGCGTTCGGTCAAGAGCAGTGAAGGTGAACTCCGCAGCTTCGACGAGCGGCTGCAAGCGATGCGTGCGCGCGTCGACAGCTTCGAGGCGTTGGACCCGGCTGGCGTCCCGCAGGAGCTGTACCGCCCGTATATGACGACGTTTGACCGCTACAACGACTCTGTGGCCGTCTGGGAAACGAGAGAGCGCCAACTTCGGGTCGCAGACACCGCATGTCGGAGTGTCATCATCGAGCACAACGAACTTGGTGACTCGCTACAGGCAGTGCTGGCGGGCCTCAGCTAACCACCACCACTCGGCCCCGTGAGCACAGCGGCCATCGAATCGATCTGCGCCAGCTCCTCCGGAGTGCCAGTTCTCACTCTCGCCGAGTCGAAGGCGGCAGCGCCCGCCAAAGCGTTCCCCGCCCGGATCTCGAACTCCGCCAACCACGCCCATTGCTGCCAGACATCTTCGCCCATACTGATCACTTGTCGGCGTGCCACCGCGGCCTCAGCCCAGCGCCCTTGGTCGCTCAGCGCCGATGCCAAAAGGTGGCGACTGATGCGGTTCTCGGGCTGGAGCACGATCGCGGCTCTGAGGGCCTCTTCCGCAGATTCCGGCTCGCCCATCCGCGAGTAGATCACCCCGAGCAGCGCCGGCGCGGTCCCAAATTCCGGCTGCTCCATCCAGACCTGTCTCAAGAGGTGCTCGGCACCTCGCAGATGACCCGCGCCCATCAACTTCCGTCCGATCTGGGTGGTCAGGCTGTAGTGCGCGCCCAGATTCGGGTTGGCGGCACGGTAGGCGGCCAGCGCCTCCGTGGTGCGCCCCTGTGTCATATAGATATCGCCCATGAGCCACTGGGACCGACCCGAGTGGGGATAGTCGGCCACGAGCGTTTCAAACATGGCGCCATCGTCCTTCCATGACGGTATGCGCACCCATGAACGGACAGCCATAAGGGTTACGGACAACACAAGCACGCCTACGCCCAGCGCACGACTGGCGTGCCCCCAAGTGTGGTACCACTTCCTATGTTAGACCTTGAGCCATCG
>CALFPJ010000114.1 GCA_937919655.1 uncultured Gemmatimonadales bacterium
CTCGCCGCACGGCGACGGTTGGGCGAGTGGCATCGCCTGATGCCTCAGTCTGTGACTCATCGGGCTAGGGGCCGAGTGCTGCGTCCCTCCCGCCGTTACTCCCGCTGTTCGATGCCGTTTTCCCGCTGTTCAGGTACGGCAGCTTCCGACATCGCGAATCGGCAAGAGCGGCAGATCGTGCAGCCCAGTATGGACTTACGTCATTTCTTGCCGTGATTCGGTGCTTTTCTGTTCTGCCTCCTAAGCAGTAGGTCCCGCGTTCGAGTCGCGGTGAGGGCACTTAGGGAAGAGAATGCCCTACAAGCACTTACAAGCTTGTGGGGCCTTTCTTTTTGGCCAGCAATGGCCGCTTGAGTCTCCCATAAGTCTCCCAAGAGGTTCTTTTCCAGGGGCAACAAGTGTCGGTGACGGCCTCGGATGGGCCCGTCTGGTCGCCGGAGGGCGACGCGATCTACTTCGTTCGCTCTGGCCAGATGGTCCGACGTGAAGTACGCCTCGGCGACACCGTGGAGCTGGGTGCGGAAACGGAGATCTTCGCCGTGCCGAACAGGCGTACCTCGACTCAGTATAGGAACTTCGACATTCACCCCGACGGAGATCGATTCCTGTTCGTGACCAATGTTGGAGGCGAAGTGGAGGCCGCGGAGCCGGTGCAGGCGTCGGACAGGTGATCGTCGTGGCCAACTGGTTCGAGGAGTTGAAGCAGCGGATGGGGGCAGGCCGATGACTGATGCCGCGGTCATGCTGGTCAGTGGGTGCATCACCGAGCCTGCCGTCAACGAGGTCCGTCTAGCATTGGATCCCCTGGAGGAGTAAGGGTTGTTGTGGAGCGAGACCGACAGCTACTCCTTGCTCTCTGGAGACTTCGGACGGGTCATGTGGTTCGAAACTCCGTTCTTCCCTGAGACGGTGGCACGCGGCGCTGCGCGCACACTGGGCTCCCCAACGAGGACAGAATGCTCAATCTCCCTAACGGCCTACCAAAGCGTGTGGCCCTCTTCGGCCTCTCTTTGTTCTATGTGCTGGCTGGCGTAAACCACTTCCTAAACTCTGATTTCTACGTCGGGATGATGCCGCCCTATCTGCCAGCTCATCTCGAACTCGTATACCTCAGTGGGATACTCGAGAGCCTCGGGGGTGCCGCGGTGTTGGCCCCCCGCCTGCGCGCGTCTGCGGGGTGGGGGCTCGTCTTGCTGCTCGTTGCCGTCTTTCCGGCGAATCTGCAAATGGCTCTGAATCCGGACCTGTTCCCGGACATCGGCTCCGCGGTGCTCTACGTTCGTCTTCCGCTCCAGGTTCCGCTCATCGCTTGGGCGTACTGGGCGACTCGGCCGGATCGGGCGGTTAGGGCTTCCGCGCCAGCCAGATGAGGTGGCGTGCGCCTTTGCCGCGATGCGCTCTCACAGCGACCTCGGTGACAACGAAGCCGATCTTATGAAGACGTTTGCTGAAAGCGCGGTCGGCTCCGGCTGACCAAACGCCGAGCACGCCCCCTGGACGCAGCGCCTGGAAGGAGGAGGCCAGGCCGGCCCTCGAGTACAGCCATTGATTGTCCTCGCGCGTCAATCCTTCGGGGCCGTTGTCCACATCTAGTAGAATCGCATCGAAGCCGGTGGACGCTGCCTTGATGACGATCGCGACGTCGACCTCCTGCACCGTGACCCTTGGGTCGCGAAGAGGGTGATCTGCGTAGCTACCGATCGGACCCCTGTTCCATGCAACGACCCCGGGAACGAGTTCCGCCACAATCACCTCCGCGTCCGAGCCCAACTGACCCAACGCGGCAGACAGCGTGAATCCCATCCCGAGACCACCGACCAAGACGCGGGCCAGTGACCGCTGGCCCAACCCCGTACACGTGATTTCGCCGAGCGCGTCCTCTGACCCGTGCGTAAGTGTGTTCATGAGATCTTGTCCGCCCATGATCCTGATAAGAAGGTCGGAGCCGCGCCGGTATAGGCCTAGCTCGCCAGTCCCACCAGGGATCGGAACTCTATCTATCAACTCCATTCCGCTCGGCCTTATCGTTGAATTCTGAACCCGAAACGTCTTCTTGCGGGGCCACCCTTTCATCGGATCTCGTGCTGCTCACGGCCACAATCCCTTGCGGAGCGGCAGTCGGAACGGTTGCTTGGTGTCATCGCTAGAGCAGGCGTTTCGTTGATCTCTACGGTACTTTAGCGATCGTGTGATCGTCTACAGACATTTATGCACGGGCCGAATTGGCCCGCCAAGGGCTACATGCAGCGTCTCCGACCAGACAAACGACGATCATCCCCGCGTCGGAGCAAGCGGGTTTGATGGAGAAGTCACTCGCCTTCGTCAGCGGAACAAAAACTCCCTCCGAGTCCTTTGGGTCAGGCCCGACCGACTGGATCACTCAGGGTTGCGAGACGCTCAAAGAGCGCATAAACAACCTAGACGAGCGTTTGGAGGAAATCAGCCTCCCCGATCATACGACCGACCAGTCCGCGGTAGAAGGCGGATTGATTCGTTCAGTGTTCGCTGACGTCTGGGACTGTGAGCCACTCCGCGCCTACCTCCCTGCGACGTTGGGCGGTGAAGTCGACAACGCCGCCCACGTCATTGCGACACTCGACACGGTCGCGTTCCACCACCTACCACTCGGACTCGCGGTCGCGCTTCAGGGCGCCTTGTTCATCCGCCCTGTGTCGTTGTTCGCCGAGCCCAGCCGCGCGACGGAGGTGCTGAGCCGCTTCAACGAGCCCACCCCCTTCATTGGGGGCATGATGATGACGGAGCCCCAGTGCGGCACGGATCTATTCGCCGCGGAGACGGCTGTGGAGCACACGAAGGGTGGCTACCGGATTCGAGGACAGAAGCACTGGTCCGGAATGACGGGGCACGCGGACTGTTGGTTGGTGTTTGCTAAGGACGAAGACGCGTCCAGGCGGCAGCGCTTCTCCTATTACCTCGCCCCAGTCGAGTCTTCGCGGGAAGGCTTCGAGGTTCAGGAGTACTACCGCGCCCATGGGCTGTGCCCTATCCCGTACGGTCGCACGAAGTTGGACGTGGAGCTGCCGGAGAACGCTGTGATGAGGGGTGATGGGGGTTACCCGTCCGTGGTGGCGAGTATCCTACAGGGCAGTCGCCTCACCACTGCAGGGATCGCACACGGATTTATTCGCCGTATCCTGGCCGAAGCCACGGCGCACACCGACGCCCGCACCGTCTTTGGAAATCCGCTGAGCCAATTGGATCAGGTCGCGTCTCGTCTGGACCGAATTCGGTTCGCCGAATTGGTTACACGAGGAATGTGTGAGTACACGATCAACGAGGTGGGATCGCTGCACAACGTGTCGGCGGCGAGCCGCGGCTGCTCTCGCATAATGAAAGCCCTCGGAACGGACTTGATGTGCGATAGCGCAACCAATCTGGCTCTTCTGCAGGGTTCGATTGGGTTCTGCGAACGGGCGATGGGCTTCGGAGCGCTGGCGGATAGCCATCCGTTCCGGATCTTTGAAGGCCCCAACGACATGCTCTACGACCAGATTGGCGGTGACGCGCTTCGCCGGAACCAGGATGGCTCGCTAGGCGACATCCTTGCGGAGCGGTCGTTCACCCCGCGCACAGCCGGCGTCGGGAGGTTACTCGACTGCAAGGTTGAAGAACTGTCGCAACGTGGTCGCGTGCTGCTCGGTCGTGCACTCAGCTTCGCGGAGGCGCTCCGGTGGATCCGCGACGCGCGTTCAGTGACCCCAGCACAGCTAGAGTTCGCATCGGAACATGTCGAGGTCGAGGTGGGGCAGTTGGCCTTGAGCCTCAGTATGTTCGGTTGCGGCGGCGTCGGGGCGACGCCCCAGCCGGATTAGGGTCTTCGATGCGGCCAAGAAGTAGTCCGCTCCACAGCTCAAGAGGCCGTTCGCCCTGGGCGCTAGGCGTGCTCGCTGTCCTCGTCGGACACCCGCGGCAACGTGGCTGGATCCGAGCCGGGCTCTCCCGCCGAACTTGGTAGGGTAGGCCCGGGAGCGGGAACGGATTCTGCAGGGCGCGGAAGCGCTGAACGAGCCTCTAGATCCTGGATGGTGTCGACGATGGCCTGTCCAAGGTCGTTCCGCTTCCCAGCGCTCCTAGGCGCCGTACGCAGGGCAGGCAAGGCCTCAACGACATGGATCTCTCGGAGTGCTCTAGCGGCATGAATCGAGGAAGATCCAACCAGAGCCTCCGTCAGCGCGAGGACGATCTGTGTCCGGTAGGGTCCCTCATAGGCCTTCAGGAGGTCGTACCTGGCCTCGGAGACGGGCCCAGAGCCGCTGCCACCAATTCGGGTGCTGAGCCCACGTACGATGGTGTGCAAGTGCGCCCGATAGGTCTCGTAGAAGCCGCTCGGGGTCGCGATCGTGATGTCCGTGATTTTCTCGCCAGACTGCTCCTCGAGCTTGGCGACCAATTCGCGTAGGAAGAGCGCAGCGGCGTCCTGGGCCGAGAAAGAGCGACGACCCACGGGAGCCACCGTGCGGTTGCTTTCCGTGCCGAGATATTGCTTAAAACTGCGCGCGAACCCCGTCGCCTGGCCGTCCCAGTTGTATGTCACCGCCTCCTGGCCAATCAACACGTCCGAACCGTCCTCGCTCATGACGCATACACAGGTTGGCATGACCGGTGTCTGCGTGACCGGCTCGAGCTTGGCGAGATCGGGAAGTTTGACGATGTGGGGTCGGCCTGACCGGTCCTCGCATACGGTCGTATTGGAGGTCCCGAAATCGATGGCCCAATGGGTTGTCATGTCAGCACATTGGGCCGGGAGACTATCGGCGGAAAGACGCACTGGCCCTTCGCGGAGCGGACCCCCAAACTATCCATCCAATTCGGCAGCGCGTAGGCATAGTTGCCGCTCCCCAGGCGGAGTCTGATGGAAATTTTGTGGATTCTACCTCCGGGTTTTGTCGTGGGAGTGTTGGTCTTCGACAGTCTCCGGAAGGTCTTTAGCGATGACCCGATGGTGGTCAGGCGACTCCTTGCCGACCAACCGGTAACGATGGGCGCCGCAGCGACCGCCATCGGTTCCATGATCGTATGGGCGGCACTGACGATTGTGGGGGTTTTATAGTGATCGGGTCCCATCGCGTGCTGGGCTTGTAGGACGCCATCCCCGCCAGCGATGATCGCGCGTAGAAGCGGGTTCGCGCTCGGGCCTACAGTAGAAGAGTCTGAACTTTCCTCTAGAACGTTGCTCTTTGATGGAGTTTCCATGATAGGGCTAACTGGCACTCGACACGGTGTGCGGACATTCGCGACGGCATTGGTCCTGCTCACGAGTTGCACCCCGGATAGCACAGGTATCCGACGCCTTCCGTTCGAACCGGGCGCCGCACCGGCAGCGGTGACGATAACCCCAGAGGGGACCAGCCTGGGTTACATCGGTGAGCAGTTGCAGTTCACCGCCAAGGTGCTCGATGGAGATGGCCAACCCGCGCAGGGCCTCTCGTTCGTATGGATTAGTGCGAATTCGGGAGTTGTAAACGAAGATCACCCGGCGGTTGACCGCGAGCAGTTCACAGGCGGTATACACCGCCGTGGAGTCCGATCCGCAAACGATGAGGTGGTCGTGAATCGTGGCGAGGTCTCGCTCTATACGTCTTCTCCGAAATACGTGGCCCAACTGACCTTCTAGAACGAAAGCAGTAGCCGTAGACACGAAGTACAGGGCACCACCCATCCCGACCAGGATCAACACAGCGGTGAAGATGAGCGCTGCACTGCTTTCGAGCGCGACCTCACGCCCGTATCCGACAGTGGTCAGGGTGATTGCCGTCATGAAGAAGGCCCGCACCCAACCCGCCGCAGGGTCGATGAGACGAAAACCGACGGTGCCCACGATCGTGACGCTGACAAGAAATAGTCCGGCACCGACCAGACGGACCCGAAGGTCCTTCAGGTCTTGTTCCCACTGCTTTGCGGTTGGCTCGAAAAAATCCAAGGGGCGCGCCGGGGCCGGTGTGTTCGGCGGGAGGGATGTCGACCAAGTGCTGTGCCGAATGTGCGTGTCGCGGGGGCGCAGGCAACCTCATGGAAAAGATCGGCCAGTCGTGAGATCGCCTTGCCGGGCAACACATTATGCGAGAATCTTGGAGTCTATTGAGAGCTTGTCCACGCCGCGCGCGCCCGGAGCCCCCGATGGCATACATCCCCTATGTCCCGCACGAGGACGCCCAAGGGCTCTTGGCAGAACTCTACGAACGTTACGGCGGGCCTGCCATCGACAACATCATCCGTGTTCATTCTTTGAATCCGCGGTCAATGCGGGACCACGTAGATCTATACAGCCACCTCATGCGGGGCAGGTCGCCCCTGACTCGGGTGCAGAGGGAGATGCTGGCGGTCACCGTTTCCGCGTGTAACGACTGCTTCTATTGAATCAACCATCACGGGGCGGGTCTCCGTAAGTTGCTTGGGTCGGAGGCCGTACCGAAGGCCCTGGCCCGGGACTATCGCAGTGCGGAACTGTCGGCAGCGGACCGCACCATGCTCGCCTACGCGGTGAAACTCACCGCGGCGCCTCACTCCGTCACGCAGCAAGATGTCGAGGCGTTGAAACGCGAAGGGTTCGACGACGCGGGCGTCCTCGATATTTGTCAGGTGGTCTCCTACTACAACTACGTCAACAGACTGGCAGATGGCCTGGGAGTGGAAATGGAAGCGGTTTGGAGTGAGGAAGATCTGACGTTGACCCGATCCGACTTCGACGTGCGGGTGGACGCGAAGCGGGCCGCGAGCGAGGTGAAATGACGGAACTCCTGCTGGACGGCCGGTCATTGGCCCTTGAAGACTTGGAGCGGGTGGCACTGCAAGACGATGTGACGGTCGGACTCACCGAAGACGCTCAGCTTCGCATGGGTGCGTCTCGTGCGCTGATCGAGGAACTGGTGACCTCCGGTAATCCAGTGTACGGCGTCACCACAGGCTTCGGGCGCCTTGCGGACGTGATGATCGCTCCTGAGGACAGAGAGGCGCTCCAACACAATTTGGTGCGCAGCCACGCCTCCGGGATGGGTGACCCAATGGATCGCTCCGCTGTGAGGGCCCTGATGCTCCTAAGGGCGAATGCGCTCGCCCGTGGGCACTCAGGATGTCGCGTACTCATCGTGGATCGACTGCTGGAGCTTTTGAACCGCGGCATCCACCCGAGGGTGCCTGAATTTGGCTCCGTCGGAGCAAGCGGAGATCTGGCTCCCCTCGCGCATGTGGCCCTGGCCATTCTTGGGGAGGGCCGCGCGGAGTTCGAGGGAGCAGAACATGACGTCGCCGACCTGATCTCCGCTGTCGGCCTCGGGCCAGTACGGCTGGGGTCAAAGGAGGGGCTCGCGCTGATCAACGGCACTCAGGCCACGACCGGGCTCGGAGTGCTCGCACTGCTCTCTGCCGAGCGGGCCTTGGAAACCGCCGAGGTCGCCGGGTCGATGTCGCTTGAAGCGCTACTCGGCACCCCGGAGGCGTTCCGGCAGGAAATTCAGGACGCACGACCGCACTGGGGGCAGGGCAAGTCGGCGGCGCGCCTGCGCGGCATGCTCGCTGGCTCGGAGATCCGCGAGTCTCACCGGGTCGGCGACGCGCGCGTGCAGGACGCCTACGCGCTCCGCTGTATGCCACAGGTGCACGGGGCAGCCCGTGAGGCGCTTCGGTACGTGCGCGGCGTCTTGGAGACCGAGGCCAACAGCGCGACGGACAATCCGCTTGTCTTCCCAGAGGCCGGGGTGGTGGTCAGCGGGGGGAACTTCCACGCCCAGATCGTGTCGGCGGCCCTAGACCTGCTCGCGATCGTGGTGGCGGACCTGGCGGCGATTTCCGAGCGCCGTATTGAGAGACTCTTGAACCCGGACTTGTCGATGGGTCTTCCGGCCTTCTTATGCCGAAACCCGGGCCTAGAGAGCGGCTTCATGATCGCTCAGGTCACCGCGGTGGACCTCTTGTCCGAAATGCGGATTCTGTCTCACCCGGCGAGCGTCGACTCGGTGACCACGAGCGCCAATCAGGAGGATCACGTTTCTATGGGTTTGACCGCTGCGCGTAAGGCGCGCCGCACCGTCGCTTGCCTCGAGCGCGTCCTGACCACAGAGCTGATGTGTGCCGCCGAAGGCATCGAATATCGGCGCCCGCTCAAGTCCAGTGCAGGCGTCGAAGCCGCCCATGCCCAGGTGCGCGGCACAGTGCGGGCACTCGACGGAGATCGTGTGCTCGGAGGAGATCTGGACGCACTCAACGAACTCGTTCGCTCTGGGGCTTTCGCCCAAATTGCTAAGGAATATGAAGGATGACGGACTCAGTATCGCGCATCGTTCGAGCGCCCCGCGGCCGCGAAATGTCCTGCAAGGGTTGGACCCAGGAAGCGGCGCTGCGCATGCTCATGAACAACCTCGACCCGGAGGTCGCCGAGCGTCCGGAGGACCTCGTCGTATATGGTGGCACCGGCAAGGCCGCGCGCTCCTGGTCGGCTTTCGACGCCATTGTGCGATCGCTCCGCGAGTTAGAGAACGACGAGACCTTGCTGGTACAGTCCGGGAAACCGGTCGGGGTATTTCGTACGCACGCCCACGCGCCTCGCGTGCTGATCGCGAACTCGAACCTCGTGGGCCGATGGGCGACCTGGGATCACTTCCGGGAGTTGGAGCAGCGCGGACTGATGATGTACGGACAGATGACCGCAGGCTCATGGATCTACATCGGGACCCAAGGCATTCTTCAAGGCACCTACGAGACCTTCGGCGTGCTGGCCGAGCGGCATTTCGGGTCCACGCTCAAGGGTAAGTGGGTCCTGACGGGCGGCATGGGTGGAATGGGCGGAGCACAGCCGCTAGCCGCGACCATGAACGGAGGCGCGATCCTCTGCGTGGACGTCGACGCAGAGCGAATCCAGCGCCGTATCGACCACCGCTACTGCGACCGCATGACCGGTAACTTGGACGAAGCTCTCGTGTGGGTTCAGGGTGCGGCCAGCTCGGGAGAGGCCCTCTCCGTGGGGCTCGTCGGAAATTGCGCCGATGTCCTGCCGGAGTTGGTGTCTCGAGGCATTACGCCTGACGTCGTGACGGACCAAACGTCGGCGCATGATCCGCTCAACGGATACGTGCCGGCCGGAATGTCCTTGGCGCAGGCCGAGGAATTACGGACAGAGGACTCGGAGGAGTACGTCCGGCGGTCTATGCGATCCATGCGCATCCATTGCGAGGCGATCGTCGCGATGCAGGACGCGGGTGCTGTTGCGGTCGACTACGGCAACAACCTGCGTGGTTATGCACAGGATGCGGGATTCGAAAACGCGTTCGCGTACCCTGGATTCGTCCCGGCCTACATTCGCGATCTGTTCTGTGAAGGGAAGGGACCTTTCCGCTGGGCAGCACTTTCCGGCGATCCAAAGGATATTCACCGGACGGACGAACTTGTCCTCGAGATGTTCCCCGAAGACGAACACCTCTGTCGATGGATTCGGATGGCTCAAGAGAAGGTGGCCTTTCAAGGGCTTCCCGCGCGGATCTGCTGGTTGGGACAGGGCGCGCGCGCACGTTTCGGTGTCGCGGTGAACGACCTCGTGGCTTCCGGAGAGGTAAGCGCGCCTATCGTGATCGGGCGAGACCACCTTGATACGGGCAGCGTCGCATCCCCTGGCCGCGAGACGGAATCCATGAAGGACGGGTCAGACGCGGTCGCCGATTGGCCGATTCTGAACGCGTTGCTCAACACGGCGTCAGGTTCGAGCTGGGTGTCCTTTCACCACGGAGGTGGCGTAGGCATAGGGAACTCCCTGCATGCTGGGCAGGTGATCGTGGCCGACGGCACGCCCGAGATGCGGGAACGCCTTCAGCGGGTCCTCACCAACGATCCAGGAATCGGAGTGGCTCGGCACGCGGACGCAGGGTACGACATCGCGATCGAGACCGCGCGCCGAGAGGGTGTGAAGATCCCGATGCTCGACGGCTAGGGCGACCGAACCCGAGGCAACGCCCATCGGAGCACGAACGACGCTGCGGCTTGGAAGAACCGTTAGCCCCGCTAGGTCTGACTGATCGCACGCGCGACCTTGCCGTAGGCCTCTGCGATCTCAGCCTGGTTCCGGTGACGCCCGTCTCGCACCACCCAGTCACCTCCCACCATGACGTCGCGCACCGGAGTGTCTTCTCCGCTGAACACCCACGCATCGAGGATTTCATCTCCACGGCGTCCGACCAGAGCCGGATGGCCGGTATCGAGGACGACGAGGTCCGCTCGGGCCCCCTCCTCGATCGCACCTAAGCGTCTCCCACAAGCTTGAGCGCCCCCCGCCCAGGCGCCTTCGAGCAAGGTTCGCCCTGTCGAGCGGTCGTTCGGCCCGGCGGCCACGTTCCGTTCGTGCGTGACGAGCCGCTGGCCATACTCGAGCATTCGCAGGTCCGCCACCGGACTCACGCTGACATGTGAGTCGGTGCCCACACCCCAGGCGCCACCCGACGCCAGGTAATCCGCAAACGGAAATAACCCATCTCCGAGGTTGGCCTCCGTGGTGGGGCACAACCCCGCTACGGCGCCCGTGCGCGCGAGTCCCATGGTTTCTTCCACGGTCATGTGGGTGGCGTGGATGGCGCACCAATGCCGGTCCACGGGGGCGTTGTTGAGGAGCCATTCAACCGGGCGGGCGCCGGACCAAGCGACACACGCCTCGACCTCCCGTCGTTGCTCAGCCACATGGATGTGAATGGGCGCGGAGGAGTCCATCGCGCCCAGGGCCGTCACGGCCAATTGGAGATCATCCGGCGGTACCGCCCGCAACGAATGCAGGGCCATGCCGACCTTGCGGTTCGGATTCGAGACCGTGGCGCTCCGCAGCGTCGAGACGTCTGTGAGCAGCCCCTCAAGGCTGGTGAGGAATCTGAGCTGGCCCTGTGTGGGGGGGCGGCCACCGAAGTCGGAAGTGCGGTAGAGGACAGGAAGAAGGGTGAGCCCTATTCCCGACGAGACCGCAGCCGCGTGCACCCGCATCGCCATTTC